>CAJQOP010000099.1 GCA_905479945.1 uncultured Glaciecola sp. | reverse complement strand
ACTCAGGCGCACCCTTATTTTGTATTACCCATTCAATGGCATGATTAGTAACATCTCGCGTACCCGTCATATCATCAGATAAAGAATCGGGCCGCACAAACGGCACTTCAGCTCCATACTCTCTAGCGATATCTGCAATAACAGGATCGTCAGTTGAAACAATAATATGGTCAAAAACCCCTGCTCTCTTTGCCACCTCTATTGAGTAAGCAATGAGTGGCTGCCCTGCGAACTCTTTAATGTTTTTTTTGGGGATACGTTTGCTGCCACCACGCGCTGGAATAATAGCAACGTTCATACTAATATCTCTGTCAAAGCATCAACCACCGTTTGCTGCTGTTGCTGCGTAAGACTCGGATACAAGGGGAGTGTAATTGCGCGATGATAATAATTTTCTGAACATGGAAAGTCGCCATACTCAAAACCTAAATTCTGATAGAACGGGTGCAAATGAATAGGCAGATAATGCACGTTTACGCCAATCCCTTTTTCTACTAACTTCCTATAAATAGCTTTTCTTGTTTGCCCTGGATTAGAAGCATCATCGGTGACTTTTAGCTCGACAACGAATATATGCCAGGCACTTTGATTATCGATACTTGTTTTGAGAGGTAAAATAAGCGGCAAATTGGCAAGTGCCTGAAAATAAAAATTCGCTTTTTGTTGCCTAGCCACAACAAAGTCATCTAATCTTTTTAACTGCGATATACCTAATGCAGCTTGCATATCACTTAATCTATAATTGTAGCCTAATGTGAGCTGTTGGTAATACCAATCGCCAGCTAACGATGGTTCCGTTGCATCAGTGTCAAACAAAGCGTGATCGCGCGTAACACCATGCTTTGCAAACAATAGGATTTTTTTGGCTAATTCAGAGTTATTTGTTAACACCGCTCCACCTTCAGCAGTGGTTATAGATTTTACTGGGTGGAAGCTTAACACGGCCATATCAGAGTATTCACAGCTACCAATTTTAAGGCCATTGTATGAGCCACCTAAACCATGCGCGGCATCTTCAATTAACACAATGTCCAGACCGCTGAGTAAATCGGCAATTGCTTGCATATCACAACTGAAACCGGCGAAATGGACAATAACGAGTGCCTTGGGCAATAGACCTGCTTGTTTTGCATCCCTTAGCTTTGCGCCTAGTTTTGTAATATCGATGTTGCGTGTTTGCTCATCCATGTCCACAAAATCAACCTGAGCAGAACAATAAAGCGCACAGTTTGCAGACGCTACAAATGAATTTGGAGTCGTCCAAACAATATCACCTTGAGTCACTCCAGCTGCTAAACAAGCAACATGCAGTCCTGAAGTCGCACTATTTACTGCCGTACAAAAATGCGCATTTGTATAATCACAAAGGGCTTTTTCAAACTCAGGAACTTTACTTCCCTGAGTTAAAAAATGGTTTTCCAACACGTCAACAACTGCGTCGATGTCGTCACCGCTTATGTCGTGTTTACCATACGGGATCATAAGGTTTGTTTGTCCATCTCTTTTAAGTCATCTACGCTAAGAAAATGTTGATTTGTACCCGAATGATACTCAAACTTTTCACTTACCTTGTTACCAGTTTCACCCAATTTATTTTTCGAGTAATCAATGGTCTTATCAAAAAATGTAATTGAAGGCGTAATAACAAAGTGATCTTCAAATTCTAAGGAGTGATGGGCCATTTCTTCAGGCACCATTACTTCATGTAATTTTTCGCCAGGCCTAATACCAATTAGCTCATGTTCTCTGGTCCCACTCATTGCTTCGACTAAATCTAGTATGTGAACGGAAGGTATTTTGGGAACAAAAATCTCTCCGCCCTGCATTCGTTCAAAATTAGTAAGCACGAATTTGACGCCTTCATCTAAGGTAATCCAAAATCTCGTCATTTCTTGATGCGTTACTGGTAGGATTGTTTTACCCTGCGCTAGTAAATTACGATAAAACGGCACAACTGAGCCTCTGGACGCAACAACATTGCCATATCTTACGACCGCAAATCTTGGACCATCAGCGCCGGCTATATTATTTGCGGCTACAAATAGTTTATCAGACGCCAATTTTGTGGCGCCATACAAATTCACAGGGTTAGCCGCTTTGTCAGTAGACAAGGCAATGACGCGATGTACCTTCGCTTCAATACATGCTTCAATAACGTTTTGCGCACCATTGATATTAGTTTTAATGCATTCGTTTGGATTGTATTCTGCTGCGGGAACTTGCTTCAAGGCTGCAGCATGAATAACATAGTCAACACCTCGCATAGCAGTGAGCAAACGGCTCGCATCGCGAACATCGCCAATAAAATAACGCATACAAGGGTCAGAAAATAGTTGCTGCATTTCATATTGCTTGAGTTCATCTCGACTGTAAATAATCACTTTTTTAGGTTTGTAGCTTGCTAAAATATGCGATACATACCGATGACCGAAAGAACCCGTTCCGCCCGTTATTAATATAGTTTTGTTATCAAACATTGTTATTTTGCCTTTAGGTAGATATCAATATTAGATTCTACAGCGCTCTGTTTTTGCCACATTTGGAATACCTCTATTGCCTCAAATTGCCTATTAATTTTAAGGCCCCTAGAATTAGCAGAGTCACAAATAGTTGCATTAGCACTTAGTTGTGACGCATTTCGCGGTATTCCAATATACGTCTTATAATCGATAAACGTTTTTGCAGAGATACGCTCTACAATATTACGCTCAATATATTTATGCGCCTCTGATTCATCCTCTAATGAAACTTTAGACGAGGATGGCTTCACATCGCTTTTATTAGTAGCATCTTCATTGGAAGATGCAACGGATGCAAGAATGTCGTTTTGAACATCCGATAGGGTTTCAGCTTTCGCCGTTTCAGAAGCCGCATAATTATTGTCTGCATTTTTCAAGCCAACATCAGAAAATTCAAGCTTTTCTATAAAAATAGAATAATCGCTCGTGTCGTTAAGATGTTTTAAAGCTGATTCAAGATGCAGATTTAAAGGTGAAAAAGGAACTAATCCCTGTTTATAATCTGCTGCGCTGCTAGTTTCTAAAACATCAGGTAAAACCTGAAATGAAACGACCAAATACGTGTAGGATAAAACTTGCTCAAACCAATTTGATTCGTACTCTCCCATCAAACAAACGAGTATATTGCCAGCGTAGTTATGCTGTTGCGCATGCTTATTTCGTTTCTCAAGGCATGAGTTCAATTGTTGCCAGTCCTGCTTATTTTGAATACAAAATATAGCCGACTGCGCCTTTATTATCGTTTCATTTGATGAGTTTTGAGGCTCTGCTGCAGTTGTCGAATGCTCGTTTGTGCTTTGCTTAAGTGTGTTGACCGAATAAGCAATCGGATAAATACTAGCAAGTGTATTTAAATTTTGACTTATCAAGTCGCTCAAATGAGGTTCAAACGTGTTTACCGATATTTGCTGAGTATCCTGTTTGCTAAGTACCAGTCTCTCACGTATTACTGTAAAACTAGATGAGGTATCAAACAACTCGTTGGTATTGCATAGTAATAATTTAACGTCTTCGAGCATGTCAGTCCAAAGTGAGATAGTTTGCTGCGCAACATCTACGGCAATGTTGATATCCTGATGCATAGCCGCTTTACTCAACACCGAATTTACGTAATTCATGGTCCCATAAAAATAATAGAAAAACAAAGAGTTACCTGTTTCATAGGAATAGAATAGAAACTGTTTTTGCTTTTCAATAATACTAAATACATCGTCTTGATCATTAATTGTCGTTTTTAATATATCTTGTAACTCGCCAATTTCCGCAAGGACTACCTGGCTTTCATATTTCTTTTCAAAATCATCGGCAAACACATCGGCCGGCAATGTACAGAAACAAGATTGAAGGTTTTGTAAAACATCTTGCTTTTGTTCAGGTGTGCTCAGCAGTAAAATATTGTCAATATTGAGCGCAGATGCCCCATCTATTCGAGCACCATCACTGGTGTTATAACAATCAACTTTATGCGCTTCCAAAGCCTGTTCTATAATAGTTTTAGCTAGCTTAAATTCATATTTTGTGCTGACCACAGAGCGAAAATTACCCGGCACTAACAGCCCTGTATTATTCTCTTCTGCGAACTTGTAAAGCTCTTTACCCTGCTGATTATAATAGCCAGATTGCAATGAATGATGTTTTTTGTTGTCGACAAAGCCCATATCAACACCAAAGAAATAAATTTGATTAAACCCTAGTTTCAAAAATAAGTTAATGGCGAAGTTACTGCAGGTAGGAAAAGAAAATTTGAGTGATTCAGCCTTATCTTCACCAATAACGTTAAGCGCTGAAACAGTCGCTGACTCGCCAGCTTTGAACGCAACTTTTACGTCTTTATACAAGTCACAAGTGTCGGGGTGAATGCCATTGCAACTCAATAAAGTAATTTTTTTGAGGAATTCAAGGTCATCCACACGATATGCCCAATCGTAAGTTGCGCGGTTGAGTTCTATTTCGGCATGAAAGTCCGGAACAATATTATTACGATGTAATGCTTGCAATGATGTTCCACAAGACACAACGATGGCTCGCCCGTGTAATTCACGAATAGTCTCAATGCTGTAGTCTAAGGAAGGTCCATTACCTACAAAGATAACAGGCAATTTTCGTTGTTCTGCGGTGAGGTATTGGCTTGGTTCTGCGCGCAAAAAGGGAATACCCTTTCGTAAAGCTTCTTTTGTATGCTCAATCGCAAAGCAGGCATGATCAAAATACTCGCCCATTGCAATAACTACCTGCAGCTCCTCTCGCAACTGCACTATAGACGCATTTAAAGAGGCATTGTAGTAGCCTTCATAAAAGAAAGTTTGGCTAAGAACATAAGGGCCAATATTATAAAACTGCCCAACCAAATCTCTAAATAAATGGCTGCCATCGTCACCAATATTAATATATAAATTAGCACCCGACTCGTCGACTTTATCTAGTATTGCGGCCCAATCTATGGCGAACAAAGAAGCATAGAAAAAATCTCTGTTAGGTTCACAAATAAACAGTTTTTCGATTTCTTTATGTTCAAACAAACTTTCTAGCTGATAGCCTGCTCCCAATCCAAAAAGAATCAGAGACTTGACTGTGTCTGGCAAAAAGCTGGCTTCATCTTCTGCTTTTTGCAGTAATCTTTCGGTTTGTTTGACTAATCGATAGTGATAATAATGTTTTAGTTTTTCACCACTGTAACCAAGAATAAGTCCGTCTTTATTTGGATATTCCTCAAAACTTTTATAATGATTATGGCCATCTTCGGCGGGCTGATTACCATACCAACAAGCACCATTATCACGGTTAAATAGATTAACCTGATTGATTTCATTTTCAAGCACAAGCCACGTTTGAGGAGTATAGTTTTCAAACTCTTCATGAATATTAGGATAATACTTTAAAAAAGCACTTAAATTAGCTTGAAATCGAGACTGCTCAGTAGATACAAGTGACAATGAATGAATATTTGGGCTGTTCAACCAGTGCGGCGTATACTGAGTGAACTTATCGTTGATGGAGAAAGGCGCATTAGAAGTCTTTAGCTCTTGCCAAGATTTAGTGCGAAACGCATGCATAACGGCGTCAAAGCTTGGATCATAATAATGTTGAAAAACCATCAGGTCTTTCACATCAAAATGTGTTGATAGTTCGCAAAGGTCTTGGACTACGTTTGCGCCGTTCATGCCTATTTGAAAGTACAAACTGGTTCCCGTTTGCGTAACTTTCTCTAACACACTTCGCCATTCTTTTACCATGCATGAGCTTTTAAAATATTGCTTTTCAGGCTCATAAATA
Source organism: uncultured Glaciecola sp. (assembly GCA_905479945.1). Classification (GTDB taxonomy): domain Bacteria; phylum Pseudomonadota; class Gammaproteobacteria; order Enterobacterales; family Alteromonadaceae; genus Glaciecola. Next base: position 32,644 of record CAJQOP010000099.1, on the reverse strand, counting down.
ATCACGTGCTTAGCTGCACAGTGTTCAACTAGCCAATCTATATGATGCCCTAAACCTAAGCCCAAAATGACGAGCACATCAGCCGACTTCCCTTTCACTTCAACAAACTTGGCATTACTTTGATGAGCTTGCAGTACCTCGTCTAGTTCATCACTCTCCCAGTCTTGCTTAGCAATAGGGACTGCTGAAGGGGAAATCGATGAAGAATCTGACAAAACCAGGTATGCAGAGTGCTGTGGTGCTTGCTGACATTGCTCGCTAATTTCATTGAGAGGACTCTGCCCATAAAGCGTTCGGCCCAAGCCAAAGTCAACAATATTATATTCTTCATCCTGATTACAAAATATAGAAATATTACTACTAGTTATTGAATCTAATTCATTGATTAAATTAGGAATATACTTATAAAAGGCGAGTCTGTTTTGCTTGTGTGTTTTTTCTATATAGGGTGCAGAACGCGCTTCAATTGCTTCCTGCACTTCTTCATTTGGGTGGATATGAACACGAATGTCATTCAACATAATTAGGCGTAATCACTTATATTTTTTTACTGCTTTAAGACCACGAACCAATCCACTGAGCTCCGAAAGTGAATCAGCAAAAAGGGCTTGTACAGCAGCATGGAGTTTTTCATTTATGGGCAGTTCAGCTTCAGCAAACAGTTTACGTTCAGCTTCAATTAGGGATTTGAGATGGCTCTGAATGAACTCATCACGCTGAGTCACAAACTTACGCAGCGCTTGATCGTCAACATGTTCTATCTCAAGCACTGCGCAAATAGATTGATTTATGGCGCTGAGTTCATCAGGAGTGTGCGCATGGGATAAATAGTCTTTTTTAATCACACTGATTGGCGTTTTTGACGTTGAACTTCGTAAGCCTCTTGTTTCGCATCTTCTGGAATACTCGTCCAAGCCGTCTTTATTGGTAATAGTAGACTAATCACTTCATCCATTATCTGCAAGTTATTTTGTACGTTTGCGTCCAACAACCTTTGCACCATATATTCATAGAGTGAATATAGATTTTGAGCTACTTCACCGCCAACCTCTAAATCGAGTGTGTCTCTGAGATTAATCAAAATAGCACTGACTTTGGAAATATGCTCTGCTTTTCCAGCCAAATCTTTACGCTCCATACATCCTTTTGCGTAGGCCATGCGATCAAGTGCCCCCTGCATAAGCATTGTTGTTAGGCGATGCGGATCGGCCATTGCAATATCTTGCTTCAGACTGCCTTTTTTATATGCGTTTATACCTTTCAGCGCCATGCAGTTTAGTCTCCAAATAAAATAGTAAAGCTGTTAATTATAAAACCCAGCTATGAAAAATTGTTTACAACAATGGCCGTTGTAAGAAGAACACTAGAACAAACTTGCTAATAGAGCCGAGCTCGATTGTTGCAACCTTGCTACCGTTTGGTCAAGGTTCAAATATCGACCACGTAATGTTTGTTCGAAACTAACTAATCGTAATTCAAATGCGCTTCGGTCATCTAAAAGCCGATCGCGCTGATCTTTTGCAGCTGTTTCTCTATCGCTTAAAATGCCACTTGATTTAGTGTATTGATCAATAAACTCGAACAATTTACTAGCAATACCATCCTCAGCAGTGAACAGTTTTGACACTTCGTCGAAATTGTCTTCAAGCGCATCGCTTAAACGAGTAGCGCCGGTTCCAAGACCAAAGTCAGTACTACCAATCTCTAGTTTACCTTCACTGGTTAGCTCAATACCAAGTTGAAACAAGCCGCCCAATGCAGATCCAGTAACAGCACTGCTTAAAATATTACCTAAACCAGCTTGAATGCCTCTTACGGTAAAATCGCCAGCTAATGCTCCATCATCCTCGAGATCGGATTCACCATATTTTGTTAAAGTGCGAATTTCATCATTCAGTGAATTATAGCTTTCAACGAACCCTCTGATCTTCTCTTCAAGGCCTTCTTCATCAAAACCAATAACCAAAGTTGAAGACAGAAATTCGTCATTCGCGTTCTTTTCAGACACTGTTTCGGCTGTGAACGTCACATTTTGAATCGTATTTTTGAATTCGTTGCTGTCACTTTGTACCGTAATACCGTCGATAATCGCCTGTGAGTTTTGCGCCGTTTCTGTCGGGGTTAAATAACTCGTGCCGGCAGCGTCAACGGTTGATATTCGGTTTAGCCCTGCAAGATTGTTATCGTTAACAATGGCAAGATCATTGCCTTCGCCGGTAATTTTGGAGCTAATTACCAATTTTGCCCCGCCATCTGCCGTACCCGTGTTAATTATGTTTGCGGTAATACCAAAATTGTCTTCTGCATTATTAATTTGCTCTCGCAATTCGGCCAATGTCGAACCTGCCGTTACCAAAATCGAAAACGTATCTGCGGTACCGCCAATATTAAATGTTAGCGAACCTTCGGTGTCCGTTACTTCGCTGCTTGCATCAGCAAATCCGCCGTTAACCGCCGCTGCGGATTCAATCCGAGTGCCGCTTGCCAATCTTTCTACGGTAATATCATACTCACCAGGAAGCGCGCTGTTCGAAGCTTTCGCTGTGAACGGCTCAGTTTCCTCTGAAGGATTACGTATGGTGGGCTCACGATCGGTTAAAGATTGGTCTTTGCGGAGATCATCAACCGCATCTTTAAAGTCCGACAGTTTTGACTTGATTTGCCCGAGACTTGAAATCTCGGACTCAATTCTTTCGTCTTGAGCATCTAGCCGAGCGGCTTTTGGCGCACGCTCTGCTTCTAGTAATTGCGATACCAGACCTTCGAGGTCTAACCCTGAACCAACCCCTAACGATGAAATGCCCATAATTTACCTCATTTTTAAGCCTGTCCTCTCAGTAGATTTCCTGTGCTACTGCCAAATTCAGACTGTAATTCATTTATTCGTGCTGCAAACTTTAGTACTTCCTCGGAAGGAATTTGCCGTATTACATCTCCTGACTCCGCATCAGTGACCGTCACTACCGATCTGTCAGATGCTTCATCGACTGAAAATGCAAGTTGCGTATTTGTATTTTGCAGATACTCACTAATATCTCCAAGCGCCAGCTCAATTTCCGCAGCGCTTCCCTCTCGTTGTGTTGTATCGGCCTGGCGAGAGATTGCTTGAGTATTTTCAGCCGATACTTCGACTAAATTCTGCTCCGCTTTCAAATTTGACTTATCAGGCTTAATATCATCCGATAATTCGGCCTTTTGTACACGTTCAGTAACCGGCAACTCTGGCGATTTTGTGAACTGACTTGCAACATTGTTGCCAGTTTGCGGGATTAATATATCCATGTTCGATACCTCTTACTAAAAGAGAGAGTGTACGCTCCTCTTTTTAGAACCTATTTCCAAGTTATCTTAGCTCACTAGACCAAGTTAACTGCCTCTTCGTTTACTTGGTTCGACATAAAACCAAAAAAACGTTAAATTACCCTTCAACTACCTTATCGGCAAGAACATAAGAACCTTTAGCTGGTATGATAAAAAAAATAAAATAATTAATTAACATATGATAAATAATAAGTTTTTAATTTTTAAATCATTACAAAAATCTATTTTTCAGATAAAAAGGATACAAATTTCGTTGCAATACTTCATTTTGTTCACAACCTTATGTTATTTATCTCTTTGCTTTTATTCTTTTAAAGTGTCCAAAGCAGCTCCAGTATCAAAACAAAAGTACTTCCGAATGTCGGTGATATGGGCAATTGTTTTAACGTTGTTTGGCGTATTTAGTGGAATATTTATACTTGTGGCTGGGTTTAGCCTTATCACTCAAGAATGGGACATCAACTTTCTTTGGACGAAAACACCAGTGTTTGTCGGTACTTTTATTTCGTTCAAAATATTTGCTCAATTCAAACAAAAATTTAATCAAACAATCTAAGTTTGACTTTGAAGCTCAATAATCGGAGTTGGGGAAATGTTATTAATTAGAAATAATTTAACTTAATTGGCACAGTTAATGCTTAGATTATTATGTCGATGTGAAAACCAATATGTTTTGAGAAACGACTATTGGGAAGGAAAAAAGGTCGAGCCATAAGGCGGCCCGACCAACTTGCTCACGTTAGGAGTTGGAGCAAAGCAGTTTCGTCGGCTTGCAGGATTGTAGAACAAGTTACTGGCCTCTCAACCTAAACTTCTATACTCTCAGTCTTGCTAGTCGGCATTTTACCTAGTACTTATAAGCGGTGATCAATTACACATCGCTTATATTTCATTAATATGATTTTATTAATATGTGCATCCTGTTTTAGGGTAGCATAATCTTCTCGATGAGACACTAAGCTCGCCTTACGGCTGCCTTCCTTGGCAATAGAGAGCCTCTCAACGCTTTCCAACTATTATAAACTTTCATTTCGGTTGTGTTTATACATTTTCTGTAAACCTGCACTTTGTAATGTTTCTTCACAACATTTTAAAATAAAAAATGGTTATGAACGTTACCCTTGATGTCAATAATTTGCCGCTTGGGCATTATTTTGCCACATTTACTTTGTAATAAAACAAATACTCTAATAGCAAATCTAACAAATAACTGGCTAGGGCTTAACAAACAAAGCAGCCCAGTCATTTGTATGCATATCTTTACTGCAGTAGACTCAACGCAGCCTGCGGACGCTGATTAGCCTGGGCAAGGATAGTTGTGCTCGCTTGTTGAATAATCTGTGCACGCGTTAGCTCAGCCGTCTCTTTAGCGAAGTCAGTGTCTCTTATTTGAGATCTTGCTGCAGACACATTTTCAGAAATATTCGACAAATTACGAATAGTCGACTGGAAACGGTTTGTTAATGCACCTAAATCAGCTCTTACGGCTCCGATGCCAGAAAGCGCAGCATCGATGGCAAGTAAGGCACCAGAGGCACCAGCAACTGTGCTTATTCCAACGCCAACTAAGTTCAATCCTGCGTTATCAAAACCGGTAACACCGGTTCCAGCTAAACCGGTAGCGCCTGACAAGTTAACGCTAATCGTCTGTCCACTGTTTGAACCTACTAAAAATGCCGCAGAGAAGTCAGCCGACAATATATTAACGTTGTTAAATTGAGTCGCTGTAGAAACTCTTGAAATTTCTTCTTTTAAAGCAGTCACTTCCTTATTAAGGGCATTGCGGTCTTCATCAGAATTAATGCCATTTTGTGCCTGAATTGCTAATTGGCGAATTCTTTGTAAAGAATTGCTTGTCTCAGCCAATGCTCCTTCAGCAGTTTGCGACAATGAAATCGCATCATTAGCGTTTCTAACTGCTTGGTCTAAACCATTAATTTGCGATGTCATTCGCTCCGAAATCTGCAAACCAGCCGCATCATCTGATGCGCGGTTAATACGGAAGCCTGAAGACAGTCTTTCAAAAGATGTGTTCAAACTAGTTGAAGTATTAAGTAGTTGTCTCTGTGCGTTTAAAGCTGACACATTAGTATTTACAAATAAGCTCATGATAATCTCCTAACGATTTTGGTTTGTATAATTTTAAATATTAAGCGCATTTATTATTTTTTTTTACGCATTTTTCATTTTTGGCACACTTGGTGCATTACTACTATCGAGTCATGGACTGACTCATTTTCATCAAGCAGTCACTCGCCTGATGATGCAATTGCTGTAACAGAGCGAAAGCTCTTGCTGACAGACAGGTATGGTGGTCCAGACCTCTATACCTCTCACTACCTCCTGGCATCGTTCCTGTCAGTCAGCAGTTCCTCGTATTTTATCTGCACTCGCATCTCTGCGATTTTCACCCACACTCATTCCTCACAAATGTGCCTATCAATCTTTGTTAATATATTTTTTTCAGGATTTTCAGTTTACATTTCTAGTGTTGTAGACTTGTATTCAGAATTTGAAAAACTTACTGTAATAGTTGTAGCGCCTGCTGTGGCCGCTGGTTTGCTTGTCCAAGTACCGTCACACTAGCTTCTTGAGTAATCTGCCAACGCGTTAACTTAGCCGTTTCATCTGCAAAATCTGTATCTCTGATGCGTGATCTTGCTTGCGACGCATTCTCTATTATATTTGATAAATTTCTAACGCTTGATTGAAAGCGGTTTTGAAGCGCGCCCAAGTCGACGCGTTTAGAGTTTATGATAGAAATCGCAGTATCCATTAAACTAACGGTGGTTGAGGCCAATCCCGAATTGGCAACTGACACTACGCCACTACCGAAAAGTCCCGAGGTACCGAATCCGCCCTGTCTGGATAAATTGACGGCAATGAATTGCCCTGAATTTGCACCAACTAAGAATATGGACGAAAAGTTGCCTCTAAGAATGTCAACACCTGCAAATTGTGTGGTCGACGATATTCTGTCGATCTCTGATTTTAATGCAGACACTTCTTTTTGTAATAAGGTTTTATCATCAGAGGCATTAATCCCATTTTGGGATTGTATCGCCAGCACTCGAATACGTTGCAGTGCGGTGGTAATTTCTTGCATCCCGCCTTCAGCGGTTTGAGCAAGCGAAATACCATCATTGGCGTTGCGCACAGCTTGTGTTAAACCGTTCACTTGTGTTGTTATGCGGTCGCTAATTTGCAAACCCGCTGCATCATCTTTTGAACCGTTAATTCTAAAACCAGAAGATAAGCGTTCATATGCCGTATCAAGACGGGTTGAAGCTGTAAAAATCTGACGCTGCGCTTGTAATGAAGATACATTCGTACTGACGAATAAACTCACGATTTTCTCCTAACGATTTTCTAATATTGAATTGCAAACCTCTTTGGGTCGTTGCTAATTCAGTATCACGTTTTCTCAGCTTCAATGATTATTATTTTGGTGCCTTTCGGCTTTCATTGTCATCATGCGTTTTGCTCTTCGGCGTTTCACATTATTTGTACTAAGCTGAATAAAATATTCTGAGCCAGAGTGTTTATTGTTTTTATCTCCGTGCTTGAAATACTTATCGTGCAGATACGCAAAAATCTTTAGTAATAAAACTAAATAAAATAAAGGGGAATTATTAGGCAGGCCTTAATTTCATAAAAATAATTATGAATATCAATCAGTTAAATGATTATTGATAATCTAAAATACTTATAAAAAAATAAGCGGCCAGGCAATGCCTGGCCTTTCGCTCTGTTATGTAGAGAGTGAGCGGACTCTCTGCTGTTTGGAATGTGACGCTAGATACTACCTCCTGGCTTCATTCCCCAAACAGTAGGGTCAGTTAAGCTTAACCAAGAAGCTGAAGAGCGGCCTGCGGACGCTGATTAGCCTGTGATAGTATGGTTGTACTAGCCTGCTGAATAATCTGATTACGTGTCAATTGTGCGGTTTCTGATGCAAAGTCAGTATCACGAATTTGCGATCTCGCGCCAGATACGTTCTCAGAAATATTAGACAAGTTACGGATTGTTGATTGGAAGCGGTTTGTTAATGCACCCAAGTCAGCTCTTACACTACCTATACCAGAAAGGGCTGCATCGATATCATCTATAGCAGCTGACGCATTAGCAAATGTATCAATCTGAGTTGTGGCTAAGCCTAAGCCTCCAGTAGAGAATCCAGTGATACTGCCTGGTAGACTTCCGCCTGACAAGTTAACCGAAATAGTTTGTCCACTGTTTGCGCCAACTAAGAACGCTGCAGAGAAACTGCCTTTAAGTAAGTCAACACCGTTAAATTGGGTATCGGTAGAGATTCTTGATATTTCAGTCTTTAGTGCAGAAACTTCAGTATTAAGTGCCACACGGTCAGCAGAAGAGTTGATACCATTCTGTGCCTGAATGGCTAATTGGCGGATTCTTTGTAATGAATTGGTGGTTTCAGACAATGCACCTTCAGCCGTTTGCGTCAATGAAATCGCATCGTTCGCGTTTCTAACAGCTTGATCCAAGCCATTAATTTGCGACGTCATACGCTCCGAAATTTGCAAACCAGCAGCATCATCTGAAGCACGATTTATACGGAAACCCGAAGATAACCGTTCGAACGATGTGTTCAAACTGGTTGATGAATTCATTAATTGACGCTGAGCATTCAACGCCGATTGGTTTGTATTTACGAACATAGACATAAGTCTCTCCTACACTCTCAGTCCAGCAGCTTGCTGGTCGCCGGACGTGACTCCGGTGGTTTAATTCTTATTTGTAGAACAAAAACGATTCAAATGAAAAGTTCATGTACTGGCTCTCTCGTAAAAGTTATCGACACGGGTTTGATTCTCTTTAGATAAAAAATGCTTTTTTTCTATATTAGCGGCAAAAAATTGCCACCTCATTGCCGCACCATGAGGTAGTTAGAAGTAAATTACTTATATAAATCATAGGTTAAGCGTATAAATTATGAGTTTAATTTGGCATAAAATAATTATAATAAAATTCCATATAAATCTTGGAATGCTGCGTTTACTGATTGAAACCGCTCAAATAACAACCTATTGCCTAGCATTCAACATGCGACTGATTGTAATTGTAACTATGGTACTTCAGTCATTCAGCAGCTCGACCTCAAAGATAAGCAAACTCAAAAATACGAATTCACAATACTAAACAGTAACTTACACGCTCAAAAATTTTATGTATTAACAGGTGTTAACATTTTACTGAATGCATACTCAAGGCAAATAGCAATTAAATTGTCTTGCCTACCCTGTATTGTCGAAGTTATAGGATAGTACTCACTCGAAAGTACTCACTCGAAAGTACTCACTCGAAAGCACTCACTCGAAAGCACTCACTCGAAAGCACTCACTCGAAAGCACTCACTCGAAAGCACTCAGATATATTTAAGTAAGGTCGATATTTAATAGCGCGAAGGAATTATCAATATATCCGGTCTTTATAATCTTGAGCATATTAACCCTTGTTTATGATTTAGAATACTGATTGAAATTAAGCAATAGAACTATCGGAATAAATATGTACCTAGAGATAAAATTTAAAACATGCTGGCTAGCAATTGGAATGATGTTGCCGGGCCTAGCTATATTTTCAAGCAATGCTTTAACAAGCAGCGAGCTTTCAGGCGAAATAAAAAAGGAAAAGGTGATGCCGAGTAATTACTCAGTAAATGTCTTGGACAAAAATAACAAGCCTATCAGTAACGTTATTGTCGAATTTCACTTGCTTGAACCAGTTAGCCGTGACAATGATAAACTAGCTATCATGGATCAAATTGAAGAGCAGTTTGCACCCCATATACTCGCAATTGAAAAAGGAACGTTGGTTAACTTCCCAAACTCTGACAACATAAAACACCACATTTACTCATTTTCTCAAGCTAAATCATTCGAGCAAGGCTTGTATGAAGGAAAGCAGGCAGCCCCTGTTAAATTTGATAGCGCAGGTATCGTTGACTTAGGCTGCAATATTCATGATTGGATGTTGGGCTATATTTACGTTGCTGACTCCCACCATTTTGCAAAAACTGACATCAACGGTCATGTAAGTTTGAGCATAGATAATGCAATTAAAAGTATTACCGTCTGGCACCCAAGAATGCAAGAAAAAACCAAGCGCTTGACTATAGTTCCAGCACTTAACCAGAGAGACCTAGCGTTTACCTTAGAAAATAAAATGCTAGAAGATACTGAAGGATATGAGTCTCTGTCTATTGAAGTTTACCCATAGTCGAGAGTAGCTTGTATATCGTTACTATATTCCTTAATTGCTCAAATGGTCGCACAATGAATTCAATAAGCGCTTCAATTTTCTTAAGTTTGCTCATCTTCGGCATGCCCGTTTCAGGAGCTTCAGCGGTATCAGGAGCTTCAGCTAAATTAGAAGCATCAGCTAAATCGCAAATTAATCATGACGTTTCTGGGATTATTCAAGTAGGCCTTGTTGCCAGCAGTAACTTAGTTAGCTTTTTAAATAGTGGCACTGGTATTTTAAGACATGACAATAATGGATTAATATTACAACAAGGCATCTTGCAAATTGATTCTGATTGGACAAGTGCCTTCTCTAGTAAACTAGTTTTCAATGCCTATACTGATGGCGATCAACACATTGGTCCGTCACAAATTGAAATAAAGTATCAACCTCTGCTTAAATCTGCATTGAAATACAAAGTTCGGCTTGGCATTTTTTATCCCGAATTGTCAGTTGAAAACACCGACATTGGCTGGTTGTCTCCAGACACCTACCAACAATCTGCAATAAATAGTTGGTTTGGAGAAGAGCTGCGTATTTTTGGCATTGAAGGTTCGTTATTCAAAAGCGGCCGCCGAACGTCAACGCCATGGAGTTGGGATGCCAAGCTCGGTTTATACAAAGGAAATGACCCACTAGGTAGCGTAATTGCGTGGCGTGGTTTTGCTTCACACGATCGCCAAAGCTTATTTGCTGAAAGGCTAGAATTTGCGCCTTACCCCAGTGTTGTCTCAGTAGATGGAATAGACCACCCTGCTTGGGTAGAGCCATTTAGCGAATTGGATTCTAGGGTTGGTGCGTACTTGGGACTTCATTTAAATTATTTACGACGCACCGAGTTCAAGTATTATCGATATGATAACTTAGCCGATCCAAATGTGGTTAACAGTCAACGGCTTTATGCTTGGCGAACTAAGTTTCATTCATTTGCTTTAAACCATCAACTTAATCGCCGTTGGCAACTCAAGAGTCAGCTATTATATGGTTCAACAATGATGGGGGATAATTTTGTGCATGTAGACTACTTTGCAGGGTTTTTGCAAAGCACGGCAAAGTTAAATTCACGAAACAAAGTTACCTTTCGCTTAGACGTTTTTGACGTTGCTGAACAAGACGATATTCCTGTTGACGTAAATACTAGTTTTGGGCATGCACTCACATTTAATTATCAATACCAATTTAGCAAGCTTTGGCGAATTGGCACTGAATTACATATCAATAAAAATACCGCATTTAATAGGGCTAATCTTGGTTTAAGTCCTAAACAATATGAAAGGCAAATACTACTGATTATTGACTATCGTTTGTGACCCCTCTGTTTTCATTCAAAGCTAAGTGTATTTCTTAGAGTCGGCATGCTTGAGTAAAAATAATTTGCCGTATCGAATACTTGCGAAAGCCCCAAGATGATTGTTAGTTTGCGCATATGAAAAACGCAGTCCTAATTAACATGATAAGCAAGCGTTTGGCTAAACGACCTTTTAATGTTAAGAATAGAAATAGAAATAGATCAAGGGAAAATATCAAATGACAAATTCAGTGAAAGACAAGGTTAGTGAGCAAGAGTGGCAAGCAAGAGTTGATTTGGCCGCAGCCTATAGAATTGTAGCCTATTATGGTTGGGACGATTTAGTCTTCACTCATATTTCTGCCCGCGTTCCTGGACCTGAACATCATTTTCTTATTAATCCATACGGCTTGATGTTCGAAGAAGTTACGGCATCGAGTTTAGTTAAAGTGGATATTGAGGGGAATAAGGTGATGCCATCCGATTACGATGTCAATCCTGCCGGCTTTATAATTCACAGTGCAGTGCATGGCGCACGTGATGATGCTCTTTGTGTTATGCATCTGCACACTACAGAAGGCATCGCAATATCAACATTAAAAGACGGTTTGCAAGCGTATAGCCAACAGTCGTTATTTGCCTTGTCATCACTTTCGTATCATGATTATGAGGGCGTGGCACTTAACCCAGACGAAAAAGCACGCTTAGTTGACGATCTTGGTGATACCAATTTTATGATTTTGCGTAATCACGGCTTGCTAACTTGCGGCAACAGCATCGCTGATGCATTTACCTTCATGTTCTTTCTGCAGCGCTCTTGCGAAATTCAACTTAAGGCACAAGCAACTGGGCAGCCAATGATTAAAATTCCTGACCAAATTTTGGCTGGTATTCAAACGCAAGCAAAAGAAGTTACGCGCTCCGCCGGCGGCTCATTAGCTTGGCCTGGTATTTTACGTAAATTGGACAGAGTTAACCCAGGCTATGCTAATTAAAGGTAATTAAATAGCGACAAGTTACTTACTCTGGGAAAAGATTGAAAAGCTGCTTGCAAGGCTGTTTCCTGTCTAGCAAATTCTGTTGACGCTTTAGCATAATCGACATCTTCAATGCTAGAGCGTGCCGATTGTAAAGTAATCTCATTGTCCAAATTTGACTCTTTAATTGCTTGCGCAATATTTAATCTTGCGCCAATAGATGAATTTTCCCGAGCCATTTTCTCAAGACCATTATCCAAGCCAACTAAGGTATTATCGATAGCGCTCATAAAGTCTGCTTCAGAAATTGTATCGGATGTTAAAGCAATAAACATATCATTAAGAGTTTCAGCCAAATTTTTCTTTTCAGGACGATTGAGATTGATTTCAATGTTATCACCCAGACTCCCCTCAAAATTTAATTGCATACCGGCAAAACCGACAGGGCTGCCAGATTCAAAGCCCTGTGTAGAAACAAGTGCACCAGTTCCTATATTAGTTATAGACACTTGGTCGCCTGCTATAATCTCGAATCGATATTGATTATTAGCTGGGTTAATTGGGTCAAAATTTTGTTTATGAAATTCATCAAAAGTACCCTGTTCAGCTATTTTCGAGGTTTCTAATGAGATACCTGGAGTTTGAGATGTAATATTAAAGTTCAAACGCGCAAATGCTTCCTGAAAAATAGATTTCCCTGAAGACGAGCTTTGAATCTTCAAGTTATCTGAAATTTGCACTTGATTTTCACCATCATCACCTAGAAACGCAACTTTGTTGCCACTTGCACTAGGATTGAATTCAAACGCCTGGGAAGTAGATTGGTATCCAGAGAAAATATATTCACCACTTGCATTACGAGTATTCATTAAATCTAAGACTTGATTACGAATTTGTTCGATTTCTGCACCTATAGCGCTTCTGTCTTCAGACGCAAGAATACCGTTACCTGATTGAATGGTTAGCACTCTCGCTCGATTCACTACATCATTAATGCCGCGTAAAGCCGTCTCTTGAAGTTCCAAGGCATTCGTCGTTAAGTCATTATTACGCTGATATTGCGTGATTTTATCTAATTGTTCAGTTAAGCGAATAACTTGCGCAGCTCCCGCAGGATCATCACTAGGTCGCAGTAGCTTTTTACCACTAGCAAGTTGCTGTTGCATATCAACTAAATTGCCTTGATTGTTATTAATGCTGCGTAAATTTTGATTATAAATTAAGTTTGTTGTAACTCTCATATTAACTACCTTGCCGCCGCTAGTATGGTATCAAACAGCTCTTGTGCTGTAGTAAGTATTCTTGCTGCTGCAGCATACGACTGCTGAAATTGAATCAAATTTGCAGCTTCTTCATCTAAACTAACACCAGAGGTTGATTCAAACCAATCGGAGGATTGTGTTTTAAGTACCTTTGACGCTTCTAATTCAATTTTACCATTAGCGGTTAGTGCACCAATACTGCCAACAATACCAGCGTAAGTTTCATTAAAAGTGGCTTTACTATTGTTGCTACCAGTGCTTTGTCTAACCGTGTCCTCTTGCTGTAAATTAGCCAATTCAAGCGCATTTCGATTATCTGCAAAGCCGTTTGTATTAAAACTGATATCAAATGAGTCACCTGGCTTTGGAATACCTTCTAAACTAAAGTCGTACCCTGGATAATCATCAAGAGCTGCAAACTCGGTTGGCCATGGCGGCGCGCTGCCGTTATCTTTAGCTTGTTGTAGCAAGTTATTTAAATCACTTACTCCTGTTACAGTAGTAATAATGTTTGGTGGTACTGCATTATCTAATACTTGAAACTCACTGGCACTAGTAAACAAAACAGATGCAGGCGCACCAACACTGGCCGGCGTTTCACTTGCGCTTTGAATATTGCCAGAACCATTAAATCCAGACGCCTGCACATCGCTGAATGTATTATCAATATTTGTATTGCTAACCGACACATTGCGAATAGTAGCATCACCCAAATTCGCCGCGTTAGTATCAACTCTAAGTGGTTTAGCAAACGCTAAGTCTTCGCCTCTTGTGGTTGCTAGAGATAAGTTATTTGATGCAGTTCTCAAAGGCTGAAATAAGAATTGGTCACCTATCGCGTAGCTCGAGCCACTAGCAAACTCAATTTCTATACCACCCATAATACTGTTATAGGTGCCTTGCTGAGCACTTACGGTTAACGTTTGCGTAATAGCATTTCCGTCAGAGTCGACCTGTTGAGTGCCGTCTGTATTAAGTGCTGATACTTGTAAATCAAAAGTGGGTGGCGCTCCTGTTGGGCTTGTTAGGACTTCGACTCGGTAATCAGAATTGGTAATTTCACCGCCCGCTCCTGCCGTAAATCGCCCTTTGATGCCTAAACTTAAATCAGAGTTTTCAGAGTAATTAATACCTCTAAATTCGGGCAGCGTAAAAATATCTCCGCCAAGTTGCTGATCAAGATCCATACCTTGTCTGTTCTGTGAATTAAAGGTATCAGCTAGGGCTATCGATAACTTCCCTAAGTCACGTTGTGAAGGCTCAAGCACTTGCTCTCGATACCTAAATAAGCCGCCTAAGGCACCGCCCATTTTCTGTTCTTGCACATTCAGCGTCGTATTTGATTTTGGTGGGGCATAGTTAGTAGACAGCTTTAGTTGAGCAGTTGTGTAGTCAGGTTCACCATCTAAAGCAAGCACATTGAATGTGCCATCAGCAAGCACTAAAGATTCACCTGAGGTTAAGTTAACCACAATTCCCAAATCACTGTTTGGACTAGGACGGGTTTCAACTGACATATATTCAGCTAACTTTCGAATGGCTAAGTCTCTTTCATTCATCAATGCAGAGGGCGTATCAACATTGCTGCTATTGCCTACAATTTGAATGGCTTCATTTAGCTGTCCAATTTGCTTTATTAAAGCGTTAGCATTACTAACACTGTTTTCAATCTGCAGCTCAACTTCTTCCTCTTTTACCGACATGTATTCGCCCAGCGTATTAATACGATTTACTAGGCCTTGAGCTTGTCCAAGCACCGCATCACGAGATGTAACGTTAGTTGGGTCATCAGCAGACGTTTGTATCGACGCAAAGAACCGCGTAACTGCACCTGACACGGAGTTTGCTTCACTTGCCAATACGTTGTCTAGACCGACGGCGCGATCTACGAATGCTTGGTTTTCACCCACACTTGTAATGTCACGGCGTAATTGATTCATTGCAAATACAGATAAAACACGATCTGTAAATCCACGGTCAACCCCGCCATTTAATTGAGATTTAAACTCAGTTCGTTCACGCACATAGCCTTCAGTATTAATATTCGCAATATTATTACTGGTAGTGTTGAGCAGTCGACTGCTCGCATTAACGCCAGTTTTAGCGATAGAGAATAAATCTGCCGTTTTAATCATGGTAATAATTCACCTAGAATGTTGCCATTGAGCACTGACATCACTTTTTCAGAATAATTGGGATCGGTCGCATAACCCGCTTGTTGCAGTGCATCAAAGTACTCTTTGGGCGTTTCAGTTTTACCAATAGCTTGTTCATAACGAGGGTTTGACTTAACAAAGTCGACATAATCTTCCATAGAATCACTAAATGAGCCATAGCTTCTAAAAGATGCCTGTTGTTTTTCCGGCATATTGTTAACAAACTCAAGCGTATCCACCGTCGCTTTTTCACCGTCCCAGCGCTTATCAGCTTTGATACCAAATAAATTATGGCTGTTTTCGCCGTCATTTTTATGAATTAAGCTTTTACCCCAACCGGTTTCTAATGCCGCTTGGGCAATCATTGCTTTGGGATCAATATTCAGAGTCTTAGCTGCTTCAACTGCATGTGGATATAGAACTTCTACAAATTCTTGTGGGGAGGAAAATGCAGCTTCTTTGAATGCACCAGACTTGACGTTTTCATAGTTTTTTCCTAGTACTGAGTCTTGCGCATTTTGAACAGCGGCAACATTGTGCCTATTTAAAACTGATAGATTGCCATCAGTTCTCACTGCGCTCCCTGGCATTACGCTAGCGCCCGGGCTCATTTGCTGCATAATAACTTCAGCCAGGCCAATGCTGCCGTTCGCACTTAAGTCTGTTGCCAATTGCTTATCATGCATCTCACGATAAAATTTCACTTGCTCCGTGCTAAAAGGACTATCTTTATCCGCAAGTGCATCTTGTGCTTTTCGCATCGACTTAAGCATCATTTGCACAAATATCGCTTCAAATTGTTTTGCCGCCTCTTCTAACGCACCCTCGTCACCAGATAGCGCTGCTTCCCGCAGCTTATTAACACCACCCATATCATGGTAGTTGCGCGACATTTCAAGTTGGCTTTTAGTTGCCGAAGTTAAATCCATTAGATGATCACCAATTCGCCCTGAAGTGCGCCGGCTTGACGCAATGCTTCAAGAATGGCCATCAAATCACCTGGCGCGGCGCCTATTTCATTCACTGCTCTAACCAATTCTTCCAAGCTTACGCCTGGATCGAATAAAAACATTCGACTATCATCTAGTTGCACGTCAACTATAGATTGCGGCGTAATGACAGTGTTGCCATTAGCTAAGGCATTAGGTTGATCAACCTGTAGGTTTTCTGAAATTGTTACAGTTAGGCCACCGTGCGTAATTGCAGCGGGCAGCAACTTAACGTCTTGCCCAATCACTATCGTGCCTGTTCGACTATTTATAACAACTCGAGCTGGCGCTGTAGCGGGCTGAAATACAAAGTTTTCAATGGTAGCTAAAAAGCTCACTCGTTGGCTTTGGTCTCGAGGTGCCATAACTTTAACTGAGGCTGCATCCAAAAGCGTAGCTATCGCTGTGCCTTTTTTAACATCACCACCCAAACGGCTGTTAATAATATTAGCTAAAGCCTGAGCCGTACTGAAATCCGGTGTGTTTAAATTCAATGTTAAATAATCGTTTTGCATCAAACCTGATGGCACAGCTCTTTCAACAACAGCGCCGTTTGCAATGCGACCTACAGTTGGCGTATTGGACACTATTCTGGAGCCGTCGTTACCTTGCGCACCAAAACCACTAACCACCAAGCTACCTTGTGCTACAGCATAAATTTCACCGTCTAAGCCGCGTAAAAATGTGCGCAGTAATGTGCCGCCATTTAGACTCGACGCCTCTCCAACTGAAGACACTGTGACGTCAATGGTTTGACCCGGTTTTCTAAAAGCAGGAAGAGTCGCATGTATTGCAACCGCCGCAACATTTTTAATTTTTGGTTTAACATTAGCGTCTAATGAAATACCGAAGTTAGCCAGCATAGTTCTAAAACTTTGCTCGGTAAAAGGACTCGTTTCACCGGTTCCTGGCAAGCCTACAACTAAGCCATAACCTACTAGCTGGTTATCACGAACACCTTGTATAGTGGCCAAATCTTTGATCCGCTGCGCTTGCAATTGAAACGGCGATAACAGCAAACTTAATACGAGAAAAACAGTAAATAACTTCATCATATAATCCTAGAGTGGCCACCAAGTGGACGAGAAAAATTCAGTTAACCAACCTTTTTCTTGTGCTTTAGCGAAAGAGCCTTTGCCGCTATATTGAATGCGAGCATTGGCTATTTTGGTTGATTTAATTTCGTTTGTTGGAGAAATGTCAGCAGATCGAATAACCCCGGTCAATCGAATATACTCGTCACCGTTATTTAGAGTTAGCCACTTTTCGCCACGAATAATTAAGTTCTGATTAGGCAGCACTTCAACTACCGTCACTGAAATATTGCCAGTAAGGCTGTTGCTCTGATTTGCTTGGGCATCGCCACTAAAATCGTTGCTCGAATCAACGCCAAGTTGAACGCTTTGCTTGCCAATGTTTATCGCATTGCCACCCAAGCCAATAATTGGATTTACGTCGACAGTTGATTCACGGCTTGATGTGGTGCCCGCTGACTTTGAGGCATTTGTATTTTCGCTCAATTGCACAGTAATAATATCGCCGACGCGACGTGCCTTCACATCAGAATACAAACTATTAACCATGCCTTTGGTAAACAAACTACCGTCTTCAATTATTTCGTCTCGCGCCATGGTCGGCACAGCCGGCGCATAATATGGGTCATTCGCTGTTACTGGCTGAATGGCAGTTGACTGGCAACCTGTTAAAGCACTAACCACAAAGACGCTAAGAGCGATAATTTTTAGAGCGTGTGATGAAAAGAATCTCATAAACGTATTCCTACAGCTGTTGAATAACTTGACCAAGCATTTGGTCAACTGACGAAATTACTTTGGAGTTCATTTCATACAAGCGTTGACTCTCAATCAAATTCACCAACTCTTCAGTCACATTCACGTTTGATGTTTCAAGTGTGCCTTGTGATATTGCACCCAAACCTTCAAGCCCTGGAACACCTTGCACAGGAGCCCCCGAAACTGCGGTTTCTACATACAAATTCTGACCAATAGGCTGTAAGCCAACAGGATTGATAAAATCGGCTAAGTTAAGTTGGCCTAATACTTGAGGTGCAGCTTGACCACGCAATTGCGCTGAAACTTCGCCGTCCTGTGAAATAGTCACTTGCTGTGCATCTTGCGGCAGCGTTATAACGGGTTGAAGCACAAAACCTGCCCCCGGCGTGACAATATTACCCTGATCATTCAAAGTAAATTGACCGTTGCGGGTGTATGCCAATGATCCGTCAGGTTGTTGAATTTCGAAAAAACCACGACCTTGAATCGAAAGATCTAAGGCATTTTCAGTGGTTAATAAATTACCTTGAGTATGTGCCTTTTGCGTAGCGACTACTTTTGAACCTGCACCAAGCATTAAGCCAGATGGTAGCTCAGTGTCTGCCGATGAGCGGCCACCGGGTTGGTTAATGTTTTGATAAAGCAAATCTTCAAAAACCGCACGGTCTTTTTTGAAACCAATGGTACTGGCGTTCGCCAAGTTATTCGATACAACAGATACATCAGTTTGTGCTGCATCTAAACCTGTTTTAGCTATCCATAATGCTGGGTGCATAAAAACCTCCGCGAAAAATCTTTCGCTTATTAACTAATTTATTAACTTACTAAAGTATTCTTAGTAAGGTATTTGAACTGGTTACCATCTGATCCGCTTTCTTCATTAATTTGACTTGCATCTCATAGTGACGCTGCAAGCTGATCATACTTACCATCTCTTCAACTGCGTTTACGTTGGAACCTTCAAGCATGCCAGCACCGACCCCGACGTTAATATCTTGCGGTGCTATGCCGCCATCTTTAAGGTCAAACAAGCCATCGGTACGACGCTTCATTGTATCTATGGGCGGGTTAACCATTTTAAGTCGACCTACTTCATCAATTTGACTTTCAGGCGCACCTTGCAATCGAGCAGAAATACGGCCGTCATTGCCAACAGTAACGTTGCTTACGGGAACCGGTAAAAACAGTGGACCGTTCTCGCCGATCACCAAATTTCCTTTTGAATCTTGTAATGCGCCATCAACTGTCATGGTCAGACTACCACTGCGGGTATAGGCCTCTTCGCCGTCTGGAGTTTGCACGGAAAACCAACCATCACCCTGCACTGCGACGTCAAGCGGACGACCAGTAGTAATTAGCGGGCCGCTATCATAGTTGTTAGTTGGACTTTCGGTCATACTAAACACGCGACTCGGCAAACCTTCGCCGTATACTGGCATTGCGCGCGCTTGTTCTAACTGTGCTTTGAAACCATTGGTTTGTGCATTAGCCAAATTGTTGGCGCGCACGGCAGTAGCAATGAGGTCTTGCTTGGCACCACTTGCGGCGATATAGAGCATTTTATCCATGGAATTCGACTCTTTTTTGACATAAATAGATCTGAATACAAATGTGTTTGCAAGGACAATGCCAAGTGGTGCGGCAGGATAAACAGACTCTCTAATGCAAATAAAAAAGCCGACTTTCGTCGGCTTTTTTATTTTGTTGTGTCGTTATCTGATGTTCAAGATTGTTTGGTTAAGCTGGTTGTTTACTTCCAGCGCTCTTGAGTTAGCCTGGAAGTTCCGCTGAGCGATGATCATGTCGATGAGCTCAGTGGTTAAGTTAACGTTTGCTTGCTCTAGGGCTGACGAATTAATGTCGCCATAGGTTCCTGTTGTTGCCTCACCCGCTAGTGCTTCGCCAGAGAGAATACTCTCTTTCCATGCTGTACCACTTTGCTGGGTTAAACCTTGTTCGTTAGAAAAACGAGCTAATGCAACTCTCACTATTGGTTCAGACGTACCGTTAGAAAAAGTAGCACGAACCAAACCGTCTGGGCCAATATCTATGCCCGTCAAACGACCTACCGGCAAACCATCCTGCTCAAGCGATGTTACTTCAAATGCAGATGCAAATTGCGTAGGCTCGTTTGGCGTAGCGTTATTTCTATCCAAGTTGAAATCAATCGCGATTTGTTGCGTTGGATCTGAACCATTACTTAAAATCGTAGGACCCAAAGCTTCAGTGCTAAATCTAGAATCTAGTTGTGCTAAACCATCAGCAGATTCAATATCAATAAAGTCACCACCTTCACTAAATCGAAGTTTGGCTGCTGTAACTCCGTTACCTGTGTTAGTTCCCATCGAGTTAACCGCTGTAGCTGGGTCTGAATTAGAGCCATCAGAGTTTGTTGCATCGACTAGTTGATCATCCACAGCTGTTGCCACATACCATTCATTTACAACAGCAGGATCGTTATCCTTTATAAAGTAATACGTCATCACGTGGCTATCGCCTAATGAATCATAAATCGTAACCGACGTGGCCGCGTTATAAGTTAAGGGGTCAGTCGGGTCGAAATCGGCTGGTGTTTTACCTTGATCGCCAGCGGGTAAATTGAATCTAACATCAACTTCGCTGGTTTTTGTCGGCGAACCTGACGAATCAGGAATTCGCACTGGTACAGTTGTACTCAAAGCAACTGACGCTGAAGTTCCGTCAGCATTAACCGGAAAACCCAATAGATTATTACCAGACGAATTAACTACAAAATTGTTTGAATCTAATTTGAATTGGCCCGCTCGAGTAAAAGAGAAATCACGCGAGGTTATTTCTGGTACGGTTGCAAAAAAACCATTACCCGTTATTGCCAAATCTAAAGAATTGTTGGTAAAACTCAAACTACCCTGAGAAAACTGTTGAGCAACTTCCTGAGTTAAGGCACCGTCACCTACTTTGGTTTTACCTGATGCTAACAAAGACGCTGCGTAAACGTCACCAAACTCTGCACGAGACTCTTTAAAACCAACAGTATTCACGTTTGCAATATTGTTAGCTGTTGTATCTAAGTCTTTTTGCGCCGCTGAGACTCCGCTTAATGCGATATTAAATGACATGGGGAAAAACTCCTATTATCGACCGATTTGGATAACGTCATCTAGCTTTATGCTAACGTCACCCTCTAAATTAAGAACAACACCTTGACTAGAGCCGGCAAGGCTCACGCTATCAACATGTCGATTTATTGCTGTTGGCAAAGATGTTGGGGCTCCAAACACATCACCTTGAACTTGAACTGCGTAATCACCGGGTGGCAATGGATTGCCGTTTTGGTCAGTACCGTCCCAATTAAACTGCGCGTTGCCAGCGGCAAGTGTTCCAACATCCATGGTTCGAACTACTTCACCTTGGCTATTTTGAATAGCTATCTTGGTATTTTGTGACGTTTGCTCATTAATTATTACACCTGTTACACCTTGACCAAGCTCTGCAATATGACCGATATTACCGGTTACTAGCACGTCTTGCCCTATGAGACTCGACGCCTGTAATGCTTGGTTCGAAGTCATTGATGATGCAAAGTTACCGAATTTTTCATTTAACTGCGAAATACCGTCAGCCGTTGTAAACGAAGTCATTTGTGCCACCAACTGATCATTGTTTACTGGCTTAGTAGGGTCTTGATTAGCAAGTTGCTCTGTTAACAAAGCAAAAAAGTCTTCTTGCTTAAGTGTTTGTTCGGTTCCGTCTGAAACCTTAACCGGCTCGTCTTGCCAATAGAGGTCAGTGTTAAAACCTGTTTGATTACGTTCTAATGCATTCACTTTAATATCTCCGCTACTGCTAACATCGTTAGCTTAACTCTATTGACCTTGACCTAACTGAAGCACTCTTCTGAAGATACGTTTGGTTGTATCTGCAATTTGCACATTCGTTTCATAACCTTTTGATGCTGATAACATGTCAGCCATCTCTTCAACAATGTTGACATTAGGCTTATAAATATAACCCTCTGCATCAGCCAATGGATTACCGGGTGCATATTCAACTTGCAAAGGCTTAGTACTTTCAACAATTCCCAAGACCTTAACGCCAGCGCCTTTGGTCATATCTGTGCTGGCTTGATCAAGTGCGGCAGAAAATACGGGATGACGCGCTTTATAAGTTTCTTCGTAGCTGCTACCAACCGAGTTAGCGTTCGCTATGTTACTCGCCGTGGTATTTAAACGAACGCTCTCAGCGCCCATACCAGTGCTCGCAATTTTCATAATATTAAATAAGCTCATTACTATTGACCTCCGCTTAGTGCTTTTTTCATGCCTTTAATCTTTCCAGTAAGCAACATAATTCCCGCTTGATAGCGCATGCCATTCTCGAGAAAGTTATTTCGTTCAACTTGCGCATCAACCGTATTACCATCGCCAGTATCAGCTTGATCAGGAACTCTAAATTCTATTTCTGCTTGAGATTGCGATCGACCAGAGAGGTGATTATCGTGGGTTTTAACCATACCACCTTGATTATATTGGGCGCTTTTCATTGCCTTATTGAAGTCAATGTCTCGTGCTTTGTAACCTGGTGTATTTGCGTTTGCCAAATTACCTGAGATCACTTCCATTCTTTCACTCCTTATCGAGAGTGCCTTTTGGTGAAATCCAACTAATCGGTCTAAATTAATGGCCATGTGTTTTTGCTCAATTACAAATCTACTTACCAGTGTTCAGCAAATCATGTGCCAAATAATGAAATATAGAAAAAATAAAGCGAAAAAATGAGACTTTGAATTGATGAAGGGCTTAGACTTTGCGGTAATAAAGGCCTGAAGGCTGAGTTATCATTTTAAATTTAGCACTTGCACTAGCTAAAGATTCAGAAGCACCTAACAGCATACTTCCCTCCGGCTGCAAACAAGCGGAAATATCTTGCAGTATTTTGGTTTTTCTTTCCGCATCGAAATAAATTAAGACATTGCGGCAAAAAACAATATCAAACTTGCCAAGGGGAGAGAAATTAGATGTTAAGTTAAATTGACGAAAGCTAACCTGCTTTATAATTTCCGGAAGAACCGTCATGCTTTGGTCAGAATTTAAGGTAAAATAACGTTTTTTGAAGTCAGCGCTCAAGCCTCGATTCAACGATAAAGTATCATATTTGGCGCTACTAGCGACCTTAATAACGTCGCTAGACAAGTCGGTGCCTAAAATTTCTATGCCAGCATTAAATGCATTTCTATTTGTTTTTATAAATTCAGCAATTGTAATAGCAATTGAATACGCTTCTTGCCCTGTTGAGCTCGCTGCACTCCAAATTCTAAGTTTTTTCTGCTTTTTAGCTAAAGCAGGCAAAAGTGTATTGCGTAATATTTCAAAAGGATAGGTATCCCGAAACCAGAGGGTTTCGTTTGTTGTCATAGCCTCTAATGCAGTTTGCGTTACTATTTGGTCGCGCTGTGATATGACCTGTAATATAAGACTGTCTAAATCGGAGATTGCGAAGCGGTGCATTATAGGCAACATTCTGCTGCGCACTAAATACTGTTTTGCATTGCCTAAGAGAATGCCACTTTTCGCGTGCAAAAAATGGCAGAATTTTTCATATGACGCATCAGAAAGCTCTTTATTCATGCCTTACTTCGCTTTCAATTCAGTGCCAAGCCATTTTCCAACGGCTGAAGCAAGTTCGTCTGGATGGAACTTAGCGATAAAATCGTCGGCTCCTACTTTCTTAACCATTGCTTGATTGAATACGCCACTGAGGGATGTGTGCAAAACAACATGCAACCTTGCTAATTCAGGATCGTTTTTAATGGCTGCGGTTAATGTATAACCATCCATTACAGGCATTTCAATGTCTGAAACTAAGACACCTACTCGGTCAGTGACATCCCCCGTTTCACTAGCAATTTCTTTAAGACGCACAAGTGCTTCCTCACCATTCTTTGCCATTTCGATTTCAAGACCCAAGGCAGTTAGCGCTTTTTTTACTTGGTTTCTTGCTACGGTCGAGTCATCAGCGATAAAAATAATCTTACCTTCACTGGATGTAACGTCTAGTGAATCAGCTACGCCTTTACTGATGTCGGTTTTCAATGGCGATATCTCATTCAATATCTTTTCAACGTCAAGAATTTCAATTAGCTCATCTTCAACCTCGGTAACAGCCGTTAAATAACTCGCCTTACCCGTTCCTTTTGGCGGCGGCAAAATCGCATCCCAATTGGTATTGATAATTCGCTCAACAGATCCGACAAGAAAACCCTGCACTGAACGATTATATTCAGCAATGATAATAAAGCCATTTTCTAGGTTCTCAATTCGACGGCCACCGGTTGCCAAACTTAAATCAATAACTGAAATAGTTTGTCCACGAATATGGGCAACACCGCGCACCAAGTTATTCAACCTTGGAATTTGAGTCAATGGCGGGCACTGCAAGACTTCACGTACTTTAAAAACGTTGATGCCAAAACGCTGTTTACCATTAAGTCGAAACAACAAAAGCTCTAGTCGATTCTGCCCTACAAGCTGTGTTCGTTGATTGACCGAATCCATAATACTGGACATTCATTATCTCCAATTTAAGTTTAGGCATGATTGTTGCCTTACGTAATATACCGTATTCAAGAAGCACTTTTAAAGCGTTAAATGTGCCGAACTTTTGACACTCTTTACAGATGACTGGTTAAACAGCGCTAGTTGGTACACAAATAAAGAAAAAAACAGGTAATAGAAAATGCAATTTAATACCAGTAAACTGCTATCGACAGCAATGGGCCTTAGCTTGACATTATTTTTAGTGATATTTGCAGGAAACACAAAAGCATCTATTCACCAAAGCATACAGCAGCAAGCTGAACTTTACGTTCAACAAAACGCTATCATTGATACTAGTGCGGACGTAAATATCACCGCATCAGTTATAGATAAACGGATTCATGTGCCCAAGTGCCCTGTTCCTCTAGCGTTTGAAGCTTCGAATTCTAACTTAAAGCAGACTAACGTATCGGTTAAGGTAACTTGCCCAAATACTAATTGGTATTTATTTACGTCAGTTCAAGTTGAACAAACCAAACCCGTTGTGGTTACATCCGAAACTTTGAGTCCTGGTTCACTTTTAACTGCAAGAAATCTTTACATTGCCGATATACCTATTAACAGGCTGCGAGGATCGACATACAGCAATACAGAAAAACTAGTTGGCGCAAGGCTGAAACGTCGTGTTAGACCGGGTCAAATTATTAATAACAGCATGTTGTGCTTTGTTTGCAAGGGCGACAAGGTGACAATTACAGCGGTATCAACTGGCTTACAATTGAAAGTATCAGGAATAGCGCAACAGGACGGAAATTTGGGCGATACTATCAGAGTGCAAAACGCAGCGTCTAAGAAAACAGTGTCTGCAACGGTTGCTAGTACCAATGTAGTGAGTATCCAAATTTAACGAAAAGAGTTAATATTTTGACGCTTTATTTTTATCAGCTTGAAAAATTTGAAGTATTTTGAGTAAAAACTGCGGAAAATGTGATTTTATTTCACTTTTTTGCTAAAGTTAGCTTATAGCTAGCCGATACCATCATTGAGGTGTTATGGGTTCTGGAAAAAATTATGACTATTAATAATATAAACAACAATACAAACAAGCCGCAGATTGATGGGCAAAAGCTGGCACAACAGCAAACGCAAGGTCAATCAGCCAATGTAAACACAAGTCAAAACGCTGCGCAGACTGCTGCTCCGCGTCAAGACTCAGTGTCATTAACGTCGTCGGCGCAGCAGCTTTCACAAGTGCAAAAGAAAGATGCGGAAGCTCCAGTGAATCACGAACGAGTTGATAAGCTGAAGAAAGCAATTGCAGATGGCGATTATAGAATAAACCCTGAGGTATTGGCTCAAAAAATTGCCAAATTGGAATCTCAAATTTTCGGGAATGGAGTTTAAATCTAAATGATGTCAAGTTTATTGAGTGCAATTGATAAACAATCGGAGCAACTTACCGGTCTTAAAGCATTGTTAGAAAATGAACTCCACCTGATTAGTTCTCGAGAGCCTGAGACGCTAATGGGTTTGTTAAAAGAAAAAGAAGAGCTGTTGACTGAAGTAGAGAAGCAAGATAAGTCAATCGCTTCACTATTTGAGAAGGCAAAGGCAAACGATGAAAAAGTCGATGATGCACTTGCTGCAATGAACAAATGCAATAGCATTATTCACGAGTGTAAGTATTTAACTCAAATCAATGCTAAATCGGTTGAGCAAGGGCAATTGCGCTTGACTC
The DNA here is from genome assembly GCA_905479945.1 of uncultured Glaciecola sp. GTDB lineage: Bacteria > Pseudomonadota > Gammaproteobacteria > Enterobacterales > Alteromonadaceae > Glaciecola. The sequence goes on along the minus strand of CAJQOP010000099.1, from coordinate 6,338 downwards.
ACCTGCGTAATTTAATGATGGAGCTTCGCGCTCGCGAATCAATGACCTACGACCGCAGCGGCAAAACCACCGGCGATGCTGCATCCAAAGGCTTCACTGCTTAAGGGACCAAAGTCCTAAATTAGTTAGAGTCCTCGACTAGCTATACCTGCTAGAAAATATCAAACAAAAAAACAAACAAGCACACTCTTCGAATGGGCAGTTTTCTGCATCTTCAATTATGTGGAATTTAAGAAAAGTGTTTAAGAAAAGAACTTAAGTTGATTCAGATTGATAAGGCAGTAGCGACAGATATAATTTTGTTGACGCCACATCAGCGCCAAAAAAACCATTAGACGAATTTCACTTTGCTGGTTACATACTAGTAGTAGGTAACTTTGCGGATTTTTTTAGGCTTTGCGGTGGACAAATAAATATCGTAAACGCGAGACATATCAAGTTCTAATTCTGTTGCATAAGTATCTTCGCCCACAGGGTAGGATTTAACTACTCTAGCTCCTCTAATGACGCCTTCGACCGAACTTTTCAGTTGATTGTTAGTTAAAATCAAATTTGCTAGTTCTTGCTCACCGTCAACTTTTTGGCCAAACACTTGCTCTGCCAGTTCTCTATAAGCATCTAGTTTTGACGCTTTAATTGCCATCAGTGTTTTACTTGAACCATCGCTAGCAAGTTGCGCATTTATAGGTGCGTAGCCAACAGCAGTGAGCACAGGGTAATTCACTGGCTCAATGGTTTCCCATTCCACATGTTTAGTAAACATTGAGCTGCAACCCGCTAAGCCTAAACTAGCTACTATTGAGAGTGACGCTAAAAGTAATCGTTTCTTTTTCATTGTTCGCATGTGCCTACCTATAAATTCCACTATATTGTGGATGGGTTTTGTTCGCTTTTTACGGCTACACTTTGTAGTAATAGGGAAATGCAATATGTGCACCATTATTTTGTAACTAGAAGGAATTGGCGTTATTTAACTTAAAAACGGAAGTTCTAAGCGATGCTTCACCTAAGTTCAGCTTATTTGCCAAACTAAGCTAGCCGTCAAATACATTTCTATAAAGTGTTGCTATGGCACACTACTTGTATACCAAAAGCAAAGCATAGTTATATATTTGTCCTTTGCGAACTATTTTAAACATAGATACTTGTTACAAATAGACTCTTGTCGCAAAACACTATGCTAAAAGCTAAGTTAAATTATTGCTAATGAGTGAATTTACTGATGAAATTGATGCCCTACTTCCGCCGTTCTTTGAGTCCAGTTGCACTGCTACTATTTATGAGTATTAGCCATGTTGCCGATGCGGCATGGTTCTCTGCCACTGGGCAAGCCGCCATATTGAATGGCGACAAAACAGCCGCTCGACATCAAGCAACCGAAGAAGCCATTAAGCAGGCGCTTCTGTTCGCAGGGGCATCAGTAAGAAGTGTACAACAAATGACTAATGGCTTGCTGATGAATGACCATATTGAAATACGTTCAAGTGGCGAAGTAAATACTATCGAGTTAATTGACGAGGTTTATCAAGACGACTACGTGACAGTGTCAATTCGCGCTGATATTTTCTCGCAAGAATCGCAATGTTCAGCCGCCGACTATACGAAGCGCATTGCTACCACTTACTTTCCTATTCGTTATGGTGCGCAAGCTGCCGACGGTCAATTACATAAGATAGGCTCAGCCGCTGCTATGAAGATGCAAGAAACTTTTGCACAAATCAGTACTTCATTAACACTAAGTGAAGTCGAACCTTACACCTTAAATTGGCACAACACTAACCAACAGATTCAAGCCACTAAATTGGCGCAACAAACCGATGTGCAATATATACTCGCAATCACCCTGGACGATATAAGTGTTGAAAGAAATCAAGTCAGCGCATTCAAATTTTGGAAAGAAGCACAAGCCGTTCGCAACTTTGCCTATACATTAACCTTGCTCAATGGCGCATCTGGTGAGCAGTTAATAAAAAAACAATACCGTATTTCTGAAGCATGGGAATTTGGCCTAACTAGCAGCATTGATGTGAATTCAGATCAATTTTGGCGCAGCCGTTATGGTAGAGCTGTTTTGAAAAGCTTGCAAAAATCCGCCATTGATTTAGAAGAGTCGGTTCTTTGCGAGCCTACTATGGGGCGAATTTTGGCAGTAGCAAACAATCAATTGCAAATAAACTTAGGTAAAAATCAGAACGTAAAGGCAGGCGATCAACTTACCTTACTTAGCGTTAAGCAAATCAGAGATACTTTTGGTCAAGAGTACAAACAGTTTGTACTAAATCCTACCGCACTAGTTGTTACCCAAGTATTTGCCGAAACTGCAACGGTTACTAGTCGTGATCGCAGTCTACTGGGAAACATCCAACCAAATGACTACGTAGCACGACAATAAAACTTCATTTATAGGGCGAGTTGGTGAATAATGTATCCATATGCCCGCCCTTAGTTCAGATGGATAGAACAATCCCCTCCTAAGGGATCGACAGAGGTTCGAGTCCTCTAGGGCGGACCATTTTATGGAAGGTTGGGCTTGAATCAATTTGACAATGTCACTGTCTGTCAAATCATTGCTAGCATTTTTAACATGAGAATAAGTCCGCAGACACTAGTGGTGCCAATGTTTTTAAAGAATTATTTTAATGGTTTTTACCTATTCACTTACTAATTAGAGAATAGTTTTCGATAAATTCTTGTACATCACTTGCCTTACTCGCTTGTAAATACACGATATTACTATCTTCATCTTGCCAGCCAGTAGATACTAAACCAACCACTCGACTTTGCTCGTCTACAATAGGTGAACCACTTAATCCAGATAAGCTTTCAGGGCCTCTTATTTGTATAAGCGTGTGTAAGTTGTCCTCTGTTTTATCAAATTCAAATTCGTATGTTCTTTGTGGGCCTTCTTTATCCTGATACGCCCACCCTACAACATATAATTTTTCGCCCTTAACCAATGGCTTGGCTCTGAATTTTAGAGGCGTATTCTCAGTTTTATTGTCTTTAATAGAAAATACAATCCAGTCATTTTCCAATGTATCCCACTCAAGCTTTTCATTCTTGTTAGCATTAATCAATTTATCAACAATGAGATAATGAGATGCATTATTTCGATCAAACATTTTCCATTGTTTCAATTCACCTGAAAAATCGACGGATTTCATTTTGTTTGTTTTAATAATCATTAGTATATGCTTTGCAGTGATAGCGTAATCTTTCCCTTTAACGTTCACTATGAAGCCATTACCCGCATTATTATTCCCATACTTGGTATTATGAAATGTCACATCGTTGATAAGCGCCATGCGTTCATTTTGTTGTGCTTTAACATTTGAGAAAATAGTTAAAGACACAAACCAAAGCATGAATACAATTGAATATTTGATCACATTCTTTCCTATAATTTTGTTCACTTTGGGGAAATATATCGCTAAGGATAGCAGTTCTATAAAATACAACTGGACTAAGATTCAGATATAGACGTATAAGTAGATAATAATTACAAAACTACACGGTTTGTTCATGGTTCAATCTCTTCCCGACGACCTTTCTTTTATTGACGAAATGAGTGACGTTAAACCGTTGATTCAATCAGATAAGGCAGTGCTAACCAAAAAACCGAGTGAAAATCTTGCTCAACGCCTTAAACGTGAGGCATTAGAAGCAGAAATTGAAAAAGATGACAATGGACTTTCGGTTGAGAAAGTCGAACCAATCGACCCCCATGACTTCATTGAATACAAACAAGATGGTGTGCAGCACGGTGTATATAAGAATCTAAGACTAGGTAAATACCACATTGATGCAAGCTTAAATATCACTCACATGAAGTTTGATGAAGCGCGCATTAGCCTTTATAAAACGATTAAAGATTGCCACGAACAAGGTATCAGAACGTTATTGGTACGACATGGCTTAGGCTTGCAAAGCAAACCTTTTCCAGCATTTCTTAAAAGTTATGTTAATCAGTGGTTACGCCAAATCAATATGGTGATTGCTTTCCACACAGCGCAAAAACAACACGGAGGCCTCTCATCAGTTTATGTCTTGCTGAAAAAGCACCCAAACCAGAAAATAATTAATCGCGAAAGAAATAAACGAGGCTAGTGCTCAGCATTCTTCAACTATATCTATTCATCTATAGTTGAAGACTACATATCGCAAAAACACCTTCGTTTAGCCTTCAAGCTTCAGCATGCATTTATTAAGAAACGAAAACTCTCGCATTTCTAAACATTCGCATCCAAGGACCGTCTTCTTTCCACTCATCAGGCTGCCATGAGTTGCTCACAGCTCGGAATACGCGCTCAGGGTGTGGCATCATTATTGTGCTCCTGCCATCTATTGAAGTTAAACCCGTAACACCCTGTTCAGAGCCGTTTGGATTGGCTGGATATTGAGTGGTAACACGCCCGTAATTATCCACATACCTTAAGGCAATTTGGCCTTGATTTTTCAAGCTTGCAAGCTGGTTTTCAAGTCTAAACTCTGCACGACCTTCACCGTGAGATACCGCAATCGGGATACGAGAGCCTTGCATGCCAGCCAGCAAGATAGAGGGCGATTCTGCGACTTCTACCATTGCCACTCGCGCTTCAAAACGTTCAGATTGGTTTGTGACAAAGTGAGGCCAATGCTCTGCCCCTGGTATCAATGATTTAAGATTAGAGAGCATCTGGCAACCATTACACACTCCTAAAGAGAAGGTATTGTCGCGCTCGAAGAAAGCTTTGAACGTAGCTTTTACCTGCTCATTAAACAAAATAGATTTTGCCCATCCCTCACCTGCCCCCAATACGTCACCGTAGCTAAAACCGCCACAAGCAACTAAGCCAGCAAAATTATCCAAGTTGCGTCCTGAAAGCATATCACTCATGTGCACATCGACAGGTGTGAAACCTGCACGATGAAAGGCTGCAGCCATTTCCACATGAGAGTTAACACCTTGCTCGCGTAAAATAGCAATTTCAGGTTTTGCACCTATATTTACGAACGGTGCTGAAATATCCTTGTTTAAATCAAACTTAAGCAAACTATGTAAACCCGGGTCTTCTGCATCACCTTTGGTTTGATGTTCCTGTTTTGCGCAGTCAGGGTTGTCGCGCAAAGTTTGCATTGCAAAAGTAGTACTAGCCCATAATTGGCGGTAGTAGGTTCGTGTATTTTTGACAACTAATTCACCCTTATTTGAAAAGCAAACGCTATCATTTTCAGTAACCTGACCAATTTGATGTACTAGCGGCGTTAACTTATGTTTTTCTACTATTGCAAGTACCGAAGCTTTATCGCTATCTGATACTTGAATGATAGCGCCAAGTTCTTCATTAAATAAAATAGATGCAGCATCTTCTCCCAAGCCCGTAATATTAATTTCAGCACCAAGCTTGCCAGCAAATGCCATCTCAACAACAGTCGTAAATAAACCACCATCAGAACGGTCATGATATGCCGCAATTAGCTCTTTCTCGACTAATTCTTGCATTAATAAATAGAATGACTTGAGTTCACTAGGATTATCAACATCTGGTGTATCCTGCCCAATTCTTCCGTAAACTTGAGCCAAGCAGCTGCCGCCCATGCGGTTCTGTTTATTACCTAAATCAATAAGCAGTAAACTGCTAGCAGCCAAATGACGAAGTTGAGGTGTCACTGTTTTTCTTACATCTTTAACAGCACCAAAAGCAGTGATGACCAACGACAAGGGAGAGGTAACTGACTTGTTTTCACCGTTTTCTTGCCATGCTGTTTTCATTGACATGGAATCTTTGCCAACAGGAATGGTTAGGCCTAATTCTGGGCATAATTCTTCACCAATGGCTTTAACTGCGGCATATAGCCCAGCGTCCTCGCCTGGATGGTTAGAGGCAGACATCCAGTTTGCTGATAGTTTAATTCGTTTGATGTCGCCAATGTTAGTGCCTGCAATATTGGTCAGAGATTCAGCAACCGCCAATCTTGCTGAAGCAGCATGATTAAGCAAAGCGACAGGCGTTCGCTCGCCTAATGACATTGCTTCACCGTGATAGGTGTCAAACGCTGACGTTGTTACTGCAACATCAGAGACTGGAACCTGCCAAGGTCCAACCATTTGATCACGCGCTACCATGCCAGTTACAGATCGGTCACCAATAGTAATGAGAAAGGTTTTGTCGGCAACAGTTGGTAATTGTAAAACACGTTCTATTGCATCTTGAATATTGATATTAGTGGTGTCAAATACATCACCTTTTGCTTGAGTGGATATTACATTTTTACTCATTTTAGGTGGCTTACCTAACAACACATCTAGCGGCATATCGATTGGCTTGTTGCCAAATTTTCGATCGCTTAAGGTGAGG
>CAJQOP010000098.1 GCA_905479945.1 uncultured Glaciecola sp. | reverse complement strand
CACGCCAAAAATTAATTGCGGCGAATATTTTAGAAAGCGGCGTGACTAGAATATCTAGTTATCGATATAACGTGGATGGGATTCGAACCCAAAAAGTGGAAGAGGGTGTTGAGACCAACTACTTGGTTGATAGCAATCGCGCCTATGCGCAAGTGATTGCAGAGACCGATTCAGCTAACACCGTAGCCGTAGAATATATCTTTGGTGATGACCTGCTTGCCCAAGTTAGATTCCCCTCGCCCTTGCAGGGAGAGGGTCAGGGAGAGGGAGAAATTTCTTTCTATCAATATGACGGATTGGGTTCCACCAGAGCACTGACTGACTCAACGGGGAGTGTATCGGATGAATATTTCTATGATGCGTTTGGGGTTGAGTTAGCGAGAACGGGGACAACTGTTAATGACTATTTGTTTACCGGGGAGCAGTATGATTCGGGCCTAAGTAATTATTATTTAAGGGCAAGATATTACGATCAAAGTGTGGGTCGGTTTACACAGCAGGATACTTGGATGGGGGTTAATAGTGACCCTGTGACGTTGCATAAGTATCTTTATGCGAACGCAGACCCTGTTAACAATATTGACCCTACTGGGAATTTTAGTATTGGTAGTTTGATGTCGGGGATTAATATCATGGGTAGGATGGCTACTTTCGCTCAGACTACTTCTACAGTGTTTAAAATTGCAACAGGTGAAGAAGAGTTTTCAGCAACAGAGTTTGGTACTAGCATCTTACTCAGTAAGCTACCTCTTGGCTTTATGAAAAAACTTCTAAGTAAATCTTGTAAGTCCAATAGCTTTGAAGGGGACACTCTTGTATCTACAGAAAATGGGTTCATCGAGATACAAAATATTACAATCGGTGAGCTTGTCTGGTCATTTAATGAAAAAACGGGAGTGTCATCATTACAAGAAGTGACTCACCTCATTGTTGGGGAAGGAGAAAAATATCTTGTTGATATTACGCTTGAAACGGGCGAGACGATTACTGCAACTGATGAACACCCATTCTATCTTCCAATAGAAAAACAATGGGCGTCAGCTAGCACTCTCAAAACACATCAGAAACTAATAGACCTAAACGGCCAATTCATTAGCATTTCTAGAATAAAAACATATACGAAGCAAGCAAAGGTATATAATTTAACTGTAAATAACGACCATACCTTTTATGTAGGTGAGAATGCAATTCTTAGCCACAATGAAGGAATATGTGCGAAGATTTTAAAATCTGCAGTAAAGAATGCGAAAAAAATCCAAAGTCGCGCGATAAAGCGTTCTAAAGGATATCATGGTAGAATTCCGCAAAACTTGGAAGAGGATATTATTAGAAACCCTCATGGCATTTATGTGTCTGGAGGCGCTTCAGGTAGAATTATTTTCCACAGAGGGGGAGACATTGTAGTCGTTGAAGGCAAAGGAGGTGCTGTCGGGAATATTATAACTAGTTATGGCTCATCTGGACTAAAAGGGGCGTCTGGGGCTAAAGTCTTGGGCGGTAAGGCTACTGATTTGGGCGAGGCTATAACTGTGAAACAAATTATTGAAGGAAAAATACCAATGCCAGGTGGAGGAAATCTACCTCCAGGGTTTAAATTGTGAGTTTAAATGAAAATTACTAATGATGTAGAAGTTCGAGAAAGTAAAATTACTACTAACACAAATGTGTGTATGTGGCAACTTGAAAATAAGAGTGTCGCTTGGATACCCTATTCTAATCAAGAAGGTAGAGAAGCGCATTTGAATGCAACTATTGGCTCTCTTGATGAGTCAATGTGTTTTCCAAATGAAATGAGATTTGGTTCGAACGATTATGCGTTATTAAGTGCTTCCCTATATGTGCCTGAAGAAACACTGACTGCTTCACAAGAGAAGATAATCAGAACAATTTTGGCTGACGTGGAAGAAATAAACTCAAGTATTATGCTCTTAAAGAGCGCGAGAAACTTTAGATTTGAGTTGGCGAAATATGTATTTTATAAAGAAGATGTTGATATTTTATACGGTGTTTCTGATTTTGTTTTGACGAATGCTGAATCTACAAAAAATATTATATATAGACAAAGAATTTGGCTTGATTTTTTCGAAAGAGCACTTATCCGGTTGGTGTTTGAAAAACGCTTCAGCAAAAATGTTCTTAGGCTACTCCCAAACATCAGATTCTAACAAACAAAACGCTCGTTTATTAGAAGCCTATTTTTCTGTATTTAATTCAAAAAATATGAGTAAGATGGATGACGAGGATGAGTCCGTGAAATTGATTCTAAATGATATATTAAATAAAATGAAAAATGGATGTTTTGATGGCTCGAATGCGCATGTTCTAGAGTATATGATTGAATTGGTTGAAAATGCATTAGATTTTTACTACTCAATCCCCGGGGAATAGTGGTAATGTCGATAAATTTAGATGCAAAAAAAGGAGGAAAAAAAGTAATAGGCTCAATTTAGTATAGGGGCCACAGTACACTCGAACTGCAATAACGTCGCACGCTTTTTAAGAGGCTTCGTAGGATGTTTGAGGGATTGAACACTCTATGTCAATTACGATAACCATCCTCAAACTGTCACACAACGGTACCCTTTCGGTATCTCAAAAAAACAGATTATCAGAGAGAGGTAAACGCAATTACTTCTCTCGATTTTCTCACCAGCAATACAGCACTTCCCTAAGCTCCTCACAACGCTCCTCAGATCGAATCAGCTATAGTCCGTACAAAGATATCATAGGGTTACTCTCGATTTGCTATGAGCTTACTGTTATTTACTTTTTTACCATCATACATTTTGCCGAATTATTCATCATAGGATGTGTTAAAAAATGAGCTGTTTTACCGCGTTATCGTCGTACCCTTTTTGAGGCCTACCAAATTGACGTCATACGTTTTACCACAC
>CAJQOP010000097.1 GCA_905479945.1 uncultured Glaciecola sp. | reverse complement strand
ATTCAAAAAGCACTTGATATGAATTGGGAGTCCATATACAAGGATGACGGAGGGTATTTCAACGGCCGCTGTTGCCGTTTACTTGTCTGCCAAGGCCATTGATAAAAACCTCATTTCTAGCAAAAATGACAACTAAAATCGAGAAAACAGCAACGTCTCCTAACTTCGGCAAAGCTGACGATAGAAAAGTTATCAACTTTATTGTGTAGTTAACAACTTTATTGTCGACCGACATTAATGCAATGTCATGGTTATGGAAATGCAAAGAAACTGGATGCGCTTCCTATTTTTACAATTACCCCAAGCTTATCTTGCTCCCAGCCCAATTTAAGTTCAAATTGATCTTGCAGCGAAAAGCTACCTAAGTTGATCTCTTCAGTTGTGAGTGTTGGTAAAGATAACAAAATATCTGAACGATTCGAATTTTGCTCTACTTCTAACACTGGGATTGGGACAGTAATATCAGGTAATAAGAACTCAGTGTCTTGACTAAAAAGAACCGGGGGAAGAGGCGGACGCGGGAAAAGTGGCATGTTCGGGTCATTATCTGGGTCTTTGTCGGCAAAAGTTACTATGGGTATGTTAAGTTCAAATCCACCAATAGTTTGATCTTGAGTAGATAAGAAAAAGTCAGATGTATTTTCTATATCTACTTTCGGAACCGTGAGCGCAATATTTTTGAAATCGAATATCGTGAGTTGATCAAAAGTAAACAACTCGACCAATTCAAACAAGTTGTTTGTGCCCGAATGACTATCGCTAATCGAGAAGTTTTGAGAGGCGATAGGCAGGTTTTGTTGAGCATTTTCAGTTTCAGGTAATTGCACCGCCAATTGCCAATTTACGTCCAATTCCCAATGTACAAGTTGTCCCAATTTATTGAGCTTAAACTTCCCTTGCAGTGATACGCTTAGAACTAAGCCGGCTATTTGTAAGCCAACTCCTAATTGCTCCGCTATGTCTTGACCCGATAATGGCAAGGTGAAGTCTGTTTGCCCTTCAATAGTGACGCCCGATGACGACACTAGAACACTTCCCGAAAGCCATTGTCGGTCTAGCCACGATAGCTGTCCGCTTGCTGAAACTATCCAGCTATTTCCAGAGCTTTCAAAAATTCCTCTGCCAAGAATTGACGCACCAAATAAAGAAAAGCCAAGTTCGCCACGTAGTTTAGTTGTTGGCAATTGTTGAGCAAAACTAATTAATCCCTCTAGTGAAGCTTGGGGCTGTTTTAATACAAAGCCACCAACAGACCATTCGTCAGGCTCATGACTTCGACTAAAACCTAGATGCATTGATACAGCGATTTGATTTTGTGTGATGGCGAAATGACTGGCTATAAATGGCTTCTCAAAAAGGTAAATTTGGCCATTTCCTATTAACTCTATTAAATTCGAAGGGCCAATACGCCCTCGCACTTCGCCACTGAACGATAGTAAGCGCTTTTCAGCAACGAATACATCAGGGGCAAAGTCGATCCCACCGACTAATAAACAATGCGCCTGACTTGCGTCCACCTCGCCACTGACTCGAAGCGCATTGTCGAATAATTGTAATTCGCCATGCCCTTTTATCGAAAACTCACGATCTGAGGTCATTACCAATGAAATGGGCTCTTCAACACTGCCCAAGAGTAATCGAGCAATCGGGGCATCTTCAACCTTACCCTCTAATATGATCCAGTCAGCATAAAATTGGGCTTCAAATTTTACAAAAGATTGTGCACCGGCGCTTCTACCATAAAGAGACGCACGACCACTCACTTCAATAGGGATAGCCAGGGTAATCCCGGCAATAGAAATATTGAACGGCGATATATCTAGCCCAGTCAACAAGCTAAACTCTCCGTCGGACTTTACGTAGCCCAACATGTACAGTCGATGCTGCTGAAATATTTTAATTTCAGACGCAACGATAACCGACGCTTGGTTACCTGTTGGCATTGCCGCCATGGCATCGTCTAAAGTGAAGTGCTCAAATATGGCAGGCATGGCGTCGGTCTCAGGAGTCAGTGTTGCCTTAAGCAAATGAAGTTGCTCTGGGCTTAAAGCTTGTCCTACATCCAGAGACAAGGGGGACAGTTGTTGCACCTTTATATTGTCAAAAGTCACACCTTTGTTCCACCAACTATCAAAGCCAACGGTGCCGTGAGTCAGTTCTGATGACTTATCTACCAAATCGCACCAATTATTGTTATCTACCCATATTTGAATGTGCATATCTGCGTTTTCATTTGACGTAACTTGCACCACTAACGCATAGTCTTTGCCTTTTTTGAATTTTGCTTTTTGCTCAAATAAGGTGGTTACCTTGCCGTTAAGTACCTTATCCAAATGCCAACGTTCTTGTTCTTCAGTCATCCTAAATCGGTAAAACGAATCTTGCTCTTGGAAGTGGAAAATAATTCCCATGCCATCGTTATCGATAGACATTGCATTGAGCGAAATACGCGCATTATCCACATCAATAGACTTATGTATCAGCATAGCGCCATAACGCGCAGGTGAATTGTCGCCCACGTTATGGTTTTGAACTAACTTCCCATCCTTTACCTCCCAATCGCCTTTTCCACGCTTGAGGCCATAATCTACAGCTTTAAAATCAGACAAATTGCTTGTTCGAAATTGATTTTGATAAACAAGCTTAAAACTCATTTGTGGTAAGTCGGTTATATTTCCTGCTACTTGATTGTAGTGCACAAGTAAATCTTGTGGCAGCGCCAAGTAAAATAGCGAGCTTGCATCAAAAGCCAGCCAGCTACCCTCGCGCTCAAGCAAACGCATAGACAGGGGCAATAAAGACAATATGCGCTGAATGTTTTCATCTAAAGAGGTATTTTTTAGGTCTTCAAATCTTAGACTTGCTTGATTGACTGAAGACACCACCATGTCGTTTAATTCAGTCAAAAAAGATTCAATATGCTGGCCTACAGCAAGAACAGAGGCCACATTTATTCTGCCAGAGAAATCTTGATTGAAACCATCAAATCCTGGAAACATTTGTTCTACAGCGGGCGGTGCTGAAATTCGGCCATGATAGAGTTGCGCATACATCAGGTTTGCAATATCGCCATTGGGAGCAATTTGTTGAGTGGGTTGGGAAATGAATCCAAGCAGTTCAAATACCAACATAGGACTAGGTTTTGGGAAAGGTCGGGTTAGGTCAAAGCTCAAACCAAACCCAGCAATTTGAATACGCGTACATAGGCGCTCAAAAAACGGCGATGAATCGGTTAACAGCGGGATCATGAGTACACCAGCGATCGGGCCAATATAGCTATAATCAGTTATATAAGTAATACCCTGCTCATCGTTTCCAATCTGCAAATCTACCGCGAGTGCGCCATTGGCTGCCAATACTGGGCCAAAGAAGGGTGAATACTTCATTTTCTTAACATCAGCGCGTATTACATCGGGCACAATCAGCTGCAAGCCATCCCAGGACGGGGTGCATTTTCCATCTATTGGTGGCGGAGGAGGAGGTGGCTCGCTGCGTAAATCGATATTGAAATCAAGCAAAGGCAATAAGAAATCGACTTCCCCTAAGGTGATAGGAATAAGATCCAAATTGAATCTCACTTTGCTGTTATTGGGTAATCGAATGCCTGCACCTATCTCATCTGAGGTGTCTACATCATCTATCAATTCCTCAGATAAAGTGAGTTCACCCGCAAAGTCTATTTTAAGGCTGCTTTTGGTATAACCATAGCCAATCGCCAGCTTGTCTAACTGTATAGCACTGCCCGGATAGCGTCCAAAATCAGGCAACGGAATCGGATTTATTCCACCTTCAACGGCAAAATAAATAGCGTCGGCAGATATTCCCAGGGTGAGTTCAATATCGGCCAGTGGAGCATAGATGCTGCTGGGTTCTATGCCACCAAAAGAAGCACTGCCTTCTACTCGAAAATCACTAGGGTCATTGAACGGTAATACAAACTTCGCATCTTTAATGTTAAAGGTAAGTTGAGTATCAAAGCCTATCCAGCCAATAGTTGTATCAATATAACCTTGGTAGAGTTCAACATATTGTTCGTATTGACTGCGATTTGCAGCGGATAAACTTTGATGAATAGCCAGCATGGCTTGATAAATAAAGCGTTTACCAACCTTGTTGAATAAGAGGTTTTGCAGTTGCGGAATAGTTCTGTACTGAAGTTCAAATATTGCCTCAGCATCTTCTTGTTGAGCTGCTTTGAGCGCTTCTAGCAAACTCTTTGCGTCATCAAATTCAGCGCTCAATAGAGCGATACTTCGGTCCAATTCAGGCTCAAGTCTATTTAACCAATTGGTTTGTACATCCCATTGGCCTGATTCGTCTTCCAATTCCCTTAAGTCGGCCTTAGAAAATGGCAGTTTGGGCACCATAATCGGGATAATTAATTCTGTCAAACCGAAACTTAGTTTTTGATCAGTCAGTTCGAATATAAGTGGGAAATCCAGCACACTAGCAAAATTCAGAAGTGCATTGAATCCAAATGCAAAACTAAAGGGCGAGTCAGACTCACTGTCAGCTGATCCCAAGCGTATAAATATCGATTGAAGGGAAATGCTTACGTCAATATCGATGTCTATTTCGCTGCTACTTTGCTCGCCAAATATCGACGATACACCGCTCAAACCATGAGCAAGCATGTCAAACAAATCAAGCTGAATATTTGCCTGAGTGAAAGTTAGTTCCGATTCCATCCAAAGCTGCTCGTTGCTATACCCGAGCGTAAGTGACGCCCTTCCGCTCAAATCTGTGCTCTTGGCAACGGTTAACAAGCGATCTAGCATGTCCACAATTTGCGGCGGTGCTGCTGTCTCGACAAAGTCAGGCAGTATGGGATGTAGCTGAAAACGACCGACAAACTTCATTTCTGCATCAGGCGTATCGGCGTTAGTAACGTTTAGATCTAGAAACAGCTCCTCTAGCTCTATAGTAACCGGTGCATTAGGCAGCGCTAGTCCGGGTATCTGCATCTCGATCAATACTAAATCTTTGAGTTGCACCTGCAAGCCAGCGGCAGTATTGGCTTCTTCAGCTGACAACTTAGCTGCAATGCGCACATCAATCCAACCTTCGTCATCGCCGCTGATAATGTTAATAGAATCAGACAATGGATGATCCGCGAATGTAGGCAGCATCAACGAACAACTTACCCCTAACTCGCCTTCAAACTGGGTGTCCTGGAGGGTTAATTCTATTTCTATAACAGCATCTTTAATGCTTGGCCGTGCATCATTCGGTAAGAAGTCAAAAAAGCTGTCGATAGAATCCAGTTCGGCCTTAATCGAGAAATGAAGTTCTTGTTGTTGCCATGCGAGTACAAGATCCACCGTGGCATTGTTTAAGGGCTGAGGTAACAATGAAATTGCGTCGTTTAATTGAAAACGGTCACTCACATCTAACCATGCCATTTGGCTAGTTATTTCTAACAGCGCAAGTTCGTGACCTTGCTCATTTGTAACAAACACGATAGCAAGTTGAGACTCACTTATTTCACCAAAGTCCTCAAGCTGCAGGGTAGCTAAATTGATCAAAAGGGAGTCTTGATGCTCATCATGCTTGAACTCAATTGATAGACTGCTCGCAGTGAGTTGAATTCCTGGCAGCGTTAATTCAATGTCAGCCTGACCTGATACTGTAAATTTACCCTTATTGTCGAAATCCCCCGACAGTGATAAATTGTTTAGGCTTAATTGATTGGCATTTGAGCCTAGCTGAATTATGACGGGGTTCGAATCTTGTTGTGACAATGAAACGGCGAATTTAATCAAGTCAGCCGACTCATATTTGTAACCAAGTTCTACCTTGATGACTTGCTCAAGGAAACCAAGCTTAAGTAAACCTGAAGCATTCGAGCCGGTTATTTGGTTGCGCTCCACGTAAACTGTCAATTGCTGAAGAGCACACTGCCAGCCAGCTAAAAACAAGTCTCCTGCCATTTCCGACTGGGTGATATCAATCTGACCATTTGCCACTACAATATCCCAATCAAAGGTCGCATCTACGCTGAGCCCTTGATTACCCAAGGCCAAATTTTCAAGATCAAGTTCAATGCCGGGTAAGTTAGATCCAAATAAAGTAAAGGGAATGTCCCAGTTAAATTGTGCACTAAGCGCGTAAATACCTCTGAAGCCTTGGTCAAAGCCTAGACCTATAATTTCATCGGTAACGTCGTCGGAGTGAGTGATAATTTTGCACTGCTCTAAACTAAACTGCATACCACTTTGCAAAATGGTAAATAGCGGTAAGCTAAAGCTTTCAAGTTTTGCTTGGATGGTTAAATCGGTGCCAATTTTAAGGGTTCCTTCAATTTCAAAAGCAAAGCCTGCGAGTACTTCCTCCCCTTCTTCATTTTCCAATACTGTCTTTAAATAGGGATTATCGATTGTGACGCGTAGTGGAAAGTATTTTAAGCTTATTGACGACGTTGACTGCCCTATCTCAATATCCATTTGAATAAGTGGCCATTTCTCAGGGTCTTCTGCCACGATACCCAGCGATATGCTTTCTAGAAGAGGGATTTCAAATACAATGCTATTTTTGACGGCTACAATTATTGAGTAGGTGACTAGTTGTTCAGTGTCTTCACTAACAATTTCGTCGTTCGTTATTTCGCCGTCCGTTATTTCGCCGCCAGTGCTCTCTTCACTAGTCACCTCAAGATTTAGCACTTCAAAATGATTCAAGGTGTTTGGAAAAAGACGATTGATTAACGGGATCGCTAGCGAAACATCAATGTGAGCATCTAGGTTTTCTAAGCCATATAATGTGTTCATGATCCACTCCCTAGGAATATCCATCCTAACGGCACGAACTGCAGTTCTAAATCTGGCACAGTAATGTTTTGGCCAAAGCCGAATATAACTGTTCCGGTCAAAAAGTAATCACTGTAGAGCACGATTAGCGATCCTTCGCCTTTGCCAAGTATGCTCACGCTTCCCGAAAATGTAGCAAAATGCATTCCCCGCATTTCGTCAAAAGTAAGTGCTTGTGATGTCATGAATTCACCGCCGGTAGAAATAATATCGACGCTAAAACCAATGTTTGCGAGTACCGCTTCGGTTTTTTTATAATTTCCTTTAGGTGAGCTATCAAGCAATTTTAACAAGCGTTTAAAGCCCGGTATTTTTTGCAGAAATTTAAGTTTTTTAATCTGACCCAAAAAACCTACTGATATACCTAGTTGATCAAATTTCATGCTTCGGGTAATGCTGCTAGTTTGATTTGTGTCGGGGTCAGGCAACATGGTTAAGCTACCGGCGCCAACAGCACCACCAACACTAAATGCGCCCAGTGGAATGCCTCCAGCAGACGCAGCAGGGCCGAAGTCAATCTTCCAAAATTTGCTGGTGGCTTGAGAATTATCTGGAGAAATAGGGTAGTGGTAGACCAATCTATAAACTATTTCTACGCGGCGATTACGAGGGTTATCGATAAAGGCATCACTAGGAACAGGCAAATCAGATTCGCCTTTTCCAACGATTTTGGGGCTCGCAATAGTAAGTTGGCCATACTTGGCGGGGTGATTGATGAAGACATCTTCAATATAGTCATTGACCGCCTGTGCGCGTTGCAGCGAAAGACTCAGGTTATCGGTCGTCTCTCCTACTTGGCTGGCATATCCGACAATACGAAGAATCGTTATTTCGTAACGAAAACTCTTGTTGATTAGGATATCTAGGGCGTCAGTGTGTCCGCTAGACAGTAAAGAGGGGGTGCCGTCAAAGGGCAAATCTTGCAGTATATAGCGATTGTACATAACCAGTGCGTTGTTAACCTCAAACGTACTGATGCGCTCGCGTTCAATTTTATCAACAAGCTCGTCGCGTTGCGAACTCACTTGGGTTTGAGTCTGTGCCGCCATCTCTTTTCTCCTCAAAAGAATGGTGTGCGATACAATCAGACTACAAAGCACTCATAAAGTGTAGACCCTATAACTAGCTTACACAAATGGCATGTTAAATGATGGCAAAACCGGCATTTTATTGTCGATACTTATTTTATAAACCGTGTATTTACTCGTTACTATTAGGTTTAATGCCTGCGCCACTTATTATCTGTACTTGAGCAAGGTCTGAATCACCCTTGAGTACTTTTAATATTGCGTCTTGGGTAAGCGTGCGCATGCCATCTTGCATTGCTTGTTTTTTTATTTCAGTGTTAGACGAACCTTTGTAAACTAGTGCTCGTAAGTCAGGCGTCATTGTTAATAACTCATGCACGCCGGTTCGGCCCTTATAGCCCGTACTATCACAATCTTTACAGCCTTTTGGTCTAAATAACTGGGTTTGTGGAGTCAAAGCCAATTCATCGAGATATTCTTCACCATAGTGCCGATGCAAAAATGCCATTTCTGTTTCGGTGGGCGTATATGTTTCTTTGCAATTTGAACATAAAGTACGGATTAGTCTTTGCGCTAAAATACCCACACATGCGTCTGAAAAGTTAACCGGATCGATACCAAGATCGAGTAATCGCGTAATAGTCTCGGGGGCGGAATTGGTGTGCAAGGTTGATAACACCAAGTGACCTGTTAGCGATGCTTCAATTCCCGCACTGGCAGTTTCCTTGTCACGCATCTCACCAATGAGAATCACATCAGGGTCTGCACGCAAAAATGCACGTAAAGCCTTAGCAAAGGTAAAACCAATCTTTGGGTTCACTTGGACTTGCTGCAATCTATATTGGGTTATTTCCACAGGATCTTCTGCTGTCCATATTTTTTTATCAGGCGTGTTTATATAACCTAAAATAGCGTGCAGAGTTGTCGTTTTGCCTGAACCAGTAGGGCCAACTACCAACAAAATACCATGTGGCATCATTACCATTTTTTCAAGCGCATCGAGGTTATGTTTGGCTAAATTGATTTTCTCAATTGGCATAGCATCATGGCCAGCAAGGACTCGCAGGACAATACCTTCGCCTACTACTGTTGGTATGGTAGCGACCCGGACTTCAATATTCTGTTGCGCGACGGTGAATGTGAGTTTGCCATCTTGTGGCAAGCGTTTTTCTGCAATATTGAGACCTGACATTATTTTAATCCGAGCCACTACCGCATTGTGATGTATTTCGGGTATTTCATTGATATCTCTGACTACACCATCGACCCTCATTCTCACAAGAGTGGGTCGTTTGTATTCTGGATCTATGTGTATATCTGAGGCACTAAGTCGCTTTGCCTCAAATAAAACATTAGAGACGAGTCGCGCAATTGCTGATTCGCCCTCTGGCACTAGCTCGTTAGATTTACCATTTTCCTCTTTAACGTCAATTTCATCAATTATCTTATCTATTTTACTTAACGCAGTTTGCTTGTTGCTCTCTCCCAAATATTGAAGTATTTGTTTGGGCAAACTGAATGCCAATTGATATTCATCGGTACCTAAAGCATTTTCAACTTCCATCAATAAAGAGGTATTGTTTGGTTCATACATGACAACGACCAAACGATCTAAGGTGTCTTTTAGTAGCACTATATGATTGCGCTTTAAATAGGATTTGCTAAGTTTTACATTGCGTTGGGCTAATTGATACTCGTTTGGAAAATAGTCGATAAAGGGCACTTGAAAATAAACCGAAAGTGCTTCATGAATGCGCGCTTCTGGTATGCCTTGCTCAGTGCCCAATTGATGAATGACATCACTAATGGCGGCATTAATCGAAATTTTACTCAATACGTCAGTCGCTAGGCCAGCATTATATTCGAGGTAGTCAAACGGCCGTGCAGTGCCGCCCAGTTCGTATCGATAAGCTTCTCCAATAAGCTCAGAAACTTTTGAAGCAAGGTCTTCGTCAGCATCGTCGAACTCATCTACTTCTTTGTTCATGAGCTCCATTACACCAAGCAGTACGCCTTTATATTTGATGGGCACACAAAGTATATTGTCTGTGCGCAGATGACGTAAGCGGTCAAATTTTTGTTCGAACCTTAGCTTGTTGTGAACCTTATTTAGTGCTTTTTCGTTGTATGGATTGTTAATTCTGACGGCTTGCTGGGCCATGGCAACGTAGCCTGCAATCGACTGAGTACTAATAGCCAGTTTGATTTCGCGAATATCATTACCTGTTTTATAACGAGAAACTAAATCCTTATGGTGCGAGCGCCTTTGGAAAATACTTAAACGTTGCGCTCCGAAAGCCTCTAATATTAAAGGTTCGACGTGCTCAAACGCATTATCAATCGTTGGATATTGTTGTACTTTGGTCTGCAAAGACTCTATTAAACCGGCGCGTATTGGGCAATTAAACATGGGAGGTCGCTTTTTCTGATGTAATATCACTGCTTATTTTTTCTTCAATTAGAGTATCAGTTCGCGGCATTTCTTCACTAAATGTTGCTATTTTGTTGCCTCCTTTCTGTTTTGCAGTAGCTAGCGCTGTTAGTGCTTGTGCAGTGATATCTTCAATGTCAATAATGCTGCCTTTGGTAAACTCTGCAATACCAATACTAATCGATACAGTTTTTAAACCTTCAACGCTGCTATGTAAATTCTCAAGCTCTGCTCTATTAACAAAATCCAACAATTTTGACGAAAACGCAAATGCTTCCAGTTTGTCTCCATTGGGAATAACTAAAGCAAATCTTTGTTTATCAAAACGGGTAATAAACTCGCCCCCTCTTGAGGTTGCTTTCGCTAAAACGCTAGCCACACTGCAAATACATTCTTCAACTTTACTTGCTGAATAGTGAGCTTGGTATTCAGAAAAACAGTCTATCTCAATGATAACAAGGCTCAATTGACTGTCGATACGTTTAGCTCGTCTAATTTCTTCATTGATAATAAAGTCAAAAATACGTCTGTTAAAGATCCCCGTTTGTGGATCTTCAAAGGTAGACGTTTCGACTTTTGTCCTATAGTAATCGCTTTGTTTGGCTTCTTTTTCGTACATATCTTGCATATTAAAACCAGTAACTAGGGAGCGATTTACTGACAGGCTAAAATACAGCAGTAAACTGCAAAAAAAGCCAACGCTCGCTGCCAATATATAGGGTAATGGCAGGGCAATTATCATAAAGGCTGCAAGCAAAGAAATCGGAACCGGTAGGATGGATGCTAGGATTATTTTTTTAGAGTATAAACATGCCATTACAACACTTCCTATGTGCATGACGGCGATAAAAGCTATCATTGTCCACAAGCTAGGATCTGTGTTTGTCACCGCATAATAATACGCTAAAGCAAATAGTAAGCTGACCACAATCGTTGGATATACAAGCGTATTCTCCCACTTGTCAAAAGATTCTGATTGCTGTGCTTTTGTGCGATTAAATATAGATTTGCACAACAAGCCAGACAGAAGTGCGCAAACGAGCAATGCCAACCAATAAGAGGCATAGTCCATAGCGATAAATTCACGCGAGGTGAAAACTAAAACGATAGCAAAAAGCAGGTGCATAAGTGCCGTTGCTGCTGAGTATTTGAACAGGTTCACAGCAATCAATTGAGTGCTTTGCTGACTTTCATTAGTTGCCATAGGTCGTACTTTTCCATTCATGATGCTGTTGAGTGAACAAAAGTGCTTTAAAATTGCGATAGCACCTTAAATCTTCCTGCTAATTTAAATAACATTCCCTTATTCTGTATAATAAAACGTCTTCTTAACGAAGAATATTACAAAATCAGCTCGGATAGTTTTTCAAATGTATACGGTATTATTAGTAGTAATAACAATCGGCTATTTGAAAATAAAAAATAGTATTTATTTAAAATCAATCGCTTAATCAGCTTTATTGAACGCTTCATGCTAAATAGCAGTGGTGCTAAATGTCGTTGTGAATTCTCCAATATGCCGCCTGAACCAATGGTTATGCAGATGGTCGCTAAATAACCTATCTTGTTCTTAGTTAGTTGGTACAATTGTGTGATTAATAAATAATAAGGAAAATAAATGCGAATAGTATCTTGGAACGTAAATGGGATCCGTGCGATTTTGAAAAAGGACTTTGCACAATCATTTGCAAGCTTAGCGGCTGATGTAATGTGTTTTCAAGAGACTAAAGCTCAGTGTGACCAAGTTGCCGAAGCTATTGGTAACATTGAAGGTTACAACTTAGTATCACATTCTGCGGTAAAAAAAGGATATTCAGGAACGGCAATTTTAAGTCGAGTTGCTCCTTTATCCGTCAAATACGGTCTTGGCATTGATGAGCATGATCAAGAAGGACGAGTTATCGCTGCGGAATTTGAAGAATTCATCCTAGTAACGGTTTATACACCTAATTCCGGAAGCGAACTTAAGCGCTTACCTTATCGACAAGAATGGGACGCGGCGTTTTTAGCCTATGTTCAAACGCTTGAAGCACAAAAACCGGTTCTTGTTTGTGGCGATCTGAATGCTGCTCATAAGGATATTGACCTTGCCAGGCCTAAGCCTAATTACAACAAGAGCGCAGGTTACACGCAGAAAGAAATTGATGGTATTAACAATTTAGTCACTGCCGATTATGTAGATACGTTTAGGCAGCAACATCCAGACGAAGCTAAATATAGCTGGTGGAGCTACCGAGCAGGAGCTCGAGAGCGCAACGTCGGCTGGAGAATTGATTACTTTTTAGCGTCAAAAGCTATGGCTCCGATGATAAGCGATGCGCAAATTCACAAGGATATGTTTGGTTCGGATCATTGCCCTGTATCCGTCGACTTATCGATATCTTTGAAATGATAAACATCTACTTGTTAACTAACTGCAGGGCCTAGCCTGGTAATAATGTTTCAAGTAGTTCATCTATTTCAACTTTAAGTTCTCTATCTGCAATTTTATTAGCGTTGATTTTTGCATCTTGAAGACTCTTGATAGCATGCTCAGTCTGACCCAGTTCAATTTGTAACTTGGCCATGGAAAACGCGATCGATGACATATGATCTTTTGAATTAACCGCAATGGCTTTTACTTGGGCTTTTTCATAACCTTCGATCGCTTCCTCCAACTCTTCTGTAAAGTCGGCAAGCGTTTCCCATTGTTCAGGGTGATCTTTGGGTGTGTTTTCATTATCTATGCAAATTGCCTTTAGCTCTGCATAAAGCAAATCGAAGGCTACTCGGTCTTCTTTATTGGCGGCCTCCATTAGATTTTCAGACAGTTTATACACGGACTTGTATATTTTGGTATTAATCATTACTAGTTATCTCATTCAACAGCGTAATCTCATAATACACCCCATAGGGCTTAAGTTTTTGCTTTTGTTCGCATCATTTGTCATCTTATTTCAGCATAAGCCTTACTTTAAACGAGCAAACTGAACATGCATCCAATCTCTGTCTTGCTCACGCCCAAGTGATACAGCTCCTTCTTCTTCCCAGCATTTCCACCAAAAATCATATTCGGGCCTAGCAAGTGATGCTCTATCTTTGCCCCAGCGCAGTTTATTGCGAGCAGTGTCCCAATCGATAGATGTACCCCATGCATGGGTTGACCATTTGCTACCGCCGCGCATTTTACGAACGGCCAAAGCACCGCCCCATAAGTCGAGGCCTAGTCGTTGAATTTCGGGCAAACCATAGTGATCAAGCACTCTTTGCAGCACTCGCTCAATGGCCGGAGCGACTTTTTTATGGCAGGTAAAACTCATGGTGCTCTTGCTTGGCTTCCATGAAAATTTTAGAGGGTAGGGTGAATTAGCCTTTCCTTGATTGGTGCCTACTTTACCGTAGAATGCATTCATAGCAGCTTCGTTCTGAAGAGGCCATTGCCCACTGCTTTCTCCGGTAAATTCCTCTTGGCGCCATGGTTCAGGTAGCTTACCGTGTTCAAGTTTATATGTGAGCTCACTGTAAGCGTTTTCTGTTTGAGGACCCCATCTGCCATCAATCGAGCCAGCATCAATTCCTTCTAGTGTTGCTACGTGCTGTATGAAACCAATGAGTTTACGCTTAGTTTTCCAGTTGGTAGGCAACACACTAACTTGTTGCAACGCTAGTTGCGTTTTGGCACCTGCATCACCGTCTACCACTAGATTAGCATTATGCATTCTGTTTAATTCTGATTGAACGACCTTAATCATATCCTTATTCATAATAATCTCTTTCTCTCTCTTTTCGTTTCGCGCTGATGATGAGAAACATTTACTTTAGCCTTGTATAAACAATAGGCTATATTCTGAGAAAATGCGAAAACTGTAGAATTAATTTTGGGGTCAGACCAATAACTGACATGTAGTTCAAAAATAAGATATTATGACGCTATTGATTGGTTTTTTGAAAAAACCTGAACTTAACAACAATTAATAACGAGAAGCAGTATGCCAAAAGCCAGTGAAATAAAAAAAAATGCAGCCATTGAGCACAACGGAAAAGTATATTTTGTAAAAGACATCGCAAAACTGACGCCAAGCGGAAGAGCGGGTGCTAGTTTATATAGAATGCGTTTGTATGAAGTAGCTACTGGCGCTAAAGCAGATGAAAGCTTCAAAGCTGATGAAATGATCAATACTGCGGAATTCAGTAAGAAGAAAGTAATGTTTTCGTATGTCGATGGTGAAGAGTATGTGTTTATGGATAATGAAGACTACACCCCTTACTCACTAGATAAGGAAACCATTAGCGAAGAGCTTTTATTCATCAATGAAGAGACTGCGGGCTTGCAACTATTGATTGTAGACGACAAGCCTGTCGGACTTGAGTTACCGGCTTCTGTTGACTTAGTTATTACCGAAACTGATCCTTCAATCAAAGGTGCGTCTGCCAGCGCTCGCACTAAGCCTGCAATTTTATCTACGGGTTTGACCGTGCAAGTCCCTGAATATATTTCAACGGGCGAAAAAATAAAAATAAATACGGCCGAAGCTAAATTTACCAGCAGAGCTTAATACTCTGCTAGTAAGTAAAGTGATAATTAATCAGGCTTATCGGTTACTGCACCAGTAGAAGCAGAGCTTACGGTTCTAGCATATTTTGCTAAGAGTCCTCTGGTATATTTAGGTGCAGGTTGTTGCCAGTTATTCTTTCTTCTGGCCATTTCTTCATCGCTAATATTGAGCGTCATCACACGATTTTGTGCATCAATGGTAATGCTGTCTCCATTTTCAACTAGCGCAATTGCACCACCTTCGTATGCTTCAGGCGTAATATGTCCAACAACAAAACCTCTGCTGCCGCCTGAAAAGCGCCCATCGGTGATGAGCGCAACATCATTACCCAAGCCTTTACCCATAATTGCTGAGGTGGGGCTTAACATTTCACGCATGCCAGGGCCGCCTCTAGGGCCTTCGTAGCGAATAACAACCACATCACCAGCTACCACTTGACCATCAATAATTGCGGCGAAACCTTGTTCCTCTGAGTCATACACTTTAGCTGTGCCTGTAAAGCGTAATCCCTCTTTCCCGGTGATTTTTGAAACAGCACCTTCAGGCGCTAAATTACCGCTGAGTATAACTAAATGGCTGTCTTTTTTGATTGGTTTATCAAAGGGCAAAATGATTTTTTGCCCTTCGGGGTAGTCTGCGACTTCAGCCAGGTTTTCAGCCATAGTAAGGCCGGTTACTGTTATGCAATCACCGTGCAACATACCGGCATCTAACAAGCGCTTCATTAGAGGCTGAATGCCACCGATTTCAATTAATTCAGACATTAAATATTGGCCACTTGGACGTAAATCGGCGATCACTGGTGTTTTCTCACCAATGCGCACAAAATCATCCAGTGTTACTTCTACACCTACCGCGTCAGCCATCGCGATTAAATGCAGCACCGCGTTGGTGGAACCGCCTAAGGTAATGATTAGCGTAATCGCATTCTCAAAGGCCTTTTTGGTCATTATATCGGAAGGTTTAATATCATGTTCTAGCAAGTAAACAATGGCTTTTCCTGCATCAATACAGTCTTGCTTCTTGTTTTCTGAAACTGCGTTTTGCGCAGAGCTATTCGGCATGCTCATACCCAAAGCTTCGATTGCTGAGGCTAAGGTATTTGCTGTGTACATTCCGCCGCAAGAGCCGGCACCAGGTATCGCCGTTTTTTCAATATGCTCCAATTGAGTGATGGGAATATCGCCGTTGGCATAACTGCCCACCGCTTCAAATACCGATACGATATCTGTGTGGTTTTCGCCAGGTAAAATTGTTCCACCATACACAAAGATGGAAGGGCGATTAAGACGCGCTAGCCCCATTAAACAGCCCGGCATGTTTTTATCACAACCTCCAATAGCAATAATGCCATCGTGACCCATGCCAGCGGATACTGCCTCTATGGAGTCGCAAATAACTTCACGCGAAACCAATGAATATTTCATGCCTTCGGTGCCCATGGAAATACCGTCAGATATGGTAATGGTGTTATAAATCACACTTTTAGCACCGGCGCTATCTACACCCTTTCCAACCTCTTCTGCAAGGGTGTTAATGTGCATGTTGCACGGCGTTACCATTGACCAGGTTGAGGCAATGCCGACCTGCGATTTTTTGAAATCTTCATCGCCAAAGCCGACAGCTCTTAGCATAGAACGGCTGGGTGCCTGAGCGGCCCCATCTACGATTTTTTGGGAATATTTACGCGGTTTATCATTGCTCATATTTTGATCTTCGGGTTAGTTTTTGATTTTTATGCACGTACTATAGAATTGTCTGGGCAAATAAACAATTCAACTTAATGAATACCTTAGTCTTATTTTCCCAGTTCGATGACAATTGGGTCAGATCAGTCAATGACTAATTACTAAAATTTTTTTTTCCAACTAGTTCTTGTGTGAAAGCCAATGCATCACGTTTAATAAAAATTGCTCATTTTGTTCTGCACCGTGCGCAATTAGGCCACCATAACCACCTACTTTCCCTGTGCTTATGTCAATCTGTGAGGTGAACATGCTAGCTTCGCCAAATACAGCTACTCGTCCTTTCCCAGCCTCCAAAATGGCACCTTGAGACCACCCATTTATCGAGATTCGTTCGGTAGTTGCGCGCACTACAAAAGGCTTGTTTGGCATTAATGAAATTTCGTCGCTTTTAAAAGTCAAAAGTGAAATTGCACTTTCAGGTATTTGAAATGCAGACCCACCAAATGATTTCACTTGAATAACACCGTTTAAGCTGAAGACGTCTTTGATTATTGCAGGATGCTTGGCAAGAGTAGCGTCATC
Source organism: uncultured Glaciecola sp. (assembly GCA_905479945.1). Taxonomy (GTDB): domain Bacteria; phylum Pseudomonadota; class Gammaproteobacteria; order Enterobacterales; family Alteromonadaceae; genus Glaciecola. Next base: position 874 of record CAJQOP010000097.1, on the reverse strand, counting down.
AATCGTGAAAGTCGCGGCTTCGACATGACCATTGGCAAGCTTAAAACCAAACGCAGCAGCTATTTCCTCTGATGCCTTAGGAAAAGGTATATGATCAGCTATTAATAGAAGAGAACCTCCTTCCAATACCCATTTTTTTAATTCAACCACTTCCTCTGGTTCGAACGCGCGAAAATGTGGCGGTGTCCAATCCCATCTGTTGTTTTCATGCAAGGCGTTTGCAATAACTAATATGTCGGTATCTTGCAGATGTTCTGAGGTGAATTTTTCGTCGTTAGTTTTAACTATGAAACCACTGCTGGTGAGCACTTGGACAAAAGGTTTATATCTGCCTTTTGCAGTGTGATAATTACTATGGGCTTCATCAATCCATACTATTGGACGGCGTTTTTCTGAAAAGCTATCGAATTTATTTTTGGGAATGAAATCGGGATTAGCTTGCTGAGGCAAACCATCATTGTCTGAACAAGATGCTATGCCAAATAAAGCCAAGGCAAAAATCACCTTGCCAATTAATTTCATTTAAATATTCCTAGAAGCGAGCATATGTTTGTTCTTCATTTTCATTATTTAAATATACCGCCAACATACAATGTGTGCTCCAGATCTTAACGATCTTAGCTTATTCGCGATATTAGTCTAACTGCTTTGATATTCGATATGCAAAAAATATCTTTAAGGAACGAATGTAGAGCGACAAAAAAGAATCATACTTTAGTGCCTAAATGGCTGTTTTGGGCAGTTAGGGGTCTGTCGTAAAACATCTATTTAAGAGCCATTTCGGCCTTTCAAGCACCATCTAACAGAAGTTTATTGTATGACGGAAATGGGCGCTAAAGCGGACTGTCACTGTGATTAAGATAGCACTAGTTTT
>CAJQOP010000096.1 GCA_905479945.1 uncultured Glaciecola sp. | reverse complement strand
GATAACACATCAGGTCTTTGACCTCCGTGCGCTCAAAAAACGACGTGCCGCCAGACAGGTGATAGGGAATTTGCTGTTCCCGCAACGCCTGCTCGAGCACCCGTGACTGATGGTTACCGCGATACAGCACGGCAAAGTCACTCCAGCTGGCCCGGGTTGTGTAATGCCGGTGCAAAATTTCAGCAGAAATCATGGCAGCTTCTTCCACTTCGTTCTCACAGGGAATCACGCGAATGTATTCTCCCTCGTGCAATGCGCTCCACAGGCGCTTTTCAATCGTGTGTGGATTATTGGCAATAAGGGCATTCGCCGCTTTCAGTACCCGGCCACAGGACCGGTAATTCTGTTCCAGCTTGACGACCTGCAGCCCCGGGTAATCTTCCGCCAGTTGTTGCAGATTTTCCGGCTGCGCGCCCCGCCAGCCATAAATGGACTGGTCGTCATCGCCTACAATCATCATATTATTGTTGTCGCAAGCCAGCAGTTTTAGCCACGCATATTGTATATTATTGGTGTCTTGAAACTCGTCTACTAGCACCGCTCGAAAGCGTTTTTGATAGTGCTGTAAAACTTGTGGATTATTTGCCCATAACTCATGTGCTCGCAATAATAATTCGGCAAAATCGATAAGCCCAGAACGTTGACATGTTTGCTCATAAGCTGTGTAAATTTCCTTCATTTTCTGCTGAGTATGATCACCATGAGTCTCGATATGCTTAGCGCGTAAACCCTCGTCTTTATTACCGTTGATATACCACTGGATTTGCTTGGGTGGCCAATGCTTGTCGTCTAAATTCATTGACTTCAACAAGCGCTTTATTAAACGATATTGGTCGTCTGAATCGAGAATTTGAAAGTTCTCTGGAAGGCCAGCTTCTTCATAATGAGCACGCAGCAAGCGATGAGCTAAGCCATGAAAGGTGCCAATCCACATGCTTTTAAGTGGCTGGCCCATAAGGCTTTCAACCCGTCCACGCATTTCTCGCGAGGCTTTGTTGGTAAATGTCACAGCTAAAATGCTGTATGGGGCAACAGACTCAACATCCATCAACCAAGCGATGCGATGCACCAACACTCTGGTTTTGCCGCTACCGGCACCTGCTAAAATCAACATATCTTGAGCAGGTGCTGCAACAGCTTCTCGCTGTTTATCGTTGAGATCTTCTAGAAGTCGAGTTACGTCCATTGCTTTACTTTTATTTTTCTATGAGTTGCTTCAAGTATAACAATAAACCTGTCTGTTTATACAGCATTTAAGGCGCAATCGCTGTAAATAAGTGCTAATCACGAAACCACAAATTTATTGGACTACGTATTGGACCAAGTTGACTCAAGGATGTTTTACCCATTAGTTTCATGTCGTGTTCAAGTTCAGCGTGTATTAAAGCCAATACTTGCTCAACGCCTCCTTGCTCAAGCCCTTCTTGCCCAACGGCGGCGAGCCCATACAGATATATTCTCCTAAATTATCATTTGCTACGATTAGCTTAGATCATCTTACTTACCGTGCTACTTTTGTCTTATCCGGCTTGAACGCTTGTGATTTGTTAAACAAGCACTATTATTCTTAATAACGCCGACTAAAAGCTCTTAATAAAAGCCCTTAATAAAAGCCCTTAATAAAAGCTATTCGTGCGAGCTCTTCGTAAAATTTTATCACTTTGTAAGATTCGAAGGAAAGTTAGAGTAAGACGGTCTTGTATATCAAGATAAGCTAAAACAACGGATAGACACCATGCCGAATAAGCCTTTTTATAGCAGTGAACAATTCTGGAAAATTTTGAAGCAAGAAGCCGAGCAAGTAGCTGCAAAGGAACCCATGCTGGCCTCATACATCCATGCATGCGTTATTAACCATCATAACTTTGAGTCATCGCTGAGCTTCATTTTGTCGAACAAACTTTCAGACGACGTCATGCCCGCAATTGCCGTGCGAGAGATGTTCGAAGAGGCATATATGTTGAACCCTGGAATCGTTGATTCAGCCATTGTGGATATTCAAGCGGTAGTTAATCGAGACCCTGCAGTTTCTTTATTTCTAACCGTATTAATTCATTTCAAGGGCTTTCACGCGCTGCAAATACACCGTTTGGCCAATTACATGTGGCATAAAGGCCGTACTGATTTGTCGCTGTTTATCCAAAGTCGAAATTCTATTGCGTCTGGCGTTGATATTCATCCGGCAGCCAAAATAGGTAAAGGCGTTATGCTAGACCATGCTACTGGAATTGTGATTGGTGAAACAACGGTAGTTGAAGACAATGTTTCAATTCTGCAAAACGTGACGCTAGGCGGAACGGGCAACGAGCAAGGCGACCGTCATCCAAAAATTCGGCAAGGTGTGATGATTGGATCAGGTGCTAAAATACTCGGCAATATCGAAATAGGAGAAGGTTCAAAAGTAGGAGCGGGTAGTGTTGTACTAATTGACGTGCCCTGCTGCGTAACGGTAGTAGGCGTGCCAGCTAAAATCGTCGGCAAACCCGATTGCAGCATGCCATGCGAGTCTATGAAACAGAATGTACTGGATGATGAAGCTGCTCGGTAAAGCGGACAGAATAATGCCTGGTAAGGCCTATAAACCATCGCTTACCGTTATCCTTTCTATTGCTATGTCCGTGTCTAGCCCAACCGCGGTTGCTGGTTTGACTTTTTTGAGTGCGTTCATCCTATTCACTTTACGTGCATTGTCAGTTTTTTACGATGCTTACCGCTCAATTAATCGTGTTTTCTTTGCTTAAGCTTGTTTTATAATAAGTCACAATATATGCGATTAATGGGGTGTACTGGTGATTAACGTAAACAAAATGCTAGCAAGCTTGAGCCGGTCTGGCATGATGAAAGGCTCTGGCGGTAGTTTATTGACTGGCGGAATTGCTGGAGGCCTCGCAGGCGGCTTGATGAGTAAAGGCGGTAAAAAGACTGGCAAAAAAGCATTGAAAATGGGCGCTTTGGCTGCCGTCGGCGGAATTGCTTGGAAAGCCTATAAATCTTACTCTGAGCAATAAGCACAAGATCGCGCGCACAATCGCGGTAAGTATCAGGATTACGATAGTCCACAATCGCATCAAACTTCTTCAAGCTTTGGCTATGAGCCCAACAGTTTGCAAGAATCAAAATTTGATGACGTGGTAACTGAAACCAATACAGAAGGGCAACTATTGCTTTTAAGAGCCATGGTTGCTGCAGCGCATGCCGATGGCCACATAGATCAAACCGAAAGAATGAAAATATTCGATCAAGTGGAAAATATGGAATTAAGCGTTGAAGACAAGTCATCGTTGTTTGATGAAATGCGCAATCCGCTGAGTATTGAAGAAATAGCGGGTAAAGTGCCTTGTTCTGAGGCAGCAACGGAAGTGTATGCTATTAGTGCGCTTGCAGTTGATTTATATCAGAGTGACTCTCGCATGTATTTGGATAAGTTGGCGCGAATGCTTTGCATTCCAGCTGAACTTCAAGAGGCCCTAGAGCGCACAGCAAACGATGCTCGATTATCGGTGCACGTTTAACTAGCTATTATCGTAAACGGCTTCTTATAAGCCGTTATGATATTGACCATTTGTATTTTCTGGAACCATAACCTTTAGTTTTTCATTAACCATCGAACTCAATTCACTATCAGTAGCCGAGTCGTTTCTAAGTAGCTGTTCGAATTGAGCAATTAGCTTTATTTTGTCAGGAGATTGCTTATCTCCAAAGCCAATGTTGGTTAAATCAATCATAAAGTCATCAAACAAATCAGCGAGATCGTCAATCACTTCGGTATTCAAAAATTGGTCTTGGTTGTAGATACTCGGATAGCCTGCTTTTTGCTTATCAATAGCGAACGATTGGCCTTTAATATTGGTAATGCTGGTGGATTTGTCACACGAGAGCATACAGCCATTGTCGATCCGCGGTTTCTCACAGCCAACGCTTTGTTGAAAGAAGCACTGCCTGCTGGCCATCAATAGAATTGGATGATAAATACTGTACAACATCTTAAAGTTCTTGGGTCGAGCAATGCTCTTCATCTGCGGTCTATTAATTTCATTAGAAATAAATGCACCGCTACAATTATGTGACTCTTGCATAGCCAACAATACATAAGAATTGGTAGTGTTTAAGTAAGGCCCTGCAATCCACTTTATTCCTAGTTCGTATGCTCTATGAGCAATACCTGTATTGTTAGTAACGATTAGTTCAGGCTTAACTTGCTCAAGAATGTTAAGTGCAGCATCGTAATCTTTACCAATCAACACTGACGAAAACCAAGGGATTAATCGAGGGTTTTCACGCAGAAAATCAACGTACTTTGTACAATCTCGCTTGTACGCTTCCGGCAATTTAAAGTAGATATCAGCATCAGTTACATCTGCCAAGTGAATATCCGCTTCATCACAAATTAACAAAGATAAATTAGCGCGCGTATTTGCTTTTTTTGGTGTCGGCTTTGCGTGCTTCTCTAATGCAGGAAGCAGTACTTCAGGTAACATTTTTCGGCCACCGTTTAGCAAACGGCTCAATTCATTTTTCAGCAATGTAAGCGCTTTAAACGAAATTCCTACATTGGCTGCTAAGCCTTTAGTATCAATTGGCTGCAGACTAAACGCTGCGCTATCTAAGTTTTTAAAGCGCTTGTCTATCGCAACTTGCTCAAGAGGGGTTTTATTATTAGTGGTCAATAACTCACTTGATTCAACAACTAAGGTCTTCTGTATTGGCGCAGATGTTAGCGATAGCGTTTCTTTCGTTGTTACTGTGATTGTTAGTGGTAGTCCAACATCGCCAGCAAAACTTAAGTTAAGCAAAGGTTTATCAATACTCACATGTTTGATTTTTTCAGCGACCGAGGCTGACATCTGCGCTTTCTCGATGTCTAAGCTTTGCTCAACACTATGAATTTGTACAACTGAAATGGCGTTTTTTGCTTCAATGGCGTGATTTTTAGAATTGTCACGTGGGTTTTCAATAAACATTGACTGGTTTAGATCACCACGTAAAAAAGCGTTTGAAAAATCTCGGTTGAAAACTTTATATAAGCGTTCCCCGTCTTGAGTTAACTCACCAGTATCGAGAAAACCGTCGATCTGTTTTCTAAAGCTATCGACCACGGTGTGCACATAGCTAGCACTTTTAATTCGACCTTCAATTTTAAATGAATGAACGCCTGCATCAATCAGCGCTGGTAGGTCGAAAAAAGCTGAATTATCTTTTATATTCAGTGGAAAATTATTACCTGTAGCTGTTGTTTCGTATTCTTCACGACAAGCTTGACTGCAACGACCTCTGTTGCCTGAATTGCCTGCACTTGCAGATGTTGAATAACACAGGCCAGAAAATGCAACACAAAGTGAGCCGTGCACGAATACTTCAGTTAACACGTCATGCTCATGGCCAACCGCTGCCATAGCTGTTATTTCACGCAGGTTTAATTCACGTGATAAATTAAGACGTGAAGCGCCGAGCTTTTTGAGAAACGGAACTTGTCCAACATTATGTGTGGTTAGCTGCGTTGACGCGTGAATGTCGAGTGTTGGAAAGTACTTTTTGAGAATATAAAACATGCCGATATCTTGAACTATTACGCCATCTAAGGTGGTGTTAGCAAGTTTACTGAGCAGCTTGGCGAGGGACTTAAATTCGCGTTCTAGAATCACGATATTCAGGGTTAAGAAAATTTGGCATTCATATTGATGAGCTAAACGAATAGTACCAACAAGCTCGTCAAAGGAAATGTTTGACGCGCGGTTGCGTGCATTAAAGTTATCCAAACCACAATATACAGCGTCAGCGCCGGCTATAATAGCGGCTTTGATTGCGTCAATATCACCGCCCGGTGCTAACAATTCAATTTTAGGATTCATTTATTCAACTTATTTATTTCGCTTTTTTACTTAGCTTATTTTCTTAATTTTGCGCCAATTTCTTAATCTGTAATCGTTTCGGATTAATTGCGCTGAATTTTACCCGTTTATTTAGCTACTGAATACCGATAAGATGCTTAATTCAACATCGATTGTTTATTTTAAGTTTTTTACTTTGTGGTTTATATGACCAAGGCGAAAGTAACTTCATGACATTACCCGTTTTATACTCTTTACGAAATTGTCCGTATGCAATGAGATCGCGCCTAGCAATATTTAGATCTAAGCAAGCTGTTGAGCTGCGCGATGTTGTGCTAACGGATAAACCACCCCAGATGATTGCAGCGTCGTCAAAAGCGACCGTGCCGATTTTAGTATTAGCATCTTCAAAAGTGATTGATGAGAGTTTAGATGTCATGCTTTGGGCTCTGGGTGAAAGTGACCCTAATAATTTGCTTCGCACAGATAGCTCAACAAACGAGTCAGTTAGTTCAAACCAAACTATGGGGGCAATTAAATTAGAAGACATTCGGAATTTGGTAGCTTTATTCGACCGTGAATTTATCCCTTGTTTAGACGCTTACAAGTGCGCTAAGCGTTATCACGAAAGCAACCTACAAGAATGTCGGCAGGCTTGCGAAGTGTATATTCAACAATTAGAGCAGCGACTTAGCTCACATGCGTATTTAATTGATGATGAAGAAAGCATGGCAGATATCGCACTTTTGCCCTTTATTCGAAAGTTCGCGAAAGTAGAGCGGCAGTGGTACCAGCAATCACCCTATCTAAACCTAAGGCGCTGGCTCAATCGATATTTACAAAGCGCAATGTTTAACAAAGTCATGGCCAAATACCCACTATGGTCGCTAGGCCAGCCAGTTATAAAGTTTGGTGATTTTTAGTTCAGGCATATCAGAACTTTATAGTATAAACATACTTGTACATTTATTGAGCAAGCTATATGGTTGCAGACAGTTAAAATTTTGAAAATATCTTAGTCATGGCCCTCAAAGGATCGCTCTTAACGGATGACTCTTTGAGTGCGGCTATGCTTTAAAAAGGATTCTTACGATGTTTATCAAACTAATAAGCAATAAAATAATTACACTTTTCTTGATTGTATCCAGTTCATTGTTAAGCGGATGCGCCAGCCAGAGCCAGAGCATTGGCTATATTGCCAATGTAGATGGTGATTTAGAAGTTTTCGTTACCGACACAGCGCTTAGCAATCCAAAACAACTCACGTTCAATGAGCTTGACGATTGGCATCCATGTTTAGGAGCCTCCGGAGAGTGGATTGCGTTTGTTGGACGAACCCTTAACCAACAATTTATTCGGATTGTGTCCTTAGAAGGGGAGGTTTTGCATCAAGTTGACTCGCCCAAGAGCAATATATACGGTTTAATCTGCATGCCAGTAAATAACTCAGTTGCCTATATTACATCTCAGAGCGACAATAAAAATCAAATAAACCAATTTAATGTAGACACCAATACGAACCAAGTAATCTATTCGAATGAAGCCCAAATATTTGATTTTTCCTATTCGTTTGACGAGAGATATTTGGCTTTTGTGAGTGGCGCTGCGAAAAAGAATCATCTAAGGGTAATCGAATTGTCGACTGGAAAACAACAAGCTTATTTCGATGACAAACCAGCTAGGGTCGATAATATCGATTGGTCTCATAAGTCTTATGATATAGCAGCGGCGGCTACGCATAATAAAATTACCGATCTCTGGTTGGTAGACACAAAACAAAATACTAAGGAGCAGTTTACTGAGCTTCATATGCAAGATACTTACCCAGTTTTCTCACCTGATGGCGCCAAAATAGCATGGCTTACAGCAAGAAACGACGGTTTAAGGTTACAATTAGCAATTGCTGATTTAAACGGTGATAATCTTGAAACATTGACACCCAAAGGTGTGGGAATTCGCTATGCTGTTTGGGCTAAAGACGGAAAAGAGATCGTTTATTCGGCCTTTGTAGACAAAAGATTTCAGCTTTATATCGTGGATATAAAAACGAAAGCTGAGCGACCATTACAACTTCACGACACTGGCATTCAATTATTGCCTTTCTTCATCGATTAAACAGTATAAATAGTGTCAGGTTTCTTTACACTCCATTCATAATTTCGATGTAATTAATTTACAAAAATCTTAAAGTTTTGAAATGTATGAATAATTATTTAATGGCTTACAATATGCATGGTTATTACAGTCTACTATTTAGTTAGAGTATCGGTCTGGACCGCAGTCTAAAGTGCCCTTCCACAGTTGTTGCTCGTAGTTATCTATTTGTTGGAAAGAAAACCTTCTTAAACTTAAGAAGGAATTTAACTCTTACAAAGGATTTATTATGAAAAACCATTCAGTATTATTAACTAGAACATGGCGTTATTTCATGGCTCTTTGTTTCTTATTTTTATCCGCTTCTTTTTATTCAAACGCAGATGCCTCTGCTTGGATAAGTTCACCCTCAAGTGGAGTCGTTGGCCATGATATGTCGATTTCTGGCGGCAATATGCCTCCCAGCGCACTATTGACAATTCAGGCGACCAATGAAAATGGTGAACTTGTTCTTGAAGTACAAGTATTTACTCGCTCAGATGGTAACTTTGAGACCGAAATGGTTATCGAAGAAAGCGGTTTAATCACCTTCTCATTACAACTAGAAAATCAGCAATTACAGAGTGTAAGCTCAGTAATTTCTGACGTTTAAGGAGGAACAACATGAATAATTCTATTTCATACAAAAAGACGTTTCACGTGCTTGGTGTGTCGGTTATTTCGGCTTTAATCGGCTTTTCTGCAACCAGTATGGCAGCCCAAACCGTTTATACTAGCGACGCTGACTTTGCATTGGGTATCTTAAATAGCGTCAACTTTGATGCACCAAATAGCAATCAATTACAACTTAGCGATGTTAGTCAAACCTTCCCTGTTTTATGGGTTGCCAATGCTGGCGAAGACTCTCTCTCTAAAATCAATACCGATACCGATTGCGAAGACTCGCGTTATCATACATCGTTTGGGCTCCGCTTTGGCAGTGCATTTGCTGGAGCCGCGCCATCGAGGACCGCTGTAGATGTTGACGGCAATGTGTATATTGCAAATCGACATTTTGACGGCGAACCGGCTGAAGTTTTGAAAATACTTGCTGAAGGTGGCGTTGATAGAAATGGTAATGGCGTAATAGACACCAGTGTAGACACGAATGGGGATTGCTCTATTGACCGTGACGATCCTACTGAGTTTCTGCTTAATGACGACACTAATAATGATGGCATTTTACAACTTGATGAAATTAAAGACGAAAGAGTGGTTTGGGTTTCACAAGTTGGCGCAAATAGCGGCTTAGGCCGTTCTTTATGTATTGGTACTGATGGCAATATTTGGCTTGGATTATATAGCAGCCGATCATATTATAAATTAGATGCTTCTGATGGTAGTGAAATTGTCGGACCTATATCAACTGTTGGTCATACGCCATACGGCTGTTTAGTTGACCGCGAAGGTATTCTATGGAGCGCTAGTTTGTCTAGCAATATAGGTGCATTAGACACCAATACCGACACCTTTTTAGGACAAGTATCAACGCCGACCGGCACTTATGGTATTGCCATTGGCAATGACAAAGTTTATTCAGGCAATAGCGGTCGAGATTTTCTTGTTTACGATCCCTTGCTGCCAGATGATAATAATCCATTAACAGGAGCATTTACTTTAGCTCCAAATGTTAATAATACTCTGGGTATTAATGTAGACGGGGAAGGAAATATAGTTTCTGGTAGCACTACTGTTGTAAAAACTAGTCCAGATGGCACACGTCTTTGGACAAACCCTCTTGCGCAAGCGGGATTCGGTGACCGTGGCGTTATGCCGGACAGTAACAATAATATTTGGCATATTGGTTTACAGTTCAATCAGGCTACCAAACTCAATGGCGTAACCGGCAATGTAATGGCTATTGTACCAGTAGGTCTTGACCCTTATTCTTATAGTGATGCCACCGGCATTGCAGCCAGAACAGTCACCGACCCGACGGGTATTTGGTCTGTTGTTAGCGATGGTGGCGACCCTGGCACTGAGTGGGTTAATGTCAATTGGAATAATGAAGCACAAGGCAATGTGCCTGCAGGTGCCAGCATTACAACTTCTTATAGAGTTGCCAATTCGGTTGCCGATTTATCGTTACAAACCTTCCAAGAAACACCAAATGGCGCTGCATTAGTCGGGGCTACTGGACAGTTCATAGAAGTTCGAACAGTACTAAGACCTAATGTCAATAATGAAAGTCCGGTATTGAGTGACATGGTGGTAGAAGCCTTAGATGATACACCTTCTTGCGACCTTAATGGCGATGGCCAAGTTAATAGAACTGATATCAACTTGTTTAGACCGCATCGAAATACGCCCGCAGTGCCCGGAGAACCATTAGATATAGATGGCAATGGCGTTATTAACAAACGTGATGCGCGTTTGTGTGTGCTTGAATGCACCAATGCCCGATGCGCAATTTAACGTTAATAAATTTTATCCATAATATTCAATAAGGAAATGTAATATGAATGTAATCAAAAAGTTCACGATAATATTAGCAATTGTATCCAGCAGTATCATTGGTTCTTTTGCGCACGCTGCAGTGATTTTAAGTTTTTCGCCTAGTTCCCAGGTAAGCGAAACAGGCGAGCAAGTAAGTCTGGATTTAATCGTGTCTGGCCTAACTGATGGCTCAGCTGATTCACTTTCAGAGTTCGACTTGGATGTAGCTTTTGACGTTTCTAAACTCACTTTCAATAGTTTTAGTTTAACTAACCTCTTGGGTGATATAGCGGCCTTTGAAGCTGAAGATTTTAGCGTGGGTAATTATGCTTCTGGCTTAATCGGCATAAGTATTGTTAGCTATTTACTTGAGGCTGAGCTCGACCTTTTACAGAGCGCTAGTTTTAGCTTAGCTACTTTTACTTTTGATGTGCTTTCCCTTGAGGTGGGCGACCGCACAGAAGTGAGTGTCGATGATGTCTTTTCATTTGCAGACGCGACTGATAATGCAAACGAGTTTGCTTTTGCACAAGCCTCTGGAGTAGGCGTTATAGTTAATCCTTCAAATGTCTCTGCACCTGCAACGCTAGTGCTTTTTGTAATAAGCTTGCTGGCAATAGGTCGTAAAAAAGTAGCGTTTATATAAAACTTCAAAAATAGACCACAGGCAACCTTCTGGTTGCCTGTATATTAGTCATATGGAGTTGCGCAAAATGGAATTACCGCTTCCCTCTAATGGAGGATTGAAGGACAGTAAACTTGGCTTACTGTTTATCTATTGGTTCACTCTTTTATTATTCCTATCAATTTCATTGCTCGCTGACGCAAATACGCCAGCAGAAATATCGGCTGAGTCAGCCGTAGAGCTTATTGAAATAACCACCGCCCGCATTAATCGAAACACTTTACAGGCTCCCTTTGCCGTCTACGGAGTCAATGAAGACGACATCCAAAAACGCCAATACCGATCCTTAACTGACATATTTAGAGATATACCCGGTGCCGTTGCGCAAAAAACCGCACATGGGCAAGGCTCTCCTTTTTTAAGAGGCTTTACGGGGTTCCAAAATATTTTCTTAGTCGACGGTATTCGCCTAAACAATAGTGTTTTTAGGTCTGGCCCAAATCAATATTGGAACACCGTTGACCCATTGTCGTTGCAACAACTGGAAGTCATTATGGGGCCTTCCTCGGTGTTATATGGCTCAGATGGTATTGGCGGTACAGTAAACGCCATTACAAAAAATCCCACTTTAGAACCTCCACAACAAGCTGTTATATCTTTAATGATTCAAGGTGCTGATGCGGCAAATATGAATGTGCAAAGAGCCGAACTGCAGCATGCTTGGACAGAAAGTACCGGAGTAAGATTGGCTGCAAATCGCAAAGATTTTGGTGATATCCGCTCAGGTGACGGGCGCCTACCAAACACAGGGTATGCTGAAGCAAATTTTGAAATGAAGTTAATACATAAATTTAATAATGATTGGCAGATGGACCTGGCACACTTTTTAGTGCACCAACAAGACGTTCCGAGAACCCACAAAACTGTCTTCTCAGTGCCCTTCTCTGGCACATCTATCGGCTCAGAACTGGAAAGAAATTTAGACCAACGACGAGAGTTATCTTATATAAAAGTTCAAAACAAGGAACTAGACACACTGTCACATGTAAATGTCACTTTGTCCTATCATCAGCAAGATGAATTTCGAAATAGAATAAGAACAAGAAACCGAAGTGACCAAAGAGGATTTTCCGTCAATACTTTAGGACTAAGCTTTGACTCAGGCTTCCAGAATGATGATTTTGGCCTATTATTTGGTGCCGACTACTATAGGGATAGCGTTGACAGCTTTGCTTCTAACAACACTATTCAAGGCCCAATAGCAGATAACGCAAATTATACAAGTCTAGGACTATTTTCAGAGCTTAGTTGGTCTGTTAATCAACAAATAATAATGATTCTAGGCACGCGTTACTCCCATGCCAGCGCTAGTTCTGACAGGGTGGACGTTCCTAATATTGACGGGCCATCTAATTTGGATAGATCATGGTCTGATTGGGTATCTAACATTAAGTTCAACTACTTATTGAATGATACAACAAGCCTGTACACATCAATTTCAGAAGGATTTAGGGCGCCAAACCTATCTGATCTAAGTCGTTTAGATTCTGCGCGAAGCAATGAATTTGAGGTGCCATCGCCTAATGTAGACTCTGAAAGTTATATTAGTTATGAACTAGGTTACAAAAAAGTTGATAGTACCCAAACAATTAATTTAGCCGCTTATTATACCGATATCGATGATCAGATAATCTTGTTTCCCACCGGCAATATTACGGCCGATGGTGAAGTGGAAATGAGTAAGTCTAACGAAGGCAATGGTCATGTATATGGTGCTGAATTACTTTATTCGTATAAGTTTAGCAATGTGTTGTCTGGGCAAGTAGGCATGAGCTATCAGTACGGTAAACTAAAAAGTATTCCTCAAGCTGGCTCTGCGTTAGTCGAGGATTTCATTGACCGCTTGCAACCGTTTACTATGCAAGCGTCTTTGAAATATGATCAAAATAATTGGTGGGTAGAAGGCCAAATCATCATTATGTCGAAAGCCGATAAATTATCAGCCAGAGACCAAAACGATATAGAAAGAATCCCACCAGGCGGCACACCTGGATTTTCGACCGCTAACATACGGTTTGGCTACCTTGTTAATGATAATGTACAACTTACCTTTTCTATTGATAATTTACTTGATAAAAATTACCGTGTTCATGGCTCTGGGCAAAATGAAGTAGGTAGAAATATGATTGCAAGCGCGTTCATCACATTCTAATACCTTGAAAGCCCAACAGCAGAGTTTAGTTATCGTTCGAGGCTTTGTTTGACGATCTATTTAAGGCAAGATTGGCTTTGCTAAGCGTTTCTTTATGAAGAAATCAAGCTAAGTAATTCATCCAACTGCTGAATCTCGACATTTGGCAGTACATGAACATACTCATTTTTAATATTCATAGGCCTGTCGCATGCATGCCATGCAGTTGAGAACCCTGCATTGGTAGCGCCTAGCACATCCTTCTCTAGGTTATCGCCAACATGTAAAATGCTGGCACGCTCAATATTTAGGAAAGCGGCAGCCTCGTCGAACATATGTGGATGAGGTTTCATGGGCATTTTACGGCTAGCTTTGAATACTTTTTGAAAGTAGTCTTGAATGCCTATTTTTTCGACGTTCACATTGCCATTAGTAATTGCAATGAGTGGCATCCTCTGTGCTAATTTAGCTAGTATTTGACACTCAGCGTCACCCACCTTGAAGTTACTTCGCTCGTAGTAAAACCAGTCAAAGCAAGTCTGTACTGCGTTTGTTAATGCTTGATCTTGATAGCCCGATTGCGCTAAACCTTGAGCTAAAACTACGCGACGTAAGTCGCCCATGTCAGAGAAGAGCTGTGGATCATCACGTAATGCCTGACGCTTAAAATGCTGCCAATCTTGTGTCGTTAAGTTGGATGAATCGGGATATTCTTTTGCAATAAAGTCTAACAATCCTCTTTCCGCTTCGATAATATAAGGCCAGTTATCATATAAAGTGTCATCTAAATCGAATGTCATTGCCTTAATTTCTGGAGTAGGTTTGTAAATAATCACTTCTTCTTGGCCCTTGGATGTGCTTGATCATAAATCTGTGAAAGGTGCTGAAAATTAAGGTGCGTATAGACCTGAGTCGTGGACAAGTTAGCGTGTCCTAACAATTCTTGAACTCCCCTCAAATCGTTACTAGATTCCAAAACGTGAGTCGCGAATGAATGGCGCAATGTGTGCGGACTTATTTGTTGATAAAGTGTCTGTTGCTTTGCCCAATGATCGAGACGATTTTGCACTTGGCGATTTGAAATTCTGGTTTTTCGTTTCGATAGAAACAGCGCTTGTTCGTCACTATCGGGATGTAAATTGTTGCGCGCTTTTAACCATAACTGGATAGCTGTTTTTGCTTTTCGTCCTATCGGTAGCCTGCGCTCTTTATTACCTTTTCCGATAACGCTTAGTTCGTCGCCTGCTAATATGTGGCTCATATTTAATCCCGTCAACTCAGATAAGCGCATGCCGCATCCATAGAGAAGTTCGAACATGGCCTTGTCTCTTATGCCTAGAAATTCAGTGGTGTCGAAATTTAGTAAACTGGCCATCTCATCAACATTTAACTGTTTAGGTAAAGGTTTAGATTGTTTTAAGGACTGAATAGCCGCAACCGGGTTATTGCTTAAGTAGTGTTGCGTGACCATGAACTCACAAAAATTCCGCAATACTGATAGCCGCAAATTAATTGTACGTGTTGATAGTTTTGCTCGGCTGCACTGAAGTAGCATCATCTTAATATGATCTGCCGAAAGCTCAGTCCAGTTCTTGATATTTAGGTTATTCAATGCCGCGAATATTTGGCGTTGGTAGTTGTTGCAGGTCAGGTTTGAAAGTTGACGTTCAACGCGGATATGATGGATGAAGTCAGTTATCCAAGACAGTAGTTGTGGGGCTGCCGCTGTTGGAAGCTCTGTAGTCTTAGGCATCTGGTTTAAATCGTAAATTTAAACCATTACAGGCAGTGTCTGAATTGCTGCAATGGCGGATGTTTGTTAGCCGTTTTTTAATAGTGCAAAAGCTCAGGCATAGATACATTTAAAAACTCCTGTAACTGCTTGATGAGCAAGGTGTCCATATCTGGTGTGAAGTGAATTGGATCAGCGCTACCAATCGCTAAAATACCGAGATCACGTTTGTCTCCTAGCAAGACTAATGCAACAGATTCTGCGATTGCATCACCAAACAACAATTGTTTCTCATGTTGGCTAAGACGTCCAAAGAAAAAGTCGCTTTCTTTAAAACGCTTTTCCATAAATAAACGTTGCTGTATTTCAGGCAAAGCAAATAAACCTTTGAAAGGCTTAATTGTAGCGGCTGACATACTTAGCTCGTCTTGCAAGGTTTCTTCAATGGTATATTGCATCTCAGCAAACTCTGTACAACGCAATAAACGTAAGTTTAAGTCTGCATAGACACGATAGATTTCTTCATTTTGTTTTGCCACTGAAATAAGTTGGCTAAGCTTGAAGCTAAGTTGACGGACTTTTTTACGAAGTTGATCGCTTTGCAACTCAACTAGAGAAATTGAGCCTTTTTGTTTATGAGGAACTTGCACTCTTTCTGCAACATCAGAATTTTTAACAAAAAAATCCTTATTGTTAAGAATATACTCACGCACTTCTGCCTCAGTTACTACTTCCGTTGAAAAGTCTTGCGCTAGTGCCTGCGCAGTATTTCGCTTAACACCTGATTTATTCATAGCGTTACTTGTCCATCATAAATGTGTTCTGCGGGGCCCGTCATTTTTAATAGACTGTCATCCCCATGCCATTTTATAGTCAGTCTACCACCTGGAAGCGTGACATTCACTTCTTTATCTAATTTGTCTTGCATGATGCCGATAGCAACAGCCGCACAAGCCCCGCTGCCGCATGCGAGTGTCTCACCTGAGCCGCGTTCAAAAACGCGTAGTTTTATCTCGCTACGACTAACAATTTGCATAAATCCGACATTAACTCCTTCGGGAAAACGTTCATTTGCACCTATAACTTTGCCTATCCCTTCAACATCGTGAGTATCGACATTGTCTACTTCAAGCACACAATGAGGATTCCCCATGGATACCGAGCCACAGAAAAAGGTTTGGTCTTTGTCACGAATGATATAAGTGTTTTCTTGTTTATTCGCTTTGAACGGAATGCGCTCAGGCGTAAAAACTGGCCGACCCATATTCACCGTCACATTGCCGTCTTTTTCAAGGTACAGAACCATACGACCGGCTTTGGTACTCACAACAATCTTGTTGCGATTAATGAGGCCTTTCTGCTTCACGAATTTAGCAAAGCAGCGCGCTCCATTGCCACATTGAGATACTTCAGAACCATCTGCGTTATATATTCGATAATGAAAATCTTGGTCGGGATCGTAGGGAGGTTCTACTATAAGCAATTGGTCGAAACCAATGCCAAAATTACGGTCAGCAAGCTGCTGGATTTTCTCTTTTGAGAAAAACACATTTTGGGTTACGTTGTCGACAACAACAAAGTCATTGCCTAGCCCGTGCATTTTTGAAAAATTTAACAGCATTAGTTTCTTATAATTATTATTATGGAATTAAGACTTAATCGCCTAGCGCCAACTTACCCTAGTTTAGGTAATTTTGTGCTCACCTTTCCAGAGGTCTTTGAGTTTTTCTCTTTCACGAACTACAAGGACCTTTTTATTATCGACCATTATTTCAGCTGGTCGGCATCGGCTATTGTAATTACTTGCCATAGCAAAGCCATACGCACCGGCACTTCTAACTGCAAGGAAGTCACCAGGAACAATGGCTAAATCGCGATCTTTACCTAAAAAATCACCCGTCTCACAAACCGGACCGACCACATCATATTGTTTAGCTTCGATGTCGAGCCGCGGCACAACTGGAATAATTGCTTGCCAAGCACTATACAATGCAGGGCGAAGTAAGTCATTCATAGCAGCATCGACAATCGCAAAATTCTTTTCCTCGCCTTGCTTTAAAAACTCAACTTCGGTAACCAAAATACCGGCATTGGCGGCAATTGCTCTGCCAGGTTCCAAAATAAGCTTCAAATGCTCACGACCTTTCATCTTTGCAGCCATCGCGGCAGCATATTCATTAGGATGAGGAGGTTCTTCATCATCATAAGGAACACCTAAACCACCACCCACATCTAAATGTGAAATGTTGATGCCATGTTCTGCTAGCTCATCAATTAATACAAGTAAGCGTTCTAATGCATCAACGAAGGGACTCAAGTCGGTTAGCTGCGAACCAATGTGGCAGTCCATTCCTTTAACATCAAGATTAGGCATAGCCTCTGCACGTTTGTAAACACGCAGTGCATCGTCTCTTGCGATACCGAATTTATTGGCTTTAAGGCCAGTAGAAATATAAGGATGTGTTTTGGCATCCACATCGGGGTTAATTCGAATTGATATTGGCGCTTTTACACCCAATTCGCTAGCAACGTAATCAATACGGTCAAGCTCTGCATCTGACTCAACGTTAAAGCACATTATATTATGTTGCAGCGCAAAGCGTATTTCGTTTGATGTTTTTCCAACACCAGAAAAAACTACTTTAGTTGGATCGCCACCAGCTTCAATTACTCTTGAGAGCTCGCCTTTACTAACAATGTCGAATCCAGAGCCCAATTTTGCCAAAACCGACAATACGGCTAAATTGGAATTGGCTTTAACTGCGTAACATATAAGGTGGTCATGATCGGCAACCGCGTTATTGAACGCATGCCAATGGCGCTCAAGAGTTGCTCTAGAATAGATATAAAGAGGTGTGCCATGCGCTTTGGCGATATCGGCAACTGCCGCGCCTTCGGCGAACAATTGGTTTTCATTATAGAGGAAGAAATCCATGGCTATTGCTCTCCGTCAGTTGTGGGCACTTCAGGAGGTTGCACTGGGTTTTCTGGCGCAGGTTCATTACTGGGTGCTTGCTCTGGCAAATACAGCGGACCGCGCTGGCCACAAGCACACAAAAATAGGGTTAACGCAGCTAATAGCGTCAATTTGGATAATCGATTCATGGGAGGCAAACAGCTAACTTAATATGCCCGTAACATTGCACTGCAATGACTAAAAAAGCAAGCCTTGAGCTAATTAATTACCCCCTTTATTACCTCCAATTTGTTACTCACTTACTTACGGGATTTACGCTGATTGAGCTACTTTGGGCTACAGAGAATTGGTTGAACCAATAAAACAGTGCCGTATCTAACTCAGTGAAACCTTGTATTGTCATTCTTCACTCCGATATGTCCGACTAACCTTGAACATGCGTTTAAAATATGCACAATAAGTTACAGTTTGAAGAAACCTATATGACAATGTTTATCCTTCAACAATATGCGGAGTTAATATGCGGAGTTAATCTGCGGAGTTAATCTGCGCAATTAATACGTGGAATTAATACGCGCAATTAATACACTAAAATAATACGCGAAAATATTGTTAGAGCACTGATGTTTCATCTATACTCATGAAAGCGAGTATACTCAAACATCCCGCTGGTTTCGCAGTGAGAACGAGCACTATCAAAAGCTATTTAAGGAATGTCATGGAATATAATACCTCTGAATTATGTGATTTATTCGCTGATAGTGTCGATGTTCTTGACCCTATTTTTAGCAGTTTTGGCGGTCGCTACTCTTATGGTGGAGAAGTCACTACTATCAAGTGTTTCGAAGACAAAGGCTTAGTCGACAAAGTGTTGGCGACTAACGGCGAAGGCAAAGTACTGCTAATTGACGGTGGTGGGTCGAATAGACGCGCCCTAATAGATTCCTACAATGCACAAATGGCTGCGGAAAATGGTTGGGAAGGCATAGTTTGTTTCGGCAGCGTTCGAGAAATTGATCTCCTTGAAGATTTCGAAATTGGTATTCATGCTTTGGCTGCGATTCCAGTGAATGCTGAAAGCCGCGAAATAGGTGATTTGGATGTGGCAGTGAATTTTGCCGGCGTTACATTCTTGCCCGAAGATCACTTATATGCGGATGGTACTGGTATCATTCTTTCACCTGAAGCGCTGGATATAGACTAACTGGCCGAAAGAAATGCAGGAAGAGTAGTGGAAGGATTAGCTACTTTTGAACAATATAAAACGAACACGATAGTAAGTTTATTGGTACTTACTACCGCTTTAATTCCTTTAGTATTAAGGCCTACTTAAATAAATCATTCAAATGAGCAGCAATGCGCACACCGCCTTCTTGCAATCTTTCTGTTGCAATAGGTAAGTGCTGATACAAGTAATCCCAACTTAAACGTTCCGTTTCAGGATAAATTACATCACGTATTGCTGCACTTTCTGCTATGTAGATTAGTGGATCAGTTGTGTTCCAAGCCTTAGCTTGCTCTGGCGTTATTTTCTCGCTAAGCCACTTTGACCATTCAGTAAAAGACAGCTGGCGTCTATCGATTAAACCAGAATCCCAAACGCGATGCAGGTTTGAGTCATCCCAGAAAAATTCCAATTTTAAATCGTTACCACCTTTATCCGTGCCATTACCTGCATGCAAGGGCTGATGAAGGTCACCAATAATATGCACAATAAATCGCAAGGCACGTTGGCGCTCAGCGAATGGGGCTGTTCCATCTTTTACTATCTTGGAAAACTTTTTCAGCGCGGTATAAGCGTCGCCTTGCTCTGGCGCATCTACTTCATGATAGTGCTTGCCTTTCGGAACGGTGACATAGTGGTAAGGGCCTGCTTCTTTTTGCCAAAAATCGTTTGGGTTTGAGCGCATTTCATCAGCATATGTTGAGGCTTCAGCTAAACTTTCGTTAGGCAAGAGTATAGCAATAGCGGCGCGCGCTTCATCGCTAAGATATTGCTCTGCAATAGCACCCGTGATGCGATGACCTGTTTGTCCCCAAGCATGTACTTGTGGAATAGAGCTCGCTGCTAGCAGCGCTGAAGCGATGAGTAATTTTTTCATAGTTTGTCTCGTCAAATGTAAAAATGTTAGTTGGATATTTTATTCAATGTCACGGTTTAGGGTCATTAAGACGAAGCTCTTAACCTAAAGTTTTCAACCTAAAGCTTTCAAGCTAAATCTTTCAACCCAAAGTTATTATTAAAGGCTATTATTAAAGGCTATTATTAAAGGCTAATATTAAAAACTTCAACTGCTTATTTACCATAACCCCAGCGTTCTACTAGTTTTTGATCAACACCTATATGGTCAAGTATTCTTGCGACCACGAAATCAATAAGATCCTCTATCGATTTAGGTTTGTGATAAAAACCGGGTGCTGCGGGCATAATAGTGACGCCCATTTGTGAAAGCTTCAGCATGTTTTCTAAATGTATCGTTGAGAACGGCATCTCTCGCGGCATTAATATCAATTGACCACGTTCTTTTATAACCACGTCAGCTGCTCGATCTATCAGGTTATTGCAAGCCCCAATTGCTATTGATGAAAGCGTACCAGAGGAGCAGGGACAAACAATCATTTGCTTAGGAGCAGCTGAACCTGATGCGACAGGCGAAAACCACTCTTCTTTTCCGCATACTCTTATTTGATCTTCTTTAGCATTGAAGCGCTCGGAAAAAAAGCGACTGGCGTCTTCTGGCTTGCCCGGTATTTTAAGGTCTTCTTCAGTAGCGAAAACAACCTTAGCGGCAGATGAAATTAACAGAAATATTTTGTAGTCTGCTTTAACTAACTGTTCAAGCAATCTGAGCGCGTAGGGTGAACCCGATGCGCCGGTAATTGCTAGGGTGATGGATTTATTCAAAGTGGATCCTTAAATTTCGCAGAAAGCGCGTTTAGCAAACTTTGATGAATACCATTAAACCCGCCATTGCTCATGACTAGTAGTTGGTCCCCGGAATTCGCTTGCTCAACAACCGCTTTTACAATGCTGTCTGTGTCTTGATATAAATGTACGGGTACTTTGCTATTTTCGACCATAGCTTGCATCGACCAATCAACATTACTTGGTTCAAACAAGAACACTTGGTCAGCTTGCTGCCATGAATCGGCAAGAGTATCTTTATGTATGCCCATTTTCATGGTGTTTGAACGTGGCTCCAAAATCGCAATTATTTTTGCTCCAGGCTGTTTATTTCTTAGCCCAGCTAATGTAGTTTGAATTGCGGTAGGGTGGTGTGCAAAGTCATCATAAACCGAAACGCCGGCAACCTCGCCTTTTATTTCCATTCTGCGCTTGACGTTTTTAAAGCGTGAAAGAGCATCAATTGCATCCTCGGCTTTAACCCCAGCATGATGCGCAGCTGCAATCGCCATAATCCCGTTATTTACGTTGTGATCGCCAATGAGTTCCCAGCGAACACATCCTTTGACCGAATTTTTATGCAGCACATTGAACTCACTGCCATCAGTTTTAATCAGCTCTGCTCGCCAGCATGCGTTCGGCCCTTCCCCTACTTTTTGACTTTCACTCCAGCAACCCTTGTTAAGTACTGACTCAAGGTCTTCATCTTCTAAAGGCGAAATGATTAAGCCGTTTGATGGCACGCAACGAATAAGATGATGAAACTGTTTTTTTATCGCATCTAAGTTTTCGAAAATATCAGCATGATCAAATTCGAGGTTATTCATTACCAAGGTGCGAGGGCGATAATGTACAAATTTGGAACGTTTATCAAAAAATGCGCTGTCATATTCATCGGCTTCGATAACAAAGAATGGCGATTCACCTACTCGGGCTGAAATGCCAAAGTTCTCTGGTACGCCACCAATCAAGAAACCAGGCTTAAGCCCAATATCTTCAAGTATCCAAGCGATCATGCTTGATGTTGTTGTTTTGCCATGCGTACCAGAGGCAGCTATCACCCAGCGATCAGTGAGCAAATTATCAAGCAGCCATTGCGGACCGCTAGTGTAGGGAAGATTACGATCAAGCACGTATTCAACTGCAGGATTGCCGCGCGACATTGCGTTGCCAATGACGACCACGTCAGGAACGGGATCAAATTGGTTCGTATCAAAGCCTGAGGTTAACTCAATGCCTAGGTCTTCTAATTGTGTGCTCATCGGAGGATACACGTTAGTGTCGGATCCGGTGACGGTGTGCCCCAGCGATTTCGCAATAGCCGCAATTCCACCCATAAAGCTGCCACAAATGCCCAAAATATGTACGTGCATGTTTTCTATTTAATTTACTGAATGAGTATTTACTCAACTGTAACAAAACATCAGCGTTAACGGATCTACTTTTTACCGAAAATTAAAAATTCATATTGATGGTGCCTCCTCAACTTTCATATCATTGACTGTTTAATGAATAATTCACCTGTTAATACCTGATTATTGCAGATCTACGACTAAGCTATTGCACATGTATTCAATTGTGAGGTCGCATTCTTGATGCATCCCAGTTACTATTAGTACCCAAGAAGAACAAGAATAAGCAGGCTGCCCAGCCTTCTGGTGCAAACTGTAAATCTTTACCGTTTTGATCTCACATCTAAGGAACACTTGGTAACATGAAACGTTTAAACTCCCAGCTACAACAGGATGGCGCTCCACTCGAACTTATTCTTTTAATTCGTACAATTTTAGCTGGTTGCAAGGAAATTTCATTCCGTGTTAGTCAAGGGGCTTTAGCTGGTGTATTGGGCTCTACATTGTCCGAAAATGTGCAAGGTGAAACCCAGAAGAAACTAGATGTAATTTCTAACCAAATCCTAAAAGACACCTTGGCAGAATCAGGCTATGTAAAGGCGATATCATCAGAAGAAGAGGACACCGTGGTGCCTTGCAATCCTGAAGGTAAATATTTAGTTAGCTTCGACCCGCTTGATGGTTCTTCAAATACCGAAATCAATAGTCTAATAGGCACAATATTTTCAATTACGCACGCGCCGCAGTGGATGAACTCTGACGATCCTTCTGCTTTTTTACAGCCAGGTACACAGATGGTGGCGGCTGGTTATGTGCTATACGGTCCGTCAACGATGTTGGCAATGACAACAGGGCGTGGTACTCATCTGTATACGCTAGATAAAACCCATGGCGGCTTTCTATTGACTGAAGGGAATGTGCAAGTGCCAGAAGATACAGCTGAATTTGCAATCAATACATCCAACCAACGCCATTGGGAAGAGCCAATTCAGCAGTACGTGAAAGACTTGATTGCGGGGGCTGCTGGCCCTCGCGAGAAAGATTATAATATGCGCTGGGTTGCAGCAATGGTCGGAGATATACATCGCGTGCTATGTCGAGGTGGCATATTTGCCTATCCTTTTGATAAACGTAATCCGAAAATGCCTGGTAAGTTACGCTTGTTATATGAAGCAAACCCTATGGCTTTTTTGATGGAACAAGCAGGTGGTATGGCTGACACTGGTCAAGGCCGTATTATGGAAGTGATGCCCGAAGAGATACACCAGCGCGTACCGACATTGTTAGGTTCTAAAAATGAAGTACTAGCCTGTTTAAGTTATTATAAATAGCTACTACAAATAGCTACTACAAATAGTTACTGTAAGTAATTGTTATAATTGACTATATGTGATTATTTGAGCGAGCCATTGCAATAATTGCTCGTAAAGAGTCATTGTAAAGAAAGCTGACACCTTGTGAAATAAGACGAAATTCCTAGGCACTTTATGTGGATACTAGGCTGAGTTTTTCTTATAATCGCGACAAATTTTTTATTGATAGGAAATATCCATGAGCTTAAATGACGTACCAGTGGGCAACAATGCTCCAGATGAAGTAAATGTAATTATCGAAATCCCTGCATTTTCGACGCCCGTAAAGTATGAAGTAGATAAAGATTCAGGTGTTCTTTTTGTTGACCGTTTCATGGCAACTTGCATGCAGTATCCTGCTAACTATGGTTATGTAAATCTTACATTGTCAGATGACGGTGACCCAGTAGATGTATTAGTGATGTCTCCACACCCTTTAATTGCGGGCTCTGTGATTAAATGTCGTCCGGTTGGCGTGTTAAAAATGACCGATGAATCGGGTGAGGATGCTAAGATAATCGCTGTACCAGTATCTAAACTAACTAAGATTTATGAAGATGTGCAAAACATAGAAGATGTGCCTGGTTTGCTGAAAAGCCAAATCGAACACTTTTTCGCCCATTACAAAGATCTTGAACCAAACAAGTGGGTCAAAATTGAAGGTTGGGCAGATATTGATGCCGCTAAAGATGAAATTGTGTCTAGTATTGAGCGCTTTAATAAAACTGCATAAAATCAATTCCCTTTCTTAATATCCTAGCAATGCCGCCCAATTAGACCTCTATTGGCGCGGCTTTTCTAATTTAGCTCAGCCAAATGTCGTCAAGCTTAGTTACCCATGAATGTTCGTTAATGGCTGATGTAGGTGTCAGGTTTTTTTACACATTTGCAATTGCCACTCGAGCCCTACATGAGCGGATCACATTATGCAATTGATTTTTTTAATTTTTTTATTTTTGGCATTTAATATGCATTACTTAATTTTGAAGGACTAACTCTCAAATAAAGGAAAGAATATGAAATTTTTAAAAAGCACGATATTAGGAGGCCTTGCACTAATATTGGCCGCTCCGGCACAAGCTGTAGTTATCGATTTTCAAGATATGGCTGACGGCCCAGGTCCAATAGGGACCTTTGTTACTGGCGAGAGAGGGTTTGTTGTTTTAAACCTTTTAGCCGCTTATGGATTAGACATAGATATTACTGTAACAGATGCCGATGGCAATGCTGGTGGTGTCGCTGGTGGCAACAATGGTGCTGGGCATGCTTATTTAGATGAAGGCAACGCTGGCCTTGGCGCTTGTACTGTATTGACTGGGACCTTTCAATGTGACCCTTCTAGCGACGATAACGTGTCAGGTCCGGACGCTGGCAATGCAATGGCGTCATTTGAAACGCTAGTGTTCACTTTTAATGAAATGATAACTCTTAGTAACATCATCTTTAACGATAACCATGATGGAAGAAATTTAACCGATGAAACAGTTCTAATAGACGGTGTTAGTCATGAGTTCGAAGCAGCAGACATTATTGCTGGTACCAACAAAGACTACCTATACTCGGTTGGTACAACTTTCATGGCCGGCGATACACTTAGAGTTGGTTACGGTGGCGATAACGCTAGCAAATTCTACCTAACGTCAATGACCGCAACAAATGCTGTATCAGCGACCGGTTCTACTGCATTATTGTTTTTAGGCTTAGGTGGCTTATTTTTAGCACGTCGCAAGCTTAAGTAAATTATCAGTCAACTTAAATGCTGGCACTAGTCCTTCTGCCGCTTACCTCTGGGTGAGCGGCATTTTTGTTTCTGGCGACACAATATTTGTTTTAGCTACCTTAAACATATTAGCTAAATTCACTATTCTTCCAAGCTGATGTAAGCTTTATCGCATTCCTGACCGCGCTACCAACTGTGCCACCGATATTATTTTCAACTGTCAACTGTCAACTGTCATCTGTCAACGGTAGGTATAACGATGCTCTTTAAAACGCTGCAAGCCTCGTTTTGTTATAAAACCTCATATCGATAGTAAAGCGACTATTCAAGCCCATCATGTATATGACGCGCTCTTGCATATAACCAACTGCATGCACATTATTAATATTCCGCATATTATTTAGATACTAAAGCCTATACTATTCAAAATAGAAAAATATTCAAAAGGGGTAAGGTTGTTGAAAATAAAACGTACGGTCGGATTCACATTCTTCGCCGCAGTATTAACCGCTAGCCTTCTTTTTTTGGCAAATGCCATGGCAAACGACGCTAAATTGAATGATGCAATAGCGAATAATGCAATAGCGAATAATGCACTAGCGAATAATGCACTAGCGAATAATGCTGGAGAACCCAAAGAGTTGTATTGGGAAGACATGGTACCAAAAAACTATGTCGTGCCGCCTAGCGCAATTGATCATAACGGACAAATGACACAAATGGAGCCGGACGCGCCTTTGTTGCAAGAGCTCAATGGACAATTTGTAAAAATTCCTGGTTTTGTGGTGCCACTTGAAGGTGATGCCGATAATATTACTGAATTTTTGCTGGTTCCTTATTTTGGGGCTTGTGTGCATGTACCTCCTCCGCCATCTAATCAAATAGTTTATGTAAAATTTTCTGAGGGTGTGCCGATTAACAATCTATACGACGCGGTCTGGGTAACTGGAATATTATCAACAGACGGCTGGAAGGGAGATATTGCAAGCGTTGGCTACACTTTAAAAGGTGAGTTGGTGACTGCATTTGAAGGGTAATGGAAGACAGTTTTCGTATATTCGTGTGTTTTATTGATCTACTTAAATCCAAAATTGAGTACGTCGGCACCGAAAATTGGGTATTA
>CAJQOP010000095.1 GCA_905479945.1 uncultured Glaciecola sp. | reverse complement strand
CGCTTTTGGGCTTACACCGCTCTTTAGCTTTTTGTGTTAAACATAACACCCCACATAACGGGAAATTACATGGGCGCAGCTTTTGAACGAAGTGAAATGCGGCCGTGTAATTTTCCCAGCGAGCGCAGCGAGTGAGTTGATGTGATTGTTATGTTGCCCGAAATTATTGCGGTTTTGATAAAACAATCCATGTCTCCTTGCGTTAACCATTTTGGTAAAATAATACTCGTTTGAATTTAAAACAACAACTGATGTTGACCAGCAAGAACCAAACAACGAATGCTCGCGAACCCGAAAATAACTTACTAAAAACAGATGAGCGTGACCCTTGAAAGAACGAGCTTGCAACATTGCTAGCTTTATTAGTTAGGTATAAACCGCAGCGATTACCTTTTCATTTATATCGAATCTAATGGTGCATTTAAAGAAATGAAAGTTAAGATTGCTGCTATGCACAATTTGCTTATTAATGCCTAGGTCTTGAATTTTATAACGCGAGAGACTGATAGTATCTAATTGCCTCGTCACGCTTAAGTATGAAACACCTTTATTGAAGTTGCCGCAAAGGTAGTAAATTTCTTTTCTTGCCTCATTTGAGATGAAAATGAATGACACTAAAATGGCACTTACAAATATCAAAGTAAGTATCTTTACCATACTTAAATTCATATATTCAAATCTTCCAAAACATAACACCCCACATAACGGGAAATTACATGGGCGCAGCTTTTGAACGAAGTGAAATGCGGCCGTGTAATTTTCCCAGCGAGCGCAGCGAGTGAGTTGATGTGATTGTTAGGTTGCCCAATGTGATTGGGATGTGGATTAAACATTTAATGCCTCCTTGCGTTAACAATTTAGGTAAAAGTACACTCGTTTGAACTCAAAACGACAACCGAGGTTGACCAGCGTAGACCAAACAACTAATGCGCGCGAACCCGAAGATAACTGATTAAAAACAGATGAGGGGGCACTCTTGAAAGAACGAGCCTTGTCTTATCTAATCTTTACCTTCTAAAAGTTCAGTTTTAGAGCGGTCATACCCTTTATTAAAACCTTTTGAGACCGGATCAGCGATCAATGCTATTAATAAACAAAACGAGCCTGCTAACATTAGATTTCTATTATTTTTCTTATATCCAACGATTGTTAGAATAACGAAAACCACTAAAATAAATACCTCAAAATAATACATTTATTCTCCTTTATAACAACCTATTACCCTAAAAAGTTCACGGTATGGTGTTGAAGATAATTGCCGTATATATGTAGATTTTTGGATAGCTAAATTCCTTTTAGTTTGCTTCGATATACCAATAATATCGAAATTGTTGTTTTTTTCCTTAATTGCACACTGTACCAAAGAACGGAATTTTTACAAAGTATTGCTCTTTACCGGAAAAATCGTTTTACTGTTTTTATAAACAGTCTTTTCGCAGTAAAGGAATATTGCATGAACAACCAGTTTTTATCGTTTGTTGAAGAACAAATGTACCTTAAACGCTATGCCAAACGCTCAGTTCAAACCTATATCAAATGGATTAATGGCTATATACGTTTTCATAACGGGCGACATCCATCAGTACTTTTTGACAATGATGTTGAACTGTACCTTTCTTATCTAGTTAATCAAAAGTGTGTTGCAGCGAATACTCAGTCGATTGCGTTAAATGCATTAAGTTTTTTGTATAAAGAAATAATAAAACGTCCCTTATCGTTAGAATTGAAATTTGTTAAGAGTGGTCGCCAAGCAAAATTACCAACAGTACTGACAGTATCTGAAGTTGAAAGGCTCTTTTCTCATATTAATATCCATTACAAATTGCCAGCCGCCCTGCTATACGGCAGTGGATTACGTTTAATGGAATGCTTGCGGCTTCGAACGCAAGATATCGATTTTGACTTTAAGAACATTCGTGTTTGGAATGGTAAGGGCGGAAAACATCGCGTAGTAACCCTAGCTGAAGAGCTGTTGAGTCCATTACGTTCTCAAATACAGTTGGTTAATCACTATTTATCTCTCGATCGCAGTAACAAATCTTATGCTGGCGTTTATATGCCAATGGGCTTAAGAAATAAATCACCTAATAGTAAATTTACTGTTGGCTGGCACTATCTATTTCCGTCTAAATCGCTCTCAGTCGACCCAGAATCGAAACTAAAGCGACGACATCATATTGATGAGTCGAGTCTACGGAAAGCGATTACAGCAGCGCAAATCAATGCACAAATAGATAAAAAAGTAGGCCCGCACACTTTGCGCCACTCTTTTGCCACCCATCTTCTTCAAAATGGAGCAGATATCAGAACCGTGCAGGATCAATTGGGTCATGCCGACCTGCGCACAACGCAAATCTATACGCATATTTTACAACGAGGCGGAAATGCGGTAATTAGCCCATTAAAGAATCTTTTTTAATTGGGATAGTATGGCTTGAGGCATGCAATTTAGTGAGTGACTATCGATAAGCTCAGATTAACCTTGTGTGTTTACCTAGGGAATCGAACTGTTTCACATGAAACAAAAAACCCAGCAAAATCTTTCGAGTAGGCTGGGTTTTCAATTCATTGTCATTCAAACTTACTGGCGCAATTTATGAATTAATCTCAATTGTGCAATAGCTTCTGAAAGCTCAATAGCTGCTTCAGCGTAGTCGAAGTCGGCACCGCCTTTGGCGATGATTTCTTCCGCGTGCTTCTTAGCGTCTTCAGCTGCTTTCTCGTCCAGATCCTCTGCACGAATAGCTGTGTCTGCTAGAACTGTAACATGACCCGGTTGCACTTCTAATATGCCGCCAGCTACATAAATCAATTCTTCAGCACCAAATTGCTTAACTACTCTAACCATGCCAGGTAATAAGCCAGTTATCAAAGGAGCGTGACCAGGATAAATCCCTAGCTCACCTTCGGTACCGGTGACTTGAACGGTTTCAACGAGTCCAGAAAAAATCTCTGTTTCTGCGCTTACTACGTCCAAATGTACTGTCATCGCCATGTGGCCTCCTTTAAGGCAGCTTTCGCTGCACTATAAGTATTAAGTGAAAAAGTTACTTATTCGCTTTTTCAATTGCTTCGTCAATCGAACCAACCATATAAAAAGCTTGCTCTGGTAGGCTATCGTGCTCGCCTTCCAAGATACCTTTAAAGCCGATAATGGTGTCTTTCAATGAAACATACTTACCAGGAGAACCAGTAAAGACTTCAGCTACGAAGAAAGGCTGTGACAAGAAGCGCTGGATCTTACGAGCGCGTGATACCACTTGTCTGTCTTCTTCAGATAACTCATCCATACCTAGGATAGCAATGATGTCTTTAAGTTCTTTATAGCGTTGAAGTACCGTTTGAACACCACGAGCAACATCATAATGTTCTTGACCAATAACTAATGGGTCAAGTTGTCGTGATGTAGAATCTAATGGATCAACAGCAGGGTAAATACCCAAAGACGCGATATCACGTGACAATACAACCGTTGCGTCTAAGTGAGCAAAAGTCGTTGCAGGTGATGGATCCGTCAAATCATCCGCAGGTACGTATACCGCTTGGATAGATGTGATTGAACCGCTCTTAGTTGAGGTAATACGCTCTTGTAGTACGCCCATTTCTTCAGCAAGTGTAGGCTGATAACCTACCGCTGACGGCATACGACCAAGTAGTGCTGATACTTCGGTACCGGCTAATGTATAACGGTAAATGTTATCAACGAAGAAAAGTACATCGCGACCTTCATCACGAAACTTCTCTGCCATTGTTAAACCAGTCAAAGCAACGCGTAAACGGTTACCTGGAGGCTCATTCATTTGGCCGTAAACAAGCGATACTTTATCAAGTACGTTTGATTCATTCATCTCGTGATAGAAATCGTTACCCTCACGAGTACGCTCTCCAACACCAGCAAATACTGAATAACCACTATGCTCGATAGCAATGTTACGAATAAGTTCCATCATGTTGACTGTTTTACCAACACCAGCACCACCGAATAAACCTACTTTACCACCCTTAGCGAATGGACAAACTAAATCGATTACTTTGATACCAGTCTCAAGTAGTTCAACAGAACTAGACTGATCTTCATAGCTTGGTGCTTCACGGTGAATAGACATACGCTCTTCTTCACCGATAGGGCCTGCTTCGTCGATAGGGTTACCAAGAACATCCATGATACGACCCAAAGTAGCTGTACCTACAGGTACTTGGATTGCTTCACCGGTGTTCTCTACCGCTAAGTTTCGACGTAAACCATCAGTACTACCCATAGCAATTGAGCGCACTACACCGCCACCCAATTGTTGTTGTACTTCTAGAGTTAAGCCCTTGAAGTCACCTTCGGTAACTTTTAGTGCGTCATACACTCTTGGAACTGAATCTTGTGGAAATTCGATATCCACAACAGCACCAATGATTTGGACGACCTTACCTTGACTCATAATCTGTCCTCTTAATTCTAATATTTATTCTTTACTTAAATAGCCCACGGTGTGCTTAAACAGCAGCGGCACCTGAAACGATTTCACTAATTTCTTGTGTAATCGCCGCTTGGCGAGCCTTGTTGTATATCAATTGCAAATCATCAATCAGGTCACCGGCATTGTCTGTGGCTGCTTTCATTGCAACCATACGTGCAGCTTGTTCTGACGCTACGTTTTCAACAACACCTTGATAAACTACTGTTTCGATGTATCTGGCAAGTAACGCCGCCAAAATTTCATCAGCATCAGGTTCGTAAATGTAATCCCAGCTGTGTGGACGTCGAGCTTCTTCATCTTTAGGAAGAGGCAACAACTGACTTATCACAGGCTCTTGGGTCATCGTATTTACAAAGCGATTGTTTACCAAATAGACTTTATCTATTTCGCCGTTCTCATACGCATCAAGAATGACTCTTACCGTACCGATAACTTCGCTTAAGCTAGGCTTATCGCCCAACCCTGACTCAGCTGCCAGTACCTTCCCACCAAAGCGTGAAAAGAAATTCACTGCTTTAGCGCCTAACGCGGCAAAGTAAAGTCCTTTGCCTTCGTCTTGATAAGCTTTGATGCGTTTAGATACAGCTTTAAACTCATTAGTATTTAAGCCACCACATAGTCCTCGATCCGTCGATATTACTATAAAACCGACGTTTTTTACTTCACGTTCCTCTAGGAACGGATGTTTAAAATCGAGATTACCATTAGCAATATGCCCGATGACTTTTTTCATACTTTTGGCATAAGGGCGACCAGAAGCCATTCGCTCTTGCGCCTTTTTCATTTTTGAGGCGGCAACCATCTCCATCGCGCTGGTAATTTTTTGAGTGTTTTTAATACTCCCAATCTTACCTTTAATCTCTTTTCCGCTTGCCATGAAACCTTCTCCAATTACTCTACGACATTACCCAATGCGTGCACCGGGGTCTGTTAATTACCAGCTTTGAGTTGCTTTGAAATTATCAAATGATTCTTTAAGCTGACTTTCAATATCGTCGTTGTAGTTACCGCTTTCGTTAATAGTGTCCATCAATTCTTTTTTCTCACTCGACATATACGAGTGAAGTGCTGCTTCAAAATCAAGGACTTTTAAAAGCTCTACGTCTTTTAAATAACCTTTTTCAGCAGCGAAAAGAGAGATAGCCATTTCAGCAACAGAAAGTGGCGCATATTGGTTTTGCTTCATTAATTCCATTACGCGCTGTCCGTGCTCTAGTTGAGCTCGTGTCGCTTCATCTAAGTCAGATGCAAATTGAGAAAATGCCGCGAGTTCGCGATATTGCGCTAATGCTAAACGTATACCACCACCAAGTTTCTTGATGATTTTTGTTTGTGCAGCACCACCAACTCGAGATACTGATATACCTGCGTTTACAGCTGGACGAATGCCCGCATTAAACAAATCAGTCTCTAAGAAAATTTGACCATCGGTAATCGAAATAACGTTCGTAGGAACGAATGCCGATACGTCACCTGCCTGAGTTTCAATAATAGGTAACGCAGTAAGTGAACCGGTTTTTCCTTTTACTTCGCCGTTAGTATATTTTTCAACATAGTTAGCGTTAACTCGAGCAGCACGCTCTAATAATCTTGAGTGCAAATAGAAGACATCACCAGGATAAGCTTCACGGCCCGGAGGACGGCGCAGCAACAACGATACTTGACGATATGCAACAGCTTGTTTAGACAAGTCATCATATACAATCAGTGCATCTTCGCCGCGATCACGGAAGTATTCACCCATGGTGCAACCAGAATATGGTGCAAGATATTGAAGTGCTGCTGATTCAGAAGCTGAAGCAGCAACAATTATAGTGTGGCTCATAGCGCCATGCTCTTCGAGCTTGCGCACTACGTTAGCAATAGTTGAAGCTTTTTGACCAATAGCCACGTAAACGCATTTAACGCCTGTGCCTTTTTGGTTAATGATTGCATCAATTGCAAGAGCAGTTTTACCTGTTTGGCGATCGCCAATGATAAGTTCACGCTGACCTTTTCCAACTGGGATCATCGAGTCAACAGACTTATAACCAGTCTGAACAGGTTGATCAACAGATTGACGTTCAATTACGCCTGGTGCAATTTTCTCAACTGGCTCAAAGGTAGTAGCGTCAATAGCGCCTTTACCATCAATTGGCTCACCAAGCGTGTTTACAACTCGGCCTAACAATTCTGGTCCAACTGGTACTTCAAGAATACGACCAGAAGATTTTACCTTATCGCCTTCTTGCAAGTCAGTGTAAGGGCCCATTACAACAGCACCTACTGAATCTCGCTCAAGGTTCAAAGCGATCGCATAGCGACCTCCTGGTAGTTCAATCATTTCACCCTGCATTACATCTGCAAGGCCATTGATACGAATGATTCCGTCGGTAACACCAACGATTGTTCCTTCGTTTCGAGCTTCACTTACTACTTCAAACTGATCAATTCGTTTTTTAATCAGTTCTGCAATCTCTGTAGAATTAAGTTGCATACTTATATTCCCGTTATGCTTGTAACGCGTCGTTAAGACGGTTCAATTGTGAATTTACGGAGCCATCTATCACGGTATCACCAGCTTTTATAACCATGCCAGCGACAAGGGTCGGATCCACGCTACAATTAAGCTGTACTTTACGGTCAAATCGCTTCTCTAATGCGGCGCTCAATTTTTTCAATTGTGCGTCACTTAAAACTGCTGCAGATAAAACATCAACATTAATTTGTTTTTCGCGCTCTATTTTGAGTTCGTTAAACATGTTTGATATTTCAGGCAACAAAGAAAGACGACTGTTTTCCGCTAAAATTTTAATTAAGTTTTGACCATGCTCGTCGAGCTGTTCACCACAGACTTTGTTAAATACCTCAGTAACAAGACCAGCGGCTACTGCGCCAGACATGTAATGATGCATATTGTCATTTTTAGACACTTCGGCAGCAAAAACTAACATTGCTTGCCAGTCGTCTATGGCTGACTTCTCAACTGCGAAATCAAACGCTGCAATAGCATAAGGACGAGCAACTGTTGTCAATTCAGACATGGCTCATTCTCCTAAAGCTCTGCGACAAGTTTTTCAACAATGTCACTGTGCGCTTGTGCATCAATTTCACGTGCTAAGATTTTTTGTGCGCCTGAAATTGCTAACAAGCCAACTTGCTTACGCAAATCTTCTTTGACACGATTCTTTTCAGCTTCGATTTCTACATAACCTTGAGCGATAATATTTTCGCGCTCGGTATGCCCTCTTTGTGTTTCTTCTTCAACCAGCTGATTTGCTCGTCTTTTCGCTTGATCGATAATCTTGCTAGCCTCATCTTTGGCTTCACGAAGTTTATCAGTCGCGCTTGATTGAGCTAACTCAAGATCTTTTTCAGCGCGTTCAGACGCAGCAAGACCATCAGCTATTTTCTTTTGTCTTTCCTCAATCGCAGCAATGATTGGCGGCCATACATATTTCATGCAAAAGGCAACAAACACTGTGAATGCGATGAGCTGACCTATTAGAGTGGCGTTAAAGTTCACGTCCGCTCCTCCTATTGTTTATTCGTTAATCTAAAATAGATTGTTAGTAAACGCCACCTAGACCAGGTGCAACAACGAATAATATGTAAAGAGCGATACCAACACCGATCATAGATATAGCATCGATCAGACCTGCCAAAATAAACATTTTGACCTGTAGTTGAGGTGCAAGCTCAGGTTGGCGAGCAGAAGACTCTAAGAATTTGCCCCCCATAATTCCGAAACCAATAGCGGTACCTAGGGCACCCATTCCGATGATTATAGCAACTGCGATGTAGATCATTGTTATCTCCGATTAAAGTTAAATGTAAAAATATAAAAGTGTAAAAATTAAAATTGTAAACTTAGTGCTCTTCGCATGCCAAACTTAAATATACGATGGTTAACATCATAAAAATAAAGGCTTGCAAAGGTAGTACCAAAATATGGAACACAGACCAAGCGAAATGCAGTGGTAGCTGTAAATATCCAATGGTAGCTATTAATATAAATATCAGCTCACTCGCATACAGATTACCGAACAAACGTAAGGAAAGTGATAACGGTCTGGCGAGCAATGTCACTGTTTCTATAACGAAGTTAAACGGTATAAATGCCCAGTGATTAAGTGGCTGCATCGTCAATTCTTTGGTGAAGCCCTTTATTCCTTTAATCTTAAGTGAGTAAAAGATAATGAGAATGAACACACCAATAGAAAGCGCAAATGTGGTGTTGATATCAGTGGTTGGTACAATCTTCATGTACACGTCTTTAGGATCCATGCCGAAACCGTACTGACCTATCAAACCAGCAATCCATGGGAACAAATCAACGGGTATTAAATCCGTTAGGTTCATTAATAAAACCCAAACGAAAATGGTAAGTGCTAAAGGTGCAATCAGTTTACTAGACCCGTGGAAGGAGCTTTTCACATTATCATCAACAAACTCGACGATCATTTCAACCAGAGCTTGCGTCTTTGAAGGAACACCTGTTGTGGCTTTCTTACCTACTCGCCAAAACAAGAATAGAAAAGAAATACCGATAAAAGCGGACCATCCGATAGTGTCTATATGCCATACCCAAAAACCAGCGTCTTCACATGCTTTGTTGAAAACGATGCCTTCTTCTGTTGAACACATTCGGGCATTGGTCAAATGGTGATTAATGTAGTCTTGCGTTGTTTCGTAAGATGCCATTGCGTAACCTAATTAGTATAATTTAAAAATATTTACATTTAGTAAGCACGATGTCTTTACGACCTTCGACTTAATAAGACCATGGCGAACCATTGGCTCAACATTGCTATTACGTATGCACCAAACAAAGGAAAAGGTGCGGCGTTTAATTGAGAAAACGCAATAGCAAAAAATACGGTAGTTAAAACCAATTTTATCTTTAAACCTTGGCTAAAACTCTGCGCGACGATCCTATTTTTCGTCGCACCCGCATATCGGAATGTCCAATATGCAAAAAAACTGTTTGGTATGATAAATGTAAGAGCGCCACAAATAACGGCTACTGCATGTTCTGGTTTTACGAATAAAACAACCACTAGCAATACCAGTGATGACATACATTGCGCTAAAACTCCTTTTTTGGCTAATTGCTTTCCTTTATCGGCCAAATTCGAGGGCATCATTCCATCCTAAAATACATACCTATTCAAAGGCGCAGGAAGTATACTGATATGACAGAAAAATTCAACTAATTCGCGACTTTTTCCCTTTAGTGGTGCAGTTTTTGCACTAAAACTACGAAGCCAACATCAAAGCCAAAAAAAACCCGAAGCTATAATCAGTTTTTACCGTTCTTTTAACGCCATTTTTTGCAAAATACCTTCTAGCTGGTCTAAGTCCGCAAAATTGATGACTAATTTACCTTTGCCTTTGCGGTTATGAGCAATCTGAACTTGAGTACCAAAGTTTTCTGATAATGATGTTTCTAAGCGTTGTACATCGGGGTCAGATTTATTATCTGTGTCTGGCTTATCTGATGCAGGACTGGCTAAATCCGCCTGAGTTCTTTTTACTAGGTTTTCAGTTTCTCGAACCGTTAGGCCTTTATCGGCAACTAGTTTAGCCGCCTCAGACTGGGTATCTCCATCCAGTGCTAGTAGAGCTCTGGCATGCCCCATGTCGATATCACCATATTCTAGCAAGCGCTTTACATCTTCTTGTAAACTATTCAAACGCAATAAATTAGTCACTGTGGTGCGAGACTTGCCCACCGCGTCGGCTACTTGTTGATGAGTCAGATTGAATTCAACCATTAAACGGTCGAATGCCTGAGCTTCCTCCATTGCATTGAGATCTTCACGTTGAATATTTTCAATTAGAGCAATAGCAACCGCAGCTTCATCTGGAACTGCTTTAACTAAACAAGGAATAACATCTAGTTTTGCCAACTGACCAGCACGCCATCGGCGTTCACCGGCAATTATTTCGTACCTGTTATTGTCTATTTGACGCACAACTATCGGTTGAATAATACCCTGCGAGCGAATAGATGCTGCTAGTTCTTCAAGTGCTTCGGGTGACATATCTTTGCGCGGCTGATATTTTCCAGGCTGCAAAAATTCAATAGGAATATTCTTTAGTTCGTTTGGCTCTGCGGCCTCATCACTTGCATCTTGTTTTTGCTTATCTGCATGAGTGCGGCTGGTTGCAAGTAATGCATCTAATCCTCTACCCAAACCTTTATTTTTTGGTGACATCCTAACCTCTGGCAATTCTCAATGAGTCTTTATAAACAAGTAGCTCACTAGTAATAATTATATTCTTGACTACATACGCAACGTAAAGCGAGTTTACACTGATTTTTACTTTATCGTTTTTCTTCGTAAAATTTCACCCGCTAGCGCTAAATATGCTTTTGCGCCAGTAGATGACTTATCATAATACATGGCTGGTGAACCAAAACTTGGCGCTTCGGCCAATCGCACATTTCTGGGTATGACAGTTCGATATACCTGATCACCAAAGTGACGTTTTAGTTGCTCTGATACATCATTAGAGAGTCTATTACGCGGGTCATACATCGTTCGTAATACCCCCTCTATTTTTAAATTTGGGTTGACCACAGAGGCAAGTTTTTCAATTGTGTCCATTAATGTAGTTATGCCTTCTAATGCATAGTATTCACACTGCATCGGCACTAGTACAGAATCAGATGCTGCCATGGCATTAACAGTAAGTTGGTTCAATGATGGCGGACAATCGATGAAAATATAGTCGTAGTCATCTTGAACGCTAGCTAAAGCATTACGGAGTCTAAGCTCACGCGCAAATACTTCCATCAACTTAATTTCAGCGGCTGTTACATCTGAGTTACCAGCAATTAGGTGGTATTTACCCGAGGTGTTTTTGATGATGACTTCTTTAGCAGGCACTTCTTCGATAAGTAATTCGTAACATGTGTTTTCTACGTTGTATTTGTCAACGCCACTGCCCATAGTCGCATTACCTTGCGGATCAAGATCAATAAGTAACACGCGCCGTTTTGTTGCCGCCATAGACGCTGCAACATTAACTGCAGTAGTCGTTTTACCGACACCACCTTTTTGATTTGCGATAGAGATGACTTTCGCCACAATTCATTCCGTTTGTTAAGAGTTGAAAACTATTGTGATTAACTGGCTCTCACATTTCTGTTAATTCTTTGCTGCTTTAATGCAAAACGTAATAAATTTTAGGTTTAGCACACGAGGGGCGTTGACCCTTTAAAAGTAGACAAGTTAGCTACACTTTCTTTAGCGTTACCAAGTGCCGTTCACCTTGCAAATTTGGTACTGCAAGGTTAACACAATTTACCACTGTAAAGCCTGTAGGAATTTCGTCAAGTTCAAGTTGATTAAGTTGGCCTTTCAACGCTAAGAATAATCCATTCTCATCAGTCAAGTTTTGACACCAAAACAACATATCTTTTAGTGAAGCAAATGCTCGACTTAGCACGCCATCAAGTGGTTTTTCAAGATCAAGATCTTCGACTCTGGTTTGTACCGCAGTCACATTACTAATCTTCAGTTCATAGATACTTTGTTTGATAAAACGAACTCGTTTACCCAAACTATCTATAAGCAGGAAGGTTTTTTCAGGATTCATTATAGCCAAAGGTATACCAGGTAATCCTGCGCCTGTGCCTACATCAGCAAAATGTTGTCCTACCAAGTATGGTGATATCACAATTGAATCAAAAATGTGCTTTATAAGCATTTCTTGTGGGTCGCGCACGGAAGTTAAGTTATACGTTTTGTTCCACTTGTTGATCATCAACACGTAATCAATAAGTTGCTTTTTTTGGGTTTCTGAAACAGGCAAATTTAAGCTTGCAGATATACTATCAAACGATACCGAGAGGGCTTCATAGGATGAAGAAGTAGACGCTGTCATTAGGCTGTTTTTTGTTCCGCTTTGAATAGCATATTATGTTTTTTCAGATATACCACCAATAAAGAAATAGCGGCAGGCGTAATACCTGAAATACGTGATGCTTTGCCAATCGTTTCTGGGCGAGCATCTGTTAACTTAGCAACAACTTCATTCGACAGACCGGATATTTGTGAAAAGTCGAAATCCATAGGAAGCAGGCTATTCTCATGGCGTAACGATTTAGCTATCTCATCTTTTTGACGTTCAATATAGCCAGCATATTTTATTTGAATTTCAACTTGCTCAGCTGCTTTTGAATCAGTAATACTAGGCCCAAAACTTTCAATGCTTGTAAGTTTCTCATAAGTCATTTCTGGACGCCTGATCAACTCTTCCAAAGAGTGTTCACGACTTATCGGTGTTTTGAGCATAGCGTTCAACTCATCTACAGCAATATGCTTGATATGCACCCACTGTGATTTCAAACGTTGCTTTTCTAATTCAACACTGCTCATTTTTTCTTGGAAATAAGCCCATTGTGCATCACCAACTAAACCTATTTCACGACCCTTCTGGGTTAAACGAACATCGGCATTGTCTTCGCGTAATAATAATCGATATTCTGCGCGGCTAGTAAACATGCGATAAGGTTCTTTTGTGCCCATAGTCGCAAGGTCATCAATTAGTACGCCAATGTAGGCTTCATCACGACGAAGTTCAAAACCTTCTTTTTGCTGACACTGTAATGCTGCGTTGGCACCGGCTATTAAACCTTGAGCAGCTGCTTCTTCGTATCCAGTAGTTCCATTAATTTGACCGGCAAAAAACAATCCCTCAATAAATTTGGTTTCAAGTGTCTGCTTTAAATCACGCGGATCAAAGAAATCATATTCAATTGCATAACCCGGTCTAATAATATGTGCGTTTTCAAATCCGTTGATTGATCGCACCAAGGCCATTTGAATATCAAAAGGTAAGCTTGTAGAAATACCGTTTGGATAAACTTCAACACTGTTTAAACCTTCAGGCTCAACAAAAATTTGATGTGAGTTTTTGTCAGCAAAACGCACGATTTTATCTTCAATTGAAGGACAATATCTTGGTCCTACGCCTTCAATTACGCCGGTATACATTGGCGAACGATCTAAACCAGAGCGAACGATATCATGTGTTTTTTCGTTTGTATGGGTTATGTAACAAGGGATCTGACGTGGATGATCTTCAACTTTTCCCATAAAGGAAAATACAGGAAGTGGTGTGTCACCTGGTTGTGCCTGCATTTTAGAATAATCTAAGGTGCGAGTATCTAGTCTTGCTGGCGTGCCTGTTTTTAATCTTTCAACTCTGAAAGGCAAGGCTCGTAAACGCTCGGCTAGTGCTATAGATGGCGGATCGCCTGCTCTGCCGCCTTTGTAATTTTCCATACCAATATGGATCGTACCACCAAGGAAGGTGCCTACAGTGATAACGACTGTTTTGGCTCTAAACTTCAATCCCATTTGGGTAACAACACCTACAACTCGGTTGTTTTCAACGATGAGATCGTCACAAGATTGTTGAAATAAAGTTAAATTTTCTTGGTTTTCAAGTATTTCTCTAACAGCAATACGATACAAGCTTCTGTCTGCTTGGGCGCGAGTGGCTCTTACTGCAGGGCCTTTGCTTGAATTAAGCGTTCGAAATTGGATACCTGCCTTGTCAGCAGCTTTGGCCATAACACCGCCA
Organism: uncultured Glaciecola sp.; assembly: GCA_905479945.1. Classification (GTDB taxonomy): domain Bacteria; phylum Pseudomonadota; class Gammaproteobacteria; order Enterobacterales; family Alteromonadaceae; genus Glaciecola. Next base: position 43,289 of record CAJQOP010000095.1, on the reverse strand, counting down.
AGTGCGTCAATTTCTTTTACTAAATGACCTTTACCAATGCCGCCTATAGCTGGATTGCATGACATTTGGCCAAGAGTTTCAATACTGTGAGTTAGCAATAATGTTTTGACACCCATGCGGGCAGCTGCAGTAGCAGCTTCAGTGCCTGCATGTCCACCACCTACAACAATGACATCATAATCTTGCTGATAAAACATCTGTACTTGCCTCTACAATAAAAAAAAACGCTAAAGTGCTTAAAACTTTTAGAGCACGTTTAAACAAAATCACTCAAAAATAAGGTCGAATATATTATACGATTTTATGTAAATTTGGAATGCTTATTATTTAAACATAAGCTCGACTAAGCGCCTTTTTTTGAACAAATATGGTGAATTTTTTGAGACTTCAAATTAGGTCTATTTTTGCCCTTGAGCTTTTGCTATTAAATATAGAGATCTTAGATATATAGATTATTATTATTATTATTAAGCAGGCCATTTTCTGTTGATAAGTCGTTTAAATTAATTTAAATCAGTTAGTTAGGACTATTCAAACCATGTTAATAACGAGGTGTAACATAGGTATATGATCGGTATAACCAGTGCTTTTATCCACAGGCAATATTATTGATTATTTTATCCAGTGAACAAACACGACTTTCGTACAGTTTAGGATCGATCTTACCCACAATACTTAAGATCTAGTGTGAATATTGTGTATAAGTTGTTTGCAGAAAACTTAAGTCCGCTTGTTAGCTCAATACCGTTAAACGATTGTATTTTCTGACATGAAATTTGTTCACTTATACACAAGCTTATTTTTTAGTCACGCGTTGCGAGGGGGTGTTCTAGTAAAAGTCATTTTTAGCGAATAGAAATTAATTGTTAAAAGCGGAAAAAAAGCTAATAAATTGACTTTATTTTTCGTGTTTTATTATACAAAACTCATAAAAATCGAAAATATTAATGCGTAAAGCGAGTATTGCTATCCAATTCTTTCTCATTTTATATATTAATGTAGATCCAAAAGTGCTGTTCGAGCAACAAAATAGGCCAATTAGCATGCTTATTGAGTTAATTTTTTCGGTCAATAACCACTTTGTAAACAAATAACAGAGATTATAAGCATGTAATTAATGTATTAACGTACCTGATTAGGTTGATATTGATTGGTGCTGTTCGGTTCAGCATGCTCTGGTACCACTTGCTTGCGTCGACTTGGGCCTTGGAAACGGACTTTATAAGTATCGTATTCTTTAATTGACTCAAAACAATAGCGACCTAATGCGTTTTCAAGATCTTTCAAATTATGGTTAGTAATAAGAATACAGTTTTTGTTATCGATTAAACGTTGGCGCAATAAGTTGCCGAGCCAGCTCTGGGTTGTCTTTTTAAGCATACTCTCGTTAACACATACTTCATCCAAAATAAGCAAATCAACGTCTTGAAGCTGTCTGTTAATTTCTCTAAATTTTTCAGGTGCATTATCGTTTGATTGATAGTCATATGATGAAAACCGCATTTCCAATAGAGACTGTAGTTGTCTGTATAGAACAGTGGTTTCATATTGGTCAATTAATTGGTGTGCAATTGCGCCTGCAATATGAGATTTGCCACGTCCATAATCGCCGTAAAAAATCATCATATGTGCTCGGCTATTACGCCAGGTTGAATCGGCATGAGCGGCAATAAATGATTTTGCAATGTTGATGGCTTCTACAACGTCTTGTGCGTCTTCTACCAAATTATGAAACGTCCACTTTGGATTTAGTTCTGATTTCCCATGTATTTGTTGAACACGCTGTTTACGAGTTTCAAGTTGCAGTTTCTCTACATCTTGATTGGCTAGGCGATCGAATTCTTCACGACGTTGTTTATAGTCAAACATTGCTTCGGGTTCGGGATCCTTTCCCAAAGACCTTGCCAATTCATTTATTCTATCGTTTAGACTTTTCATTATTTTCCGCTGTATTTTTCAATAAGTTGTTTAACATTGTCATCTATTTCAAGTCCGGCTTCTGGTGTGATCCACTGATGGCCTACTTTGGTTTGTTCTTTATTGACTGGTTGCCTTTGTCGACGCTGTTTCAGATTCAACACAAATTTCTGCGTCCACTGATAAGCCGTAAACTGTTTCTCCGGATAACCTAACCAATATGCAATATATTCGCCTATCTCATCAGCAGAATACCCTTTATCGATGACACCAACAAGCTGGCAAAGCTGTTCGAATAGGGTTGCGTCTGGTCGCCAACTTACATTCATCTTAATAAAGCCTTGATGTGCGTCGGTAACAATTGATGATATATCTTTAGGTACTCTGAAGGGGAGTTGAATTACTTGATTGTTTAGACTGCGTTTATACGACTGTTCAACGCCGATGCTAATAAGCCCAACATTATCTAATTCTTTGAGCAGTGAATTAACCTGACGACCAAGAGTAACAAGCTCTTCCTTACTGTTTAAAAACTGCATGATGTCTTTATAAGATAGCGTAACACTGCCAACGGGGCTTGCATTGCTATCGGTATTTTTACCATCACATTTAGATACAAGATAAATGCTGTAAAGCGCTCTAGCATGATTACTCATTGATAATTGAAGTGCATCTAGCTCAAGACTATTCATATTAGGCGTTAATTTTTTTCAGTTGTTCAGCAAACCATTCTACTGCAATATCTTCTGGAATAGGATGATTTAATACGTCTATATGCAATGGTTCAACTAACAGCGTAGCACCCTTATCTACTAGCATGGCTTCGATACTCATTGCAGCTCCGCAATAGGTGTCATAGCTGCTATCACCTAAGCCGATGACAATGGCATTGAGTCCACATAGGTTCTGTTTAGCAAGGTCTTTGGCGTAAGGTAGTATGTTGTCAGGTAAATCACCTGCGCCATGGGTAGAGGTGCAAATAAGCAAAATATTTTCTTTATTTAAGGTGGATATACTTGGTTCAAAATGACATTCGCCGTTATAGCCTGCCTCTTTTAAATTGGCCAATAAGGCCTCAGCAACGTATTCGGATGCACCTAATACTGAACCTACCATGATGTCGAAGTACATATTTTTACCTTAAGACTATTTTCCGATACAAAAAGATGAAAAGATTTTACCAAGTAAATCATCTGAACTGAACTCGCCAGTAATCTCATTTAAGTACTGCTGGGCAATACGCAGTTCTTCAGCCAGTAATTCACCCGCCATATTGTCTTCTAACTGTGACTTGCCCTGATTAATATGCTCATCTGCGTGTTGCAAAGCAATAATATGGCGCTGTCGAGCAATCACTTGATCTTCACCAGCTTGTTCAAATCCCATACAAGCTTTCAAATGTTGCCTTAAGTCATCAATACCCTGATGTTGTTTTGCTGAAATACGTAAAACAGGATAGGTGAGTTGGCTAGAAAGCCCAATAGTTTCATCACTCTCGTCACATTTATTTCGAATTACAGTGATATTTGCATTCTGTGGTAAGCGTGCATAAAATTCAGGCCAGATATCACCAGGTTGTTCTGCTTTTTCATGATTACTATCAACCATGAACAAAATACGATCCGCTTTTTCTATTTCATGCCAAGCGCGTTCAATACCAATTTTTTCTACTTCATCTGCACTTTCACGCAAACCTGCAGTATCGATAATATGCAGTGGCATTCCATCGATGTGAATATGTTCTTTTAATACATCTCGAGTGGTGCCCGCGATATGCGTCACAATGGCTGAATCTTTTCCGGAGAGCGCATTTAGTAAACTCGATTTACCTGCATTCGGTCGTCCTACAATCACTACCGACATGCCATCACGCAATAAACTGCCTTGCTTGGCTTGGTGCTTGATTTTTTCAAGTTGAATACATATTGTCAGCAAATCGCCCTGAACTTTTCCATCACTTAGAAAATCAATCTCTTCTTCCGGAAAATCAATCGCTGCTTCGACATACATTCGCAGATGAATAACCTGTTCAACTAATAAATTAATTTGCTGTGAAAACTCACCCTGCAATGAACGCAACGCGCTTTTTGCGGCTTGTTTTGAGCTGGCGTCAATAAGGTCGGCAATTGCCTCTGCCTGGGTCAAATCCATTTTATCATTTAGGAAGGCTTGTTCACTAAATTCACCGGGCCTCGCAAGTCTTACATCACCAGTAGCCAGGCAGGCATCAAGCAGAAGTTCCATGACTACTTGACCACCATGGCCCTGCAGCTCTAGGACATCCTCACCAGTAAATGAATGAGGCGCTTCAAAAAATAGCGCAATACCTTGGTCTATAATATTGTGTTCTTGGTCTTTAAAAGGTAAATAACAGGCTTTACGTACTGCCGGACATTCACCTAGCAAAAGTGTTGCCACAATCTTTGCTTTTGGTCCTGAAATACGAACAATACCGACACCACCGCGGCCTGGGGCTGTAGCTTGTGCAACGATGGTTTCTTTATTAAATAACATGCTTTGGTATCGTCTCGTGGTAATTCGTTTTACTTACTTTGTGAGTAAATAGATTGTGTAAATAACAATTGATTTAGCCGGTCCAGCTTCTACCAAACACTAGGTCGTTTACTCAATCTACTACAATAAAGCTTAGTCACGGAAATTATTAAACTGTAAGGGTTGACCCATATCTTCTTGCTTAAGTAAGGCCATCACTGACTGTAAATCATCACGTTTTTTGCCAGTCACGCGAAGTTGATCACCCTGGATACTGGCTTGAACTTTAAGTTTCTTATCTTTAATCAGTTTGACTATTTTTTTGGCTAAAGGCTGTTCAATGCCTTGCTTAAAAGTCACAGTTTGGCGGTGGTTTTTACCCGTATGTTGCGAATCATTGCGTTCCATAGATGAAGTGTCGACACTTCGTTTAACCAATGCGTTACGTAAAATATCCATCATTTGCTTTAATTGAAAATCGTCTTCTGCAGACATAACAACCGATGCTTCTTTATATTCAAAGGACGCTTCAACATTACGAAAATCAAATCGAGTAGATAGCTCTCGGTTAGCGTTTTCAGTGGCATTTCTAACTTCTTCTTCGTTCAATTCAGAAACAATATCAAATGTAGGCATGGACTTTTCCCTAGAGTGTTTTTTTATTAATACCGTATTGTAGCTTGTAACTATTGGTGTGTTTAGTAAATCTTAACTAATACGCGTTTTCTTGTTATTGGTTAAGCCTAAACTGGTCTGTAAAGACTGTTTTTTTGTCAATGATGTTGTGTCGTTATCGCATAAAAAAGCCTGCGAAAAGCAGGCTTTAGTAAAATTAGCTTTTAGTTATTGTCATTAGGTTTTGCTAGTAATACCGCGTTTTTCCATTGAAGCGTAAATTATCTTCGCTTGGACTAAAGTAATACAGTTACTAACTAACCAATATAAAACCAAACCAGCAGGGAAGAAGAAGAAGAATATGCTCATGGCAACAGGCATATAAGTCATGATTTTCTGCTGTAGTGGGTCAGTTATCGTCATTGGCTGCAAACGCTGAAGTAAGAACATACTAGCGCCAGTTAGTATTGGCAATACGTAGAATGGATCTGCTACTGACAAATCAGTTATCCAGAAGATAAAGTCTGCATGGCGTAATTCAACACTTTCCAGAAGCACCCAATACAAGGCTAAGAATATTGGCATTTGAAGTAAAAGAGGGAAACAACCACCCATTGGGTTAACTTTTTCTTTCTTGTACATTTCCATCATAGCTTGTGACATTTTTTGACGGTCATCGCCAAAGCGTTCTTTTAGCTTAGCCATTTTAGGCTGTAAGTTACGCATTTTTGCCATTGATTCGTATTGTTTTTTGGTCAAAGGATACATTATGCCTTTAACACAAATGGTGACACAGATAATAGCTAAGCCCCAGTTGATAACGATACTTTGGATCCAAACCAAGAATATGAACAAGTACTGTGAAATCACCCATAGAAAGCCATAATCAACTGTGTAATTCAGGCCACGTGCAATTTCTTTTAGCACACTTTGTGTTTTTGGGCCCGTATACAAGCGACTAGAAAGAGTGCCTTCAGAATTCACAGCGATAGTTATAGGTTCACCTGTATAACCAAGGATCGCAAAATTGTTATTAAATATGCTGCTGGTAATAGTCGTTTGTTCGTCTTGTGGCGGTATCCAGGCTGTAACAAAATAATGCTCAATCATACCTGTCCAACCACCGATAGTTGACACCTTTAGTTTTTCATCTTCGAAATCGCCAAAATTAAATTTTTCGTAAATTTCTTCTTCTGTAGAATATGCACCACCGCGATAAATAGGCATGAACATGCTGCCGCCTGGCTGGTCAGCAGTAGTTTGTTTTAACTGGGCAAATTGCGCCATTGTAACGCTAGCATTGGTGTTATTTTTAATGTCGTAATTAACATCAACAACGTGTTGGTCACGTTTAAATTTGAAGGTTTTGGTAACGCTAAGTCCATCAACCGAAGACCAAGTTAGTGGGACACTTAAGGTATCGCCGTCTAAAGAATAGCTAGCTTGTGACGTGCTATATAAAGGGCGTCCTTGTGAATTTGAATCTGGTCCGTCTTGGCCAACTAAGCCACTTTGCGCAATGTGCATTCTTGCCACATCAGGCTTTAAAATTTCATATGAATCGTCGGCGCCTTGAGTAACCGGATATTTAACTAAATCCGCGCGCACAACATCACCACCAACTAAGTCTATTGTAATATCCAAAGTGTCTGTTAATACAGTAATGAAACGACCGCTATTAGTTTCTAACTCTGCAATTTTTGGTACTGCAGATTGAGAAGTGGGTATATCAGACGGGGCATTTTCATCAAGGATAGGTACAAATGAATTTGTTGGTATATCACCATTAGCATTAACACTGGGTACACCTTGACTGACTGCAGTTTGTTGAACAGGCATCGTTGCGGGCTTGGGGCCGTAAGCGTCCTGATACTCAACCCATAATAGATAACTGACTAATAATAAGCCGATTACTAATAGACTTCTTTGGGATTCCATATTTCTCTCATTTTAAAGTTTATTTTTAGGTGTTGCTGATGGTGCTTGTTTCACCAAATCAATATTAACTGATTCAGTCCTTACTTCACCACTCGTGTCAGGCACGTAATCAAACCCGCCTGGGTGCATTGGGTTACATTTAATTATTCTTTTTACAGAAAGCCAAGTTCCTTTAACCAATCCATGTCGTTCCAAGGCTTGATGAGCGTAACAGGAGCATGTCGGATGAAAACGACAATTTTGTCCCAGCATTGGAGATATAAGGACTTGGTAACCTTTTATCAAGCATCGAAAAGGCAAAGTTAACATTGAAAGTTGGGCAGACCCTTTACTTTCGGTTATCTCTATTTTGCCGGTTGATCGCATCGATGGGTTATCTTTCGCCATAATTTCTCTAGTTGAGCAGCCAATGCTTGGTTATCCATTTGGCCAATACCTTGTTTCGCAATTACGATAATATCAACATTTGGTAGTTGATGTCTTTGTAATCGGAAGCTTTCTCTAATAATTCTTTTAATTTGATTACGATCGCTAGCATTTTTGACTTTTTTCTTAGGTACAGTAATACCTAGCCGAGCTGTGTCGAGTTCATTATGTCTTGCAAGGATAGTGATTTTTGGAGAAACAGCTGGTATGGCTTGTTCAAAAACAAAAGAGAAGTTTTTGGGAGTCAACAGACGTGACTCCCGGGGAAATGAGTAATTTACCGGATTAATATGCTTATTCACACATTAAGCTGATAATTTAGCTCTTCCTTTAGCTCTGCGATTCGCTAGTATCTTACGACCATTTTTAGTGGCCATGCGGGCACGGAATCCGTGAGAGCGCTTACGCTTTAAATTACTTGGTTGAAAAGTTCTTTTCATGACCTAATCTCTACTTGTTTCAATTTAACGTTGAGAGCATGAGTTTCAACTAAAATGAAACCTTGCTCTGAAATGGACGCAGAATAATAGAGATCATTATGTCTAATGTCAACGTTTATAAGCGCGATTAGGGTTATTTATTCTAATTGTGAATAAATATTGTGCATGCTGTATTTTTATCCACAATATTAGAAATGGATTGGTGACTTTTTACGCAAATATGGCACGAAATATGCGATATTTAAGGTATAAACTACGCTTTATTGTAATTAAATCAATAAATACATAAGGTTATCCCCAGATAAAATCTATATATAACAATAATTTAGCATATTTGGTGGCGTTATAGATAATTAGACTAAAAGAAATTCAAATAATCTGTGGATAAATCCTTCGAAATCCCCTATTCTTATCGGCCTTTTTCAAAGGCTAATGCTGCTTTCGTGTTTAATAAGCAAATAAATGCGCAGTTTCTTGCAAGGTGTTGATAGTTAACTTTTAGGAATAAATAGCGCTTACGTTATTATCATGTTCTTAATGCAAGGATGCAGCTGCTAGTCAGAGCCGTTTCGGAGAAAACAGTTGAGTATTCGTTGGGAACATTGCCTAGAATTATTAAAAGAAGAACTCCCTTCAGAGCAGTTTAATATGTGGTTAAAGCCACTGCGCTCAGAATTTAACGGTGAATCCCTTCATTTATATGCTTCCAATCATTTTATCTTAGATTGGGTTAGGGATAAATATCACGAACTCATTACTGAAACTCTTCGTTCTTTATACGGGCAAGATGCTCCAAATCTGGTGATTACGGTTAGAAGCATCGCACAGCACACAAATATCCAAAACGAAATTGCACAACGCGAATCACCTTCAAATCAAGTTAGCAGCAAAGACAGTGCGGTTTTATCAAGGTCTGAGAATAGTCAAACCAGCAGCCAACAAAGTGATTCTTCAAATTTAGCCCAAGCTCAAACAGCAAAAGCTAGCAGCACGTTTAAAAGTCATGAGCAGCAAGCCGAACAAAGAAAACCTCAAGCTAGCGCGAATCAAAATGGCCTTGATGATCAAGGGCAAGACTTTCGGAACGTCAGGTTTCCTTCTCAACATTCAAGTGAATTTGCACCCGGCGATAATAGGCACGATACAAGTAAAGGCCCATCGACATTTCAAGGTGTTGACCGACGCGCAAATAGTAACCCATTTTTAAATAAGGACGCCAACAATAATCAGGCGTCAGCCCCATCCGGTGGAATTGATATCAACCTAGTAAATCAGGGGGGTAGTACTCAGCAACAAAAAAATGCGGGCACGAATCAACGTTATAGCTCTGGGAATGCGCCAGCTCCATTAGGTAATGTACACAAAAGTAATGTCAATCCAGAGTACACCTTTGAAAATTTTGTCGAAGGCAAGTCAAATCAATATGCTCGAGCAGCAGCGATCCAAGTTGCTAATAACCCTGGGAAGTCATACAACCCATTATTTTTGTATGGTGGAACAGGTTAGGTAAAACTCATTTAACGCACGCAGTTGGCAATGGTATTTTAGCAAATAATCCAGATGCGAAAATTGTGTATATGCACTCAGAGCGTTTTGTTCAGGATATGGTTAAAGCTTTACAAAATAACGCCATTGAAGAATTCAAACGCTTTTATCGGTCGGTTGATGCTTTATTAATAGATGACATTCAATTTTTTGCAAATAAAGATCGCTCCCAAGAAGAATTCTTCCATACTTTCAATGCCTTACTTGAGGGTAACCAGCAGATTATCTTAACATCAGATCGCTACCCCAAAGAGATCGATGGTGTCGAGGACCGTTTAAAGTCCCGCTTTGGTTGGGGTCTTACGGTTGTTATTGAACCGCCGGAACTTGAAACACGAGTCGCTATATTAATGCGAAAAGCGGCTGAGTGTAATGTTCACCTTGCAAATGAAGTGGCCTTTTTTATGGCAAAACGACTTCGATCCAACGTTCGTGAACTCGAAGGGGCCTTGAATCGAGTCATCGCTAATGCTAATTTCTCTGGTAGGCCGATAACAATCGACTTTGTTCGTGATGCCTTGCGTGATTTACTTGCCTTACAGGACAAGTTAGTTACTATTGAAAATATACAGAAAACAGTCGCCGATTATTATAAAATCAAAGTCGCTGATATACTGTCGAAAAGGCGCAGCAGAAGTGTTGCTCGTCCAAGGCAAGTTGCTATGGCTTTAGCGAAAGAGCTGACTAACCACAGTTTGCCGGAGATTGGGAATGCTTTTGGTGGAAGAGACCACACAACGGTCATCCATGCGGTAAGAAAAGTTGACCAGTTACGCAATGAAAGTCATGATATAAAAGAAGACTACAAAAATTTAATACGTACACTTTCTTCATAATAATTTTAACGAGAAGACATAAATGAAATTTACCATTAGTCGTGAAGGTTTATTACAGCCGCTTCAACTAGTTTCTGGTGCCGTTGAGCGACGCCACACATTACCGATATTGTCCAACATATTGATAAAAGTTAGTGAGGGAACACTATGGCTGACAGGCACGGATTTAGAAGTCGAACTGATTTCTAGCGTTAAACTATCAGGTGGTTTTACGGATGGTGAAATTACTGTTCCGGCTAAGAAATTGGTCGATATTATTCGCGGGCTCAGTGACGAAAGTAATATCATTTTTGAGATTGAAGAAAATAAAGCAATTATAAAGTCGGGTCGTGGTAAATATACACTCTCTACCTTATCAGCAAGTGATTATCCAAACCTTGAGGATTGGGAAGGCGAAGTTGAGTTTGAAGTTAAGCAATCTGATCTAAAAGGTTTGATTGAAAAGACGCATTTTTCAATGGCGCAACAAGATGTACGTTACTACCTCAACGGCATGAGTCTTGAAACAGAAGAAAACGTTATTCGCACCGTCGCAACGGATGGCCATCGTCTTGCACTTGCTACCTTAGAATATGACGCTGCAACTTTACCCGCACGCCAAGTGATTATTCCTCGAAAGGGTGTGTTGGAAATAATTCGCCTAATTGAAGATAACGACACCTTAGTTAAAGTACAAATTGGTAGTAACCATATAAGAATTTTTTCTACCGCGTTTATTTTCACAAGTAAGCTTGTGGATGGTCGATTCCCAGATTATAGAAGGGTGCTTCCAAAAGGGTCTGATAAAGCGGTATGGTCGTCACGCGATTTACTTAAAGCTGCTTTCTCCCGCGCAATGATTTTATCCAATGAGAAGTTCAAAGGAGTTCGTTTGAATTTAGCGTCTGGTGAATTGAAGATTACTGCAAATAACCCTGAGCAAGAACAAGCTGAAGAAGTTGTTGATGTAAACTATGAAGGCGAAGAATTGGAAATTGGTTTTAATGTCGCTTACCTAATTGACGTAATGAACGTTCTAAATACTGAGAATGTTATTTTCAATCTATCCGATGCAAATGCAAGTGCATTGATCCATGCAGAAGGTGATGAGTCAGCGTTGTATGTAATAATGCCGATGCGTCTCTAGTTTGTTAACAAAGGGCCCACTTTAGCCTTTATGCATCTATCTCTAGTGCAGCTTGCTCAATTTAGGAATTTTGATCAAGTTGCCTTTTCCCCCTGCGAATCTCTCAATATAATCCATGGCGCAAATGGTGCTGGCAAATCTTCGATTTTAGAAGCTGTCCATTTACTCGGGTTTGGTCGTTCATTTCGAACTAATAGACAAAACTCTGTAGTTAAACACGAAACTAACATTGCAACTGTTTTCGGGCGGCTGACGGATGATCAAGGTGTCGAACAGAAAATAGGTTGTACGAGACATAAGTCAGAAGGTTTTGAGTTCAGTATTAATGGTGAGCGAACTAAGAAGCTCGCCGATGTTGTTCGCAAAATCCCTATGCAAATATTTACGCCGCAAAGCAGCGACTTGATTATTGGACAACCGGTGTTAAGGAGAAGGTTTGTTGATTGGGCATTGTTTCACGTGAAACATGGCTACTCTGATCTGGTTGCAGCATATACGAAAACACTAAGCCAAAGAAATGCCTTACTTAGAAATTACCTCAATAAGGGAGTGCCGATAGATACTCAGCAGTTCAATTATTGGAGTGAATCCTTAGGCAGATATGGAAATTTGATTTCAGAGGCTAGAAAGAGCTATTTAGAGGCGATAAATGCACAAGTAGTTGCACTTTATAGGCAATTTATACCTGAGTTCAAGATTGACTTGAGGTATAATAATGGTTGGGATAAAGGGACTTCTTTTGAAGATTCACTAAAAGCAAAAGAAGCTCGTGATTTGCAATATGGATATACAACTGTAGGGCCTCATAAAGGCGACATTAAATTCACTGTAAATGGATTAAGTGCCGCCGAAAATTTATCTCGAGGCCAACTCAGAATTCTAGTATCTATATTGCAAATTGCACAAATGAAAATGTTTTCTTCGTTAAGTAATAAATCAACGATCTATTTAGTGGATGATATTGCGGCTGAGTTAGACGAGAAAACCAGAGAGCATTTTTTGGACTTAATACTCGAAACAAAGACACAAGTTTTTGTAACCGCTATTGAGACCTCGCAATTCGAATTCACAAATAAATATAACGATAAAAAAGTGTTTCACGTGGAACATAACCAAGTGAACGAGGAGTAAAAAATGTCAGAACAGAATTATGATTCTTCGAGTATCAAAGTTCTCAAAGGATTAGATGCCGTTAGAAAACGTCCAGGTATGTACATTGGTGATACCGATGACGGCACAGGTCTGCATCATATGGTTTTCGAAGTTGTCGATAACTCTATAGATGAAGCATTAGCAGGCCACTGCAAAGACATCGTAATTAAAATTCATTCTGACAATTCCGTATCCGTAAGCGATGACGGTCGTGGTATTCCAACAGAAATACATGAAGAAGAGGGAGTTTCAGCTGCAGAAGTCATTATGACCGTACTTCATGCTGGCGGAAAATTCGATGACAATTCATATAAAGTTTCAGGCGGCCTTCACGGTGTTGGTGTTTCTGTTGTTAATGCCTTATCTAAAAAGCTGACTATAAATATTCGCCGAAATGGCACTGTTCATGAACAAGAATATGATATGGGTGTTCCGTGTGCACCTCTAGTAGAAACGGGTAAAACTGATAAGACAGGAACAACCATTAGATTCTGGCCAAGTGAAGATACGTTCACAAATATTGAATTCCACTATGATTTACTTGCAAAACGCGTACGCGAATTATCGTTTCTAAACTCTGGTGTTTCTATCATCCTTGAAGACGAAAGAGACGGACGCAAAGACCACTTCCATTATGAAGGTGGTATCAAAGCTTTTGTCGAATATCTAAATACTAATAAAACAGTAGTGCATCAAAAAGCATTCTACTTCGATTTAGTTCGCGAAGATGGTATCGAAGTTGAAGTGGCAATGCAGTGGAACGATGGATTCCAGGAGAACGTTTTTTGTTTTACTAACAACATTCCACAGCGCGATGGAGGTACTCACTTAGCTGGTTTCCGTGGTGCTCTTACTCGTACCCTAAATACCTTCATGGAAAAAGAAGGTATGAACAAAAAGACTAAAACTAGCGCTAGTGGTGATGATGCTCGTGAAGGACTTACCGCTGTAATATCGGTTAAAGTACCAGACCCTAAGTTCTCTTCTCAAACTAAAGACAAACTTGTTTCCTCTGAAGTGAAGACTGCTGTTGAAAGTGCTATGGGTGAGCAATTAGGTGATTACCTGATTGAGAATCCAAGTGAAGCAAGAATTATTATTGGTAAGATCATTGATGCTTCAAGAGCGCGTGAAGCAGCCAGAAAAGCACGTGAAATGACACGCAGGAAGGGTGCTTTAGATCTTGGCGGCTTGCCAGGTAAACTCGCTGATTGCCAAGAGAAAGATCCAGCGCTTTCAGAACTATATATAGTGGAGGGCGATTCAGCCGGCGGTTCAGCTAAGCAGGGTCGTAATCGAAAGAATCAGGCTATTTTACCATTGAAAGGTAAAATCCTAAACGTGGAGAAAGCACGTTTCGACAAGATGTTGTCTTCGCAAGAAGTAGCGACACTTATTACTGCTTTAGGTTGCGGTATTGGCCGTGATGAATATAACCCGGAGAAACTTCGTTACCACAGCATTATCATCATGACCGATGCGGATGTCGATGGTTCTCATATCCGAACCCTACTATTAACTTTCTTCTTCCGTCAAATGCCTGAGCTAATTGAACGAGGGTATATCTATATTGCGCAGCCACCTCTTTATAAAATCAAAAAAGGTAAGCAAGAGCAATACTTAAAAGATGACGAAGCCTACAATAACCTTATTACGTCAATTGCTGTTGAAGGAGCTAGTTTGTTCTTCAGCCCAGACGCTCCTCCAATTACGCAACTTAGCTTAGAAAACATGGTTAAGTTGTATCAATCAACTCAAACTATGATCGCTAGAATGCATCGCAGAATGCCATCATCTATTCTTACTCAGCTTATCTACTTAGATGTGATGACAAAAGAAACCTTAGCTGATAAAGCTCAGCTAAACAAAATTGGCGAAACTCTAGTAAGCCAACTTGCAACGGCAGAAGACGATGGACAAAGCTTCTCGTTCAATATTAATGCCACTGAAGATGGATTGAATGAATTAGAAATCGTCATGAAAATGCACGGTATCGACTATAGCTACTTCTTTAGATTGAGCTTCATTGAAGGTCCTGAATATAAGAAAATCAAAACATTGAATGAAACTATCAATGGTTTAATGGAAGAGGGCGCTTACATTCAACGCGGCGAGAAAACACTTGCTGTAAATTCTTTTGAAGAAGCTTTAGTTTGGTTGATGAAAGAAGCGGAACGTGGTCAATACAAGCAGCGTTATAAGGGTCTTGGTGAAATGAACCCTGAGCAGCTGTGGGAAACAACGATGGATCCGGATCAACGCCGTATGTTGCAAGTTAAAATCGAGGATGCGATTTCTGCTGATCAATTGTTTACAACTCTTATGGGTGATCATGTTGAGCCGAGAAGAGACTTTATTCAAACTAACGCCTTGAATGTAGAAAACCTCGACGTGTAGCGTCTATTTCAGTTGGGATTTTCATATGCTTTTAAAATGATCCCATAAACAATGCTAAAAGGCGTTCATTATGAACGCCTTTTTTGTTATTTTTCAACGGCTTATATTAAAATACGCCACCTGTGAAACACTTTTTTGTATAGAAAACACTTTATTGAAAAAGCGTACTATTAAACCTTCTTACCCATCGCTTCCCAAAGCCCCAATATTACTTATTGTTCTATATGTGAAACCCCCACTAGCTCATTAACTAGCGAGGTAACAAGTTACTATTGGACACCCAGCGTAATCGCTCTGGCAGCCGGAAAAGCCAACATTTCACCCATTCCTAGAGTAAATATCCAAAGACCATAAAAGCTATGTTCTACGCTAACCAGCCAATAAGACTTTGTTTTATGATAGGTATAAGCAAACAACAATCCGCCGCAAAAAGTGATCAATAATACAATCGAATTATGAAACATTAAGTGAGCAGCACAAAACACGGTGCCATTCAGGAAGATAAACCCATATGCCGAATCTACTAGTACCTTGTAACGCTTAAAAAAGAAACTTCGATATAGAAACTCTTGCGGCAATACCGATACAACAAAATAAAATAGACAAACAGAAATCCAAAGAATCGGATCGTTAATCAGAACCACGAAAAGACTGTCTGGCATTTGTAGAAATACAAAAACACTTGTTAGTAAGGCAAATACCATAAATTTTATGCCTACTCTTGGCCAAAGCCCTTCCCAATTTGGCCTAAATGCAGTTTTAAGCTGCTTCCACATAGCTACAAAAGAGTTATTGCTGAACTCACTTTTACATATATACACGACATAAATAAGCGCAACGATGGCGAGCGCTATGCTGAACATCACATATGGATTAAGTGCTAATATAATTGGTAGGACTAAGAATAGAAGCCCTAATTCGGCCCACAATAACCGATTCTTTCTTCTAGTTGAAAGGCATGCATCAACAGTATTCGTTAGCATTTAGTAAAAACTCCACAGCATTACTTAGACAGTATTCTTTACAAAACCCGTTAAAAGACTTATTTCCATCATACAAATGAAATTAGAGCGGTTTCATTTACCAAAGGATTGCACTTCATCACTTGTTAAATACCGCCATAGCCCGACATCAATATCAAGATTAACTTCTCCGATTTTCTCTCGATGAAGTGAAAGGACTCGACTTCCTACTGCAGCAAACATACGTTTTACTTGATGAAATTTACCTTCAGTTATCGTTAAACGAACTTCGCTCGGGCTAATTATTTCCAATATAGCAGGCAAGGTTAAGTGCTGCTCACCCTGCAACTGAATGCCCTTTTCAAATTTAGAAGCGACGTCCACTGCAAGTTCCTTGGATAAGACCACACGATAAACCTTTCGGCAGTGACTAGTTGGTGCGGTAATATTGAATGACCAGCGCCCGTCATCAGTTATCAATACTAACCCTGTTGTGTCTGCATCTAAACGTCCGGCAATGTGAAGCTCTGAAACCCTATCAATATCGAGATAATTGAAGAGTGAAGGATAGGCTTCATCAACATTTGAGCAAATAGTTCCGGCTGGTTTATGCAGAAGGATATATCGAAACTCCCGCGTTTTTAGCCTTAGTCCATTAAACATAATTATATTGTTTTCATGAACTTGTGTGGCTTCATGCATCGTAATTTCACTATTGACGCTAATATCACCTTGATGAATCCGTTGTATAGCTTCACTTTTTGTTAGTTGGGTACTTTTACAAACAAATTTATCAAGACGCATTGCATGAGATTTTCTGGAAACGTGGATGCATGACAGTAGCATTTTAAATAGAAACTTATCAAAACTTTATATTACTAAGTGACTAGCTCGTTATGCAGTGGCGGGCCATTATGCCTATCGTACTTTTTAGTATAATAGACATTCCTACTACAAAAAGACTCTAAACTCATCACTTCGTTTAACCAGATAGTTTAATACCCACTGCAGTATCAATTCCTTGAAAATCACCAAAGTTTCCTAATATACTTACAAAATACCAGGTAAATTTAAGCCTTTCTCTTTAGCGCAGTCAATTGCCTCTTCATATCCAGCATCTGCATGACGCATAACGCCGGTTGCGGGATCATTCCAAAGTACACGTTCTAGTCTTTTAGCTGCTTCATCTGACCCATCAGCCAAAACCACCATACCAGCATGCTGCGAGAAGCCCATGCCAACACCACCTCCGTGATGTATGCTAACCCAAGTAGCGCCCGACGCAGTATTCAACAATGCGTTGAGTAGTGGCCAGTCAGAAACTGCGCTTGAGCCATCTTTCATTGCTTCTGTCTCTCTGTTTGGACTAGCAACCGAGCCACTGTCTAAGTGATCACGGCCAATAACGATAGGAGCACTCAGTTCGCCATTTTTAACCATCTCATTGAAGGCTAAACCTAAGCGATGCCTGTCGCCTAAACCAACCCAGCAAATTCTTGCTGGCAAACCTTGGAATGCAATGCGGTCTTTCGCCATATCGAGCCATTGATGCAAATGGGTATTATCCGGCAATAACTCTTTTACTTTTTGATCTGTCTTGTAAATATCCTCAGGATCTCCCGAGAGGGCAACCCATCTAAACGGTCCAACCCCGCGACAGAACAAAGGTCGTATATAGGCGGGAACAAAGCCAGGGAAATCAAACGCATTCTTAAGACCTTCTTCCAAGGCTATCTGCCTTATGTTGTTTCCATAATCCAGTGTTGGAATACCTTGGTCCCAGAAATCTAGCATCGCTTGCACATGAATCTTCATTGACGCTCGTGCTGCTTTTTCTACTTCTTTAGGGTTAGAGACTCTCTTTTCTCTCCATTTAGCGAGTGACCATCCTTGTGGCAAATAACCATTGATAGGATCATGTGCCGATGTTTGATCAGTAACGATATCTGGACGTATTCCGCGTTTAACCAATTCTGGGTATATATCAGCAGCATTACCGCAAAGACCTACGCTCTTTGCTTCGCCCGCTTTGGTCCAGCGACTAATCATCTCGAGTGCTTCATCCAATGTATCCGCTTTCTCGTCTACATATCGTGTGCGTAATCGAAAATCAATACTCTGTGGGTCACATTCAACCGCCAAACAACAAGCGCCAGCCATCGATGCCGCGAGTGGTTGAGCACCACCCATTCCACCTAATCCAGCTGTTAATATCCATTTACCACTTAAATTACCTTGGTAATGTTGTCGACCCGCTTCAACAAAAGTCTCATAGGTTCCTTGCACGATTCCCTGGCTGCCAATATAGATCCACGAACCAGCTGTCATTTGGCCGTACATCATCAGTCCTTTTTTATCGAGCTCATTAAAGTGGTCCCAATTTGCCCAATGTGGAACGATATTGGAGTTTGCAATCAATACTCTTGGTGCGTTTTCGTGAGTCTTGAAAACACCCACGGGTTTGCCGGACTGCACTAGGAGCGTTTCTTGTTCTGTTAAGGTAAGCAATGCTTGCGCTATAAGGTCAAAATCTTTCCAGGTTCTAGCGGCTTTGCCTATGCCACCATATACAACCAACTCATCGGGGTTTTCAGCTACCTCACGATCCAAATTGTTGTGTAGCATTCTATACGGAGCTTCGGTTGCCCAACTAAGGCAGTTCAGTTTTGTGCCTCTAGGGCTCTTAATTTCTCTTTTCTCAGGCATTGATTTATTCATATCTTTACTCGCTTAAACCTTAGTTTTCATAAGACTATTGATTTCAAGAAGTACGCTTTTTAGTACTTCACGAAGTTCGTCTGCTTTAGACGCTGCGTATTCAAATGGCGGATGCTCCGAAATAAGATAGCGATGCTGGGCTAGTTCCATTTGCAGTGCGTGAACATTGTCTGAGGGCTTGCCATAGTGCCGGGTTGTCCATCCACCTTTAAAACGTCCGTTAACTACGTGACTGTAGGATGGAAAACGTGAGCATACTTTTTTTACCGCATTTGTTATCTGAGGGTCACAGCTCATTCCAGAGTTGTCGCCAATATTTAAATCAGGAAGCTGCTTATCAAATAAATGGGGTATTTCGGACCGAATTGAATGACAGTCATATAGAAAAGCGCTTCCATGTAGGGCTTTCACTCTTCCAATTTCACTTTTCAAAATGTCATGGTAAGCACAATGGAAATGCTTTAGGCGCGAGGAAATATCATCTTTTGAAGGTGGTATGTTCCAGATTGGCGTGTTATCAAAGGTAGTTAAAGGTACTAAGTCAGTTGTATTTTGTCCTGGATACAAACTAGCTCCGTTTGGGTCTCGGTTGGCATCAATGACGTAACGGCTAAAATTGGCGCTAACAATTGTAACCTTGTCCAGTAAGCCATCATACAAAGCCGGAATATGCCAATCAGTATCTGCAAGTTGACGACCAACCGCATTTAGGTTTGCCCAAATCGCATCTGGTACATATGTTCCTGAATGGGGTTGCCCTAGAATAATGGGACCCGTTCCTTGGATGACCGTTACCGGCCTCATACTTCCATCTCAAGTGGTGTCATACTTTCATCGACACTCAAAAAATTACTGTCGTTGCTGAGTAAGTGGGCAAGCGCCTCAATGTCTTTACTAACCATACGATCGTCAGTCAGTGCAGGGCAATATTGACGAACTTGCCTTATGATTTGCTGCAGCTTTGTGCTGGTTTTTAGGGGCCTACGTAACTCGACACCTTGGACTGAAGCCATTGCCTCGATAGCCAAAATGGCTGCTAGATTATGATTCATCTCTAACAATCTGCGAGCAGCATGGCATGCCATTGAGACATGATCCTCTTGATTCGCGGACGTTGGCGTAGAGTCTATCGATCGCGGATTAGCCAGTGATTTGTTTTCACTCATTAATGCCGCTGAAGTAACTTCTGCTATCATTAATCCCGATTTCAAACCAGGATCGGGTGCCAAAAATGCAGGTAGGCCAAAACTCAAAGCGGGATCAACAAGCAGCGCGATCCTACGCTGAGCAATGCAACCAATTTCCGAAATCGCTATCGCAATTTGATCGGCTACCAACGCTACTGGCTCTGCATGAAAGTTCCCGCCGGATACAATTTTACCGTCTGACAATATCAAGGGATTATCAGTGACCGCGTTTGCTTCTATCTCCAATACCTTTCCAGCATGGTCTAACTGGTCGAGGCATGCGCCAATAACTTGTGGTGCGCAGCGCATGCAATAGGGGTCTTGCACTCTCTCGTCACCTATCTGATGACTCTCTCTAATCTGTGAGCCCTCTAATAACTCTCGTAATCTGCGAGCACTTTGTATCTGACCAACATGTCCTCTTAGCTGATGGATTTCGTCGTGAAAAGGTGCACTCGAACCCATCGCTGCGTCTATCGATAAGGCTGCTGTAACCAAAGAATTTGCTGCCAGTTTTCTAGCTGAAAATAATCCCACAAGTGCTAGTGCTGTTGAAGCTTGGGTGCCGTTGAGCAGCGCCAAGCCCTCTTTTGCTTGCAGTTCGATCGGCGCTATTGAGCATTGTTTTAACGCCTCAACTGCAGGCATGAAAGTGCCTTTAAAAAATACGTCTCCTTCTCCAATTAGGGCTGCTGACATATGCGCAAGAGGAGCTAGGTCACCTGATGCGCCTACTGAACCCTTGGCAGGAATTACTGGAATAATGTCTGCTTTCACTAGATTTTGTAATTGCTCAATAACGATAGGCCTCACTCCAGAGGCTCCTCTACCTAGAGACAGGCACTTCAATGCGATAATGAGTCGAACGATATTCGAGGGCAGCGGTTGACCAAAACCAGCACAGTGTGAACGAACCAAATTTCGCTGAAGGCTCACCAACTCGTCATTTTTGATTTTGACCGAAGCGAGCTTTCCAAAACCAGTGTTAACGCCATAAATCGTCTCGTTACTGTTGATCCCTTTTACCAGTCTTTGTGCTCCTTGTTTCACTGCAATATATGCACTTTCTTCAAGCTCAAAATCAGACTCACTTTGATAAAGCTTCTCTAGGTCATTAAGCCTCATTTTTCCGGGCGTAAGTATCATTGTCATATGTTCACCAAAGGAGAGATCCGTTTATTAAGGCGAGAGCCGCCAATCCAATAAGCCAATTCAGCAGGGTGCTTCAGGTCCCATATAGCAAGTTCCGCGATAGCACCTGCCGCAACAACGCCGTAGTCATCCGCAAGGTTGAGCGCTTTCGCTGCACTGCGAGTAACACCCGTTAATGCTTCTTCAGGAGTCATTAAAAACTCCTTACAAGCCATATTCATAGCAGTCAGGATAGACGATAGTGGTGAGCTTCCAGGGTTGCAATCAGAGGCGATAGCGATATCAACATTGTATTTACGAAGGCAGTCTATAGGCGGAAGTTTGGTTTCTCTTAAGGTATAAAATGCACCTGGTAGCAACACTGCAACGGCACCTGAAGCTGCAAATTCTTGTATATCCGTTTCCGCTAAGTATTCCAAGTGGTCTGCGGACAAGCCCTTATACTTAGCGGCCAATAGCGCGCCTTTCTGATCTGTTAATTGCTCTGCATGAAGTTTGACTGGTATGTTTAGTGATTTGGCGACTACGAATAGTCGTTCAATTTGAGCTGCTGAAAACGCGATATCTTCACAAAACCCGTCCACAGCATCAATGAGCCCCTGGGCAGCTCCTTTTCGCAAACCGGGGATCGCGACTTCATCTATGTATTGGTCGGCTCGAGCCAAATATTCTGGAGGTATGGCATGAGCAGCTAGCCATGTAGTCATCACTTTTACCGGTCGCAAGGTAGCAAGTTTTCTTGCGATCCTGAGCATACGAAGTTCGTCTTCGATTGTGAGCCCGTAGCCAGATTTAACCTCCACAACAGCGACACCCTCGTTTATGAGATCGTCCAATCGCTTTAAGGATTGTTCTATCAACTGTTCGTCCGTCGCGCTTCTTGTGGCTATTACCGTCGAAACAATACCGCCTCCACTGCGCGCAATTTCTTGGTAGCTTGCGCCCTTCAGGCGGGCTTCAAACTCCTGTGCTCGTGTGCCGCCAAACACTAGGTGTGTGTGGCAATCGATTAATGCCGGTGTAACAAGCTTACCGTCCAAATCTTCGCGTTCAATGCCAGTAAACTCAACTGGAATATCGTCTGATTTACCTACCCAAGCAACTCGTTCATTGCTAACCACAATAGCTGCGTTGTCAAGTAAACCATATGGCTCATCTCCTTTAACCATGGTGGCAACAGAGCAGTTGGTGTAAATCATATTTTGCATTAATGACCTTGTTATATCGCTATTAATTGCTATTATGTATGCACATAATATATTTGAGGCTAATAAAAATGGCAACTACTATTTTTGCAGCGCAAGCTCTCACTGCTGCTGGTTGGCGTCAAAATGTTACTGTTCAAATCGGAAACGATGGGCTTATAACGGATATCTTTGAGAATTCGAACGCGGCTGACCATCGGGTAGGGATCTTGTTGCCCGCATTATCAAATGTGCATAGTCACACTTTTCAGCGCGCTATGGGTGGACTGGCCGAGAGGCAAGGCCCTCAATCATTTGACGATTTTTGGACCTGGCGAAAAGTAATGTATCGGTTCTTAGAACTTCTTACTCCAGAGGATGTAGAAGCAATTGCTGCTCAGGTTCATCTAGAAATGATCAAGTCTGGATATGCAGCTTCAGGCGAATTCCACTACGTTCATCATGACCAAGGTGGCAGGCAGTATGCTCAAATCGAGGAACTCTCTTTGCGTCATTTTAGCGCCGCGCTGCAAAGTGGGATTGGTTACACCCATCTTCCAGTTCTTTATATGCAAGGCGGGTTAGATGGTAGTAAGTTGCAAGGAGGGCAATTGCGATTTGGCAATAATATTGATCAATTTGAATCTTTGTATTCTAAAATATCGGCTAACATGGGTTTATTGCCTAATGACTCTATACTCGGTATTGCACCTCATTCTTTGCGCGCTGTTACTATTGATGGTCTGCGAAAGTGCATAGACATCGCCCCTAATGGCCCAATCCACATTCATGCCGCTGAGCAAGTTGGCGAAGTTAAAGACGTTAGCAAGCATCTAGGTGCTCGGCCTATCCGCTGGTTACTGGACAACATGCCGGTGGATAAAAGGTGGTGTCTAATCCATGCAACACATATGGACAGTATGGAAATCATGGACTTTGCGCTATCTGGAGCTGTAGCTGGTTTATGTCCTATTACTGAAGCCAATTTAGGCGATGGCATATTTGAGGCTAGTCAATTCATGCGTCACGGTGGAACCTTTGGGATCGGTGCTGATTCAAATGTCAAAATTGCATTAAGCGAAGAACTCCGTATGCTTGAAGTATCGCAAAGGTTAAGAGATCAAAAGCGGGTCGTGCTTCGTTCTGAGAAGGTTCCATCTAATGGTCGATATCTATATGAAGAAGCAGCCAGAGGAGGTGCTCAAGCATTAGGGCGTAATGCGGGTAGAATAGAAATTGGCGCTCTTGCCGACCTCGTTGCACTTGATGATCAGCACTGTTCTTTGGCCGAGCTTAAGGGAGACGCCATTTTAGATACTTGGATATTTTCGTGCAATGACAATATTGTTAGTCATGTTTGGTCTGCTGGTCGGCACGTACTTTGTGATCGTTTGCATATACATGAAGAACAAATATCTAGTCGCTTTTTAATGACGATAAAGAAGCTAAGACGAGCACTATAAAAGTACACATTATGACAAAGAAATCACACGATACTGTTCGCTTATCAATGCAAGAAAGAATTGAGACTGGTGAGTGGGCCTTAGGAGCACTTATTCCTGGGGAAGTTGAATTAGCTGCTGAATATGGTTGCGCAAGAACGACGATAAACCGCGCTTTACAAGCTCTCGCTAATAATGGAATGTTGATCAGAAAACGCAAAGGAGGCACGCGCGTTTGCGAGATGCCGGTTCGCCAAGCAAAATTTGCCATTCCTATTGTACGTGAACAAGTTGAGGCGACTGGAAATAAGTATAGTCATAAAGTTCTCAGTAGTATTCTCAAAGCTCCGCCAGCGCCTGTCATATCGCGTCTCAATTTGCATCCGAAAGATAAGGCTTTCTATTTGGAAACGGTGCATCTTGCAGACAATAGACCGTTTGCATATGAAGAAAGATGGGTGAATTTGAAAGCCGTACCAACTATATTGACCGCACCTTTAAGTGAGATTAGTGCTAATGAATGGCTTGTTAAATCTGTACCTTTTTCAAGTGGCGACGTAGTGTTTTCGGCGATAAATGCAGATCAAAAAATTGCTAACTCTATCGAAGCAACTCTTGGCACTGCAATATTCGTTGTCGAGAGAACGACGTGGTATAAGAAGGAGTTTATCACCACATTGAAGCTATTTTACAAAGAAGGTTTCCAACTTTATACTCGATTGTAGCTTGCTGGCTGCGGTTCAGCTTATGTATAAAAAACTCAACAGCTTCAAATTGAAGGTCTATAATTTTACAATGAAACAAACTTCAGTAGAAATAGTCAGACTGCACACAAGCAAACAACTCGATGGTAAAACACGCTTAACAGCAAACGGTTGCGCTGAGCTGTATCAGGATTCGGTAGTTGTTGAGGAGCCCTTACACGTTTTATTAAAATCATACACTGATAAGCTTGGCTTAATATCTACGCTTGTTATGACAACAATGCGAACCCCAGGCAATGATGCAGAGTTAGTAACAGGGTGGTTGAATACGCAATCTTTTATCTCATTTGAAGATATTGAAAATATAGATAACGCTCACAGACTTAAAGACCGCTATGTAGCTGAAGAAAAACACCATCCGAAACCAAATATAGACACATCGACCCTACTCGATACAAGTACGCCTCAGAATCTTGTCGTCATTAGAGCAACGCGTAACTATCGTTTAGATGAGTCAAAATTAACCAGATTGAGCGCCATAACATCGTCATGTGGAATTTGTGGTGATACCGAGATAGAAAACTTGAGCGATAATTCCCGAGTTTCGCCTTTACAATCGCTACAGTTAAATTTTACTGATTTATTAGCTATGTCACAGGCAGCAAAAAAAAATGCGTCATTATTCTGTGCAACGGGTGGCAGTCATGCCGCCGCGTTCTTTGCGATCAAAAACAATCAATTTGATACTAAATTGCTGGCCTTACGAGAAGATGTTGGTCGTCACAATGCATTGGATAAACTCATTGGTGCACACAACATCAAGCAAATGCAGCAGTTCGCATTGCTGCTAAGTGGTAGAGTCAGCGCTGACCTTATGCAAAAAGTTATGTGTGCTGGCATCCCTGTGGTTGTATCCATCGGCGCGCCGTCATCATTGGCTATTGAACTTGCTGAATCGGTAGGCGTCATCCTTATTGGTTTTGTAAAGGAAAGCAGTTGCAATATATACGCTGGTAAGCAACAGCTTAATTTACTCCCAAGTGTTTCGGCACCAGACTAGGCGGCTTATGTCATGAGCACTAACAAGCAAACCATAGTGAATATATCAAAACAAAAAAAAGACGCTGCTGGACTTAAAGCTGTCATCAATGCCTATAAACATGCCGCAAGCAAAGTCGGACCAATCGATGGTGGCAAACTTCTAATCGAAGTTAATCAGATGGATGGTTTTGATTGCCCAGGCTGTGCATGGCCAGATCCCATGGGCAAAAAATCAACCTTTTCCTTCTGTGAAAATGGTGCAAAAGCGATTGCAGATGAAGCCACTACAAAGAAGGCTGATGCTGAGTTTTTCTCCGAAAATGATATTGATTATTTAAAGACAAAATCTGATCGATGGTTAAACGACCAAGGCCGCTTAGTTGTGCCTTTATACAAACCAGAGAACGCGAAAAACTACCAAGCAATATCATGGAAGGATGCAATTGAACTCATCGCCGACAAGCTTCTAAAGCTTGATTCAGCGGATCAAGCTGCTTTTTATACGTCGGGCAGGACAAGTAATGAAGCCGCTTATTTATATCAGCTATTTATAAGAACGTTTGGCACAAATAACATGCCTGATTGTTCAAATATGTGTCATGAATCTAGCGGTATTGGCTTGGCAGAGACAATAGGTATTGGCAAAGGAACGGTGACGCTTGATGACCTTGAATCCAGTGAGTGTATTTTTGTCTTTGGTCAGAACCCCGGTTCAAATCACCCTCGAATGTTAGCGTCATTAGAAAAAGCGAAGCGACAAGGGGGCAAAATAATCAGCGTGAATCCGCTTGATGAAGCAGGCTTACAAAAATTTAATAACCCTCAAGAGCTGTCTGGCTTGGCAGGCAAAGGAACTAAATTAAGAGATTTGCATGTACCTATTAAAATTAATGGTGATGTTGGCTTCTTAATAGGTTTAGCAAAATACCTTATCGAACAAGACCGTCAGCGCAAAAATGTACTCGATACAGAGTTCATCAATACATATTGTCATGGCTTTGACGAATTCAAAGCACATATTGAATCGTTCGAATGGGATCAGATAACAAAAGCCTGCGCGCTATCAACATCACAAATAGTCCAAGCGGGTGAGTATTTATTGCATTCTGACAAAACAATATTTTGTTGGGCGATGGGCATGACTCAACATAAAAATGCGGTTGCGAATATTCAGCTCATGGCTAACGTATTAATGATGCAGGGTAACCTTGGCAAAGCAGGAGCGGGTGTATGCCCTGTGCGCGGCCATAGTAACGTTCAGGGTGATCGCACTATGGGTATTTGGGAAAATGCGCCAGCTATTTTTATTGAAGGCCTAGAAAATTACCATGGTGTTCAACTCAAAAATGATAAAGGCGTTAATACCATTGAATGCATAGAGCAAATGCACAGCGGTGATATTCGTGTTTTTGTTGGTTTAGGAGGAAATTTTTACCGTGCAACGCCGGATCATGATTTCACCAAGCAAGCATTGGCGAATTGTGACTTAAGCGTACAAATTTCAACAAAACTAAATATGTCGCATTTATACACTGGAAAAGAAGCGCTTATTTTACCTACTTTAGGTCGCACCGAAATAGATCATGTCAATCATAAGCACCAGTTCATTACAGTAGAAAACTCGATGGGCGTTATTCAGACATCACATGGCAGAAAACCACCTGCTTCGCAG
This sequence comes from uncultured Glaciecola sp., assembly GCA_905479945.1. Lineage (GTDB taxonomy): Bacteria > Pseudomonadota > Gammaproteobacteria > Enterobacterales > Alteromonadaceae > Glaciecola. Next base: position 16,342 of record CAJQOP010000095.1, on the reverse strand, counting down.
CAATTAAAAAGTGAAGTTGCGATTGTAGGTGAACTCGCAATACAAGTCGCAACTAAGCATGAGGAAGCAGCAAAAATAAACTGGCGACAGTACATTTCTGACTACGCAGAAATTCGTAATGCTATTGCACACACAATCGATGGATTTGATAACTTTAATAATAGAATAACTAGTTTAGGTGAGTTCATGTTACCTAACCCGGTCCGGGATCATTTGCATTTTAAAACCCACAACGGCAAAGCAAACTTTGTTAAGCACAATATTGAATCAATAAAGCTCGATAAAGACGAATTGTTACTTATGACCATACGCAGCCATGACCAATTCAATACAACGGTTTACACAAACCATGACAGGTATAGAGGAATTAAAGGTACTCGCAGAGTCATTTTTATTAATGAGATTGACGCAAAGAACCTAGGTTTTGAAGCTTTGCAAAAAGTCAGCATTCAAGCGGTGTCCGACAAAAGCAAAATAGAGCAGGACTTTATGTTAGTTTTTTACGACATCCCGCAAGGCTGCATTGCGGGATATTATCCAGAAACAAACAACCTTATTAGCATCAAAGATTTTGCAAAGAAAAGCTACACACCGGCATATAAATCAGTCCCGGTGCGTCTAATAAAAAGAGAGCAGAGTTAATTAGAAAAAGGGGCCTTTTTCTAGTTTGGTACTCGGGTAATAGTCAGTTCTGGTTCATCGTTGTCTGATATATCAAACTCGAATGCAAACAACCCGGTATCTGATGGAACGAATTGGATGTTTTGGCTTGTTTGTTCGCAAATCAGTTCAACCGAATCATCTAGCTCAATTTGCTCAGGCGCATACTCAAAGCCGCAATTAAACTCTGGCGTCCAGCTGGCATCGGCTACCTTAAAATCATAAGGTTGACCATCAGCAATTAACTCTATTGTAATGGTGTAGATGTCAGGGCTAACGCGCGTTAATTTAAATTGCTCAGTTGCTTCCCACCAGTTAAATACACCGCGTAAATACATGTCTTGATAGTTCTTATCGGGCTCGAAACTAATTAAGTCTCTTGCTGCTCGAGATGAACAAGCACTCAGGCCAACAAGGCAAAGCGCTATAACTGCTAACTTCGTAAATCTGTGCATGTCTTTGTCGCCCTTACACTGCTAGCACTGAAACGTCGGCGACAGATAGGAAAAGCTGTCTTGCTTTGCCTACTAATGCAACTCTGTTCGATTTCACTTTCTCATCATCGGCCATAATCATAACGTCATCAAAAAATTGGTTAAGCGGCACTTTTAAAACCGTTAAGGATGCAAGCACATCAGTATAGGCTAGCGTTTCTATTAACTTACTGACTTCATTATGCGAACTTTCCAATGCCTCATACAGGACCTTTTCAGCGGCTTCTGAGAATAAGCTAGGATCAATGTTTGGCAATGAACTAACATCGATACTATTTTTATTAAGGATATTGGCCACACGTTTGTTAGCGGCAACTAAATCACTTGCACTATCCATTTGTTTAAACGCGGTAACTGCTTTAATACGAGCATCAAAATCATTCGCCGTTCTAGGCTTTTGCGCCATAACGGCACTTACAACATCACCAGCGATGTTCTGGTCTTGATAGAAGGGCTTAAAGCGGTCTAATAAGAAAGTGTGTACTTGCGATGCAGTTTCTTTATTGGATAACTTACTGCCATAGATATCTACAACACTGTTTATTATTGATTGCAAATCCAGCGCTAGCTTGTTCTCAACCAATATCCGTAAAATACCAATCGCAGAGCGACGCAGGGCAAATGGGTCTTTGTCGCCCTTAGGTAATTTACCAATACCGAATATACCCACCAGCGTATCAAGCTTCTCCGCCAAAGAAAGCACATAACCCGCTTTGGATGTAGGTAACTTGTCACCGGCGAAGCGAGGCAAATACTGTTCTTCAATAGCTAGAGCAACATCGGCATGTTCACCGTCATGCAAAGCGTAATGATTCCCCATGATGCCCTGAACGCTTGGGAATTCCATCACCATATCGCTGAGTAAATCGGCTTTTGCTAATGCAGCAGCGCGCGCCACATGGCTCGAGTCCATTCCTAATTCAGCAGCAATACTTTTACTAATAGCGACTAAACGGTCAGTTTTTTCGGCTACTGTGCCTAATTCTTTTTGGAACAATACGGTTGCTAATTTTTCGGCTTTTGAAGCAAGAGTCGTTTTCTTGTCTGTTTCAAAGAAGAACTTGGCATCTGATAGGCGAGGGCGAATAACCTTTTGGTTCCCTTCGATTACCTGAATAGGGTCTTTGCTTTCTATATTCGATACAAATAAGAAGGTAGACGATAATTGGCCATCGTTATCTAACAACGGCACGTATTTTTGATCGTCTTTCATAGTGTAAATGAGTGCTTCTTTGGGTACTTCTAAAAATTCAATTTCAAATTTAGCTGACAAAATTACAGGCCATTCAACCAATGAAGATATTTCTTCCAATAAAGCTCTATTATAATCGGGTGTTAAGCCTAGTTCTTTTGCTTTAGCGGTCAAACCGACTTCGATGATATCAGCACGCTCAGCATAATCTGCAACCACATATTGCGCTTTCAATGCGCTTGCATAGTTGTCCGCATGGTCAAGGGTAAAGCGTCTTCCACCGTGGAAACGATGGCCCGAAAGTTGGTCGCCAGAGTTTAAGCCGAACAAAGAAACCGGCAATACGTCACTTCCCAACATAACGCATATCGTGTGTACAGGACGAATAAACTCTGCGCTTGAGGATCCCCAACGCATTGGTTTCGCAATGGGCAACTTCTTAATGCTTGTTTGTAACACATCTTGCAGCACATCTTTAAGTGCCTTGCCTTTTACATCGGCAACATGCAACAACCATTCACCTTTGTCAGTTTTCAAGCGACTGGCTTGCGATATGTCTATGCCATTGCCTTTCGCCCAGCCTTGAGCTGCTCGAGTAGGGTTGCCGTCAGCATCAAAAGCCGCTGAAACGGCAGGGCCACGCTTTTCAACTTTGGTGTCTGCTTGAATACATGCACAATTTTGTACAACGACTGCAAGGCGTCGAGGTGCAGCATAAGGGACAACTTTATCGAACTCAAAACCGGCCTTGTTGAGCTCGTCATGAATGTTCTGGGTGAAGCTTTCGGATAATTTTTTTAGTGATTTTGGTGGCAGTTCTTCTGTGCCCAGTTCAATCAATAAGTTCTGTTTTATGTTTGTCATTAACTAGGCCCCCTTCTTCGGACTGACATCACTCTTACAAAGCGGAAACCCTAGTGCTTCGCGTGAAGCATAGTAAATCTCGGCACAAGCTTTTGATAATGTGCGCACTCGAAGAATATAACGCTGTCTTTCAGTAACAGAAATTGCATGTCTTGCATCTAATAAGTTAAATGCATGTGATGCTTTCATTACTTGCTCGTAGGCAGGTAACGAGAGTTTCGCATCTATCAGTATATTGCTCGCTTTTTCGCATTCATCGAATGTCTTAAACAGGAAATCAACGTCGGCATATTCAAAGTTATAAGTAGACTGTTCTATTTCATTTTGTAAGAACACATCACCATAGGTCACTTTACCCATTGGGCCATCAGTCCAAACCAAGTCGTAAATGCTATTGACTCCTTGAATATACATTGCCAAGCGTTCTAAACCATATGTAATTTCACCAGTTACAGGCTTGCATTCTATGCCTCCTACTTGCTGAAAATAAGTAAACTGAGTTACTTCCATGCCGTCAAGCCAAACTTCCCAACCTAAACCCCAAGCACCAAGAGTGGGGGATTCCCAGTTGTCTTCAACAAAGCGAATATCATGCACCAAGGTGTCGAAACCAAGCATTTCCAATGAACCTAAATACAATTCTTGAATGTTGTCAGGGGACGGTTTTAGCATTACTTGAAATTGGTAGTACTGTTGCAAGCGGTTTGGGTTTTCACCATAGCGACCATCGGTAGGTCGACGACACGGCTGCACATAGGCACTGTTAATTGGCTCTGGGCCTAATGAACGAAGGAATGTCATGGGGTGGAATGTACCCGCACCAACTTCCATGTCTAGTGGTTGAATAATAACGCATCCCTGTGATGCCCAGTAGTCTTGTAACGCAAGGATTAGACCTTGAAAAGTCTTGCTGTCATATTTTTGCATAAGTGCTAAGTTCTTGTATGCCCAGTGAAATAATTCATTCAATAAAGCGTTTGTAACACCCTTTAAAACAGGTGCGCAAAACATCTTTGGATAGCCCGCTAGTATAGCGCCTACTTAGCGCAAATGATAACCCTGAAGCGGGTATTATCAGTATGTAATGGTGAATAATCAGCGTTTTTATTCTAAACCTATGCATATTTACAAGAAATTGGGTAAATTGGTTTGCTAGTCGCGAGGATGAATGCCAAAGCTTATAATAGTTAGCGTTGTCACTAGTCGTCTATTAACGCACTTAAAACTGATGACTTGCGCAAGGTTTTGCATTAACAATAGGATAATGAGATGAGCAACGAAAACAGCGCTGTTGAGCAAGATAGTGAGCTAAACTGTGCTTGGACGACCAAAGACCCTCAATACATAACTTACCATGATGAGCATTGGGGGCGGCCCGTGACAGATAGCAGAGAATTGTTCGCAAAGCTCTGCTTGGACGGCCAACAAGCGGGTTTGAGTTGGTTAACTATTTTGCGCAAGCAAGCCAACTATGAAAAGGCGTTTTGTCATTTCGATCCGCAAAGAATCATTCAATTTACTGAGGCCGATGTAGCCCGACTTATGCAAGACAAAGGCATTGTCCGTAACAAACTCAAAATTAACTCAGTTATTAAAAATTCACGAGGCTATTTAGCAATCGAAAAGGAGATGTCGTTCAGCACATACATTTGGCAGTTTACAGATTTCCAAGTGATTAATAATCAGTGCGAGAATAGGCAAGATGTTGTAAGCACGTCGCCAGAATCATATGCCATGTCGAAAGCTTTGAGGAAGCTTGGCTTTAGCTTTGTTGGCGAAACAATCTGCTACGCTTTCATGCAAGCAGTTGGCATGGTCAACGATCATATTAAAAGCTGTGCGCGCTTTGCCGAGCTTAATGCCGTGGACCAGCCGTTACAGAAAAAACTAAAGCTGATGAAAGCCGAATTCGAAAATGCCAGCTAAAAAGTGCACGGCTAACAAGTGCACGGCTAACAAGTGCACGGCTTGAAAAGATACATATTAAAAATGGATAGTCGATTTAACAGCTAAACGATTTTAATGCTTCAATTTCGTCTTGAATACCGCTTTCAGCTTCACTTTCGAATTGCTCGCGTTGCTTGTCCTGGGCTCGCCTCTCGGTCTTACTTAATTCACTGCGGGCATTGTGAGTTGGGAACTCACTAATTTTCTTAAATAGGCCATGCAGCGCTGGGAACCTAAGAGAATAATCTGGAATATTCTCAATAGGTAAGGCTTTAAGCAAATTACAAATACGAATAGCCCCTTCGGAGTAATTGCATTGCTGCTGCTGCATAGCAAAAGCAATGGTTTGAATGCTTTGCACAATAGATTCTATGCGCTTATTTCGCGCATTCTGCTGTCTCTTGTTTTGCTGTTTCAATGAGAAAGCAAGTTTACCTGCATAAACGCCAAGGACAATAATAATTAGTGCCCCAACCAATCCGAATATTATTTCAATCATTTATCTGCTTAGTCTGTGAAATCATCTATACTAAATGCGTTTAAACTGGTAATAGGATCACTTTCTTGTTCAGTATCTTCTGGCTCATGGCCTTCTTCAGGATCAATACCAAGTAAACCGCATAACACTAAATGACGGGCAAGCTTTGCATCAACATACTCTTGTTCTGCTTTGCTAAGCGCCTTGCTTTCTTGCTTGTCTAATAAAATTTGAAGCTGCTCGTCGGCTTCAATTGCATCAAGTTCGTGCTTGGGTGTTTGATACTTTATCTCTGGTTCAGCTGGTTTTGTTGAACCTAGGTTTTTATGGCGCAATAAATCGACTGGCTTTTTACTTCCAACGCGAGGGTCCTTTCGTGCTTTGTGGGCCTTATAAATTTGTGTCTCTATCTCTGAATTTCTCGTACCAGGCTTATTACCCGATGTTTTTCTTGTGCGATCAGAAGGCGTTCTGACGATTGGAATGGACGATTTAGGTATACCTATTGGTCCGCCTTTTCTTGATTTCTTATTAGCCATTGTTGCCTCTTACTAATGATGCAATTGTTCTTTACTTTATAAGCACTACTTTGCTTGTTTGAGAATTGCACTATGGTTATATTTTATTCTTAAGCCGCATTATACCTGAGCACAGCAAGTTATAGATAAAATTATTAATAAAACCTCACATTAAATTATTAATAATAAATTTTCACTTGTTGGGAATTAATTCAGAAGGCAGCAGTCTATGTATAAGTGGATTGTTGATTAGTTGAGATAATTTATTTGCGAAGAGTGTTAGTGGGATATTCTGGCCTGTTTCAGGCTAACGGCATTATTAGCCCGCAGCATCACTACTGGTTAGCACAAAGAAGCTTATATAAACGTCTAGAAAGAAAAAAGGCGATAGCCAAAGCTATCACCTCAATTTAATCAGTGTCTAATGACACCTCTCCCGTATCAGCACATCATGTGCTTTTGTTGTTCATATTGTTACTTTTCTCTTTTTATTATTATTGACGAAATAGTAACGAACTTTGTTTTAGGTCTTCCTGACGCTTTATTATTATTTTATTTCAGTTATAACTTGGTGGTTTTGATAGTGGATACTATCGCTAAAACCAAGGCATCCCTAAAAGATGACTAGATAATACGCTAATAAATAAAATTTACAACTTTTTTACAAATTAAATCTATTTATTTAAATTAGTGTAATCCGCCCAAGTACTTAGCCAATATTTCAATTTCTTCATCGTTCAATTTTTGAGCGATATCGCGCATCATTCCGTTTAGATCGTTTGCTCTTGAGCCATCTCTAAACATTTTTAATTGGGATATTGTGTAGTCGGCATGTTGGCCACTGATTACTGGGAAGCCAGCTAAGCCCATACCTTTTCCATCCGGACCGTGACATGAGATACACGAAGTGATGCCTTTTTCTGCATCGCCGCCTCGGTAAAGCGCTTGTCCTGCTTCAATTACATCTTCAGGTGTTGTGCCTGGCTTTAAGTCTTGGCTTGCGAAATATGCTGACAAGTTTGCTATGTCTTCGTCTGAAAGCGCCGCTGACATTCCATTCATGACCGCGTTGTTTCTGCCTTCTTTACCGCCAGTACGTGACGCTAATCTAAATTCTATTAATTGTTTTGCTAAATAATTTTCGTGTTGACCTGCAATTTTGGGATTCATAGAAATTGCACTGTTTCCATCGCTGCCATGACATGCCGAACATGTTAGTGATATTGCTTTTCCTGCTTCTGCATCGCCTTTGGCAAATACAGCAGTCGACATTCCTAACGCTAAACAAACAAGCAAACCTATTTTTTTCATGAATAATCTCTTTATACGGGGGTTATTAGCAAAGCATCTTTCTCAAAACTCGTTCAAGAACGTGGTATTGTACACAAATACTGGCCGAAAAAAACTCTTCCACACATATTGTGCGGATATAAATCAATGATTGGTAATCTAATTACGCAAATTTAGAGTTACACTTGATATAATATCGGCTTTATTTAAAAAAAATCCAGTTTAACATTCTGCATAAAAAAGTGAAAACATGTCTTATTTTACCAAAGCAACCTTCCTAACTAGCGCCCCGAATATTCAACATTTGACCAGTTCAGATGGTATGGAAGTAGCCTTCGCTGGGCGTTCAAATGCGGGCAAATCAAGCGCTCTCAATAGATTGACTAGACAAAAGGGCTTGGCTAGAACTAGTAAAACGCCAGGAAGAACTCAGTTAATCAACATGTTTGAACTTGATGATGAGCGTCGCTTAGTTGATCTGCCTGGTTACGGGTACGCTAAGGTTCCATTGGATATGAAATTGAAGTGGCAGCAGTCATTAGGTGAATATTTACAAAAACGCGAATGCTTAAAAGGTCTAGTTGTTCTGATGGACATCCGTCATCCATTAAAAGATCTTGATCAAAACTTGATTCGTTGGGCTGTAGACGTAAAGCTCCCTGTACTTATTTTGCTCACTAAAGCAGATAAATTGAAGGCCGGTAAACGTAAAGCTCAAGTGTTGATGGTGCGAGAAGCGTCTTTAGCGTTTTGCGGTGATGTAACCGTTCATGCCTTTTCTTCTTTAAGTGGTGTTGGTGTTCCTGAGCTCGAAAAAATGCTGTTCCTTTGGTTCGGCCTTGAAAAGCAAATAAAAACAGTAGAAGAGTAATCTAGAAAAAGAAAGCCCTATCAAAACAATAGGGCTAATTTGGGGGAGAACAACACATTCACACTCTTATGACGTGCGGTTTCCCAATAAGTTCAAATTTGAATTAAATTTTCTCTATTTAATTTAGGATCCAAGCGCTTAATGCGCCTCATCCCAGTTATTCCCTATACCAACATCAACGACTAGCGGTACATCAAGTGCCACGGTTGTTTCCATTAAACTCTTTATTTTTGCAACGTACTCGTCAACACGTTCCTCTTTAATTTCAAAAACTAATTCATCGTGCACTTGCATGATCATAAGAATGTCTTGGTCGTTGATATCATTTATCCAAGCATCAACATCAATCATTGCTTTTTTAATAATATCGGCAGCAGTGCCCTGCATGGGGGCGTTTATAGCTGCTCTTTCCGCACCTTTGCGACGCATCGCATTGCTAGCTTTAATATCAGGCAAATAGAGTCTACGACCAAATACAGTGCTTACATATCCCGTACTTTTTGCGCCTTCTCGTGTTGATTCCATATAGCTTAATACGCCTGGGTAGCGCTCAAAATACAAATCCATATACTGTTGAGCATCGTAGCGTGGAATGCTCAACTGCTTGGATAAGCCAAAGGCTGACATGCCATATATCAAACCAAAATTAATCGCTTTTGCACTGCGTCGTTCATTTACCGAAACTTCGTCCAATGGCACATCAAACACTTCAGCTGCGGTGGCGCTATGGATGTCTTTGCCAGCGGAAAATGCACTAACCAAGCCTTCATCTTTGCTCAAGTGAGCCATAATACGCAATTCAATTTGACTATAATCAGCGGCAACTACCTTATATCCTGGACGAGCAATAAATGCCTGCCTAACTTGTCGGCCTTCGGGCGTGCGTATTGGAATGTTTTGTAGATTAGGATCGGTAGATGACAATCGTCCGGTCGCAGTTATTGCTTGATGATAAGATGTGTGAACCCGTCCAGTGCGATGATGGATCATCTTTGGCAGCTTGTCAGTGTAGGTATTCTTCAGCTTAGTTAAGCCTCTAAATTCCATTATTTTCTTAGGCAAATCATATTCGCCGGCAAGCTCTTGTAATACCTCTTCTGACGTTGAGGGAGCACCTTTGGGCGTTTTTTTAACTACAGGTAAACCCATTTTCTCAAATAAGATATGTTGCAGCTGCTTGGGTGAGCCCAAATTAAAGGTTTCATCAGCAAGTTCATGCACTTCTTTTTCTAGTTCCATGACGCGAGCGGCTAGGGTTTGACTTTGTTGTCCTAATAGCTGGCTGTCAATTAGTACGCCATTCTGCTCCATTTTTGCGAGAACTGACGAAAGCGGGACCTCGATCTCATTTAGTATTGTGGGCAGCTCGCCTTTGTCTTTTAGTAAAATCTGCAATGCTTCATGTAGTCGCAAGGTCACGTCGGCATCTTCAGCGGCATATGGGGCAGCTTCTTCTAGGGCAATTTGATTAAAGGTGATTTGTTTTGCACCTTTACCTGCAATATCCTCAAAGTGGATTGTATCATGGCCCAAGTACTTCAAAGACAGAGCATCCATATTATGGCGAGTGGCAACACTATTTAATACATATGAAGCGAGCATTGTGTCAGACAAAATACCCTGTAATTCGATATCGTAGTTCGCTAACACGTTTTTGTCGTATTTAATGTGCTGGCCAATTTTCTTCGGGCTAGTGTCTTCCAAAATAGGCTTAAGTTGGGCAAGAACGTCGGCTCTCTCCAACTGTTCGGGCGCACCCGGATAATCATGTGCTACAGGAATATAGCAAGCTTGGTTCTCGCTGGTGGAGAATGAAAAGCCAACCAATTCGGCCTGCATATAATCTATGTTGGTAGTTTCAGTATCTATCGCATAATACTGGGCAGCATTGATTTTACTTATCCAATTGTCGAGTTGTAATTGTGTTGTAACAACTTCATATTTTGTTCTATCAAAAGACTGCGAAGAGGTGTTTTCTTGATTGTCTTGCGGAGAAACTGACTCACCATCAGCCGATAAAGAAGCTGCAGTATCAGGGCTTGTGTCACTGCCAGGCGAAAGAGAAACAGGCGAAAGAGAAACCGGCGAACTAGAAACAGCCGAACGAGACTTAGCCGAAAACTCATTTACCGCTCCGTCACTGACTTCAGATAACCAGCGTTTAAATTCATACTCGGCAAAAAGAACTTGCAACTCTGGCTTGTTTATTTCACCCATATTGAGAGTAGTGGGTTCGTATTCGAGTTTTAGCTCGCACTCAATGGTGGCTAATTCATACGACAGCAATGCCTGCTCTTCATATTGCGCAATTTTTGCGCCCATGGTTTTTGCGCCACGAAACTCCAGCGTGGCTATTTTGTCTAAATTTGCATAAATATCTTTAACGCCGCCAATGCCATTGAGCATAGCTACAGCGCTTTTATCACCAACACCTGGAATTCCCGGGATGTTATCTACTTTGTCGCCTTTCATTGCTAAGTAATCGATAATTAATTCAGCTGGTACACCAAACTTCTCAACTACACCGTTTTTGTCCATAGCCGTATTGGTCATGGTATTAATTAGCGTGACATGCTCATCGACTAGCTGCGCCATATCCTTATCGCCTGTGCTAATTACACATTCAATGCCTTGCGCTGATGCTTGGCGGGCGAGCGTACCGATAACATCATCCGCTTCAACACCGCTTTCAACAATGATGGGAAATCCCATAGCTTTAACAATTTGGTGCAAAGGTGCAATTTGCGAGCGAAGTTCATCAGGCATGGGTGGACGATTGGCTTTATATTCTTTGTAAATATCATCGCGAAAGGTTTTTCCTTTGGCATCAAACACTACGGCAATATGAGATGGCTTATAGGTTGACATCAAACTGCGAAGCATATTAACAACGCCATAAATGGCACCTGTATCTTGGCCTTTTGAATTTGTTAGAGGAGGTAATCCATGAAACGCTCTGAATAAATAAGAAGATCCGTCAACTAAGACTAACGGACTTGTTGATTGTTTTTCCATCATTTGCTCGTATTAATGCTTTATAATATGAAGAATGCCATATTTATTGACGTGTAACCACAAATTGCTTTTTTATAAGCTGTGGATAACTCTGTTGTTAAATTGTTTCGCACAGGTGGATAAGTACCTTTTTTCATAAGAATTAAGGCGTGCTATTTGGGGATGTTTTTTAATAATGCGTAAGGAAATGCTCGATCCTGTTATTATTTTTCTATTCCCGGATGCTGCTTTTTTTCGTAGGATGAAGACACTCAAACTAAGAACATCTTCGAATAATAAACGACCTAAGCAACCTATAAAATTTAGCATAAATTGACGCTTTTCCAAGTCTTATTTTTAACTATTTTATTTGTTCAACGGGAACAAAGACTTAAAATTTCACGAGGCTAATAATTTAATAAGAGCAAAAATAGGCAATATTATGGCCCTTTATTTATTGGCGATTTTCATCATTTATGCCTTATTTAGAGAAATGAATTGGATCTCAGTCCGATTCAATTTACCATCTGATGTACAGTGCGCTAGCTTACTAATTTACTTAGTAATATCCGCACAATGACAAAGCCTAAAAAACACACTAATTATCGCTGGAAATAGTCACAAATGCACTCTAATAAAGTGCCGCAATTGTGCTAAACAAACAATAACAAAAAAAGGCATAGCGTAAATGCAATACCGCGCCATCATTCGTATATTAGGATTACTCGTTGCTCTGTTCAGCGTAACAATGATCCCTCCTGCGTTGATCTCACTCATTTATGGTGACGGTAGTGGCTTGGCATTTGTATTGGCGTTCTTTTTATCTCTTTTAACCGGCATTGCTTTTTGGTATCCCAACCGCCGGTCGCGATCTGACCTTAGAGCAAAAGAGGGCTTTTTAATTGTAGTCTTGTTCTGGACGGTGTTAGCGTGCTTCGGTGCATTGCCATTTGCACTATTAGAACAGCCCCAAATGAGCATTACTGATGCTATTTTTGAATCTTTCTCTGGTCTCACTACGACCGGAGCAACTGTAATTGAAGGTATCGAATACCTGCCAAAAGCTGTGCAGTTTTATCGTCAACAACTGCAATGGCTAGGTGGTATGGGTATTATCGTTTTGGCTGTGGCCATATTGCCTATATTGGGTGTGGGTGGAATGCAGTTATACCGCGCTGAAACGCCCGGACCGGTTAAAGATTCGAAAATGACACCGCGTATTGCCGATACAGCAAAGCACTTATGGTATATCTATTTATCACTCACCATAGCTTGTGCGGGAGCTTATTGGATAGCCGGCATGAGTTTATTTGACGCTGTCGGTCATGCTTTCTCAACAATCGCTATTGGTGGATTCTCCACATATGATGCTAGCCTCGGGTATTTCAACAGTGTTGCGGTAAATGTCGTTTGTGTTGTCTTTTTGTGGATAGCTGCGCTGAATTTCTCTTTGCATTATGCGGCTGTATCAGGCCGAAATATTCGTAATTACTTTAAAGACCCTGAGGCCAAAGCCTTCTTCACTATTCAATTGAGTTTAGTCACTTTATGCTTTGTGGTATTGGTTTATCATTCAGTTTACGAAACGACAGGAATGGCGCTTGATCAAGCATTAGTGCAGGCGGTTTCAATAAGTACAACAGCAGGTTTCGCGACCGCAGACTTTTCAGCATGGCCCGCGTTCTTGCCAATAATTTTAATATTCTCAAGTTTCATTGGTGGTTGTGCAGGGTCAACCGGCGGTGGTTTAAAAGTTATTCGCGTATTACTTTTATTCTTGCAAGGAAAACGTGAAGTTGACCGACTCATACACCCAAAAGCTGTTTACGCTGTAAAGTTGGGTGATAGAGCAATGCCAGAACGTGTGATTGAAGCAGTTTGGGGGTTCTTCTCAGCTTACGCAATTATCTTTGTGGTTATTATGATTGCATTAATAGCTACTGGTATGGACGACATCAGCGCGTTTACCGCGACTGCGGCAACGCTTAATAACTTAGGCCCAGGGCTAGGCACAGTGGCAGGCACATACGCTGACGTCACAGATCCTGGTAAATGGTTGTTGGTAGCCGCGATGTTGTTTGGTCGGCTAGAGATTTTCTCGCTACTGGTCTTATTCTCTCCTACATTCTGGCGTAGTTAATACTGGTATGAGAGAACGTTATTAATAGTCGACACTGCTACACTGCTGTGAAAACGGATAGCAAAATTACCACAGCTTTTACGCAAATTATCAAGCCTTAGATAACCCCGCTAGCTAAGAAAGAGCCTCAGCTAATAAAGAGCCTCAGCCGAAAAAGAGCGCGCTCGGTTGAAACAGTTTTTCCACATCCCCAATGAACTTCTTATCCACTAAAAATAATATGACATGATCGTTGGCTTTAATGACGGTATCGCTGTGTGCAATGATAACTTCATCTTCACGCACAATAGCGCCTATTGTTGTGCCTGGAGGAAGCTTAATTTGTTGAATTTGCTTGCCAACAACTTTAGAGGTACTTTCGTCGCCATGTGCAATAGCTTCAATTGCCTCAGCTGCGCCCCTGCGTAAAGAATAAACATTCACGATATCGCCACGACGAATATGGGTCAATAAGGCTGATATAGTTGCTTGTTGAGGAGAGAATGCGATGTCTATTTCGCCGCCTTGGACTAAATCAACATAAGCACTGCGCTGAATAAGCACCATTGCTTTAGCTGCCCCCATGCGCTTCGCCAACATTGCCGACATGATGTTTGCTTCATCATCATTGGTTACTGCTATAAAGGCATCAACTTGCTCAACGTTCTCTTCACTTAATAAGCTAGCGTCGGAAGCGTCACCATGAAATACGATAGTCTTGTTCAGCATCGTAGAGAGTTCTTTTGCGCGTTCAGCGCTATATTCAATTAGTTTTACATTGTGGTTATTTTCAAGGCGCTTGGCTAAACCTGCACCAATCAAGCCGCCACCAGCAATCATAATGCGCTTGTAACTCGATTCGAGCTTTTGTAGCTCGCTCATCACAGCTCGAATGTGTTTTGTGTCAGCAATAAAGAATACTTCGTCGTCGGCTTCAATTACCGTTGAGCCCAATGGACGAATCGGTTTGCCTCGACGATAAATTGCTGCGACTCGGGTATCTACGTTCGGCATATGTTCTTTCAATGCGGATAATGCATGACCTACTAACAAGCCACCATAATAGGCCTTAACGGCAACTAGGCTGGCTTTACCTTCTGCAAATTCTACCACCTGCAGTGCGCCAGGATAATCAATAAGTCGCTTTATTGCTTTGGTCACTAACTGCTCAGGGGCAATTAGGTGATCGATTGGAATATCTTGGTGTTTGAAAAGGTGCTCTTGATAAATGATGTATTGTTCGGAGCGAACTCGAGCTATTTTTGTGGGTGTTTTAAATAAACTAAATGCAACTTGGCAGGCCATCATGTTGCTCTCATCGCTGTTGGTTACAGCAATAAGCATATCGGCGTCTGCCGCTCCTGCTTTTTTAAGCACATCAGGATGTGAACCCATTCCGCATACAACTTGCAAATCCAATCTATCTTGCAGGTTACGCAATGTCTCCATATCTTGGTCTATAATAGTGATTTCATTCTTTTCGCCAACCAAGTTTTCAGCGAGTGTGCCGCCAACTTGTCCCGCGCCTATGATGATGATTTTCATTGAATTATTTCCTAGAGCCTAATCTGACTTTAGCAGTCTTGCATAATAGAAACCATCCATTTGTGCTTGGCCGGGCAATATTTGCATACCAGGGCACTCAGGCGTGTCGTTAGGATGCAATGGCAGTAAAGTGGCATTTTCTTGTGTTGCCAAGAATTCTGCAATCTGCAATTGGTTTTCTTGTTTTAGAATAGAACAGGTGGCATACAACATAATGCCGCCTGGCTTAAGTCGTTTCCAAATTTCGGCCAAAATACGCTTTTGCAACTGCACCGTGTTTTCTATGTCAGCGGACTTTCGAAGCCAACGTATATCAGGGTGACGGCGGATCACACCAGTAGCAGAGCAAGGTGCATCTAGTAATATACGATCGTAAAGCTTATCTTTTAATACTCTGGATAACACTTCGTCGCTTGCGGCATCGACCACGTATAAATTGAGCCTATCGCCAAATTCAGTATCGTGGCCAAGGCGCTGCATATTTTCTTCTATTCGTTCTAAGCGTTGTCCATCGCTATCTATAGCATCAAGACTTTTTAACTGGGCTTGGCTTTCCAAAATATGAGCTGTTTTCCCTCCGGGCGCGGCGCAACAATCTAGTACATCATGGCCTGGCTCAATATCTAATAACTCGGCAGCAAGCTGTGCCGCTAAATCTTGCACTGCAAATAAACCTGCTTCAAACCCAGGAAGCTCGGTTATATCCGTTCTTTTACTGAGTCGAATCGCATTGAGCGCTTTTGCTTTGAGATGAGAAACTGGACTATTGGCAAAATACTGAGCCGTACTCTCTGCATCTGCATCTGTATCTTCGGTTGAGCTTGTATCGGTGGCATCAAAATTCGCATTGCTATACTCAATGTCTTCTGCATCAAGCAGTGCAGTGTAGTTTAGTTGACTACCCTTGAGCGCATTAACTCGCAGCCAAAGCGGCGGTCGCTCATTCATTTGCTGCGCAATATCTAGCACTTCATCTGGGTATTGTTGTAATAACTGTTTGTGCAGCCACTTAGGCAAGCCGACCTTTATGTGGGGAACGTCGATCGGCTGCTCAGCCAAATCTTCTCGTTGAAAGTTTCGCAAATTGGCATTCACTAAGCCTTTTAGACGGTGTTGATCAAGTGCAGCACAAGCTTCAACGGTTTCCGATACAGCGGCGTGTTCTGCGGTGCGTGTAAAAACAAGCTGATAAAAACCTAACATGATCAGATGCTCAACTATTTTTTGTTCACCCTTCAATGGTTTATCTAGTAACTTTCTGAGCCAATGTTGCAATTTAGGGAGTTCGCGTAAGCAGCCATATACCATTTCTTGCAGCCAAGCATTGTTATTTCCTTCATGCCGCTCGAAGACCTTTGGCATGACTTCTC
>CAJQOP010000094.1 GCA_905479945.1 uncultured Glaciecola sp. | reverse complement strand
ATCAAGTATCGCTTTGATTACAGCGCATAGAAATGTTCAATATACCGTTTGTTTTGTCATTTTCACAATATCTGAAATTAAATATAGTCAGAATATGAGGTTCTATTTAGACTATATATGTTATGGATACCTTGTCAAACCTATCGAAACAATTAACGAGAAAATTAACGAGACCGCTATCATAGTGTTGCTGGTTGTCGGCAAAGCCGATGCTATTATCTTTTGATTTACCCTCGCATGTATGTTCGCTAATTATTTTTAATATTTTGTAGGTCAATTTACATGCGGACGCCGCGCGGGATGTAAATTGAGTCGCAGAGTGCTAGGAGTAAATTGCGACGTCCTGCTAAATATCAAAAAAAAACTGCGGGGTCAGGTTCGTTGAAACGAATAAACACCCATGACGGCGAGCAACACCCAAAAAATAGCTTTCGGGTTTATTACGTTCGGTGTCTTTATAATTTCATATATGTCTTTATAATTTTGTTTGACACACGTTGATGCGACAGATTCAAACCTCTTTTTTAATATATAAAAAATCACCATAACGCATGGCTGCCTTATGGTGATTTTCATGTGATTACTCTGCTGCTATAACGGAGATTCGAAGTAATGCTGTATCGCTTCCACCTTGGCCATCTTCGACTTTGATTGAGCAAATAGTTGTCCCAATTTCGCCGCCGTCAGGTCGTCCATAAAACTGACCAGTATCTGTAACGGACAACCATGAATCGTCACTGCAATTAAACCTTCCTTGGGCATCGAATGAGAAAGTGAGAGTATCACCATCTGCGTCTGTTGCAGATTGCGCTAGATTAATACCGTAATATTTACCTGCCGTCGCATCACCTTTGAATATTCTCTTGCGGAACACTGGAGGCGAGTTGGCGGTTTCAGTGTTGACGTTAATTTGAAGTGTTGCGTCTACCGTCGCAAACCCATCTGAGACACTGACGGTAAAAGTGTTTAAACCTTGGTCATTAGAATCTGGAAGACCATGAAGATTACCATCACCATCAATTTTTAACCAATTAGGGCCGTCGACTATAGCGAAGGTCAACGGGTCAAAATTAACATCTAGCGCGTTATTGGCGAGTGTGGAATTAGCATCAGCATAATCCTGGTTTTCAGTTGCGTCATTTTCGGAAATAACACCGTCTATAAGTATAAATTGAGGAGGTGTCTGCCCGATAGGCTGATCGTTAAGACGTTTTGAAAAATTCGTTCTCTCCCAAACCTTGTGTGCGAGACTGCGAAGGTCATAAGTCCATTCCGTTATGGTTGAAGGAGGAGGCGTGTTTTCGATGTCCGTGTTTGGGTAAATCGTTTTTTGCCAAACAAGACCGAGAAGATCTTCAAATATGTTGCCCGCGTGACCCCTCTGGTCATACATTATGTAGTCATCTTTTTCACAAAAATCAGTACCAGGGCATATAGCGCCGTCAACATCATCAATCAGATAACCTTTTTCGTATTCATGTAAAAGGGCAATAGCTGCATTTCCTCCTGCAATATGAAGGAACTCCAAGTCTTTAAATGCTTCGACAGCGCGGAGCTTTGAAATAATTTTGTGCTCTATGTAATGATTAACTCGATAATTAATTTTAGCGTAATCTTCTAGGCTATTCTCAGTTGTACCGTTATTCATAGCGTAGTGAGCCCAAGGCACTAGGATAGCAACCGTATCCAAGGTATTTGGATTATTTAACAGCGCGAACTTAACCCATTTTACGTAATCGCCAATAAAGCTATCGATAGGAACTACCTCGCCTGGTTCGTTAGGATCCTCTCCAAAATAGGCGGTGAGCACGAGCAGTTCGACATCTTCATCTATTATCTGGTTTTTTGGATCACCAGGACAAAGCCCATTAGAGTTAAGCTCATGAGGTTCACACGTGGGTGGATTATTCCAAATGGCGCCAGGAGCGCCATTTTCACCACCATAACCCATAGCTCTATATTGCTTGTGTAAAAGATAGTTGTATTCTGGCGCAAGAATATTAATCTGCTCAGCCCCCGGTTTTAAAAAACTGTGACCCAACATCACTGAATTAAAGCCTGTTCTGTAACCGGTATGCTCTTGTGCATGTACCTTGGACATGCCAAGGATCATTATAAATAAACTGGTTATTGTCAATATGCACTTGATTGGTGCCGTTTTGGACACCACCTTTACCAAATCTTTCATAAGTCTTAAACCTTTTATTATTATTCAAATGAATTAAATATTTTTTACTCGTTTGTATGAGACAACATGGTGCATAAAATGACCATGTAACTCCAAAAATTGACCCAGTATAGGGCTTGTTAAATAGCCATATAGTTTAATGTCAGTCACTTTATATTCTCATTAGAGCTTTTTTACTGGTTGATTATTGCTCTGATTACAGCGTAGAGAAATGTTCAATTTACCGTTTGTTTTGTCATTTTTACAATATCTGAAATTAAATATAGTCAGAATGTGAGGTTCTATTTAGAATGCATGCCATGGATGCCTTGACAGACCTATTAAAAACGTTTCAGCTATCGGCTAACACCTACTTCTTCAGGGGAGTGGGCTGCTGGAATATGCAGATTCAATATCGCCCCCAGGGCTTGTTTTATGTTGTGCTAAAAGGGCAGTGCTATTTTCAAGAGAGAGGCAATGAGGAATTGCGGCTACTTAAGGAGGGAGATATTGTAGCCTTACTGACAGGGGGCAATCATTGGGTTTGCGATAGTCCCGCAGGGCGGGCTCTATCTGTGCAGGATGTCGCAAAGGTGGGGTATAATGGTGAGCTTTTATTAGTGAAAACAGGAAACATTGAAGCCCTTGCAACGGGCGGTGAGCCTGTTGTTGAGGAAAGGGCTGAAGAGACCGCCAATAAAGAAATAAAGCTATTATGCAGCACTATGTCGTACGACACCTCCATGGACCATCCATTTCTCAAAGATCTTCCCTGTTTTATTCACACCAGCACGCACAATGACAGTGACGCCAATGGGCTAAAAAGTTTTGTGAAGATATTAGAAAAAGAATCCGAGACCTTGTCTCCGGGTTCGACGCTTATGGTCGATCGATTGACAGAGATGTTAACCGTTCAACTTTTAAGAGAGCATATTGGGCAGATGAAAGAGCCTAACGGATACATGGCTGCATTATCTGATCCTAAGATAGGTGTGGCGTTAAATTTAATTCACACGGAGACGGATGAAAAATGGACGGTGGATTCCCTGTGTAAAGTCGCCGGGCTTAACCGCACATCATTCACAGAGAAGTTTGTTGCCATGGTGGGGTCTACGCCAAAATCTTATTTAACGAATACACGTATGCAAAAGGCAAAAAATAGTTTGCAGCGCAGTAATGATTCAATGTTATGCATTGCTGAGCGCGCGGGTTATGCATCGGAAGCAGCTTTTAGTAAAGCGATGAAAAAGCATTTTAATAAGACGCCGGGGCAGATTCGAAAAGGGTGATGGAAGCAACTGCGAAATAGGTAAAAATAGGGGCGGAATGAATATTAAATATTCAACCCGGCTTCATTCTTATTTGTTTACAGTCTGTTGTAGGCAGGAGCGTGACCATCCAAATTAACAAGCCACCCATGATACAAACTCAACAGCCAATGATAATTTTAAACAACTGATTTCGTTATTTTAAATCGTTGATCGTAAATACTACGAGCAAGCTAATTGTCGGGAATTGCGGTTCAGTCCCTACTTTTTTTACTTTCCATCGACTCTCAGTTCGCCGAGTATAAGACGAATTAACGCTATGTACTAGTCATTGTCACAGCTGTATTTGAGGGTAGTTTCGCGTTTACTCATTTATGGTGTTGAAGAAATTTGTGAAATGTTTGTCGTTGAGGTGAGTAAGTAAGCTGACCT
>CAJQOP010000093.1 GCA_905479945.1 uncultured Glaciecola sp. | reverse complement strand
AGGAGATACTCGCCTTCGCGAGCATGACGCAGGTTGTATAATGTTTTCTGGGTAATGGAGGAGATACTCGCCTTCGCGAGCATGACGCAGGTTGTATAATGTTATCTGGGTAATGCAGAAGATACTCGCCTTCGCGAGCATGACGTATGTTGTATTGGCAGTTGCAGGGGTGTGAGGGTTCTGCAATATGCTAGAGCTGGCAATCTGCCAGAGTTAGTAAACTGCCAGAGCTAGTGAACCTCCAGAGCTAGTGAACCTCCAGAGCTGGTAAACTGCTAGACCTTAAGTGTTCGGGCTGGCTCTAAACTGTGCCGATGCTTCTAGTCGGCTTTTGACATGTAAACGCTGCAGAATTTGATGTACGTGATTTTTAACAGTCGACAGTTCAATATTTAGTTTTCTTGCGATTTCTTTATTTGAAAGTCCATTCCCAATTAACTGCATTACAACTGTTTGACGCCGTGTTAGCAGGGGGCGTTCAAAATTAGTTAAATCCTCGACTTTAGGGAACCGAGCCACTCGGTTACTAAACAGAGCGGACATTTCTTGTGGGTAACATAGGTGCCCTGAATAGACTGTTAATATGCATGCCTTTAGATCCTCCATCCCATCAGTTGTGGTGACTATACCTTCAGCACCAAGTGCAATGCACTTTCCGGGAAAAGAGACTTCGCTTGAAAATATCAGCAAGATAATTTTCATTTGTGGATGGGTATCTTTGATTGTATTAACTAACAATAAAGCGTCGCGAATACTGCCATCAATAATGGCAATATCGGCACAGCATTGGTCGACAGAGCGGATAGCCCGTGTTGCCGAACTAAACGTATATGTGACCGCCATGTCAATATTGGCGTTGATATAATTGGAAATGCCTTCGCGATAAATACGGCTCTCAATTATTAGACTCAACTGGATATCCATAATTTCAGGTCTCTATATTTCACCAGCGAACTTCTCGAATAGAGCATCAAGTAATAGTGACTTTATGATGCTTTATTGCGCTGTACTCCATTAGCTAATTTAAAAGCATAGCCTATCTTTAGTAAAAGTAATATGTTCATTATTTAAACAATTAGGGCTATTTATCATAAATGTAGATTGCTTTGTAGACAAATGCAAAAAACACAAAGACTTAGAAATATATTCTAATTAAACAAATTGATTAAAAAATGCTTACTAAATAATAGATCGCAGACTGTTTAGCTCATTTTGACATTGAAGAAAGGCTGCTTACGGAAGATTAACTGGCAATATGAGGCATGTTCAAGCAAATGCTAATTGCTGATGTTGTATAAAGTAATACAAGGGATATACTTGCGCGTATTAGTCTCGGTTTACTGTTGAAGCAATACGGTGAAATATCGACAATTAGACAATTATTTGGTTGAAAAATGAAAGAACATAAAGCATCTCCGCTATCCGACTATATAGAATATCCTGAAAAAGAGATGATTGAACGGTCTGAACGTTTTTATGCAGATATAAAGCGGCGCCATAGCATTCGTCAGTTTAGCAACAGATCAGTGCCGCAAGTAATCATAGAAAACTGCATAAAAGCCGCTGGCACGGCACCGAACGGTGCGAATCACCAGCCATGGCAATTTGTTGCTATACACTCAAGTGACGTCAAGAAACAAGTTAGAGAGCAAGCTGAACTGCATGAACAAGGCTTTTACGCAGGACGTGCAGGAGAAGAGTGGTTGGAAGCGCTGCAGCCTTTGGGAACTGATGCACAAAAGCCTTACTTAGAACACGCACCTTGGTTGATAGCAATTTTCAGTCAAAAAAAAGGAGGCACTAATACAGGTGACAAGCACACCAACTATTACGTGCATGAGTCCGTAGGAATTGCAACGGGCTTCCTGATCACAGCATTACACAATGCTGGGCTAGTGACCTTAACGCACACGCCCAAACCCATGTCATTCTTATCAAAAATTTGTGCTAGACCAGATGATGAACGCCCATACATGTTGTTAATCGCCGGTTATCCTGATGAAAATGCGACGGTTCCTGAACATGCAAAGCAAAAGAAATCGTTAGAAGAAATTTGTACATTTTTATAAAGAGAATGCTTTCTATAAGCGGTACTAAGCAATCCTTATTCATTTAATAACGTGCAATACAGTTAGAGAAACAACACATTGATCACACAAGAGTTTATTCAAATACGTCGCTTTATTGTGAAGCTTGGTAAAATGCTGCATAAGTACGGAACACCTGCATTTCGACTGGAAGCCTATCTGTCCGAGGTATCTACTTACTTGGGCGTACACGCCTCATTTATTGCTACGCCAACGTCGATTACTTTCGTTATATGGAGTGATCAGCACGAAGACGAATACAATCATGCTGCGCGCTTGCAACCAGGCGAGCTCGACATGAGCGCGCTTTCACTTACCGATGAGCTAGCAAATGAATTGATTGCAGGGCAAGTGACTCTTACCGAGGCCGACCAACGTTTAGATGCAATTAATGAAATGCCGAGTCCTTACGGTAAGGTGATTACTGGTTTAGCGTTTGCACTTGCGACGGGTTCGTTTTCGATGCTAATGGGAGCCAGTTGGGCTGAGATATTTTGGACAGGCTTACTGGGTTTAGTAACCTACACTTGGGTGCTATGGTCGCAAAAATCTAAACGAGTGAGCTTGATGCTCGAGCCAGTAACTTCTTTTGGTGCCGGTATTTTAGCTTGTGCGATCAGCCGCTATTTCGACCCGGGCATTAATATTCCTTTGATGGTGCTTTCGTCAGTCATTGTGTTGGTGCCAGGTTTAGCTTTAACCATGGGCTTATCTGAACTTTCAAACCGTAATTTGGTGTCGGGAACAGCTCGAATTATGGATGCCATTATGCAGTTATTTAAACTTTATTTTGGTGCATTCTTGGGTGTTGCGGTTGGTTTTAGTTTGTTTGGTCAAAATGAGTTTCAGCCAGCAGCTTCGTTGCCTTATTGGGCTACTTGGTTAGCTGTTGGTTTGCTATGTTTTGCTTTGGTTCCTATTTTTAAAACACGCTTAAAGCATATACCGTGGGCCTTAATGTCAGCATTTATCGCCTATAGCGTCACGGTTTATAGTTCAGTTTTCATGGACCAGACTTTTGGAACATTTATTGGCGCTTTCGCACTAGGTGTATTTGCGAATATCTTCTCGCGTTTAGCGAATCAGCCATCAACCATTGTCGCTATGCATGGACTAATAGTGCTTGTGCCAGGGTCAAAAACTTACATTGGTTTAAATTCGTTTATTTCAGGTCAGGATTTTGTGCAGGCGGATCATATTGGACAAGAAGTATTTCTGATATTCATGTCTTTGATAGCGGGGCTTATTTTTGCAAACGTGGTTATGCCCACTCGAAAGGCACTCTAAGCCTCAGACTTTCCAAGTGCGGCAATTAGCGCTTGGTCGGGGCTAATTTAACTGCCAGCATGAATATGCTGGCATAGCTTAATAATTAGCATACTCATCAATTTATCCATCAATTTATTCATCAAACTATTCATCAAACTAAGGCTCAAGGATTAACTAAATAAAGTGTGTTCTGATAGCTGCTCACAATATAGTTAAATTTAATCTGCAATCATTGCTAAAAGGAAAAACTATGCCTCAAGATAACCCATCTTCAATATATCAAGGTAAAACTAGCCTTATTTCTGGCGCTGCCGGAGGAATAGGTTTAGCGCTGGCTAAGGAATTTGGCAGTCTAGGAATGAATATCGTTATTGCTGATATCGACGAAGCAGCTTTAGCCGATGCTAAAAAGCAACTTGAGGCTTTAAACGTTAATGTACTTGCGTGCAAACTAGACGTTACTGATTACGCGCAATGGGAACATTGTGTTGAACAAACTATAACGAAGTTCGGTAAGTTGCACATGGTTGTAAACAATGCAGGCGTTGGCGGTATACCGGGTAAAATTGAACAAACGGATCACGCTATTTGGCGTTGGGTAATTGATGTCAATTTAATGGGCGTATTATACGGAACTCAAGCCGCAACCCCTGAACTAAAACGTCACGGTGAAGGTGGCTGGATAATTAATGTCGCCTCAATGGCAGGCATGATGGGAGTGCCATATTCGTCAGCATACGCAGCAACAAAAGCTGCGGTTGTGTCGATGACTGAAAGCTGGGCGGTAGAATTAAAACGTCATAATATTCAAGTATCTGCATTGTGTCCTGCATTTGTGCAAACAAGGATCCATGAATCGACGCGTAACAAACAAGATAAATATAAATCAGAAAAACCAGCTGCACCATTTAGTGCTCAAGAGAAGGAGCGCTTCAAGAAGAGTGTTGGACAAGCGGCAGCCTTAGTTGAATCAGGTATTACGACGGAATTATTGGCTAAGCGTGTTGTAGAAGCGCTAAACTCCGATCAGATGTATATTTTTTCTCATCCAAATTATAGAGGAGTCACAGGTTATCGCGCGGCGATGATTGACAAAGCCTTTGATGACGCCCAGCAAAGTGACTTAGTTAAACATCTTATTGATGACGAGATTGCTAGTTTGTAAGAAACCAAGCCTAGCCTTTGTGAGTAATTGTGAGTAAGTGAGAGCTAGAAAGTAAACAAAGGCATTGCGCAGGTATTAATTTACCTTAGTGTTTTCTACTGCGATGTGTACATTTTAGCCTATACGTTCACGTTCAATTTTTAAGGGTAAGATGTCAGATACAAAGTGGGACCCCATTCAGTATAACAAAGTAGCTGATTTTGTTGCCAAACTTGGCGAGCCTTTAATAGACTTACTTGAGCCAAAACTAAGCGATGTCATTTTGGACTTAGGCTGTGGTGACGGTAGTCTGACACAAAAAATAAAGCCTCTTTGTGCAAACGTGATAGGTGTGGATGCTAGCGCTGAAATGATCAGTGCCGCTAATCAAAAAGGTATCACTGCTTATGTAAAAGATGCTCAGTGTTTAGATTTTACTGAAACCTTTGATTGTGTCTTGTCTAATGCTGCTTTGCATTGGATGAAGGCGCCAGAAAAAGTAATCAAAGGTGTCCATGAAGCCTTAAAACCAAACGGCCGCTTTGTTGCTGAATTTGGCGGTTACGGTAATGCAGGAAAAGTCATAGATACACTTACCCACAGGCTGAATCAAGACGGTTTAGAATTCGAAAACCCTTGGTACTTCCCAACTGCTGAAGACTATTCTACACTTTTACTACAGCAGGGCTTTGAGCTTGAGTACATACAGTTGTTTGATCGCTTTACGCCTTTACCAGAGCATCTCAGTGATTGGTTAGAAGCTTTTGGCCAAGCGTTTTTTAAAAATGCTAGTGAGGCGCAAAAAAGAGATATAGTTGAAGATGTAGTTACTGCATTGAAATCTGAGTTATTTGTAAACAATCAGTGGCATGTTGACTATGTTAGGTTGCGCGTTAAAGCACTAAAACATTAGTGCATAGCCGTCATAAGGATTCAAAATATTCTATGACCTTAGTGAGTGGTAATACTTGAGCATACTTCGCATGCATGTCATGCAAACTCATTTCATGCGCGGACTGATTTCTATCACCGCAAGCTTCAGGTACCACTGCACACAATAAGTTATGTTGTAATCCATCTACGCATGTTGCGCGCACACAACCAGATGTTGTTAGTCCAGTTATTATTAGTGAATCTACTTTTAATGCGGCAAGCTTGCTAGCTAATGATGTGGAGAAAAAAGCACTTGGATGCTGTTTCTCAATAATATTTCCAAGCTTAATATATTCGCTGAATTTTTGATGAATATCGACCCAATGCGAACCCCGTTGTAAAATATTCAAATCAGGTAAACGCTGCCTAAAGACACTAGCTTGTTGCTCGTTGTCGTATACAACGGTAGTGAAAAATACCGGAACGTTATTGTCACTGGCAGCGCTGACAAGCTTCAAATTAGCCTCAAGCTGTGTTTCAAACTCGCCACCAAGCGGACTTTCTTTATTCGTAAAGCCATTACTAAAATCGACAGCAATTACAGCTGGGCGTTTGCCCAACTGTAATTGACCAATAACAAGATCACTATCGATAAGCTTTGTTGTCATCTAAACTCTGGTGTTTGCGGCGCAGGTAGATTGGTTTCTTGCATACTGCGAGCTTTAATTTCTTCAATAGTACCACCAAAATCAAATAACTTAACATCGCCACGCTCGCTTGCCATCTTGGCTCGCAATGCCTTGGTAGCAAGGTCATTAATCGTAAGGTCATCATTGATCACAACGCCATAAGCTAAAGCACCTTTGACCGTCGCCAATGAACGATTGATGTCATCTAATACTAATTGAGGTTCACGCAGCAAGGGGTCGCCCCATCCACCGCCGCCCCAAGTATTGAAGTACAAAATGTCACCTTTCTTCACTACAATGTCTTCGCACTTTGCGGGTAATGTCTCTTCGCTACCGTCGGTGCGTTTCAATAGTTTGGTTGAGCGCAAACCTGGAGCACCACCGTTAACGCCCCAAGGATAGGTTAGCCAACGATCGTCGTGTATCGCGATCTTACCATCGTTTAAGAAACGATAGCCAACCGATAGCCCATTACCACCGCGATGCAGTCCAGCGCCACCAGAGTCTAGTATTGCTTCATAAGTTTCTACTCTTAGCGGGAAGTACGCTTCAATGAACTCATTTGGAACGTTAGTAAAGCCTGGCCATAGCGAGTGACCGTCAGGGCCATCTCCTGCAGGGCGCCCAGGAATGCCACCAAAGCCAATTTGAAACAATTGAAACCATTCATTGTTGTCATCATAACCCGAATAAAACAAATGTGGCGAGTCTGAAAAGCCTGCAGCATTCATAGCTTCAGGAGCACCTTGTCCTAACAAGCCACCCATAACATCAAATATTCTGCCCAAGGCGTGTGTTCTACCTGAGAGCGCAGCGGGGTAATTTGGTTTTAACAAACTGCCCTGAGGTATGCGCACGTCAACTAAGTCATAGAAGCCGTCATTAAAGAGTATTTGTGGGTCAACTAAATTAATGGTGAAAGAGCCAAAGAACATCTTGAACATTTCTTCATTCAAATAGAAGTTAATTGAGCTTTCGGCTTGCGGATCTGTGCCTTCAAAATCAAAAATGGCTTTTGGACCTTCGCGCCACATTTTGCAACGAATTTTGTAGGGGCCTTTACCAACGCCATCGTCACATAAATAGTCCTCAAATACGCGCGGCTCTTCAGGTACTAGCATATTAATGATTGCTGTCATCGCAATATGATTTCGCTCGAGCATAACTTCCATTGTTGAATAGAGGACATCATCACCAAATCGGTCTGCAATTTCGATAACTCGCTTTGATGCTGTATTGCAAGCGGCTACTAAGGCGTTTAAGTCAAACCTATTCCACTGAGGCGTTCGAACATTGTGTAATATAAGTTCCAACAAGTCTTTTTGAAGAACGCCTTTCTTGTATAGTTTTGTCGGTGGTATCCGAATACCTTCTTGGAAGATAGTTTCAGCATTAATTGGAATTGAGCCAGGCACCATCCCGCCATTATCTGACATGTGTCCAAACATTGCGGACCAAGCAATATGTCTGCCTTCACGGAAAATAGGCACAATCACAATCCAATCTGGTAAATGCGAGACAGCGCCATTACACATGTAAGGGTCGTTAGTTAATAACACGTCACCTTCTTCAACCTGCCCTGAAAATGCGTCCATGAAACCGTGAATAAACGAACCAAATTGGCCGACAACCATTTTGCCGTCTTTATTGGCAATCATTGGGAAGCAATCACCTTGCTCTCGAATACCTGGGCTCATTGCCGTTCTAAAAAGTACGGCATCCATTTCTTCACGTGCATTTTTTAGCGCGTTTTCAATAATATCGACGGTTACCGTGTCGGTATCCACGCGATTAAGAGGAGCTGTGTTTGTTTCAATAATTTTGCTCATTGTGATCTCCTATTTATTATTGTTGGCGGTAACGGGATTGATTAACAGATTACCTACACTATCTACCTTGGCTGCATAGCCAGGCAAAATAACAGTTGTAGAATCCATTTCCATGACAATGCAGGGGCCAGGAACACGCAAATCGATACCCATTTTACTGCGTTCATAAATAGTGGCGTCGTGGTATTGGCCTGCATGATAAATTTTCGTATCGGCAATTTTGCAGTCCGCTAAGATCGTATCAGCAGTTATTTG
The DNA here is from genome assembly GCA_905479945.1 of uncultured Glaciecola sp. Taxonomy (GTDB): domain Bacteria; phylum Pseudomonadota; class Gammaproteobacteria; order Enterobacterales; family Alteromonadaceae; genus Glaciecola. Next base: position 11,726 of record CAJQOP010000093.1, on the reverse strand, counting down.
CTTGTTTTCAGGTATCGCGGTAGACGCTGCTGAAACAATTGCACGCACCATCACAATTTCGTGACCTTCATCAAGGGCAAAGGTAAACAACTGGGTGTGCTCTTCGTCAAAGCGTTTCACTAGCAAGTCGAGACCTTGTGCTTCAAAATCTGCTTGCGAGAACTCGATTGATAATTGGAATGCCTGCCCGGTATAACGCACGTCTGCTTGCAAAGTAACTTGCAAGGCATCTTTGCTTATCCCATCAGAAATAAGTGTTGCACTAGCTTTCGCGGTCATTTCATTAAACAGGACCGTTAATGCATCTTTGTTACTGTTTTTAACTAATGTCACATAGGTTTTTGATGCTTCATCTTTTACCACAGTGGTCGCATCACCATATGCACACAATACTCCGGGTCCTGGTGGTATGATTGTTGGCCATGAATCAGTGAGTATGCCCATTGCATTTGCATGTAATGGACCTGCTCCACCAAAACCAACGAGTGCAAAATCTCTGGGGTCGAAGCCTTGTTCGACAGAAACTAAGCGAAGTGCGCCAAACATTGCTTCATTGGCAATACGAACAATACCTTCAGCCGCTTCTTCAACAGAAATTTCCATAGCGTCAGCTACTTTCTTCACTGCTGCTACAGCTGCGGGTTTATCAATAGCCATTTTTCCGCCAAGCTGCACGTCAGAAGGTAAATAACCCAAAACGACGTTAGCATCACATACTGTTGGTTCAACACCGCCTTTCATATAGGCCGCGGGTCCGGGTTTTGCTCCGGCCGATTCAGGCCCAACGCGCAATGCTTTAGTTAGTTCCGGTACGAAGGCCAATGAGCCACCGCCGGCACCTACTGTTCTGACATCAACTGAAGGTGCTCTAACCGTGACGTCGCCAACGCGAGTTTCACGTCTAATACGAGCTTTAGAGTTTTGGATTAAGGCAACATCGGTTGAAGTTCCGCCCATGTCAAAAGTAAGAACATTGTCGTAGCCCGCGGCAGAGGCAAAATGGATTGCTCCAGATACACCGCCTGCTGGTCCACTCATTAACAGGTTAACCGGATTGTCAGCAGCAGCTTTAGCAGAGGCTAAACCGCCGTCCGAACGTAAAATCGACAGATGTAAATCTTCTCCCATGGTTTTATGCAATGATGCTTGGAGGTTATCTACATAGCGCGCAACCTCTGGTCGTACATAGGAATTTACTACTGTAGTTTCGGTGCGTTCATACTCTTGCATTTCGGGCACTATATCGCTAGAAATACTAATTGGTATGTCGGTGAAAATTTCCGCTGCGACAGCCTTAGCTTGCTTTTCATTCTCGCCATTTACGTAGGCGTTAATGAAGCAAATTGTGAGTGCTTCGACTTGACCTGTTGCTTTGAGCTTGGTCAGACTTGCTCGCAGTGCTTGTTTGTCTAGCTCGGCTACTATGATGCCATCGGCACCCATGCGCTCGCTCGCTTCAATGGTTAATTCTAGAGGAGCAAGTAGGGGTTTTTTGACAAAACTAACCCAGCCGCCAAGGCCGCCAGGACAAAAAGAGCGCGCTACTTGTAAAACATGTTTGTAACCCTTGGTAGTGACCAAGCCTACCTTGGCGCCTTTGCCTGTTAGTACAGCGTTAGTGGCAACAGTTGTTCCATGCATAACACGATTGATTTGTTTTGGATCTATACCAGATTCGTCGCAAATTCGAGCGATACCGTTTAATACACCAACAGAGGAATCTTCTGGTGTAGAGGGAACCTTTGCTGTGTGAGTTTCACCGTTGCTTTCGTTAATTAATAAAAGGTCTGTAAAAGTACCTCCAACATCAACGCCTAATCGATAACTCATAACGTCTTCCTTCTTTTATATTCTTGTTTTAACTAAAATGTGTATTTGAAATAGACTGCTCAAAGTAGCAGCACTAATTTTTTCAATTAATTATGGGGTACTGTTTACGTAGCCAGGTTTTTGCATTCCCTCCACGCGCTGTCTTGGTTAAATCAATCGCGAGGTCTGAGGCATTGAGCAGTGCTGTCATATCGATACCTGTTTGATATCCCATCTGCTCGCACATCATAACCACGTCTTCTGTTGCTACGTTGCCGCTTGCGCCTGGCGCAAAAGGGCATCCGCCTAAACCGGCAATTGATGCATCAAAACGTCGCACGCCAGCCTCTAGTGCAGCATATACATTAGCCAATCCCATCGCGCGAGTATCATGAAAGTGGCAGGCAAAGTTGTCTGAACCATATTGCTTTACTAAGTCACACATTAAGCTATTAACTGCCTGAGGATCACCGGCACCTATGGTGTCAGCAATGACTATGCGTGACGCCCCCATTTCCAATAAAGCCGCTGCCATATCAATGACTTCTTCTGATGAAGTAAGGCCTTCAAAAGGGCACTCAAAAGCGGTAGCTAAATATACTTGCACTTCCACTTCTGTGCTTTTTGAAGCAGCGATCACTTCTTTAATCATAGTTAGAGTGTGGCTATTATCCATGCGGATATTTCTTTCATTCATCGAGTTCGATGTGGCTATTACGAGTGAAGCCAATTTGATCCCATTTTTTTGAGCTAATTCAAACCCTTTCATATTGGGAATGAGTGCTGAATAGTTGCAGTTTGTATCTGGAAGTTGTTGACAGATTTCGTCAGTTCCAGCCATCGCAGGCACCGCCTTTGGTGATACAAACGCACCTACCTCTACTCCATCTAATCCAGCCATGGTTAGCGAATGGATCAGTTGTAATCGTTGTTGAGGCATTAGTACTTGCGTTTGATTCTGTAAGCCATCGCGAGGGCCAACATCATTAATAAATATCTGTTTACTCATTATTGCCCCCGCTAACTGCGCCGTTAGCGACCAGCGTATCGATGCGCTCTTGCGACATTTGCAATAATTCAGATAGCACTGACTGCGTGTCTTGACCTAGGGTTGGCGCCGCTTCGAATTTCTCCTCGTTAGTTCGAGAAAACTTAATTGGATTACCCGGCCCTTTGGTCGAACTGCCATTTGGATGTTTTAAATCGACAACCATATTACGATGCAATACTTGTTCATCATTTAAGGCATCAGACAAACTGTTCACTGGTGCACAAGGAATTCGCTTTGCTTCTAATTCAGCTATCCAGTGCGCACTTGTATTTTTACTCAAAACGTCATTTAGTTTACCATCGATAAAATCTTTGGCTGCCCATCGGCCTGGTTGACCATCATATTTACTATCATCGAACTCTGGGCACTTAACCACTTCATTTAAATTCTTCCAGAAATTGTCCGTAATAACAGCAATCACAATAAATCCGTCTGCAGTGCGATATGTATTGTATGGAACGTGCACAAAGTGAGAGTTGCCGATAGGATAGGGGTCATCGCCAGACAAAAAATGCATAGTTGCCATATAGTTAAGCATGGACACTTGGCAATCAAGCATCGAAATATCAACATCTTGACCCTTGCCACTGCTTGCTCGCTCTATAATTGCAGACTGAATACCCATTACCGCAAACATACCGCCGCCTAAGTCACCAATAGGAATGCCCGCACGAACCGGATTTTCTTTATTTGTGCCAGTTATTGACATGCCGCCACCCATGGCTTGTGCGACTTGATCAAATGCAGGTCTTTTGTATTTTGGACCATCGCTACCAAAGCCAGTAATACTGCAGGTAATGATTTTTGGGTTGATCTTGCTTAATGTCTCGTAATCGATTCCTAAGCGGTCTGGAACACCAGCACCAAAGTTGTTTACCACCACGTCAGATTCTTTGACCAATTCGTAAAAAACTTGTTTTCCAGCCTCACTCTTTAAATCGATGCAAATGCTTTGTTTGTTCCGGTTCAAAGTAAGGTAGTAAGCTCCCATTCCTTCAAGGGAGTTTTTTGGGTCGGTTGCTAATAGCTTGCGTGTGCCTTCACCCTGCAAAGGCTCAACTTTTATTGTATGTGCACCTAAGTCAGCAAGTATCATTGCGCAGTAAGGTCCGGCTAACATATGCGTTAAATCAATAACACGTATACCAGCAAGTGGCTTGTTCATTGCTTTCTCCAATTTATTGATTACTGTGGAACTTAGGCTTGAAGCAACTAGTTATGCTTCAAGCCTTTTCCTTTAGAGCCTTTTACTGCTAGAGGCTCATACCGCAAAAGCTTAGAATTTATAAGTGAATTCAACACCATATTCTGCTTGTGCAGACGGATGGATAAATGAACCACCAAACTCCGGTGCAGGAATAACTTCTTGCAGGTATTCTTCATCAGTAATATTTTTGCCATAGATTGCTAAGGTCCAAGCTTCGGCCTCTAGCGCAATACGGGCATTTATTGTAGAGAATGAATCACGTTGTGCGTTATCAAAGTTCTGTGGGTGTGGACCTGGTGGAACACCACCGCCAAGCGTGCCAAAGAAGTCCCAAATGGTAGGTGTTTCTTCGCCTTGAAGCGTGTGGAAAAAGGTTTTACCAGTGTATTGATAATCCACTCTAGTGGTTACCCAATAATCTTCAGTTACTTGTTGCTCATAACTGAAGCCCAGTGTGAAGGTCGTATCAGGAGATTGTGGCGCTTTGTTACCAACGGTTACTGGACGATTACGATTTTCTTTTATTTCAGAGTCGAGCAATCCTAAGCCAGCAAACACTTTAAATGTATCTGTAATATTTGCTGTTGCGTCTAATTCAAAGCCTTGAATCTCAAGTTCATCAATAGTAGTAACAGCGCGTAACAAACCAAATGGACCAGCAAAGAATTCGAAAAACTGATTATCTTCTACAGTAGTTCTGAACACCGCACCGTTAAGCGTTATTCGGTTATCCATGAATTTAGACTTAATGCCAAACTCGATATTAGTAGTCACTTCTTTATCATACTCATCAGTGACTAATAATTGGGCATCAACAGCATCTCCAGGGGTACCAGTACCAGAGCGGTTAAACCAAAAGTCGAGGGTAGCTTGAGTACCTATCGAGTTAAAACCACCGCTTCTGAAGCCTACACCATAGCTAGCATAAGAATTAACATTGTCTGATAACTCATAGCTTAGCGTTACTTTAGGCTGAAATTGTGAGAACGATCGGCTTCTATCAGGGATCCCATTAGGATTGGCATTAAATGCAGGATTTATTGGCCCTAAAACACCATTTACAAAGGTATTTACATTTAAACCTGATGCATCTACGTTTGGAACATTATTAGATACGGTTCTGTCTTCATAGTCATAACGTAAGGCTACTGCTAACTCCATTTTGTCCGAGACGTCGTATTCAATTTGGCCAAATGCAGACAACACTGAAGTATCAAATGTATCACTAAATAACAAATCTGTTGGGTTAGGGCCCGTTGGTGGCACGTAGGCTTGACGAAGGAAGCCTTGACCTTGATCAGCACCATAAGCAACGACTACATCACGTTCTATTTCTGCAAAGTAGACGCCCGCTATCCAACGCAAGTCTGCGCTATCATCGTCAGAAGTAAACCTTAATTCACCACTGAAATCAGACTGGCTGCGTTCTTGATATTGATAACCATCGCAAGATGTTGGCGTATATGGGCCGTATACACCTGTAAACTCTACGCCTGGAGGAAAAACGCCAAATGGTGCGAAAAAGTCACCAAATAAATCGGTTCTATCTGCACCACCAAGACCTGCAGGTGTATTATTTAATGTCGCGCGGTCTGTCTGGCACTGTGGTGTTATCTCATAGCCATAAAATGATGCACTCGTGCCATCAGACAACAAATATTCTTCTAAATCATTGTATGACAGCACACCGGTAACATCATAACCGTCTAAATCCCAGTCAGCTTTTATCGAGAACTCGGTAGTGTCTTGCTCATTTTCGCCTGGAACATTAAATGCGAATACAAAATCGTGATCATTAACATCAGCGTTATAAGCAGGCTGATTGAAGGCGTTTACGAAGGACGGCAAGGCAAAAACGGCGTTGAAGTTTATTGCGCCACCTTCAACTTTTGATATACCCGCACGAATGTCCAGTGTTAGGTCGTCAGAAACATCCCACATGAGACGGCCTTTAATCGTGGTGTCTTCTAAGAAATCGACCACATCATCTTGACCAGAAAAAACGTTTTCATAATGTCCGTCCATACTGTTATAGCTTGCAGTTAGACGACCTCTAACGTTGTCGCTCAAGCCGCCACTCATAATGCCATTAATACGTTGAATACCGGCATTACCTGCAGCTACTTTGACGCTGCCTTCAAATTCGTCGGTAGGCAAAGTAGTTGTCACCAAAATTGCGCCGGCAACTGCATTTCGTCCATAAAGTGCGCCCTGCGGGCCCTTCAAAATTTCAATTTGAGCTATATCAAGTAACTCTCCATTGAATCCGTTAGGATTGGTCATCAATACGCCGTCTACTACATATGCAAAAGTCGATTCTGCATCTCGAGTTGATACTATGCCTCGGATGTTAACTTGCGTATCACCGACATTAGCAGTATCTACAATATTTACATTAGGCACCAATGAAATGAAATCACCGGGGCGTTCAATACCAGCCGTTTCAATATCTCTTGCGGACAATGCACTTACTGCAATCGGCACGTCTTGTAAACTCTCTGGACGCTTCCGCGAGATACTAATTATTTCAATTGAATCTTCTTTGGCTTGTGACTCTTGAGCAAGTGCATTTCCAGCCACTGCATATGAGCCTGCTAGCATTGATAATGCTACTGCGTTTCCAATTTTGCTTTGGGTAAATTTACGCATGTTGTTGTCCCCTGTTATTGTTCTCATTAATACGTTTCAATTTTCGCCATAAAGTGGTTTGGCTAATTCCTAAAAATTGAGCAACGAGTTCCTTGTTGCCGTTAAATTTGCTCATTGCTTGAATAACTAATTGATGTTCGTTTTTGGCAATCGCGCCAGTGTCTTGAGTCTCGGAACTAGCAAATAACTCAGGTGCCAAATCATTAAGTAAAATCGATATTTGGGTCTCGTCTATGCTCTGAATTGCCGAACAGTAAACTAATAAGCGTTCAACAATGTTTTCCAGCTCTCTGATATTGCCAGGCCAATCATAAAGATTGAAAACAGGTGTTAGTTGAGCTGCCAGACCTTCAATTGTTTGTTTATCTAATTCACCAAAGTTAAGTGCAATTAATTTTGCTTTAGTTATATTGCTAATATCTTCCCTTCTCTCTTTGAGTGAGGGAACATTGATACTTAAAACATTGAGTCGATAATATAAATCGTCTCTAAATAGGCCATTCTTAACCTGCTCAGCAAGCGGTCGGTTGGTAGCCGCGATGATTTTTAGGTTCACCTTAAATTCTTTATGTGAGCCTATCGGGCGATAAGATTTTTCTTGAATAACGCGAAGCAATTTGGCTTGCTGAGGTAGCGTGAGTTCACTTACTTCATCTAAAAATAGCACACCATTTTCAGCTTCATACAGTAAACCGTTTTTTCCGCCGCGTTTGGAGCCGGTAAACGAACCTTCTACGTAACCAAATAGTTCGCCCTCAAAAAGCTCACTTGGCATTGCAGCACAGTTTATGGCAACAAATTGTCCAGCAGAGAACTGACTCTTTTGATGAATACGTTTCGCAATCATTTCTTTGCCAGTACCAGACTCACCGATGATAAGCACATGACTTGGAGAGTGAGCATACAAATCAGTACGTTCAACTAAGTCCACCATCACTTTGGATTGATATACCATCGGTTGTTCTGTTTTGTAGGGATTTTGATTCGGCGAAATGTTTGGCGTTTGAGCGTAAAATTGATAAACATCAAAGCGATGATTTGCCATTTCTATGCAGTCTTTATGAAACCACCAATCTTTCTGATTTAATCTGCACTTGCCGTCGGAAATATCGGTGAATTGACTACTGTGCAGTAAATCTGAAATTTCTTGTTGCTTGATAGAGTCAATCGCAAATTCAGATTTAGCTGCTGCATTTGACGTTAGAATGTTAGTGTAATTGTCGACTACTAAAATAGGTGTTTTAGAATCTTCGTCTAGCCAGCGATGTATAGCTTTGGAATGTATTTGGTCTTTTTGACTGCGACCAATTGTCACGGCTTCTTTCAAAATAGCGCGGCATGACTCCTTTGAATAAATCAAAAATGACTTAATGTTGTCCTGAAAGGCCAAACCACAAACTAGGCTGGCTCCAACGACTACGTCGTTATCAGAAAACTTAGCTAGTTGATAAATTTGTTTAGCCTCTTCGGCAGTCTCGTATTTGCTATGCTTGATATTTATTGACGTGCTTTGGTTAAGCAAACTAACTAACCTGCTGTAATCGTCAAAGGTAATAAGATGAACATCTCGGTTTACTATGGATGCTTTCAATACGGCCGAAACGATGTCTGACTCAGTAACAGAAATTGATAATACAGGCACGTCTAACGCGGTCTCTAAATAAGCAGCATTGCTTCCTGCACTGATAACTAAATCGGGATTAAATAAACTGACATGCTTGTTGGCTTCGTCGATTGTCCCAACAATAGCGTCTACAATTCTGCATTGGGCTTGATCATTGAATTCACCCAACACGCTGCTAAGCAACTGGCTGAATTCTTTATGGCCGAATATTAAAATGCGAACTTTACTGGTCTGATACATGTAGACGTTTTGACCTTAATAATAAAAATTAACAAAGTGTTTACAATATCAAACATAGCATGGTTCATGCCAAATAAATGAAAATAATATAGTTGTTATAAATCAATTAGTTAGATTTTTAAGGTTTTATTTTTTTTGCGTTTAAATTTCAAAGTGAAATTAATCGTTTCATTTTGAAGTTAAGTTGGTAGGTGATTCAGTCAGTTGTAAAATCGCGCCAAACTGCTCAATAGGTGAAATATCACAAATTGACCAAGCCTCTAGACCTGTTCTTTTTTCCGTATAGGATAGTTCAAGATCATGCAGTGCTTCATCAATTGATTGCGTTGCAAAGGAAAGTAAAAAAATACCTTCTCCTTTACTAGCTAAGATATCAGCTACTGCGCCTTTATCGCTTAGCGGCTGAACTAATACTAAGAGGCTCTGGCCAATTTCATATCTGGCTGTTTTGACATTTCTTTCTGGGAGGTTTTCAACGGTGGGCTGCTGCGCTAGGAGTTTACTAAAGTAAGCGATGGATTTTTGCAAATCGGCAACGACAAAATTAATGTGGTGGATGTGAGTTAACAAAACGGCATTCCTCATTAAGCTCAAACTAGGGCATTTATGAATCAAAGCTTACTTTTTTAGTTGTCTTGTGACTAGCTCTAAGATTAGAAAACGCCCGTCCATATGATATTGCTCAAGAATTCTTAACACTGTTTGTTCGAAATTTCCGCGTTTAAGCTGAATTGAGGAAATATTTACTGAAATGGAGAGCTCATTGTGGCCTCTATCATGCCAACCGAATGGCCTAATGTGTCATTTTGTGATTTAAAGTCATCCATATCCAAGAACAGAAGTGCAGTGCTTAAGTTCCACTCAAATGACTCGTTTATGCAGATACCGAATTCGTTAGCGTATCCTAATGCACAGATGTTGCATGCCATAAAGAACGTTGCTGGATATAAATTGTTACAAATATTGCACCATAACGGTGCTTATTTGCATTGGAAAATTGGTGCATTATTCGTAAACTTTAATTTGGTATTTTCCTGTCAACATATTCAGGAGTCACTTTTAGCAATAAATTTAGGGTGAAAACACTATTTGTAGTGAAAGGGTAGGTATGTCAAAAAAATGCACTAAGAGCGCGTTACTGAGCCTGTTGACTTTTCTGCTCTTGGGCGGCATGAATGTTAGCTTAGCAGCGCAAGCCCTCAGTAATCCACCGCAATTACTCGCGCCTGAGTATGCAAAAGTGTTCATTCCATTTCAAAATAAACACGCTAAAATTGACGGTAAACTAATCGACGATGCTTGGCAGACTGCCGGAAAAGCTAAGCTAAATTATGTCGTAAAACCGTTCGAAAACACTATTCCACCAGTCAACACTGAGGTGTTCTTCTATGAAGACGGTGATACCTTTTATATCGCCTTTGTTGCCCATGATCCAAAGCCAAATGATATTCGTGTTTTCTTGCGAGACCGAGACAGCACTGGAGGCCAAGATAGAGTGGGTGTCAAAATAGACACCTATGGCGATGGACGCTTGGCATATCAGTATTTTGTGAATCCATTGGGTGTGCAAACTGACAGCATCGAAAATGAAATGACCGGTAATCAAAGCGATAGTTGGAACGGCATATGGCAGTCCGAGGGGCGAGTCACCGAAACCGGCTATGTGGTTGAAATGGCTATTCCACTGCGTTTAATGAATTTTGAGGAAACCCAAGGCCAAAAACGTTGGGGCATTGAATTTGTTAGATTCTACCCTAGGAAAGATAGCTATCGAATTTCACATTTACCAACCGATAGAGACAACGCCTGCGATCTTTGTCAGATGGGTGAGGCCTTAGGTTTCAACAATGCTACGCAAGGCGATAGTCTTGCCATTGTTCCCACTGCCGTTTTTGGTGCCGGCAGAGTGCGCGACCCCGAGCAAACAAATAATTGGGACTACCAGAATAATCAAGAAATAGGCCTTGATGTAAATTGGTCAATTACGCCTGAAATAAGTTTTCAGGGAACTCTCAACCCTGATTTTTCGCAAGTAGAGGCTGATGTTGCTCAGTTGAGTATCAACAACACGTTCGCTCTGTTCTTTGACGAGCAACGCCCTTTCTTTGTGGAGAATGCGGATTATTTTTCGTCTTTTCAGAACCTTATTTACACTCGAAACATAAACTCGCCAGATTATGGCTTGAAGGTAGCAGGTCGCAAAGACAAGCACTCCTTAGGTGTGTTTGTCGCAAACGATGAGCAAACTACTTTTTTGGTGCCCGGTAACCTCGGTTCTAGTGTTGCTTCTTTTGATGAAAAATCATTAAATTTGGGCGCAAGGTATAGATTCGATTTATCTAATGATTTGTCATTGGGGGCGGTCGTTACTTTGAGAGAATCGGATAGCTACCATAACTACCTGACATCGTTTGATGCCAAGTATCGCTTAACAGAGCAAGATACTATTCGTGCTCAGGTAATAACCTCGGAGACTGAATATCCGCAAGAACTATTTAGAGACTTTTGTGATGAAGAATGCCTAAACCTGTCTGATTTCAGCGAAGCAAGTTTACGTACAAATAAAACAGGTAGCTTCACAGGTCTGTCATACATATTCGACTATCGCCGCGACACGGGTGATTATTTTATCCGTGCTCGTCATCAATATGCGGATGAAGATTATCGTGCAGACTTAGGTTTCCAATCAAGTGTTGATCGCAAAGTGTCTTTGATTGGTGGAGGTTACAACTGGTGGAACGAAAATACTTGGTGGAATCGCATCAATATAGAAGGCGATTGGGATATTACACATAATACTAATGGGGAGCTAATTGAAAAGGAGCTTGAAGGAGAGATTAGTATTTCAGCTGACTACCAAACTTTTGTTGAAGTTGGCGCGAGAAAGCGCAATAGAGTAGGGAGCAGAGAACGCAAAAGCAGTTTGGCAATTGATGGTAATACTACCCTTTTTGAAGAGAACTCAGTCAAGCTCTATGCCGAAACTAGACCTAACCAATACTTTTTCATGGCGAGCTTTATCCGCAAAGGAGATGCGGTCGATTTCGTTAACAATCGCTTGGGCAAGCAAGTTTTCATTGAACCGCGTTTCGAACTAAATGTAGGTACGCATTTGAAAATAAGCGTGCAACACACTTATAGTGAAC
>CAJQOP010000092.1 GCA_905479945.1 uncultured Glaciecola sp. | reverse complement strand
GCTTCCGATTCAAAGAATCAACCAAAAAATCAAAGGAGAAAAAGGCTAGAAAATAAATCATGATTGTGGTCATATAAGACCAAATGGGTGGATCAGTTTTAGATGCAAATCGTGGTTCAGTTTTACCTGCAAATTAACACTTGTGGTCTAAAAGTGTTTTCAAAACTCTTTTTGGGTCTGGTATCCATTTAAAATAAGCATTAACACCACCAGATATAATTACTTCATCTAGTTCCTCCAGTGTGTAAGCTTTTATCGTACTTATATTCTTTCTTAATTCAAGTGATTCATAAAGTCTGTCTACATTGCTTTCAAAAGCTTGAGTTAATGAATCAAATCCTGGATCAGACAAAGGAAAGTGACTCTCTGGTTTAGCCTCTGTTAATACAGGTAGATTCAATGGTGGTAATTCACCAAATTGCTCTCTGACCATATAAATTGATGATTTTAAGCGAGTTGCAATATTTTTTGGTAGTTTATTTTTAAATCCATAGAGCTGAAAGCCTATTAGATGTTCAGATGTGAAGTCTTCAAATACACTCAAATGCAGCTCTTTTGGGTTTAAGGCCTCATAATCAGCTATATAATCTAAAAAACAATTAATTGCTTTTCTTACTTCATATCCTTTGCTATAGACTCTATCAGCAACAAACTTAATAAAAAGATAATGTAAACCTGCACATAAACCACAGTGTTTATCAAATCTCTTGTGCGATAAATAGTTACATGGGATAGATTTTCCGTCTATAGCAGTAACCTTTGTTATATCAAAATCAACTAGATCTATCTTCAAAATAAGACTTCTATTTATTCAAGTGATTTTTAACGGTAATTAGCGCTTTATTAATTACTTCTTCTAACGAGACTGAAGCATCAATTATTGCAAATAAGCTAGGCTCAGCTTTAGCCTGCTCTAGGTAACCCTCTCTAGCTCTAATTAGAAAATTCATATCTTCATCTTCTAAGCGATCTAACTCGTCGCCTCGTCCCCTGACTCGTTCTAATCCAACTTTTGGATCTAAGTCTAAAATTATGTTGATATCCGGTTTGAATGAACCGATTGCAAGATCATTTACTGATTTAACTAAATCAAAATCTAAACCACGTGCATAATGTTGAAAGCTGAATGTTGCCGCATCAAATCGATCACTAAGAACAATTTTTCCTGCGTTTAAAGAAGGGATTATTTTTTCTTGGATATGCTGTGCTCTACCTGCACCAAACAACATTAGTTCGGTAAGATCAGTCATTTCTGGATTTTCTTTGCTTAAAATGATTTCTCTTAATTTTTCTCCTATAGGAGTTCCTCCTGGTTCACGAGTTAAAACAACTTCATGACCCGAATCAATTAAGAACTTTTCAATGGCTTTAATAACAGTTGTTTTACCTGCTCCATTACTTCCATCACAAACTATCATTATTCCTTTATTCATTATTAGACCTTAACGTAATATGTTTACACTTTAAACTTACTAAATATATCACCCTTAGGTTTACACTATGTCAAAACTAAATATAATGCGCCCTCTAAACCCTCTACAACGATAAATGATGGGTTCATTCTTTTCCCTTTCTCAGTTGATACTTTCTAACTGCAGCATTGTGTTCCGCTAGAGTCTCTGAAAATTGATGAGTACCATCTCCTTTAGCGACGAAATAAACCGCGTCTGTCAGTTGAGGCTTCGCTGCAGCAATTATTGATGCTTCACCAGCCATCGCGATCGGTGTGATAGGTAATCCCTTAATGACATAGGTATTGTAAGGTGTTTTCTGCCTGAGGTGCTTACGAGTCAAGTTGCCATCAAAAGTTTCACCAACACCATAAATGACAGTAGGGTCAGTCTGCAAGCGCATATTTCGCTTTAGTCTATTATCAAAAACACCTGATATTAAGTCCCGCTCACTTTCAACCGCTGTCTCTTTCTCTATAATCGATGCCATTATTAGCATTTCATATTTTGTTTGATAAGCCGTATCCAAATACCGGCTGGTCCATTGCGCGTCGATGACTGTTTGCATGCTCTTATAAGCTCGTCTTATTATGTCAGATGCCTTTGTTTTATAATCAAAAAAATAGGTATCAGCAAGAAGACAACCTTCTAGTGACGAATAAGAATTAGTGCAAAACGATTCGGCCGAAGTGACAACGCTTTCATAAAGACTTTTTGAATTTACGATATCATTAGATATCATGTCGTTTGCATTAATTGCAGTAAACCATTGTCTTAGGGTTAATCCCTCTATTAATGTAATAGAAAACTGCTTCACTTTCCCTTGAGAAAGCGCCAAAAATATTTCTTGAACCTTGGTTCCTGATTCAAACTGATAGTAACCCGTTTTAACTCGATTATACTCCGGATGCAGTTTAAGCCATAATTTTGCTAACAAAGGCTGCTGCACAATGCCGGCTTTTTCAAGCTTAGTTAATACAGAATTTGCAGAATCCCCTTTTTGCAGAATAATAGTTAGTGCTTGATTTTGGTCGTCACTATGTCCCGCAGATTGACCAAACTCTTGAATATAATTATATAGATAAACCGCAGAAATTCCGCCAAGCAATAGCAAGGCTAGAATAGTAAGTAATACTTTTTTCATTCAGTAATCCTTTGTACTTCATCTAAAACTTTTTCAGCTAAGGCCACACTTAAATCAGTATTTAATTGGTACAATATATCGCCTCGCTTAATACTGGCAATGGGTACTACTTTCGTTACCGCATTACAACTAAACGCAGCGTCAATTGACCCTAGCTCCAAAGCAGATAAGTCACTTACCTGAAAATCCAAACCATCTACTTGCAGTAAGTTCAAAATAAACTGCCTCATGACACCATTAACGCCGGCCCCATTCAGACAGGGTGTATGCCAAATACCATCTATGTGATAGAAGAAGTTGGATGATGTTAATTCAACCATAAGTCCTTTAGATTCGGTCAATAGTAAATCATCTACACCATTACATTTGGCTAATTCCATCTTAGCAAAAACCTGTTCTAGTCGATTTAAGTGCTTTACACCCGAAAGTAATACTTGTGTTGACAGAACCATCTCAGCCACCGCTATATTGATACCTTGGTTGTGACCGTTGGGCTGACGAATGCTGCGCTTATGAAAGCTGGGTCTATAAACACCTTCATTCGCTGCTTCGTCATAATCCGTGATACTTGGTATAATAATCGGCAAGCTATCTGCAGAGGGAGTATAGCCACGATCACTATCACCTCTAGCAATTATTATTTTTACAATTTGGCATCGAGCATTACTTTTTGGAAAGGCGTTTTTTGCAAGTTCTTGTATTAGCATTTTTAGGTTTTTAAAGGAAATAGCATTGTCATCATTGAATATTGATAGCTTTTTTGAGTCTACTAATAATCTATTAACGTGCATATCTAGAAGCTCGATCTTGCCCTCAACACTCATCATAGTGGTGAAACAGCCATCACCATAATTAAATGCTCGATTTTTTAATGAGGGAAGTTCATTTAAAAGGTAATTTGAATGATCTTGCATTTTCTTAATTGCCGACAATAAAAAGGGATGTCATTAGTGCTAACAAATTCAATGTATTGCCCCTGCGAATAATATCAATAAAAAAAGCCACTCGATGGTGGCTTTTAATCATAACAAATTGTTATCCCTGTGAACTAACTTTTCATTCAGTAATTGCGTAAATATAACAATATTATGACGTCCATTTCTTAAATAGCAAAGAACCGTTTGTTCCACCAAATCCGAAAGAATTGCAAAGTGCATAATCTGAATCAAAAGATGCCGGTTTATTTGCTACAAAGTCGAGATCACAGCCTTCACCTGGATTATCTAAATTAATCGTTGGTGGAGCTATTTCGTCTCTCAATGCTAATATTGTGAAGATTGCTTCTACCGAACCAGCCGCGCCCAATAAATGACCTGTCATTGATTTAGTTGAACTTACTTTCACATCTTTTGCATAATCACCGAATATACTCTTAACTGCGCTGACTTCTGCAACATCACCAGCTGGTGTAGAGGTACCATGAGCGTTGATATAACCTACTTCTTTAGCCTCGATGCTGGCATCTTTTAACGCGTTTTTCATCGCTAAAGCAGCGCCTTCACCCGTTGCTGGAGGAGACGTCATATGAAATGCATCGCCACTCATTCCAAAACCAACGAGTTCTGCGTAAATTTTTGCGCCTCGAGCTTTTGCATGTTCGTATTCTTCTAGCATAACAACACCAGCACCCTCACCCATCACAAAACCATCTCGGTCCTTGTCCCATGGGCGGCTAGCTTGCTGTTGATTTTCGTTGTTATTAGACAGCGCTCTAGCAGCACCAAAACCTGCGATAGATAAAGGTGTAATAGCAGCTTCTGCACCGCCAGCCAACATTCCGTCAGCGTCTCCATAAGCGATTATTCGAGCGGCTATACCTATATTATGAACACCGGTTGTGCATGCAGTTACAATATTCAAGTTAGGACCTTTTAATCCTTCCATGATTGAAATAAAGCCCGATATCATGTTGGTAATTGTAGAAGGAACAAAAAACGGAGAAACTCTACGAGGACCACTGTTTAAAAGCTTACTATGGTTTTCTTCAATAAGTTCTAAACCACCAATACCTGAGCCTATTGCAACACCAATACGCTCAGCATCAAGATCTTCAATATTCAAATTTGCATCTCGTAGCGCCTGGATACCAGCAGCTATGCCAAATTGAATGAAACGGTCCATTTTTTTAGTTTCTTTTTTAGGAATATATTCTTCTGGATCAAAGTCTTTGACCTCACCAGCAAAACGGGTCGAGAACGCAGAAGCATCAAATCGAGTAATATCTGAAATGCCACTTTGGCCCAACAATATGTTACTCCAAGTAGTTTCAACATCATTGCCTAGCGGGGTTAGCATACCCATACCGGTTACCACAACACGACGTTTAGTCACTATAGTCTCCATACCTTTTAATAAAACTCAGAAATGAAAAAACGGCCCTAAAGAGCCGTTTTTCTAAAGATTCAATTACGCGTCTTTGTTAGCGTTGATGTAATCAATAGCTGATTGAACTGTTGTGATCTTCTCTGCTTCATCATCAGGGATCTCAGTATCAAACTCTTCTTCTAAAGCCATTACTAGCTCAACAGTATCTAAAGAATCTGCACCCAAATCATCAACAAAAGAAGCTTCAGATTTAACTTCGTCTTCTTTTACGCCTAGTTGTTCTATAATTATTTTTTTAACGCGTTCTTCGATGTTACTCATAATTTCAGGTTTCCTTTACGTACCTAATAAAAATTCTAAAGGTAGTCTATTTCCCTACCTATCTGCATGCAAGACATTCCCGCAATAATTAATGTGGTCTAACCACAATTTTACTACAGAGAAACGCTTATAAACAGCCTCTTTTTAAACTTATTTGTTAATAATACTAATAAAAACAATAAATAAGCTTCTATGACATGTACATGCCACCATTCACATGAATCGTTTCGCCAGTGATATATCCTGCCTCATCACTGACCAAAAATCCAACAGTTGCAGCAATTTCCTTTGGATCACCCAAACGATTAGCTGGTATATCTTTAAAAATAGCTTCTTTTTGGTCGTCACTTAGACCCTTTGTCATATCGGTATCGATAAAGCCTGGAGACACTACATTAACCGTAATACCGCGCGAAGCAATTTCTCTGGCCATTGACTTGCTAAAACCAATAACGGCAGCTTTCGCTGCGGCATAGTTAGCTTGACCGGCATTTCCTGTTGAACCAACAACAGAGCCTATGTTAACAATACGACCGTGCTTCTTTTTCATCATACCGCGTAAAACAGCTTTAGAGAGCTTAAATACCGACGTCAAATTAGTATGAATAATATCATCCCATTGGTCATCTTTCATTCTCATCAATAAATTATCGCGAGTAATTCCAGCATTGTTGACTAAAATATCAATCGCACCAAATTCTTCATTGATCTGAGTTAATAATTCAGCGATTGACGTGTCGTCAGTTACATTAAGTACTTTACCTTTGCCATTTTTAGCAAGATAAGCACTAATTGCTTCAGCACCATTTTCACTCGTTGCGGTACCAATAACTGTCGCACCATTACTAACGAGCTGTTCAGCAATAGCTTTACCTATTCCCCTGCTAGCACCTGTTACTAGTGCAATTTTTCCGTTTAAACTAGACATTATTTACCTTTCTAAAGTTTCTATAAATCACTGGGCTGGTTAAAAGACGACAAAGCCAAGCTTTTATTAATTCTTTTATTTAATCCAGTAAGTACCTTTCCTGGGCCAACCTCGATGACATCTGTGATACCTTGATCACTCAAATATAATACTGTTTCAGTCCATCTTACTGGCATATAGAGCTGACGTAATAAAGCATCTTTGATTTTATCTTGTTGCGTTTCAGTGCTCACATCGACGTTGTTAACAACTCTAACTTCCGGCTTTTGGAAAGATAAATCAGCGAATAGCGTTTCAAGTTTTTCCGCTGCTGGCTTCATCAAAGCGCAATGAGAAGGCACACTAACTGCTAGCGGTAAGGCTCTTTTAGCACCCGCTTCTTTGCATAAGGCAGCTGCTTGTTCAGTAGCTTCCTTTTGACCTGCAATAACAACTTGCCCAGGTGAATTAAAATTAACTGCTGAAACGACCTGAACGGCTTCCTGAGAGACTTTATTACAAATATCAATGATGCTGCTATCGTCCAAGCCGATTATGGCATACATCGCACCAGTTCCGGCTGGAACAGCTTGTTGCATAAACTCACCGCGAGCCTGAACTACTTTGACAGCATCTTGCAAAGTTAACACGCCAGAGCAAGTTAACGCTGAGTACTCACCCAAACTATGGCCGGCTAAAAATTCAGGTTTTATTTGCGTTTCCGCTTTTAACACTTTCCAAGCTGCAACGCTGGCTGTCAATAATGCAGGCTGAGTAATATGGGTTTGGTTTAAGTGTGTACCGTCATCTTCTTGAACCAGCTTCCACAAGTCATAATTTAACGCATCGGACGCTTCTGTAAATGTATCAACAACAACTGAATATTGCTCAGCTAAATCTTTTAACATACCAACACTCTGCGAACCTTGGCCAGGAAATACACATGCTGTTTTACTCATTTAATCCCCCTACTTTTTACTGTTCTTTTATAAGCAATGAAAGCATGCCACATTTCTATGTCAGCAGCTTCATTAATTTAATATTTTACTAGTGCTGATGCCCATGCAAAACCACCGCCAAACGCTTCTAGCAATATAATTTGCCCGCGTTGAATTCGGCCATCTCTGATAGCAGTATCGAGCGCAGTTGGAACCGTCGCGGCTGAAGTATTACCATATTTTTCAAGGGTCATAACCACTTGATCTAATGACATGTCTAGTTTTTTAGCGGTCGCTTTTATAATCCTAAAATTGGCCTGGTGAGGAACTAACCAATCAATATCAGATTTTTCTAAATTGTTGGCCTCAAGAGTTTGAATGACGATTTCACTGAGTTTTTTAACGGCAACTTTAAATACTTCATTGCCCTTCATCTCGCCCCAATTTTCATGAACAGACTGTTCATCACCTCTGGTTGGATTACCAATTCGCAAAAGATCACCGTGTGAGCCTGACGCATTTATATGAGTCGACAAAATACCCGGCTCTTCACTTGCTTCAATGATCGTCGCACCTGCGCCATCACCAAAAAGTATGATCATAGAACGGTCAGCCGGGTCGATTAATCGACTCAAACAGTCAGTCCCAATAACGAGTATTCGTTTCGCAATGCCACTTTTGATATATTGATCAGCTACACTCAAGGCATAACAATACCCAGCACATGCTGCTGCTACATCAAAAGCAGGAATATTATCGTTTTTCAATATTTTCTGAATTTCACAAGCAGTACTTGGCAACGAATAACGCCCACTTGTAGTTCCACATACAATCATGTCTAAGTCTGACGCGTTCAAGCCCGCAGCTTCTAGCGCCTTAATTGATGCTTCTGCCCCCATTGTGGCCGCTGTTTCGTGCTCGCCAATGATTCGTCGTTCTTTAATACCGGTGCGATCTACAATCCATTCGTCGGATGTATTGACCATTATTTCTAGATCGGCATTTGAACGCACATCCTTCGGATAGTAGCTTCCAGTGCCTATAATTCGTGAATACATCAATTAATGCTCCATCAAGACTGATTCTATTTTTGTTTTTACTTTGTCTGGAACCGCATTCTTTGCTTCTTCATAAGCTTGTTTAATGGCATAAAAGCAAGCATCTGCGGAAGCGTTTCCGTGACTCTTAACAACAATTCCGCGCAATCCTATCAGACTGGCGCCGTTATACTGGTCGGGGTTCATTCTTTGATAGAGTTTTTTTAGCAAAGGAAGCGCTAGTTTACTCAACATTCGGGCAATAAATGTTTCAGTTGTGGCGTGTTTAATTTCATCGATAACCAATTTGGCAATGCCTTCACTTGATTTCAAGGCAATATTACCGGTAAATCCGTCGGTGACCACAACATCGGCATCTCCAGCGAAAATTTGGTCGCCCTCAACATAGCCAATATAATTGATTCCTTTGCTGTCTCTTAATAGTTGATCCGCATGCTTAACTAATGTGTTGCCTTTTATATCTTCTTCGCCAACATTAAGTAATGCGACTTTCGGTGAAGCAATTTGCGAGCACTCTTCGGCTAACACCGACCCCATAACAGCATATTGAAATAAACCTTCAGCATCGCAATTAACGGACGCGCCTAAATCCAACAAAAGGACTTTACGGCCTCGCGTCTTAGGTAACCAAGAGATTAGTGCTGGACGAGAAATGCCTGGCAGTGTTTTAAGCACATAAAATGCCATCGCCATAAGCGCGCCGGTGTTGCCTGAACTGACGCAAGCGAGGGCCTCCCCTGAATCTACCAAGTCAATGACTTTGCGCATTGAGGAGTTTTTTTTCTTACGTAAAGCCGTAGTAGGTTTATCAGTCATTACCACTACTTCGTCGCAATCTATAAATTGCACACGCGTGAGTAGACTAGGGTCTAAATTGTTTTGAAAAAAGGTATATTCACTGGAGTGACCGCATATTAATAGATGCAGTTCAGGGAGTTTTAAGAGTGCTTTGTCAGCAGCCTGTAAAAGAACATGGGGGCCGTGATCGCCCCCCATGATATCTAATGCAATAGTTACCTTAGACAATTTTTAAAGCCGAATTAATCAGCAATAACTTTCTTGCCTCGGTAGAAACCATCCGCTGTCACATTGTGACGTAGGTGAGTTTCACCAGACGTTTGATCAACTGATAAAGTTGCGCCTGTTAATGCATCATGTGAACGACGCGTGCCACGTTTTGCACGAGCCTTTTTACTTTTTTGTACCGCCATAGGTTACTCCAAATCTCGCTTAAGCTCTTTTAAAACCTCAAAAGGGTTTTTACGCTCTTGTTCCGGTTCGATTATTCCGAATGTCATATCATCAGGTCCTACGTTACAATTTTCTTCTGCATGAAGTGCAACAATAGGTAGTGACAAAATCAACTCGTCTTCAATTACTTGACGTAAATCGACTTCTCCATGGTCATTGACCTCTACCGGTTCGTAAGCTTCTGGTAACTCTTCCTCTATTTCAGTGCCCTGCACAGGACTAAAACAAAACTCAAGGTTAATTGAGTGAGAAAATTCATGGTTACACCGCTGGCAAAGCAAATTTGCTTGAGTTTGAGCAGTTCCCTGAAAGTAAGTAAGACTCTGCGCGTCTTTTAAAAACTTAACATCCACGTTAACCAACTCATTACAAGACAATACTGAATCAACGAATCGCTCCATTAAAGAGGTAGAATAAACGCCAACGTATGTTGAGCGTTTCATCGCACTTTTCAGTGGATCTATTAGTTGGGGCAGTTTCACTTTATCCATAGCGCGCGCATGATATAGCTTTGTTGACCTCGAGTCAAAGTTTTTAGGCTATTGTGCATAAATATCGTTAGACTGTCAGTATTGAATTCAATGATTTAAGCGACCTTTACAATGAGCAACTACCAATGAAACAAATAAGTCATGATATTGTCCTAGGATCCTCATCACCTTATCGACGAGAGCAGTTTGCTAAGCTGGGACTTTCCTTCACAGCATCATCACCCAATATAAATGAAGAACGACGAAACGCAGAAACACCTAAACAGTTAGTTAAACGGCTCAGCTTGCAAAAGGCGCTAGAAGTGCAAAAGTCTTATCCAACATCAATAATTATTGGATCAGATCAAGTAGCCTATATAAAGGAAGAACAACAAGCACTTTCTAGCGTGCATATATTGACTAAGCCCTTAACAATCGAAAACGCGGTGAATCAACTATTGGCTTGCTCTGGACGTAAGGTAAGGTTTGTAACCGGACTATGCTGTATCGCACCGAATGCAGAGCCGCGCATATTGTCAGAAAATGTTGATGTGACTTTTAGACAACTGAGTCGTTCTGAGATCGAAAGATATATCGAAATAGAGTCCCCCTTAGACTGTGCTGGCAGTTTCAAAGCAGAAGGTTTAGGCATCGCCTTATTTGAAAAAGTAGAGTCAACAGACCCGCATACACTGATTGGATTACCTATTATTGCACTTAATAAGATATTGATTGAATTGGGCGTTAATGCTCTTCAAAATCCAAATCACTTAAAACTCAGTTGAGTTTAAGTTCATGTAAATAAACTACTTTACAAAAGCGCTCATCTCAGAAAAATTATCAATAATAGCTATGGGTGAGTGATTTAAAAGTGCATTTCTATCGTGCACACCATAAGAAACTCCAATTCTTGGCATCCCTATTCTTTCGGCCATCTGCATGTCATAAACGGTATCACCGACCATTAACGCTTGTTCCGGTTCTATGTTCCATTCTTTTACAAGTTGTAGCAACATATCTGAACTTGGCTTTGATTCAGCTTCATCAGCACATCGAGATATTTCAAAAAAATGTTTAGTGCCAGTTCCTTCCCACGCTCTTTCTAAGCCTCTTCTTGCTTTGCCTGTTGCGACAGCTAAGCGCGCGCTCTGCTGCATATGCGATAGAGTTTCAAATGCATTATCAAATAATGGGCAAGGTGTTTGGTCATGCTCCAAGAAGATGTTTTTGTAATACTTAACGAGCTCACTAGCTTTTTCATCATCCACTGCAAAAAGTTGCTTAATTGCTGGGTGCAAACTTATACCAATTATATGTTCAACTTGCTTCGCCGATGGAATTT
Organism: uncultured Glaciecola sp.; assembly: GCA_905479945.1. GTDB lineage: Bacteria > Pseudomonadota > Gammaproteobacteria > Enterobacterales > Alteromonadaceae > Glaciecola. The sequence continues at coordinate 18,613 of CAJQOP010000092.1, read as the reverse complement.
GCATGTCGCCTAGTTTTGCAGCTTTTTGCATACAGGAAACAATTTTCGCGGCTGAATCCATCACAGTGCCATCCCAGTCAAATATGATGTAATCAAATTTCATGACTTTGCTTCTCTATCAATTTTTGAAGACTATTGTCGTAGTCTGCTTCAAACTTAACCCTCTCTTTGGTTACAGGGTGGATAAAAGAAATACTTCTAGCGTGCAGAAACAATCGCGAAAACTTTAACTTCTTTAAGTGTACATCAAACTCTTCATCGCCATATTTACTATCCATCGCAATCGCATGGCCAGCATGTAGACAATGTACCCTTATTTGGTGAGTTCTTCCTGTAATTGGACTCGCCTCCACTAAGGTACATCGATTAAATTTTTGCAAGACTCTAAACCGTGTTTCAGAAGGTTTGCCATCTTCTGACACTGTCACCAACCTCTCACCGCTTTTAAGTACATTTTTGCGCAGCGGCGCAGCCACTTTAAATAGGTCAGAAGGCCACTCTCCAGCCACGAGTGCGTGATATCTTTTGTCAACCTGTCTGCCTCTTAACTGCTCATGCAAATCTCTTAGTGCCGAACGTTTCTTGGCTATTACCAAACAACCCGAGGTATCACGATCTAAACGATGCACTAACTCTAAGAACTGATGTTTGGGACGCAGGGCGCGTAAGCCTTCGATAACTCCAAAATTTAAACCACTACCACCATGCACGGCCAAACCACTTGGTTTGTTAAAAATTATAATTCTGTCGTCTTCAAATATAATGTGATTTTCAAGACTAGAAACTCTGTTCAAGTTAATGTTGCTTTCTTCTTTAACCGCAGTTCTAATTGGCGGTATACGAACTACGTCGCCTATGGCAAGCTTATATTCTGGCTTGACACGTTTTTTATTTACCCTCACCTCTCCCTTTCTAACAATCCGATAAATCTTGCTTTTCGGAACGCCTTTAAGTTTACCCGTAAGGAAGTTATCTATCCGTTGAAATTGATTGTCTTCGTCAATTTCAATTAGTTCTACATTATTAAATTCTTCAGTCATCCGGTTATTATATAGCACCTTTACTCTGAATACGCTTGAAAATAACTATTATTCGTCTTTTTTTAACTAGTATTTTACTTGTGTATCTGAGCGATATAAGCAATACTGCGCGCCGGTGCGGAGTGTTCGTCTATTAATAGCAACTGACTTATCAATGATTCGTCTAAAATTAAAATAGAGAACCCAACCAAATCAGCCCTTCATACCAAAAAGCGTATTAGACGGCGATACGACACCAATTACCAACATTCAATTTAAAAATAAATGAATGTGCGCCTTGATTAAGAGTGCTATGAAAAACATGCACTGCATTCAAAAATAAATGCAACAAGGTTAAATTAAACAGGCAATAACTGACTGTTGAACAGATTTGAATTAACGCTAGTGAGGTAGACTCATTAGTTTAAAAGATTGTAGAAGGACACCCTAAAAATAAGGGTTGTCGGATTTTTTTGTACAGTGATAGTTTATGAAAATGATAATAAACAAGCACTAGTAATTTCTGACATTAAATCAATGGACAATTGAACTCAGTCGTGAGGCTCAGTAGAAAAGTTAATTCAAGGCTGTATCTTTCAGGATTATTCCTATACCGAGTTAGATACAATGAAAAGAATGTTAATAAATGCAACTCAATCTGAAGAGTTGCGCGTAGCCCTAGTAGACGGGCAAAAACTCTACGATTTAGATATTGAAAGTCCTGGTCATGAACAAAAGAAAGCAAACATCTATAAAGGCACAATCACACGCGTTGAGCCAAGCTTAGAAGCTGCTTTCGTCGACTATGGTGCTGATCGCCATGGCTTCTTACCTCTTAAAGAAATTGCACGTACTTATTTCCCTTCAGGCTATAAACTGGAAGGCCGTCCAAACATCAAAGATGTTGTTAAGGAAGGCACCCAGGTTATCGTCCAAGTTGACAAAGAAGAACGTGGACAGAAAGGCGCCGCCCTTACTACTTTTATTTCACTAGCTGGCAGTTACTTGGTATTAATGCCAAATAACCCACGTGCTGGTGGCATTTCTCGCAGAATTGAAGGCGATGAAAGAACCGACCTTAAAGAATCTTTAGGCAAGCTTGAATTACCCGACGGTATGGGTTTAATTGTTCGTACCGCAGGCGTTGGTAAGTCTTATGAAGAACTTCAATGGGATTTAGGTGTATTAGTCAATCATTGGACGAATGTAACAAAAGCCTCTGAATCTAAACCTGCCCCATTTTTAATCCATCAAGAAAGTAACGTCATTGTGCGTGCTATTCGTGATTATTTACGTCGAGATATTGGCGAAATACTGATTGATAAGCCAGCAATATTCGAAAAAGCACTTGCTCATATCGAATTGGTTCGCCCAGACTTTGTTAATCGAGTAAAACTGTATCAAGGCGATGTTCCTTTGTTCAGTCACTACCAGATTGAAAGCCAAATTGAGTCTGCCTTCCAGCGTGAAGTTAGATTACCTTCAGGCGGTTCAATCGTTATTGATCCAACTGAAGCACTTACTTCAATCGATATTAACTCCGCTCGCGCAACTAAAGGCAGTGATATCGAAGAGACTGCATTTAACACTAATTTAGAAGCAGCTGATGAAATAGCACGTCAATTAAGACTTCGAGATTTAGGTGGCTTAGTTGTTATCGACTTTATCGATATGACACCTATTAAGCATCAACGTGAAGTAGAAAACCGTATGAAAGATGCGGTAAAACCTGACAGAGCTCGCATCCAATTGGGCAGAATTTCTCGTTTTGGTTTGCTTGAAATGTCACGTCAACGTTTACGTCCGTCTTTGGGCGAGTCTGCATATCACGTATGCCCACGTTGTAGTGGCCATGGTACCGTTCGCGGAACAGAGTCATTAGCATTGTCGGTATTGCGAATTATCGAAGAAGAAAGCATCAAGGACAACACAGGTCAAATTGAAGCTCAACTACCAATTAACGTTGCGACTTATTTATTGAACGAAAAAAGGCGTGCGCTAAGAAGCGTAGAGAAGCGACACGATGTTGATTTGCTGATCATACCGAACCCTAATTTTGAGACTCCTCACTATGAAATAGTGCGTCGTCGCCCAGATGATAAAGTAGATGATATTAGCTATAACATTCGACTAGCTGAAGTACCACAAACAGCTGCCGATACAGCAACGCCTAAAGTGATTACTAAAGAAGAACCTGCGCTTCAGGGTATGTCTGCACCTGCAACTGCTAATGCAGCACCTGTGCACGCAGAGAAAGTGGCTCCTTCTGGACCATCGGTAGTTACAAAAGCGGTTTCTTGGATTAAGTCATTGTTTGAGGCTGAAGAGAAAAAGGCTGAAGAGAAAAAACCTGAAGAGAAACCTCAGAAAAGAAACAATAACAACCGTAATCGTAATCAAAACAAGCGTCGCAGTAACCCTAGAGGCCCGCGTCCTGATAAAGCGTCAGAAGGCACACAAAGCCAAGACAAACCTCAAGACGATCGCCAACAGGGTAACCGTAAACGTCGCAACACGAGCGATCGTCCAGCGCGTCCTGAACGCACAGACCGTCCAAGTCAAAGTAGTGGTCAGCAACGCAGTGAACAAATAAAAACTGTTCCTGAAAAGCCAGTTGTCGAGATTGCAGCTACGCAAGAAAACGCAGCGCCAACTCCGGTTAAGAGAAAAGCCCCAGCTGAGCGCAGAAAACGCAGAGATACGAAACGTAATGTTCGTGTAGGTGATGACACGCCAACTCCAGGTAATCAATTAGAAGAAGGCGAGTCAGCACCTAACGTTTTAATTGCTGAGATACCAGCTGCTATTGATAAGGCGGAACAAACGTCAATACAGACCGAAGATGCAAATATTGATTCTGTTGAAAATGCTGATTCTGTTAGTACTGATGATAATGCAACTCCTGACGAAACAGCCATAACAAAATCTGAAACAGAAGCACCGCGTGGCCGCGGAAGACGTTCACCTAGACATGTACGTGCTTCTGGTCAGCGCCGCAAGAAAGAAAAGGATGAACAAGCTGACGGCAATACTGCAGCGCCTAATTCTGGTCAAGATGAACTGCAGTTTGATGAGCCAATCGCTTCTACACAAGACGCAGAAATCAGTGCTTCAAATCACAACGACACAGTTGCTGAGGTAACTCAGGCTGAACCTATTCAAAAAGAAATTGAAATAGCCAGCAAGGATGTTGTTGAAGTTATTGCTTCAACTACAAATGATGAGTTAACGACCAGCACTGCATCTGAGGAAGTCGCTGCAGTAGTCGAGACAGCTGATACTGCAAGTTCAGCTATCGAAAACATTGATTCTGCCAAGGCTGAAAAAGTTGACGAAACTGTTGAAGAAGCTAAGGTTGAAAAACCTAAGTCTAAAGCCGTTGCTAAACCGAAAGCGCCAGCAAAAGTTAAAGAACCTAAAGTTGAAATAACGGTTCCAGTTGTTGCTGATAAGCCAAAGAAATATGTCAGAGTAGCTCCTAAGTCGGTGTCTCACGCAATGGCAACGCCAGCGAAAGTAGAAGCGGCTGAATCATCAGCACCTGTTTTGGCTATTTCTGATGATCTTAGAGGCAGTTTTGATTTGGGTGGCAAGACAGCCGCAGTGGCTAGTGCAAGTGCACAATCAAGCTCTCCAATGAAAAAGCCCACTAAAGTTGATTAGTGATGGTTGATTTACGAAAGCTGGTTAACCCTAGCTTTTGTATAAACTAAAAAAATAAAGCAGAGCGAATTAGCTCTGCTTTTTTTTAAATTTTTTTCTATTTTATAAAATTCTGACGTTAATAAGCTTATCTTTAATCAGTATGTCTAACACCTTACTTATATTCAGCATTCGAATGTTTGAATTTTCGCTCAAAAAGACTAAGAAGTAGTATTTTTAGCCAAATGAGCACCGTGATCAATTCAGTTTATTCTGTAGGCGGTTGAAATATATAAGATAATTACTTGGCATTATGTTTGCAAATCAATTTATTGTTATAGAGTAAATATCAATTAATGTGAATTGCAGGAGTAATGTAATGGAAATGATTATCGGCTTTTTCTTTTTTGTGGTGTGCGCCTTTATTTGGTTAATTCCTTTAATAGCAATTATCGTCTCTGACAGAACCTCTGGCGGCGAAAAAGCGGCATGGGTTCTCGCCGTAATTTTTATATCTTGGTTCGCTTGGATATTCTATTTACTTCTCGCACCTCTTAAAAGGCGGTCATTAAGATATTGACACCTATAGAGAATATACAGCAAATTATTCCTGCAGCAGAGCTAAAGGAAGGCATAAAACAGCTTAATCGACCAGACGAACAAATACCCACTGAAAAGTTAGGACTTATTGACGAATGATTAAAGTGTTTAAAGAAACTTAATTACTCGACTAATTATCTAACCTTTCTCACTATTGGCTTGTTTTTGGCTTAAGCTATATTCGTCTACTACATTTTACCTAGACCACAGAAGTGAACTTTGAAACAAATTTTAAGGCTTTAAAACTTTTGTTCAGAGTTAAATTTTGTATACTAATTATACAATCACCTGTTTTCTTTTGATGTAGGCTCGACAAAAAGATAAATTTTTTACTGATTTTGGCTCGGGTAGCCTGATTAAAATGAATTACGTTGCACATAATCATTCTTAATTGACATTAATATCAAGAACAGCTCTCAGAATCTTTTCATTGTGAGCACTAAGGCGCATCATTGGCAAATTTTATAGCTCAATTAAAACATCGGCAGGTTTTCAAAGTAGCGACCATTTATGCTGTTTCTGCTTGGCCTCTGATACAAATCGCAGATTTGGCAGTCCCTGCCCTGGGCCTCCCAGACTCCGTTATGACACTATTGTTACAGGTTTTTGTAGCTGGATTCCCAGTATCCTTAGGATTTGCTTGGTTATTTAACTTTACGCCTGACGGTATTGTGCGTGCGACTGCCCAGTATCAGCCCGACAACACTCAACAGACTAATTTTAAAGCCACCCTTGCCGTGGTGGGCTCGCTTCTGATCATCACCACCATTTTACTTGGCTCACAATTTCTACTGGAGGATAAAACGCCAAAAATTACTGCTGCGGATAATAACAAAAGCCTATTGCAGTCTACTTTGCCAAGGTCTGTGCAGGATAAGACAGATATAATCGGTGAAGTTTTAAAAGTTAAGAAGAAATCAATCGCCATTTTGCCCTTTATTGCTTTTAGTAGCGATCCAGAGGATGAGTACTTTGCAGATGGCATGGTAGAGGAATTATTGAATTTACTGGCCAAAATTCCAGACCTGCAAGTAGCTGCCCGCACATCTTCATTTGCTTACAAAGGGGTGAGCAAAAAAACGATACCCGAGATTGGCAAAGAACTCGGCGTAAGCACTATTCTTGAAGGCAGCATTCGTAAAAATGATACCAGTAATAAGATTAGGGTAACGGCCCAGCTAATAAACGTGGCAACGGGAGAACACATATGGTCTGAAACCTTTGATCGGGAATACCTAGATATATTCAAAATTCAGGATGATATTGCCAATGCTGTTGTAAACAAGATGAAACTTACCCTATTCGATGACCGAAAGAAAATTAGCATGGCCAACGAAACGCTGAATATAGATGCGATGATCGAGCATGGAAAAGGACAAACTGAACTGAGCCATAGAAGTGTGGCATCTATCGAGAAAGCAAAAACACATTTCAATCGAGCTGTTTCATTAGATCCCGATTATGCTCGGGCCTATGTTGGAGTTGCCGACGCAACTATATTGTTGGCTCTTTACGGAAATAGCGCTCGAGAAGAGGCAAATACGCAGGCTCGACAAGCAATAGATAAAGCACTTTCACTTAATAGTAGTTTAGCTGCAGCCTACGCTTCTCAGGGTTTATTGTTAAGTCCGACAGAACCATTAAATGCGGAAAAATCGTTTAAACGTGCCATCGGATTGAATCCCAATTACGCAATGGCGTATTTGTGGTACGGCTCGCTATTACAAGGCATTGGTAAGTTAACAGACTCACATAAGCTTTACCTCAAAGCTTTCGAGTTAGACCCAAAGTCCCCTGTTGCGGCCAGTAACGTTGCCTGGGGTTATTACTATATGGGAGATGAAACACAGGCGATGGAAATATTTTCTCAAATCATAGTCAATGATCCCTATTATCCCGGAGCTTATGTTTTAGCAGGCGAAATACTTACCAACCATGGTCGATTGGATAAAGCGACTAATATGTATAAAAGAGCGTTGGACATCGATCCCATCAATAATCAGGCGCTTAAAGGCTTATTAACGGCCAGTATGGACGTTGGAGATTTTGAGGCAAGCAATAAGTGGTTTGATTACATTGCGCAACGAAAAGAAAATTTCCCAGAAACTTATATCAATCTTCTAAAAGCCCGTTTTTATTTAGTTAAGGGAAACCATGAAGACGCAATGCTTTACTTAGACAAAGCCGAATCCGGTCACAATAACATGATTACGAGCTTGTTCATTGCCGCAGAGAAAGCTTTTTATAAAGGCGATTATTCCCAGGCGGTTAGTAAATACCTAGAGTTACAAGAAAAAGACAAAGGACAGGAAGGTTTCTTCTATATGTTGGAAAATGGTCAAGCAGCAATTCATCTAGCTTATGCGTATCAGCAGTTGAGTGCCTTAGATAATGCAGATGCTATTATTGAAAAATTTGAAAAATATACAGTAGACAGCAAAATTACGCAGTCTAACAACCCTTCTTATTACATGAATATGGCGCAGATAAAGGCACTTAAAAATGACAAAGAAGAAGCATACTACTACTTGCAAGGAGCAATAGGCTTAGGTTGGGTCAGGGTTTGGGAAGCAGAATTCGATCCAGCGTTTGCCTTGCTGAGTAAAGAAAGTCGGTTTGCTCAAATGATGGGAGGCGTAAAAGCTAAACTGGCGACAATGCGCAAAAGAATGCACGAAAATTAATAACGCTTTCTAGCGGACACCTTGTACTTCAACACCTCAACACCTCTGTTATTTTGTGTAAAAAATGCTGACAGTCAACTTGCAACGCCACTTCAAAATATAAAATATGCTTTAAATCAAAATAAGGAGGGCTAATATTGGGACTTTTAAAGCTCGAAAGAGTTTCTGATTCAGAGACTCCAAAGCATAATGTCTTCTTAAGGTTCAATTTCAAACGTTTGCGGTCAACTTGAGCTTATTGACATCAAACTTAAAACTTATAAATCCCTATTTATTAACTACTGTCAGCTATTTTTACACCCTCTGAGGATCTCGTTTACGCTCTTTAATTAAAATTATAGCATTCATATACTTACATAAAAGGAATGAATATTGCTTAAATTATAACCAACTGACAATGATAAATACTTAAGCATATGAAGGAATATAATGATGAAGCGTTTTTTAATGATAGTAGTTATTTCACTGATGGGTTCCATGTCGGCTCAAGCAGCATTAATAGGCTATGCTGATGTTGTACTAGACTATTTCGATAGTGGAGCAGGTCCTATCGCTGGGCCATATGGTGGCACCTTTCCCGGTGCTTTTCCTACACTGGTATCGCTCGACGTAGTGTTAGAGGATGATCCTGGTGCGGTTGTTGATTTTCTTTCGCTGCCTACAGGATCGTATATTACCGTTGGATTTACCGATGAAACGGTCATCGATGGTGTTGGCAATGATATTTTCATTCAAGAAGTGGGTGCGCAAGGAGAACGAGCAGAAGTATGGGTGAGTGCGAATTTAGTCGACTTTTTCTTACTTGGAATTGCGAATGACTCAACCACCACCGCCTTTGATTTGGCTACCATAGGGTTTACCGACGCAGTGCAAGCTATTAAAATAGTAGGCTTAGATAGCCTGGGTGGCTCACCTGGGTTTGATGTCGTTAACATACAAGTTTTGCCTGGAAGTATCGGCGAACCCCCAGTACCTTCTGTTCCAGCACCATCATCCATTCTGCTTTTAGGCCTTGGATTAATTGGCTTAAGTTTATACAGAAAAAAGAAGGTACATCACTTAAACCCATAATCAAGATTCTCCAATAAGAGATTGAGCCCTATTATTGAGCAAAAGGTAACATTTAATAATAGGACTCAAGTATGCAGCCAGTTAAGAGTTTTGTGCGCTCCACACAGAAGTAGAAAGTTTGCCGCGTATTATTGTAGCTTTCTAGTAAGCGTTCTAACTTAATCTACTTTATCCACTGCTCTATTACCTTTTTATCAGGAACAGATCCTGAATGCACCATTTGGCTGTCTACAACAACTGCAGGAGTAGTCATTACACCATATTTGAGAATTAGTTCGGGACTGGACTCCTTGACAATGATTACCTGAACTCCGCAACTGTCCGCTACCTCCTGAATGACCTCAGCGGCTTTCACACATTTCGCACATCCACTGCCAAGTATTTGAATTTTTTTCACAAACGCTCCTCATAATACATAGATTGAATTTACTAGCCACCCTACTAAGGTGAATGACAATAGCAAAAGTGTAAAAATTATAGTGAGTAACTTCCATGTCATTACCTGTTTCAACAAAATGAACTCAGGAAAGCTTGCTGCAACGGTACTCATACAAAATGCTAGTGTTGTGCCTAACGGTAAGCCCTTTACGATCAAACTTTCCATTATAGGAATAACGCCAGTAGCATTTGAATAGAGTGGAATACCAGCAAGGACAGCCATAGGCACCGACCACCATTGTCCACTTCCCAGGTTTTCTTCAAACCACAGGTCGGGCATAAACCCATGTAATGCAGCGCCCAACCCGACACCAATAAATACCCACTTCCATATACGATTCAAAATATCTAACAGTTCTACTTTTGCGAAATCATGTCGTTGCCTAAATGAAAGCTTAGTTTTGATCATGTGTTTTTCATCAGCAAACTCGGCTTTTTGATATGCCTTTAATGCGAATGGTTGCAGCAGTTTTTCCGCACGAATAAGGTCAAGAAAAACTCCTCCAGCGACTCCTATGGCCATTCCAACTAATACATAAATTAATGTTATTTCCCATCCTACCAAACTCAATAACATTAATACTGCAACCTCGTTAATGAGTGGTGAAGTTAAAAGAAATGACATTGTAATTCCGACAGGTATACCTGCGGAGGTAAATCCAAGGAAAACAGGTATGCTTGAGCAGGAACAAAAAGGTGTAATTGCACCAAACGTTGAGCTCATGAGGTAAGCAAATATTTTATTCTTTTTTGCAAGATAGTCGCGGACCCGCTCAATATTTAGTGATGCGCGAATAAGAGCAATTGTATAGATCATCAACACTATTAAGAAAAATATCTTAGTTGTGTCTTCAATAAAAAACTGTACTGCGCCTCCCAACTTAGAGTCAGGCGCCAAACCCAAAATAGAGTATGCCAGCCAATCAGCTATTTTCGTAAAAATTGATAACATAAAGCTTCTCGATGTTGCCATACGTCGCAATAGACCAATAAAAACAACGTTTATGAGTGTTTCAAATGGAATAGTAGAATAGTTTTAAAAACCTATTATTAGGCGCGTTTGTTGAAGAACAAAATAGTGCCCGAAATAACTAAAAACAATAAACCTAAACCAAGAAATAATCCTACATAAGGAGCAATAATTTCCCATGTGTGGAGCGATATCAGAAATTCCTTAATTTCTTTTTCGTAAACACCTGACTTTCTAAAAAACAATGAACTGCCAGTTAGTGCAAGCAGCAAGATAAATGGAGCCAAAATAATTGCAACAATTCTGTGAAGTTTACGCAGTCTCATAGCTTCCCTAAACCTTCAAATAACTCAATTCCAAATAAACAAAAGCGTTTACTCGTTATCTAACGTTTGTTTCTTAATAATATGAATATAACGTACTTACAAAAATATACATTGTGCTGCATCAAGGAAAAGTCATACGTTCAAGAACGCAGGTAATTAAAAGGTGACGTATTGTTTCTGAACGACCTGTAATACTTTATTACCAACTTGATATTGGAACGTCTGACCGAGCAACCGTTCCTGCCAATTGGCGCGTCGAACGTTTTGTCGAAGAACTTGAAGCAGTAAAGCCCATACAGTCCTATATTCCAAGTTTTATGAGTTTGCAGCTTCAAGCAAAGAGGCCCTTGCATATAAAGTTCGTTGTACCCTGATTTTATATATTTATCATCCAAATATTGGAGAAATAAAAACATATAGGAGTGGAGGGATTTTAAGGTAATTAAGCGAAGTTAGAGTCAATTAGTGATATTTAAATGAATTTAACCGAAGTTAATGATAATTCCAATGTTGATTTTCAAAGCTATTGCTAAGCCCAAATACTTGCTGTTTTTCTTCATAATTTATAATCCAAAATCCATTTTAAATTCAACTTAACTGCTTTAACTTAAGCATTATTTCAGACTCGATAACGCCTTCAAGTCTAACATCATTTAAGTACCGCTCTAACATTGGCAAATCATCTGGTTCATATCCACTGCTGGGTAACCAATTACTAAACAATGACATTTGCGCTTGATTGACATCTTCCGCCGAACCTTTTACATATATAACAGCATAATCACCCTTCGGCAGATTAACGACGCTGAATGGCTCAGCAACCTTGATGTCATCTGTTATCTCTATTGAAGCGTCATAACGGCATTTAGCTATTGGCGTTACTGCAGGGTTATCGTGCGCCCAAGCAAGCCTGAACTGCGATTCTTTAGCCACTCCATTGCATTCGCCCCAATGAATTAAAGTATCCCATGCTTTAAACAACGATTCGGGTTCATACCCCCCTTTCGACGCAATTTTACAAAAACGCTTATTCGCATAATGTCTTAGCTTAACATTGAGTGGAAACTTGTTGCTTAAGGCCCCCTCTAATTGACTCGGATACAATTCACTTGGCCTAAAGTTCTTGCCGTATTTTAGTAAAATGTCACCCAAATTAGAACTTTCGTTATGCTGTGGCGAGCGTATTTCAGAAGGACTGTAACCGAAATATTTTTTCACCGACTTTGCAAAATTTGCACTCGACGAAAATCCGCAATCAAATGCGATATTAGTGATGCTACTATCCTTTTTAAACACCAAGAGGTGAATTGCCTTTTCTAACCTTTTACGCGCGACATAGTTACTTAATGTTTCGTTCATTATTCCACGAAAAACGCGATGAAAATGAAAAGGTGAAAAATGACAATGATGCGCTATCAAATCCAAGTTGAGGGTTTCGGTTAAATTGCTTTCAATATATGAAATAGCCGCCACTATTCTATTCTTATAGCTTGGGTTCATTTTACATTCCTAAAGTCGCTGTTACTGAAATTCCCGAGCTCAGCTTTTCTGCTTCAATCGATATTCTGTAAGTTTCATTTAAATATTCTCAATTAGTGTAACGAGACACAGTTTACTAAACAAATTTAGGTATTTTCCAATATTGCTCTTCTGTAAATTTATTGCGCAAGAATGGAAAAGCATTTGATTACATCATGCTTATAATGATGAAAACTAACTTTTACGGACAAAAAATAATGACCACTCAGTATTTAAACCCAACGGATGACGCAGCTAAGCAGCTATTTTCAAAATCAATACAAGGCGAACTTGTTATGCTTAACTTGCTTCGCTTTAAAGACGTAGCTGACTACAGTAATGCTATGGATATCGCCCCTCAAAAACCAATTTCAGGGAGAGATGCTTATCAAATTTATATTAAACTCACCTTGCCACTGCTGAGGAAGAGCGGTGGCGATATAATCTTCCTGGGTAAATGTGACCATTTTTTCATTGGCCCTAGTGAAGAAAAATGGGATCTAATAATGCTAATAAAGCAACAATCAATTGCTGACTTTTTAGCTTTTGCTACGGACCCTAATTATCAAAAAATTATTGGCCATAGAGAGGCCGCTATTATTGATTCGCGGTTATTGCCTAGCGAAAAATTACCGACACTCATATAGTGCAAATGTATCAATAACTTTGCTAATTGAGGCGAAAAAAGTGCCACAAGGCGCTGAATAGCACAGCCAGTATATAACTTTGACATAAACACAAAAAGGGCGCTATTGGGAGCGCCTTTTAACTACTTTTTATTCGATTCGTGATTGCAATGTAAGCACAAATATATGCAGTCGTATCACATGCAGGGAAAGACAATAACTACCAAACAAGGTCATCTGGAATGTCATAGTTAGCGTACCACTCACTGTCTTGTGCATTGTCTTTGTCTTCTTGAATCTCTGTGGCCTGATAAATAACTGATTCTGGCACACGCTCTTTTATCTTATCCGCGACTGGTGTTGGTACTAATTCGTATACGTCTGCTTCGCAACTTACTACAGACAATCGGCCTTGTGTCACCATTTTTTGGGTTGCTTGATCAACATACATCCGCTTTACCAAATTATTATCGGTAAAGTTGAGCACTACGTCTCCCCTCTTGCGAGGCTGTGCGTTAACCTTTATCAAGTTATTTGCCTGCGCAATGATTTCCTTGCGCAGACGCTCGTCTCGCAGCTTATCACTTAACAAGCGATCTTTGTCTTGCTTGGCAGCTAATGCAGCCGCCGCTGCCTTTTTAGCCTCACTTTCAACTTCTTGATTATTACGCTGCTTTGCTTTCACCTGCTTGTGTTTTTCTTGTTTAATCTTCTTAGCTTTCTTTTTATCGGCTAAGCCTGCTTTAAGCAGCTGTTCCTGTAACGATAATGCCATCAGTATTCTCTATTTCTTCTCTATTTTTTCTGTTTTTTTCGGTTTTTTGCGTTTATCGTCGGCAACCCACTTATCATTTTCATACCATGCCGACCAACCTGTCGCTTTGCCATTGCCATCTTCAGACATTACATATTGCTGCTTTGTTTTACGACTGAATCGGACAATAGTCGGGTTTTTATCCGGGTCAGCTTTTGGGGCATCGGCTAAGTAATAAAATTTAGGCGATATTCTATCTCTAAAACGAGTCAACTCTGCAACAAGTGGGGCTCGCGTTTCCCGCGACTTAGGGAAAGTATGAGCAGCTAGAAACAAACCCGCGGCTCCGTCTCTCAAGACGAAGTGAGCTTCTGATTTCACACACGGTAATTCAGTTAAGAAAACCGGGTCCTCTTTAGGTGGCGCAGCCTCACCGCTGCGAAGCAATTTACGAGTATTTTTGCATTCTTCACTTGTACAACCAAAATACTTACCAAAACGTCCAGTTTTGAGCTCCATGTTGCTGCCGCACTTGTCACACTCTATAATTGGCCCATCGTAGCCTTTAATTTTAAAAGCACCTTCCTCGACAAATACACCATCACAAGAGGGCGCATTACCGCAGACATGCAGTTTTCGTTTTTCATCAACCAGGTAGCTATCCATTGCTGTTCCACAAGTGTCACAACGACGCTTTGCTCGTAATACCTCAGTTTCTAATTCTTCTTCATCATCGACTTTAACAACCTCATCGCCAGGTGTTAGATTCATGGTGTTTGTACATTTTTCTTTAGGTGGTAGGTTATATCCAGAGCATCCTAAAAATACACCCGAACTCGCCGTTCTAATGTTCATTTCGCGTGAGCATTTACCGCATTCTATGTCGACAGGAACAGCTGCATTAAGCTTCATCCCTCCTTCTTCGACAGGCTTTTCAGCTATTTCTAGTTGCTCAGAGAATTCTGAATAAAAATTATCTAAAACCGTTTTCCATTTTTTCTCACCATGGGCAACATCATCTAAGTTTTGCTCCATTTTAGCTGTAAAATCAAAGCTGATAAGGTCCGAAAAGTTTTCGACCAAACGGTCATTCACTATTTCGCCCATTTTCTCGGCATAGAAACGCTTGGAATCAAGCTTGACATACCCTCTATCTTGAATAGTCGAAATGATACTAGCATAAGTAGAAGGTCTGCCTATTCCGCGCTTTTCAAGCTCTTTTACTAGGGACGCTTCGTTGAAGCGAGCAATAGGTTTTGTAAAGTGCTGTTTAGGATCTAGTTCGTGCAAGGCTAATTTGTCGCCCTGCTTCACATTTGGCAACAAGAGTTCATTTTCGCCTTTACGTTTAATCTGTGGCTGCACTGCCGTCCAACCGTCAAATATTAATACGCGGCCCTTCGCTGTAAGCTCATAACCACTAGCTTCAACTCGGATAGTAGTAGCGTCATATTTTGCTGCTGTCATTTGACAAGCAACGAATTGACGCCAAATGAGCTCATACAAACGCTGAGCGTCTCTTTCCATTTCCTTTAGTGAATCTGCCTTTATAGCAACGTTCGACGGTCTGATAGCTTCGTGAGCCTCTTGAGCGCCATCTTTGCTTCCATATACAATTGGATCGCCCGGAAAATATTTGTCACCAAAGTTCTTTTGAATATATTCACGACAACCTTCAACCGCACCTTTGCTCAAATTAGTCGAGTCTGTTCTCATGTATGTAATATGGCCCGCTTCATACAATCTTTGCGCCATCATCATGGTTTTCTTCACACCGTAACCAAGTCTTGTACTAGCAGCTTGCTGTAAGGTTGATGTAATAAAAGGTGCCGATGGGCGACTTTGCGTAGGCTTTGATTCTCGGCTTGCAACAGTGTATTGGGCTGATTTAAGGGCGTTAACAGCCACTTCAGCTTGATCTTTGTTAACAGGTTTGAACGCAGTGCCGTTATGTTTGGCAACCATCATTCTTAATTTGTCTTCAGCTTTTGTGGACAAATCAGCATGTATATCCCAAAATTCTTCAGGTACAAATGCTTTAATCTCTCGCTCTCTTTCAACAACCAGTCTAACTGCTACAGACTGAACTCGTCCGGCAGACAAGCCACGCGCCACTTTTTTCCACAATAAAGGAGATACCATGAAACCAACAATACGATCCAAGAACCGTCTAGCTTGCTGGGCATTTACCCGGTTGATATTCACTTCACCAGGATCAGAGAATGCTTCTTGAATGGCGTCTTTTGTTATTTCATTAAACACCACACGCTGGTATGTCTTGCCTTTGCTGCCAAGCAATTCTTGTAAATGCCAAGCAATCGCCTCACCCTCTCTATCCAAATCCGTCGCGAGGTATATCGTGTCAGCGTCTTTGGCTAGCTTTTTGAGTTCAGCAACAACTTTCTCTTTACCCTGCAATATTTGGTAATGCGCATCCCAGTTTTGTTTTGGATCAACGCCCATACGGTCGACTAGTTTGGCGTATTCAAAGTTCTTTAAATACTCACTTTTCTTTTTATCCGTCCACAAATTGAGTTCTTTTGCTGGTTTTTTAGGCTCAACATTACCTAAAGCCTTCGTTGGAAGATCTCTCACATGCCCAACACTCGATTTAACAATAAAGTCTTTACCTAGATATTTATTTATTGTTTTTGCTTTGGCCGGTGACTCTACTATTACTAGTGATTTACCCATTTATGGAAAGAACCTTATAAAATACAGCTAATTATCAAAAAAACGTAATGTGTTTGGTGGGCGGTGTTATTAAATTCCCTTTTTAACATATATCTACAAAGTGAATAGAAAACAAGTTGTTCCACATACTTATATTTTCGAAATATGCAAACTCATTGTTTTTTATGACTTTTTCATATTTATAAATTGGCAAGCTAATTTTTTTGAGTATAATCTGACGGTAATTCGTTCAACTATTACTGTCCTTAGTCTAATTAATATCTTCGAGACCTATATAATGAATAGTATAATAGGTGAGATATTAATTGTTATAACGGCAACTTCTGGAGATGCATAAATGAAGCAGTTTGAAGCAAACTTTGATGGTCTTGTAGGCCCTACGCACAACTATGCAGGGCTTTCATACGGCAATGTTGCATCAAAAAGTAACGCTAATGCAAGCAGTAATCCGAAACAAGCTGCACTGCAGGGCCTGCAAAAAATGAAGGCACTTGCGGATATGGGGATGGTACAAGGTGTTCTTGCACCGCAGGAAAGGCCTGATATTAATGCATTACGACGTTTGGGTTTCTCAGGCAGCGATGCCAATGTAATGCAAACTGCATACAAGCAAGCCCCGCATATATTTTTAGCTTGTTGTTCAGCGTCTAGTATGTGGACAGCCAACGCAGCAACAGTTTCTCCAAGTGGGGATACTGCAGACGGTAAAATTCACTTTACGCCAGCAAATTTAACTAACAAATACCACCGTTCACTTGAGCCTGAAGTCACAGGCAACATATTAAAAGCGACATTTGCTGACCCAAACCACTTTGTGCATCATCAACACCTTCCAGATAATGAGCATTTTGGCGACGAAGGAGCCGCGAACCATACGCGCTTTTGTCAAGAATACGGTGATAATGGAGTTGAACTATTCGTCTTTGGTCGCTATGCGTTTGATGAATCAAAACTCGCCCCTCAAAAATATCCTGCCCGTCAGACTTTTGAAGCCTGTGAAGCTGTTACAAGACTGCATAAACTAGGCTCAGATAACGTAGTTTTCGCGCAGCAAAACCCAGACGTAATCGATGCCGGCGTATTTCATAACGACGTTATTGCAGTAGGCAATCAAAACGTGCTGTTCTATCACCAACTTGCGTTTTTGAACACACAAGAAATGAAAATGGAAATACTGAAAAAGTTTGGCTCTGACGACTTCCATTTCATAGAGGTTCCTGATGACGAAGTGTCGTTATCTGATGCAGTTAAAACCTATTTATTTAACACTCAAGTAATCCGTTTACCGAACGGCAATATGGCGATTATAGCGCCAAAAGAATGTGAAAATAATTTAGCTGTATCGACCTATCTAGCAAAACTAATCACCTTAAATACACCGATAAAAGAAGTGCATTATTTTGACGTTAAGCAAAGCATGCAAAATGGTGGCGGGCCAGCTTGTTTGAGGCTCAGGGTGGCGATGACAGAGCGTGAACAAAGTAATGTCAACCCTAGCACCTTCATCAATGAAAATAGCTACTCAGTATTATGCGCTTGGGTTAATAAACATTATCGCGATGAGCTGTATGTGGCTGATTTAATTGATCCTCAATTATTAATTGAATCACGCACTGCGCTTGATGAACTTACACAAATACTCGGTTATGGAAGTGTTTACCCGTTTCAAGGTTAAAAATAGAACATTGTCGTTCTTTGTGCTGAGAGGCTATTCGTTTCTTAGTGAGATTTTTAATTTATCGAATAAACAAAAAACCCGCAAAGAGCGGGTTTTTTCATTCAAACTATATTAGTTTGCGGTTAAACAACTCTGAACGATACCAAATGGATTTGCTGCTGGGGGATTGTCTTCGTTCGTTACATCTGAGGCAGCTATAGGTAAGACTAATGACTGACTATCTCTAGCCTCACTACCTGAACTCTGACCAAACACTGATATTTCAACTCCCACCCAACTTGCGTACTGCTTTGGATAACGAAGTTCTAGCGTTGCTTGGCCTGATGCATTCGTTCTTGCAATGCCATCTTTAAAACTGATAGTACCAATAATCCCTGGCGTTAATTCGCCGTCGTTATTGGTATCCTCATTGAGCGTAGAAGTAATGTCTAAACGCCCATTATTGTTAACGTCTTCGTTTTCACAAGCTATATAAGGAACAATGTCAGCACTTGAACCACTTTGAATATAACGCTCTGCAGCCTCAACCCAAACCCAAACACCTTTTCCATAAACTCCACCATTAGCAAACTTTATCGGTGTTGCTGATGCAG
>CAJQOP010000091.1 GCA_905479945.1 uncultured Glaciecola sp. | reverse complement strand
AGGAGAATCAATGAGAAAAATACGCTCTGAGTTGACTTAACGTGAACACTTAGGGTACAAAACACACTAGCCCAATGCGGGGACGTTTAGGTGTTCACGTTCAAACCGGATTCGGTGTTCACCATCACCGGAATATGCAATTTGGAAGAAAAGGGATACTGAGCACTCAAAAAGCTTAATCAATAATTTATTTCAAGAATTGTTTGTTGAGCGTTTTCCACTAAAAAAACAAAACATACTGGCTTATAAAACGGTCTTATTTCTCGATCAAAACTTAGATGACAAAATAAGGTAATTTCGCCATATTGCCTCAATCGCCACATTGCTATTTCACTGCTCTAAAAAATTTTCTGTTAAGTTAAAAATTATTTGAATTAAAAATGCATTAATTATTTAACTGATCATAAATCTATCTTCTCATTCAAATTAACAATGGCTACTCTTAATTAGAAAAGTGGTAAAGTTTATATAGAGCTATGGTTATTCCCCCTAGAATATCCACCCGGACAATCCAGTCGCAAATAATTTAGCTCTATAGTAGGACACCCATTTTTCTACGACTAAGTAGCCACTTATTTTCTATATAGCGATAGCCACTTTTGTTAGTTAAAACATCTGAAATAGTATTTATTTTACATTAAATTAATTAGTTACAGAGGGCTTGCAAGAGAGAAGTTAACTTTACCATCACTGAATGTGAAAGAATATTTTCTCGCTCAAATACTACGTTTTAGATCCATACATTATTGGCGATTTTAACGACCATTCTTTATCATGAGGCATGGTTGAAAATGACGGATAATCCGATGAATACGATAGTTACTGACTGGTGCATAGTTTCAGTTATGGAAGGAATGGATCGCATTGGTGAAGTTATTTGGGGCACAATAGTTGATGACATGACTTGTCGATTCGCTACTGGTGATTATCTTTGTACATCACAAATAATAAAGTTCAATTCTAGCAATCAATTAATCACAACATCATCAGGCAGTTTGTATCAGGTAATTGGCAAGGGAAAAAAGGCAATTATCGACTTCGATGATTTTGAGCTACTCCGCAACGGCTTCAGCCCAGAGATGATAAACCAACTCAATTTGGCACCAAACGACTATTTTCACTAGATGATAGGTATTATATGGATAGAAAACTATATCACTCTCTTCTCAACCTTTAATGCCAATTGCATTTAGTAAATAATCCGTTAGCCCACGATTTTCCAAATTTTCAATCTTTTTATCTTTTTCTGAAATCGAAGCGTGCAACCTTGTAGCAAGGTCATCTTTAGTTTTAAGGTCCCCATTAAGGCGGGTATTTGTATGCCGTGAATCTGCAAGCTTGTTTCTCAAATCTCCATTTTGTCTTTGTGCTTGCGCAAGCTTTTGAGTAGCTTCTTCGCAAACCTCATCATAAAATTCAGGAGTAACAGGGTTACTTAAAATTCGCCCAAATATCTGCTTGGCAAAAACCGCTTTCCAATATCCATAGTAATCCTCAAGCTGTTCTGGCGTAGGCGATTTGGTGCCGTATTTTTTTTCAATGGAATACTTGGCTATATCAATTTCGATTATTGGTATACAGTGATTTTTGAAATCAAAAATTTTTTCACCTTCACATTCATGCGTATGCTTAACTTCAATCGCAAGTTTCTTTCCCCATTTTCTGGCTAAGTTGCGGGGTTCGCTAAACTGGCATATTAAGTCAGGGTAGTAATACTCGTATGTATCTCTATTGGTTAGTTGAATTTTAGTGTCTTCAGTACGAATGTCATCTATCTCAATAGAAAACTTTTCCTGACCACATATGAAATTCAATACTTTTAATTCTGCTAAAGCTTGGATGGCAATAGAGTGAGATAATGAATCGCTATCTCCATCTGCATTATTAGTTTCTTCTGGTGTTGATTTATATCGATAAAATCCAAGTTTTACCGTAGACAGAGGAGTTCGCTTTTCAGGTATTCTATGAGTGCTCATAAATGTAAGCTTGTTGAATGTGTGAATGTCACTACGTTTCAGTTTTAACGTTTCCCATATATAAAAAATTTTGAGGGGATGTTTTTCACCAATTACGTATTTACCAGTTGCGTCTGTCGCATAAGCCCAAATTTTTTTGTTTGCCATCCATTACCGCCAAATTATTTTAATAATAAAACCTAATCGAATAAGAATTAGTCAGCTATAAAACCACGATTTCGCCATCTAGCTCGAACATAATCTTCGAACACCCTACCTTCAGACAAGTTTAAATCGTCAGCATGATCACTAATAATAATTTGAGGCATATGCCCAGTTTCAAATTCAGTATCTTCACAAAACGTAATAATTTCATTAAAGAAATTTTCTACACTTTTAATGTCTTCATCAACATTTTCCAGCCTATTGATGGTTGAAATTTTCTCTACATTGAATTTTTCTGCATTGTCATTAGCCACATTTGGGAAATAGACTTGAGTTGGTTGATCAATAAACAGTATTGGCGGAATAGAACAGCTATCGCCTAATGAACAAAATAATTTTTGTAAGGATAGAAAAAGAGATAGATGACAATAAAGCCAGTTAGCACCACTCCCCATCGACCTTAAGAATACTTTCTCTTTCTTTGCCTTCAACCAAATATCAAATGATTCTAATGAAAAGTTTATGTCAACAGGGTCCTTGTAGAACTCTTCAAAATCAAGATTTTGCCCGATGGTGTCCATTGTTGTCTTTAACTCTTTTTCGGCATCACTAATTTTTTTGTCTACAGCATACGCCTTTAATTCTTTATTAAGTCCCTTTATTTTATCAACAAGTAGACTCAATTGATTGTCAGTATCTGCTGGAGCTTCATCGTTAATGATTTCTTCGAGGTAAATTTCAATCGATAATTTTGCTTTCATTATCTGTTCACGAAGATTTTGTCGCCTTTCAACTTCTTTATTGTTGGCGACAACACCATCAATTTTTCGTTTTAAAGTAGCCAGAGTTTCTTTTTTACTACCTATTTCTAACTTCAACGATTGCAGCTTTGGCTCGTAATCATACTGCTGAGGCTTTTGAATTGTAATTTCATCATTTAGCCAGTGTATTGCTTTAGTTAATTCATCGGCCTCATGCTCTAGCTTATCTGTGACGCTGTTACAAAAAGGGCACTCGTTAATTGATTCGGTAATTTCATGTGGGTAATTAATAGCGCTTATTGACTTGAAGTAATTGCTACTTATCTCAATTGTTGAGTTAATTGCTCTTATTTCACCTTCTAATTTTCTTAAAGAGCTAAACTCTTCTTTCATAGCCTTTTCAAGCTCATCGATAAGCTTTGTGTTAGCATCCGATGCGGCATCAAAATCAACCTTTTTCTCTTTAATGCTATCAAGCCAACTCAAAGGCTCTTTCAATATATCTAGGCTATTAGCGTTTACAAGTGGTATTCCACTTAAAGCATGGTACTCATGTAATTTACTATTTAACTTAGCCTCTCTTTGCTGTAATAACTGCTGGCGTTTAGGTAATGACAACTCAATACGTCTTTTCTTTTTTTCTAGCTCAGCCAACTCTTGCTTCTTCAAAAAGTAACTTTGGTCAACAAAACCTAAAAATATTTTAAAGTGATCAATAGCTTGCGCACGTTTCTCTTTTTCATCAAAGCGGTAGAATACAGCATGTTTATTAGCGATAAGGTTTTGGTGCTGTAACATGAAAGACATGAAGCTTCTAATTGAAGGGGAAGGCTTCTTTTTTCCAAAAAAGTTACGGTCATCATTGTTTGTTTCAATATCATTGACGTTTAAGCCAAAAAACAGCCCAAGTTTCTTTTTATAGTTATATTCAGCAATAAAATAACCAAGTTTAAACCACTTGCTATTTATCTCTAAAACACCTTAGTTTACTGGCAGATCATCATTTGCTACTTCCTGATAGAAGCCTTTTCTCTCTTTAGGTTTTCTGGCAACAACTAAATAACCTTTTTCTTTTTTAAAGATCGTGAAATAAATAGCCGCATTTTCAGTTATTTTACCTACAGGAATAGTGTATTCAGAAGAGGCCAAACAATAATCAAAAATTTCAATTAAGGCACTCTTACCTGTTGATGATTTTCCTGTTACAACATTTAAGCCTGGAGAAAATTCAACGTAGTGGCATTGTTCTTTTTTATCAACAACACCTATAAAAGCTACATATGGCTTCATAAATTTTTAATCCCTAAAATTCGGTAACAGTCTTTAACTAAAAACGGATTCATTAATTTTGCTAAATTTTTAGCAGCCGTTAGTTGTTGTTTTTTACAATGCCCACTGGCTAAACTCTTAGCCTCAAAGTTAACTGATAATTCAGGAGTTATTTGGACAACATTTTGTTCTTTTAAAATTAACATGCAGGTATTGGTTAACTCTTTAAAATCCTGAACTCGCTTTTCCAAGCCTTTCAAAATTAAAGGGTCATTAAACTTAGTGTTTAAACTAGATTTGCTAAGTCTTTGTAATTTATCTGCGGTTTCTTGATGGAATAACATTGGCAGCAATAAATAACTGAGCAAGAAATTTTTAGGCTGTTGCTCTAAGTGTAAATAAAACTCTTGGTATAAAGGAGCCAATAAATACGGACTATGATGTAATACACCTAGCTGGCGGATAGCGTTAGCCATTACTTTAACTTCCATTTTAAGTCTAGGGATTCATCATCCATGTTGACATGTAAGACACCATCTCTAAACCAACGATCAGGTCTACGGTTATAGGTTTCGAATTCAGGGCTTTCAGACTCAAGAACGTCATCATAAAAAATTTGAGAATCAACAATTACATCATCAACTTTCTTGCTTGTTTTTTTATGTTTTCGATCAAAAGTTGAAAGAACTTCACTTTGATAGTTATCAAAGTGTTTTTGCCTAGTGCCTTGTTCAAACTCCTCTGATACAACCGTTAGTACCTCGCAATAAGAACTATGTGCAAGCTCTATTTCATCATGATACTCAATGTCTCGAATTTTTTGCAAATACAAGCTATCTGTTGCAGAAGTCACTGTAAAATGTTCAGGTAAGGGTTTAGGAGGAAATATTCTTGTATGTTGCTTAAACTGACTCTCAAGCAAATCAAATTCTGTTGCGAAGGCTTTTTCTGTAACTTCCCAGTTATCGCCAACAGCAACCTCTGGTGAAATAAGCCAGCCTACTAAACCGTTCATTAACCTTGTTCGATTACTTTCTAGTACACCTTTACCTATTTGATGAACCAATGAGAAGTATTTATCTTCAATGATATCTGAGCAATCGTATATTTCAAATTTTTCAATAATATCAGCCAACTTTTGAGTGTTTAAAAATGGCTCTACTTTTTTTTGTTTAGCATTTAATGAATCTTTTTCAGTCAAAATATCACTGATAACTTCCAACCTTTTTTCTAACGATTTACCTTGCCAGCCTATTAATTTACTATTTGACCCTATTTTCTGGGTAGTGATTAAAATTAATTGTGAATAGTTTGAATGATCGAATGCTGGATCTAGCCAATTAGCTAGCGTGTTCCATAAATTTTTATGGGAATCTGTTAATGGATCAATGAAATGTTTAACCTCAATGTTTGCTTCATCGGGTATAGCAATATCACCATCTTTTTCAAATAATAAAGACTGATTGGGTTTTAATTTAAAACACCATTCAATAGCCAAATAAAACTGGTAAATTATTCCTTTTATACTTGCCGATGCATCATGGGCTACTGTCTTTTTCAAAAAAAATCCTTTTTGAATTATTATTTTTATATTTGTAGTTTAAAATTCAACCAACTAATTTCAAATATTTCCATGTACCAACGGGGAGTTTCTTAGCCCAGGCTTTAGCGCTATCTCTAGTATCAAAGCCAGCAATACCATATGCAGCTAATGCCCCTATTGCTTGAATTGCATCAGTTATATCCGGTAAGCCTTGAACCATACCTTTGTAATGAGTAAAGCTGTGCTCTGATTCTTTCCAGTCTACCGTGCTTACATCATGCAATTTTAAATCATTGCCGTAAAAGCATGGGGTTGGAAATTCCTTTTTACCTACAACGTACCACTTTTTAAGCTTTAACATCGTCACTACTAAATTCCTTGTACTAACAATTTAATAATGACAGTAACACATTAATAAATCTAGCTAAAATATATCAACAATAGCCAAGCTCGATATTGATATTACGCAATAAAAAGCCCTATAGGTTATATAGGGCTATCTTTGCTCCCAAAGAAGCCTAACCTTCGGGCAACTACCTTGGGGAGTTGAAATCAATTAGAATAACTCTCAAATGTCAACAACACCTTTAATTTTTTAGCTAGAGATTTTCTTCAACCTGGTATACATAAACGACTTATTCGAATAATTCTTGTTGGGTTGTTCTAGAAAGTATGTCGCCATTTCGTCATTCGAAAGTTTTTTCAAAGCAACTCCTAAATAGGTCATAACATAATCATCAAAAAATACACCATCTACCATTAGCTCTTTATTTAACAGTGAATTGAGCAAATTCTTCGAGTACTTTTCAAGCTCTTCGAATTTTTCGTTACTTTTTAAGTACTCCATTATAGAAATATGATAAAGACTAAAATTACAATTAATTGAACAATGACCTTCCAAGTTGTTATAACTTGATTCAATAGGGTGCAAATATAGTGACAAAGCTAACGCATAAGACCTCACAGCTTTATCATCACTTTCTTTCAAAAGCTTCTCCATCTCATTTGCTTTCTCTTTGCTTCCTAGCAACGATAAAGTCACAATATGATCAGTAAACAGTTTCAAATAATCATTGTGTTTTTCTGATATTATTTTGAGATTAGTTGTTAGATAAATGTTCAAATCCTTTAAGGACGAATAAGCTTTTAAAAACTGAATTCTTCTCAAAACCAGTTCTTTTTTTGCTAAAGAATCATCAAGTTCAGATGCAAGAGAAGCTAATTTTTCCAGACTTTCCTCTGCAACTTTTTTATGTTTCAAACTCAATTCAAAATCAGCAACCAGCTCCCAAAAGTCTTTTTCAGCAGAAGTGCTTGACACTTCTGCTGTACAGCTCAAAGTTAGGACAATAGATAGTACAGCTATTATATATTTCATAATTTAACCACCACAAGCGCTTAAGTATTTACCCGCACCTTGACAAATAGCCCCGTTTTTTTGAAGTGATTCCGGTTGATAATATCTTCGGAAATTATGGAAAAGCGGTATCTTGGTCATGTCATAGTGATGAACTTCTCCGTATGCCCCGGAGAATATTCCTGCACTTACCCCTACTTTCCACTCCACAGCAAGGATACCATTTTGATCTGGTTTTAAAGAAAGAGCAAACGATGCAGCTTTTACGTCAATCTGCCCCTCTAACCCATGTTGTGAACCATCAATCGATGAGCCTATCTGAGCACCATCTCCACCCATAATCTTAATTTGTCCTTTTGAATCCAATTCAACATTAACATCACCAGCTTTTAATGCTGATTTTAATTTTGCATCAAAGCCCTTATCTGAAGAATATTCTGCTTCTATTGCTCCAAATAACTTCTTAATACCAATAGAGCCTTCAAGCTTAGAGCTAATATGTTGATTCATTGCAAATTGAAATGCAGCGGTAATGGCACCATTAGCAAACTTTCCACCAGTAATTTTAGATATGGTGCCGCCAATTATTGCCGATTGAAGCGCTCCTTCAATAAGCTTACTTGAAACCATTCCTGCTACTTGAGCACCTTTTGTCAAACCAGCACTAATAAAGCCATGTCCAAATTTACCACCTTGCAAGTCAGATATGATTCCACCTGTAACACCATGAGCAAGCGCTTTAATTGCGCTATGTGCTCCCATCGTTGCTTGGCCTACTCCTAAAAATGCCATTGATGTAAACGCCCCTGTGAGAGCACCTTTCAGGCTTCCTGTACTAACAAAACCAGAGGCAAAGCCACTAGCGGCAGCATAACCATATGCAGCCCCAATAGCACCTGCTTTCAGTGCTGTTAATGCATACCAACCACCAACAGCAGCAATCCCAACAGCAACTATTGTCCGCCAGTGCTTTTTGACAAATTTCCCTAATGCCTTGAAGAAATACCCACTCGGATCGGTATAACTCATCGGATTATTCAGCACATAACTATAACGGTTATAATTCTGTGAATTTAGCGGAGCCTGAATATGCGGATCAGCCTGAAGGAATCGGCCCAAGGTTGGATCGTAAATCCGCCCATTCATATGGATAATATCCACATGATTCATTTGTTTATGCCCGGTATACCCCTTGTCTGTTACTGGTGGCAGCGAGGTGATAAACACCGAATCACGATAAACTTCGCTTTGTTTACCAAATGGATCATAGATATCCTGCGTATCGACTTGGCCTAAATGGTTAGTAGTCGCAATAACAGAGCCTTGATTGTCGTGATGAACAAAATTCGTGTTGCTAGAGCCAGTCCGATACGTGAGCACTGCATTGCCAATGTTGTACTTATGCTCTGTCATGTTGCCGTTGCCGCCCGTGCGCACGACTTTTTCATAAGCGCCAAAGTAGTAACGTCGATAACGAACCGATGACCCGTTCTCTACCGTTGTATCATCTTTGTAATATAGGTCTCTATCGACGCCATATCTCATATCAGAAGTAGCACTTCCTTTAGTTATGCGAGTAGGTTTATCAAAACTCCCGTAAGTAAAGGTGCGTGTACCATCAGATGTCACATTCCCATTGTTGTCGTAAGTGAATGAGTACTTTGAGCCAGTATAAACTGAATTACTGTAATTACTATAAACGCCCTCCAGCTGATGGACTTTGGTAGTGTGATACTTGTAATAACCAGTACCGGTTTTAGACTTTAAATTTCCCCAGTTATCATAAGTATATTCATGTGTCCCCTTAAATGCGCTAGGCAATGAGTTAGAGCCCGCTGTGTAGCCTATCGTCCTTTTCTCAAGACGATTTAATACATCGTACGAGTAGGTTTCTGTAAAATCGCTACCAATACCACTTGATGAAGCATAATTGCTGCGCTTTGACGTTACGTTTCCTCGCACGTCTTGACTAAATTCAAGACGGTGAAGTAATGCAGAGCCCCTCGCAGCATTGATAGAGGCTAGCCAGCCTGTCTGGATGTCATGACCGTATGTAGTGGTCACATTATTACCGTTTTTCATTTCAGTAACTTGCCCACGACTGTTCATCGTTATTACTTCACTGAGTGAATAACCATCACTTACGCGTGATGTTTTGTAAGGATACCCGTAGCTGTTGTAGTGAGCTCTAGAAGCGACAGACACAGTGCCGGTTGGGTAGGTTGTCACATTGGGTCGACTGAAACTATCGTAAGTTTGCAATTGGTGATATTGCGTGTAACCAAGCTGCGTCGTTTGTTTTTTCGCACGACCTAAACTGTCATACTCAAACCGCTTCTGAATATCCGGAACGGGCGGTGAATTGCACGAGACATTTTTGCCTGCATATTTTGTTTTTGATAACAACTTGCCCACCGCTTTTTGCGATAAGTTGACTGTTGTGCCATATATCCAACATGAAGTGCCTTCACTGGGCTCATATCGACGTATCATTCGACCCAACACATCATACTTGAATGTGATGGTTTGATTGCGCGCTGTTTTTTGAGTATATAGTTCCCCAAAGGCATTGTATGTGTAATTCCAAGTGCCTTTTACGGGGTCGGTCATCTGCGTTTTTCTGCCCCACACGTCGTAGACATTGCTTATATCACTGTCCTTATCAAGCGCACTGGTCAGTGTTTTGGTTAAGTTACCAAATGCATCGTAGGTAAATGTTACTGTGTTCTCAAGCGAATCACGGGTAGAGGCTGTTTCACCAAAACCATTGCTGTAGGTATAGCTATCATGCCCTAGCTCATCTACAGTTCGAGACTCCCTGCCATTGTAATATTGATAAACTTTGCCGCCGTTAGGATTGCGTATTTCCTTTGGTCTATTTAAGTCGTCATAAATCGTTTCTGTGTATAAGGTTGAGTTGGGCTCATACACCCGACTTTGTTTTCCTTGTTCGTCATAAGTCACATTAGTAGACCACCAAGAACCATCAAATCCTCTGACCCTAGAGGTTACCGTACGCCCCCATTTGTCAAAGTACGTTTCTTTAGTTGGCGCGCCGCTCAGTGTTTCAGTAATATTAAAATAGGAATTTGTAACGCATCCAATACATAAGTTGCGGGTCGTGTAAGCATTCTTAAAGTCAGCAAAGTCCACCTGTCGAGTCTGCTGAAAATCATCGTAATAGGTCACTGTAGCAATATTATTCGGGCCAGTTTCGGTAACAGAATTTGTTACCCCGCTTGCTGAACTTGCTACTTGACCATTATATTTGTAGGTAACCCTCTCTCCGAGCACGTTTTCTTTGTATAATAGATATCGCCCGCGAGCCCCATAAACAACTTTTGATGTGCGAGTTTGGTTAGTACCCGTGGATGTAGAATAGCCAATTACCGATGTTTGCGTTTTGTTGCCATACGTATCGTAGCTATACGTTGTCCTTAACCTGGTCGCCCCTTGATAAGGCGATATGACGCTGCCAGCTAGCAGCATGTCGCTACGGTAGGAGAATGTGGTTCTTCTTGTTTTATTGTTCTCATCCCCAGTTCGATTTTTGACTACAGTTGTAGATTTCAAGCGGCCATAACGCTGCTCGTTTGCATTGCCCCATCCATTGGTTGTTTTGGTCTCGGCAAAATGACCATTATGCGCATCGGTTACTTTTACTTTGATTTCGGTGGGGTTGCCCCAGGTATCAATCTCATTTGTGGTAACCGTCGTACTGAGATGGGTGCTTGTGCCATTTGAGTTATAAACATAACTCAATTCTTCTGAGCTTGAAATATAAGGATGCACACCCCCTTGTGCAGTTGGCGGTTTCACCAAAATAGTATTTGTCGACTGTGATAACAAATTACCGTTTTTTCGCTGCTCTGAGTAAATAGGCATGCCTCGCTTTGCAAAATCATTATCGGAATAAGCCTGTGAATACTGAGTTTCTGATACAACATCGGTTTGCAAGTCGGTGGTGCGTAGCATTTGAAATCCTAAACTTCCACGTCCCTTCTTGTGAAACAACATTCCACCGTATTGATATCTCACACTGACCAAAGAATTGGTATTACTTTGTGTGTTAACTTGTGCGACCAAGGATGCGCCGGACATGGGTGACACAGTGTCGGAGTCTATATTTTCGTCAGAAGTTTGTCTTACATACATCGTTGACCGCGTCATAGGGAGATAAGCAATGGTTGTAGGCACGCCAAAACCGGTTGTCACTTTTGAAATTACATACTCTTTGAAATCTTTACGGCTGTAATACTGCTTCCAAGAACCGCCAGTAGATGTCAGCAAGTCTATTTTGCCATCGCCGTTAACATCACCAAATCGAATCGCTGCGTTATTATCGAATGGTTTGTTTCCCCTGAACTGAAAAGATAACCAGTTACCTTGCTCCGTCGGGCGTGAAAAATAAACCTGCCAGTTTGAGGTGCTTGATGCGTGCAGCACATCTGCTCTACCATCACCATTTAAGTCAACAAATTGAGTGAGGTCTTTTCGATTAGATGCCGTGGTCAGGCCCATTTCTTTGGGAAATAACAGTGCTTTACCATTTGATAAACGGTAGTACCATTTATTATTGCTTACGTAAGCAATATCACTCAGGCCATCTCCGTTAAAGTCAGCAACGCGGATATTCTCCACATACCCACTAAAACTTGTAAGCTCGGTCAAGGTTGGTGATGTTAATGTGCCCGTAGCTAAGTAAATATGATTTTTAGTGCTTGTTTGAGTACTCCACGTTCCACCTATATCATTACGGCACTCAGTACTGCGGGTGATAAAAGGTAAAAATTGACCATTTCTATAGCAACCACCTGTGGTTGTACTTACTTTGATGATTAAATCAGAGCGGCCATCGCCATTTAGGTCAATTTGACTGGCAGATTTCATATCACCAGTTTGATCAGTAGCTGAGAAAATAAATCATAATTCTGATGCGATAACACAACGCTACGAGCAGTTGAAATTGGCACGTAATCAAAAATCCGCTGAGTTACGAAAGTTACAGCGTCAAGCTTCATCGATTAATAAGCATATTCACGAAGAAGAACGATTTGTTGATAATGTAAAGCAGTTTAGTTCGCCTAAGCATGTCCATATTTCTGCATCAGTATGCCCATTTTGCCATACTGAAAAAGACAGCTTGCGACAAAGTGCTGAGAAACTTCAACAGGCCATTACTAAAGTATCGGGTAACCTTGCTCAAGCTCGCCCGATGAAAGCAAAGTTTGAATCCACTTTGATCGAAGTGCAGCGCTCCTCAGAGACTGTAAGCAGAGCGCTGACTGAGCTAAATCAACAAATAACTGAAATTGAGAAAGCAAATCAGCAATTAATAGAACAAAAGAGCTTGTATGAAAGCATTATTATGCAAAAAGCAAAGCTGTTTGCGCTACTTGACACCCTAAATATGGCTCACGATGCCGAGCTTGAAAAAGAAATAAAAGAAATAAAAAAAGGACTCAAGCAGATTGTTGATGAACTTAAAGAGTACGATGTGCAAAAAGGTTTGGCAGATGCATCGGACAAGGTAAACGAATATATGGCTGAAATAGGCAGTCATTTTGAGTTTGAGGCCAGCTATAAGCCTATCAATCTTCACTTCTCATTCGAAACGTTCGACCTATATCATTTAACGTTTGAAAAAGAAAAAATCTATCTACGCTCAATGGGGAGTGGTGCAAACTGGCTTTATTGTCACGTCACGTTGTTTTTAGCATTGCATCAGTATTTTGCTGAGTTAGGCGAGAAATGTGCTGTTCCTTCGGTACTGTTTTTGGATCAGCCGACTCAGGTGTATTTCCCTAACTTCAACCGCGACAACTCTGCAACTTTCGAAGAGCAAAAAGCCCAAGAGGCAGAACAACGTGAGTCTCTTAATGTTGGCCAAAATATCGATGAAGACATTAAAGCCGTAGAAAATCTATTCAGCCAGCTCTCAATTTACTGTAATGATCTCAAATCCAGAATAGGTTTTAGCCCACAAATCATTGTGACCGACCATGCAGACAACCTTACTTTGGCAAATGGTGTTTTATTTGAATCATTGGTAAATGGTAATCGGTGGCGTACAAGAGGGCTTATTGAGCCAGCAAATAATTAAGCTTAGATAAAGCCAAAGGCTCCCCACTTTCGAAGGGAGCCTTTTACTTTCCAACTTTAATTAAGACTTTCCATCTTTATTTAACAAGTTCCAACATTATTTGAATACCACACAACGCTGTCATCTGTTAACTAGGTTGGAAAGTGAACTTTGCTAACTTTCCTTTAAAAATCAGTATCCGTTTTTATGCGTGTTCAAATAAGGTTAGAAAGTAGGATTTTTCCTCTAGGCACCTAAGTTAGCTCTACTTAGAAACAAGGATGGAAAGTGAATTAATATTGAAAGGCATCAACTGAAATAACCTATATCTTACAGTAATGCATATGTCGTTGGTGAACGATGCTGAACTTGCAAGCAAAGAACACGATGTGAGATTTTATCCGCCCCTGTTTACATAACCCCTAATTACTGTAGATCTGGGTTTTCATAATAAAACAGTAGCTATTTATAATACCTAATTAGACAAGCAACTAAATGAATGTCTCTAATTTTTACTACTGCTCGTTTAGGTAAACTATTCCTGATTCAAAGATGTCAGTGAAGCTATCAACTTTACTATTGTCGATGTGCTGCTGAGCAGCCAGAGCCATATCACTTTCAAGAAAATGTAAAATGACATTTTGTGAATAAAATTGAGTTTGTTCCCAAGAATTGAGTTGAGCTTTATATCCACAATTTTCGCTGTCACACTCAGCGCCATTTAATGAATCAAATTTTGCATTTAAACTTGTATACTCACATGCCAAGGGACTACAAGGATCTACAGAATATCCGTGTGACTTAGACGGTTGCATGTTATGTAATGGGTCAAGAAGTAGTATATTAAAATTCCAATTTTCATCAAAGAAACCAATTATACGACCATTACTTTTTGAGATTTGAAACTGAAAAAATGGATATTCTACGTCGTTATTAAGGTATTCTTTTGGTAGCCAGTTTATATCCGCCCGTTGAACTGGAATGTTTTTTTGGCTCCAGTTAATTTGATGGAATCTATACCCAGATGTTCCTTGCGTAGCATTATCAGCTAAAAATTCTGATAGTTTTTTGTCTGATAAGTCCTGAAAGCGAGCAAATAAAGAAGAAAACCAAGTTGCGGTAATATTAGCTCCATCCAAGCCAAAAAATTCAATTTGTCTAAAGAAACGGAAACTAAAAGTCCAAAACTTTTCGTCACTCACTCTGGAAACTTTGGGTTGGGGACGCGGTTCAGGAGAAGAAGCGTCTAAAACAGGCTTTATCCTTGCCATTGAACTTCCTAAAGACGGCTAGCGTAAAACTGCTGCATGTCCTTTTCATTGATTTCAGTTTCACATCTCTCACAAGGAGTAAGTGAGCCCCGCGCATTTAGCCAAGGATCTTCTTTATGGGTCATTTCTTCCAGCTGGCTTCCTGTAAACTTTGCATAAACATCTAAAACGTCGTCTATAGAAAGTTTATCTTCCTCACTCAACTTATCCTGCCCGCCAAGTAAATCTGACATACCAACACTTGAATACATAAATTTAGTATTTACGAAGCGGTTATAGATTTCTCTGTTTACAGGGCCATGAATCCAAGCTTGAAACTTACTATTGAATAGAGCCGTTTTGTTGATCGCTAGGTGCCAAGATTGCACGTAGTAAAGAAGCTTTTGAATTTTTAATACAGAAGGAGTGTCACCAGCTTCAGTCAGTTTTACAATTATATAATCGCAAACATCGTTGATATTAACCATATTTCCCTCCAAAAGTGTTTTTTAGCCGATATAACCAACAAAAACGCGCGGATTATACCACTTTTATTATTTTTATAAAGTCCTTCTTTAAGTAGCATACATTAAAATTTCTTTTTGTCACTACATGCGAATTATCAATTTATTGTGCTGTAAATCCAAATATCTAAGATAACATCTAGCCCAACTTCATTTATCAATTTTTTTGAGTTCGTAACCAGAACTCGAATGGCATGCCTGCCATAATCTCAGGCTTCTTAGCGAAAGCCATGTCAATACGCTCCTTCTCACTAATAACGTCATAAAATACTCTTCAGTGATACCTAGATTATTAATTACGTCTTGGATACTTAATCCGTTTGCAGTTGCTTGGAGTAAATCCCCACTAAAATACCGCGCTAGGTGTAAAGCATCCTTGTTTTCAGGAACATCGACAAACCCGCGGCTCGTTTTCACATCAATATTTACTAAGCCCTCCATTAATACACCAATATCCAAGCGTTTTCGTTTATTGTTATAAAAAAACTCCATCATTCAACGAAAGCCATGGTACTGGGGAAATATTTTTCAATTAATGCTTATAACGTGCAGATCAACTCTCTTTCACTAGTGGCCTGGCGGCTCAATGTAATACTTACCTCACCATCATCACCATGGCCAACCAGGGCACCTCCGAAGCCAGATTCATATAGTTTGTCGTCAAGGTAATCCATTGATAATGCAGGTTCGCCAACACTGAATCTTAATTCAACTTCGTATACGTCCACGTTAAACTCCTCATTAAATAATACATTCAATAAACTCTTTTGCTTGAGCAGTAATCCGTTCATCACTTAAACCTGACTCACGAAGAAGTCGCCAAACCGGTGGTATTTGGGGGCTATATCTCGAAAGTGTTCGAGTGAGTCGACGAATTTGGTAATCCGTCGTGTCTTCGGCATATCGCTTTAGGAAAGAGGCAGTTAGTGGCAATTTGACTAACTTTTTCTCCACTGTCGCTGAGTGTTCTAGTTGGTGAATGAACCACAAGGCTGAACGTCTAGGACAATCTAAGTCAGCCTCTGAATCATACAGAATCCGATACATTGCACGAACGACACGCCAATCTCTTGCCCGCCAGTCGACTCGGTTATTTTCATACTGAATTGCCCGTTGATAATGGCTATTAGTCTTAAGTAACCATTTATTGTGGTAACGGTACAGCCAAGTGTAGATAGCGCCGCCACCGTTTATTCTGGCCAATTTGGTACCATAGCGTTTGACCAGGTTTAACCATTTAGATTTGTTAATATGAACAACTGAATCATCCAATGGACTCATGTAGACATGTGTACTATTTGGTACCTCCTCAGCCGAAGGCACTTGCTTCAAAACATGCTCTATCGACCAAGCCCCCTCATAAATGGCATCAAGCAGTACAATGTGCTCAAGAAATGAAAATGATTTTCTATGTTTACGAATAATTGAATGCAGCCAGCTCGATTGCTTGTTTAACGGCCAGAGGCACTCCTTTTTAAGCCAGTTTATAGGCCACTGTGATACCACCTGTTCCATAACTTTATCAAAGCAAACGTATTGTCCTTTGCCATAGCCTTTTTCATGTAAAACACTTTGATAAAAATTAGACCATTGATTAAATGATGGACTCGTCGCCGATGCTAAGTTAAGAAGAACCGAAACACGCTTCTCTATGCGTGCTTGTACTTCAACGTGAACAGAAGTCCCATCGCTAATACTCAATTCTTCTTGAGTTCTTAGCGTTTGAAACGCGTGCCTGTGTATCTTTTGAACTCGCGTCTTAACGTTCGATAACGGGCTTTGATGTTTAATACAAACATGGATGCTTGGTATCTGATGGATACGAAGCCAGTATGCTTCTCCATGCTCATCAATTTGTTCTTTTGCACAATAAGGACAATAGCGCAGGAACTCGGGTTTATTTAATCTGGATGCCGCGCATCCAACAGTGAAGTGAACATTGCCATCACATTTTCGTTCCATCCACTTTAAGCATTTTAATCGTCTATCTTCTTCAATAAATGGCGCATAAAGTGGTAGCAAGGTATGCCGATATGCCAAACCAGTTGGGGTTATAGGCTGGTATTCTAATTGATTCGAGAACAGCCCTAGCTGGGATGGAAGGTCTGGGGTGGCAATAATATTACGATTCTTCAGTAAATATTCATTAGCGAACTTGGGCCCGTGAATCCCTAAACGTCGCTGTGCACGAGCAATAACGCTACAGACTAATTCGTCAGGCAGAGGATAAGGAATGTTTAACATATTAACCCTCTGCCATAATAAGTTACTCTAAGAACTGTTGTTCGCGCATCATATCCATACACCATGTGGATTGAAGCAATTTATCTAACTCTTCGTTTTCTTCTTGCGTCAACTCT
>CAJQOP010000090.1 GCA_905479945.1 uncultured Glaciecola sp. | reverse complement strand
TAAAATACTCTCTAACATATGGATAAATTCTTCAATAGTAGGTGAGTATTAATACAACAAGCTGTATATTTTGCGGCGATACTGTGATTTAAGCGGATCACCATCTGGTAGCGCATTGATCATATCTAAAGTTATTTTTCGGGCATCCCCAAAACTCAGTTCTTTTTGCAGGACCGATAGCAATAGGGCCAGCGCTTCGTCATTGCGATGCGCTTGGTGCAACTGCACGGCAAGCTTAACCTTTAACTCCATATTATCTGGATCGGTCTCTAAATCGACTTGCAATTGCTTTATTTCAGGTGAGTCCGCAGCCTGCTCAGCTAATTCTATTTTACTCATAATACTTTGATATTTTGCATCTTGGTCAACCAAGGTGACACGTTCAAGCAGGTTTTTAGCAAACTCCGCTTGCCCTATTTCAACATAACAATCAGCGATAGTAAGTCGAATATCGATACGCTCATTATTTAATTCGAATGCTTTTTTAGCAAAGCTAAAAGCGTCGTGATAGTTACCTTGCTCTATCAAATCTATGGCTGACTGCAAAAAACCATCTTCAGCCTTGGGCAAATGCTTGTCCAACATTTCTCTAATTTGGTTTTCTTCTTGAGGGCCAGCAAAACCATCTAAAGGTTGTCCATCTTTCACCAAAATAACTGTAGGTAAACCTCGGACGCCAAATTGACCAGCAATTTCTTGCTGTTCGTCACAATTGACGCGCGTCAAAACCATATCACTTGGATATTCAGAAGCTATACTCTGCAGTAAGGGTGCAAGTTCAGCACATGGTTCGCTCCAAGGAGCCCAAAACTGGACCATGACAACTTTCGCTTTCGACTCTTCCACAATGACGTGCTGAAAGTTCTCTAATGTGATATCTATTTGGTTTGCATTTACTTCTGGCAACATAGCTCTGATTTCGTATTATCTTCAATATGAATGAGTATTGGGCTTTATTCATAGAAAGCAAGCCATAATGTATTTTGCACGCTCAATTATTTCTATTGCGTTGTATGCTAAGATTTAAATATATTGCGATAAAAAGGAACTTAAATTGGAAAATAAATATAAAAGTTTTAGTGAGTTTTACCCTTATTATCTCTCAGAACATGAGAACACGACTTGTCGTCAACTGCATTTTATTGGATCGGCATTGATATTAATTCTGATAACGTATGTATTGTTTTCTGGCCAATATATATTGCTATGGTTGCTGCCGATTGTTGGATATGGATTTGCTTGGGTAGGCCATTTTTTCTATGAGCATAATAAGCCCGCTACCTTTCAATACCCGTTTTATAGTTTTATGGGAGACTGGGTGATGTTTAAAGATATCTTAAGCGGTAAAATCTCAATAAAAGGTAGTTAGCCTTAGTTCAGTTGTCAAATAACCGTAGAGTGATTTGAGAGGATCGCGGCGAGTAAAAACATCATCGCCGCATCTGGTTTACTTTTTTGTTAGCCTTAGTACTTTGCCATTCATGCCATCGACAATCACATAAAGGCTGCCGTCTGGAGCTTGTTTAACATCCCTAATTCTTTCATTTCTATCTTTTAATAACTCTTCCTGCTTGAGCACTTTTTCACCATCCATGACCATTCTATTTAGGTATCGGAATTTCAACGATCCAACAAATAAATTTCCTTTCCATTCAGGGAATTCATCACCCGTGTAAAACGCCATGCCGCTAGGAGCTATAGATGGATCCCAGTAGGTTAGTGGCTGACGCATGCCATCCATAGCCTTTTTATCGGTAATTACACTGCCATTGTAATTCACACCATAAGTAATGCTTGGCCAGCCGTAGTTGTCACCTTTACTTAGGATATTAACTTCATCTCCACCTTTTGGGCCATGTTCATGAGTCCACACTTTACCAGTAGTAGGATGAACTGCCATACCTTGCACATTTCGATGTCCGTAGCTGAATATTTCAGGTGCGGGACCGCTAATGAATGGATTGTCCTTGGGTACTGAACCATCATCATTCACTCGCACCACTACACCGAAGTGATTAGTCGTTTCTTGAGACTTTTCTTTCTTAGTGCGATCACCTAACGAAATAAACAGAAGCGTGCCATCATCAAAAGCTAGACGGCAGCCAAAGTGATGTGAGCTATCTATTTTTGGGCGCGCTACAAAAATCTCTGTCACATTCTCAAGCTTATCACCAACTAGTCTTCCTCGATGAACTTCACTTCCTCTTTTGTCACCATCGGCAACAGATAAACAAACATATACCCACTGATTTTTATCGAAATCTGGATGCAAAGCCACACCTAGCATACCGCCTTGACCAACCACAGCAGCTTCAGGCAATCCGCTAATAGCATCGCTTAGCGTGCCGTCTTTGGATAGTTTTCTGAGCCCTCCAGCCCGTTCAGTTAGCAAAGCATCGCCGTTGTTCATAAATGCTATGCCCCACGGCCCCTTAAGTCCTGTGGCTAACTCTTCAACGTTAAATTCAGAAGCTGAGGATGAAGCAGCAAAAGATGGCGTAGCTAAGAATGGCGAGCTAAAAGTAGCTACTAGGCTTGCTACAGCAATTGTTTTAAACATAAATATAATCTCATTCAATTTCGATACAGATAATACGAATCACTGTCAATTTTGTATCAGTTCAATAATGTTAATGCTTTTGAATAGTTAAAAGCCATTA
The DNA here is from genome assembly GCA_905479945.1 of uncultured Glaciecola sp. Lineage (GTDB taxonomy): Bacteria > Pseudomonadota > Gammaproteobacteria > Enterobacterales > Alteromonadaceae > Glaciecola. The sequence continues at coordinate 91,396 of CAJQOP010000090.1, read as the reverse complement.
ATAACTGTGTTGGCAGCCAATATAATTTTATCTAGTTAAACTAAATGCCCAGATTAATTAGTAATGAACATTCTGGGCAAAGGTGTGTCAGTTAATCTTTTATAATGTAGCTCTTAACATCCAAGCTGTTTTTTCATGCGCTCGCATGCGATCACCAATTAAAGAAGCACTTGATTCATCATCTGCTTCTTGGGCAACTTTCAATACACTTCGACAAGTACGAACAACAGTTTCGTGTGCTTGCATTAGGATGTTTACCATTTTGGTAGCGGCAGGAACGCCATCGACTTCCTTTACACTGCTTAGCTCTGCAAAAGCACGATAAGTAGCAGGGGCGGCAACACCTAACGTTCGAATCCTTTCGGCAATTTCATCGACGGCGAGAGCAAGCTCGGTGTAATGCTCTTCAAACATTAAATGTAACTCGCGAAACTGCGGTCCTGTGACGTTCCAGTGAAAGTTATGTGTTTGTAAATATAAGGTGTATGAGTCAGCCAATAGCTTTTTTAAGCCATGGGCGATTTCTTCTCTGCTCACTTCACTAATACCGATATCAATTTGGCTCATTCAATTTCTCCAAGTTTATATGCTGTTATCGCGCGTCTTTTACTGCGACAGGCACACGCATGACTTTGTTGTTTTCAAATGTGAGTGACAATATAAACTTGTCTCCTACACTCAATGGTTTTTCTAGTCCTAATAACATGATATGTTTGCCACCGGGTGAAAATTCAAGGCCTGAACCTGCAGGAATTGCAAAACCACTTTCGGCTTCACGCATTTGCATCATACCTTCGTCCATGCCTTCATCTGCGCTCATTGTAGTTTCGTGTAATTGCGCTTCGCTAGCAACACTTGAATCAACACTGACTGAAAGTAGCTTAATGTCATGTTTACTTTGATTATTAACGTTTAAATAGACAGCGCCTGTTTTTGCTAAAGCAAACGTAGCTCTTGCCCAAACTTTTTCAACGTTTACCTTGCCCTTCGCTTTTTTGTGTTCATGAGCTGTCGTATTCATAGAAAACAACATGAATACTAAACAAAACACAGTGGAAGTGATTCTATTTAGATGCAACATTCCTATTTCCTTATGTTGATTTTGTGTCTAATAATGCCATAGGTAACTTTGGCTCTGAGTCAGTTTTTCAAGTTAAAAATAACATTAATATTGCTCTATTTGTCAGTTATATTTCGCTTAAGTTCAACGCAGCAATAGGTAGGTTATGACTTGGAGGGGTAATAAACTAGGCATCAACAAGTCAATAACCTAGTCTAATAATGGCTTATTTATTAATTCAAGTTATCTCTTACTAGCTGGTCCATGAATCTGACCCCCCAACCCTGGCTTCCTTTTGGAGCAACATCGATATCAGACTCTAACCAATCTACGCCAGCGATATCCAAATGTACCCAAGGCAAATCATCATCTATAAAAGTAGCAACCACGGCTGCACCGATACTTGCGCCTGGATTGCCAGCGCCTGAATTCTTGATATCTGCAATAGGCGATTCTATTTGCTTAAAATGATTTGGATGCAAAGGCAGTGGCCAAACATTCTCACCTGAACGCTCTCCCACTGTCATCATTTTGCGCGACAGTTCGAAATCGCGTGTAATAACAGCGGCATATTCATCACTCAGCGCTCTTCCTGCTGAACCAGTTAATGTTGCTATATTCAAGAGCATTCTAGGTTTGTATTTTTGCTGGGCATAATAAACAGCATCGGCAAGAATCAAACGCCCTTCTGCATCGGTGCTTATAATTTCAATACTTACACCTTTCATTGTTTCTAGAACATCACCTGGGCGAATAGCATCTTGGCTTGGCATATTTTCAGCCAATGGCATAAAACCGATTAAATTCACTTTTTCGCCACGTTTAGCATTGGCATAAAGTGCACCTGCTACCGCTGCTGCGCCTGCCAAATCTGACTTCATCGCCCACATGCCGGTATTTTGTTTTAAGCTAATACCACCCGTATCAAAAGTAATGCCCTTTCCGACTAAAGCTATTGGCGCATTACCTTTTTCATTACCGTTGTATTTTATAACGAGTAGCCGCGGATCATTTACCGAACCTTTACCTACGCCTTCTAAAGCACCCATTTTGAGCTTTCGGATATCACGCATATCGAGTACATCGATATCAATGTTCTTTATCCCTTTGAACTTTGCCTTTGCGACGTCGACAAACGCTTGCGGGTACATATGATTGCCTGGCTCTGTTGCTAGATCTCGTGTTAAGTGAACGCCTTCAGCAATATAAGCTAAATCATTGTTATATAAGTTGCTCGACTCTTCCGCATTAGCAGATATCAAACTAACATCAGATTGTCCTTCACTCTTTTTGGTTTTGTAACGATCAAAGCTATAGTGACGCAAGTGATATCCATAAGCCAAGTGGGCACTCGGCGAAGCTTCATTGGTTTGCAGGTTTTCGACGTGAATTGCAACATCAATGTCATCCTGAGCTGAATTAAACGAACTTGCTATTTTACCGCCAAGGTTCTGCAACTCAGGGCCGCTTAAACCGTCGCTGTCTTTGGTACCAATGATTAATATAGATTCAGAATCCGCGACCATTTGTAGGTGTAAAATTTCACCTTTTTCGGCCTTAAATTTATTTAGCGCTATCAACTTACTTAATTGACCATCGGAATTTTCATTTAACTTAGATGCCATACCTTTGAGACTATCTATATCGTCAACGAAAATGACATGATTTTTCTTCTCTGCAGAGACGTTTATCGAAAAATCGAACGAAGCCTTTGCAAGCAAGGCTGGAGAAACAGCGAGTAATGTCATTGAAGTGAGTATTATTCTTTTCAATTTGATTCTTTTAAATTTCATTTATTCTTCCTAATTATCAAAACTAGGGCAAGTGTAATGCTTATTCTACCGAATGAAAATACTGTTTATATTTCGCCAATCATCGATATTCCCGATGTAATTAGTCATATAAAAATACAGATTAAATTGAATCGTAAATACATAAAGTGATAGAGAGGAAAATTAACTAAGTTGAAGTGAACTACTGAGATGGCTCAACTATGTTTTGGTCTAACGCTGCACTACTATCAAAGTGAACACGATTCCGCCCTAATCGCTTGGCCTCATAGAGTGCGGTATCGGCATCTTCAATCAAATCGCTAGCACTTGCTTCTTTGAGTGGCTTGAAGTTAGCTACACCTGAACTAACAGTGACGCATTTTAAGCTTGCTAGTTTGGTGCTGACGTGAGGTATGTTTTTGCTTTGAATACTATCTTTAAGTTTATTTGCAAACATGGTCCCGCCTTCTAACGTGGCATTAGGCAAAATAATCGCAAATTCTTCACCACCATATCGAGCTATTATATCACCTTGTCTGGAAACTAGTTTTTCTGCAATTTGCGCGATTTCAATTAAACAGTTGTCACCACTAACGTGACCATAGCTATCGTTATATTCTTTAAAATAATCAACATCGAACATAATTAAGCAAAGCGGTAAATTGTTGCGAGTGGCTCGGCTTATTTCAATATGCAGCATCTCATCAAAATATCGGCGATTGTAAAGACCCGTAAGGCTATCCCTGCGCGACATATCTTGTAGCTTTTTCTCTATTTTTTTACGTTTCTCAATTTCTTGTTTGTGTTGAAAATTGAGCACAATCGCGGCTCTATAGGCTTTGTTACTGTTTTTTAATAAAAACAGCGCAATACTAGCAAATATCAAAGTGGTGAATGCACTTACATTACCCGCTGAACCGCCGTGCCAAGATAAGAAAGCAATACTAGGTATAGCGATGGGTATAAAGAAACTCAACGTGGCATACATACTCGCTGCATAACCAATCATAGAAGCCGCGCTAAGTGTTATTGTGAACATACCCACAGATATCAAATATTCGTCTGAATCTGCCGGCGTGAAATAGATAAATCCGTAAGCATAAATAATGCCTAATATGAAAAATAATCCTACCTAACCATGCATCCAAAGACGAGCACTTTTATCATTTCCATATTTTTTATATGCGTAAAATATACACACTCTCAGAATAGTTACTAAGGCAATTGCACCAAACCAAATCAATAATTCGTTAACTGGAGCAACATGAGAAAACCAAATAGCGATAAGGCCTGCTGCAAAAGGATGTGAAATAGCACCACGGAGAGTTTGTGCAAAGGTTAATTCGATAATTTCAAGTTTGGTTTTTTCTACCACACACAATTGCATGCTACTGTCTGCCTATATTAACTAAGTTGATGATTAATAGTACAAAGTATATCAGTTTAATATGCGTTTTGTATCGATGATGTGAATGATACAAAAAAGCCCCAACTAACGTTGAGGCTTGAATGAATGGTGCCGACTACCGGAATCGAACTGGTGACCTACTGATTACAAGTCAGTTGCTCTACCAACTGAGCTAAGTCGGCACACTAAAAGTGTGCTCTTACTGTCATAAGAACGACGCGTATTTTATGGATACAGCGTTAATTGTCAAGTCTATCCGCTTAGTTTTTGCATTTTTGTAATCTTAGCGCTTCAGCTTCCAACATAGGGAAGTGTTCTACTGGCAAATAATCAGTCAATTTCTGTAGCTTAGTACCCAGGGTTTTATGAGACTTGGCACCAACATTAATATGACCCATCTTACGTTTTACTCGAACTTCCTTACCATACCAATGCAAATGGACATTTGGGATTTCCATAAAATCTCGGTCAAAGTTTTTACAGCCAATGACATTGACCATTGCCGATACGTCGCGCAATTCGATGCTGCCTAATGGCAAGCCCAAACATGCTCTAATATGCTGTTCAAACTGGCTAGTGTCACAGCCTTGCTGTGTCCAATGCCCAGAATTGTGAACGCGCGGAGCAATTTCGTTAACAAACAATTCATTGCCGCATTGGAATAGTTCGACTGCAAGCACGCCAACATAATCCATTGCCGTTGCTAGGGTTTCAAATATAGCGTTTGCTTTCTGCTGTAATTCGTCAGTTAAGCCGGTAATAGGGGCAACGGAAACGTGCAATTGCCCCTCATGATGCAAGTTTTCGGCTAAGCTGAAACACGCTATTTCACCTTGCTTACTTCTTGCTCCCACCAATGAAATCTCACGGTCAAACTGCATCATTCTCTCAGCAATTAAGGGCACGCTTTGTAAATCTAAGTTCAAGAATTCGTCACGCAGTTTGGGTAAATCGGAAGCTTGGCCCATGCGCCATTGACCATAGCCATCATAGCCGTCGCGGCTAGCTTTAAAAATGACTTTTTCACCCAGTTGTTCAACAATATCGTCTAGTTGATCGACTTGAGAAATAATAAGGTGTTGGCAGTTTGGAATATTATTATTAGTAAGTAAGGCTTTCTCTCTTACGCGATCAGCACCCGCTAGTATCGAGGCAACATTAGGGAACAGTTTGGAACTTTTGTCAGCTTCAAGAAGCAAATGTTCTGGCACATGCTCAAACTCAACAGTAATTGCAACTGCTTCTTTTATAGCATCCTGCAAGGATACACCGGTTTCTTCTTTTGAAACTGGATGAACGACTGTATCAGTTGCAACATCTACAGCGCTCACAATTACCCCAAGAGGTACTGCAGCCAAATACATCATTTGTGCAAGTTGACCTGAGCCGTAAACTAATACTTTCAATCGTCTAGTTCCAAATTTTGACTATTTATGATGGTATCCGTTTGCTTCTGCCTAAATGCAATAATGGCATCTTTTACCGCCGGTTCCTGCAAAGCAATAACTTGTGCAGCTAAAAGTCCTGCATTCGCTGCGCCAGCCTCACCAATAGCTAAAGTACCCACCGCAACACCTTTCGGCATTTGGACAATTGACAATAGGGAGTCCAGTCCGCTTAGTTGACTAGAACGAACAGGGCAACCAAATACAGGAAGGTGGGTATGCGCGGCTATCATGCCTGGCAAATGTGCAGCACCGCCAGCGCCAGCAATAACCACCTGAACACCTTTATCTGCAGCATTCTCTGCAAACTCGACTAATAAATTTGGGGTGCGATGCGCGGAAACAACTTTTGCTTCGAATGAAACACCAAGCTCTTTCAGCATAAGTGCTGCTTTTTGCATCGTAGGCCAATCGGATGTTGAACCCATTACAATTGCAACTTGCGCCATTTTAATTTCCACTTCAGTTGGTTTGGCCATCACTTCACGCCTGTGAAATTATAGAGCCATTAAAAAAGCACGATATTATACGCAATATCGTGCTTTTTTATACAAAAATCTACTGCTTATTTTGCGCTTTTCATATAATCGATAGTTAAGTTAGTAAGCACCTTAACACCTAGCTTCATGCCGCTATCATCAACATAAAACTCTGGAGTATGATGCGCGGGTGAATCAACTTCAGCAACATCAAGCGGCTTGCCACCTATCCATAAATAAACACCCGGAACTTCTTGTTGAAAAAATGAAAAGTCTTCAGCTCCCGTTACGGCTTTCGAATTAATCACATTTTTTTGTCCAGCTGTGCGCACAAGAGTCGGTAATACTTGGTCCATTAACGCATGATCGTTAAAAGTGATTGGGTAGCTATAATCTAAGGGTAAAGTTACGATAGCTTCAGCTCGCATGCTGTCAGCAATGCCCTTAACCTTGCGAGGAATAGCTTCATACATGTGCTCACGCGCAGCTTTGTTTAAGGTACGAATAGTACCAATCATGGTCACTTCATTCGGGATAATGTTAGAGCGGTTTCCACCATGAATTGAGCCTATGGTAACAACAGCAGCATCATCAATTACTTTGATTTCCCGACTCACAACGGTTTGCAGCGCCATAATGATTTGTGCTGACGTGGTAATTGGATCGACACTTTTCCAAGGATAGGCCCCGTGTGCTTGCTTGCCTTTAACCACGATCTTGAACGGGTCAACTGCGGCCATAATGCCACCGTGGCGATATCTTATTGTGCCAACATCGGTATTCGAGCTTATATGCAAACCAAAGATCACGTCAACATCTGGGTTTTTCAGAACGCCCTCTGCAACCATGACTTCAGCACCGCCTTTTTCACCGCTTGGCGCGCCCTCTTCAGCTGGCTGAAAGATAAATTTCACCTTCCCTCGCAGTTCATCTTTCATTTCAGTTAATATTTTTGCGGCACCCATTAACATTGCTACGTGTGTGTCGTGCCCGCAAGCATGCATAACCGGCACTTCATTCCCGTCGAGCATACCTGTTGCCGTGGACTTGTAGGGTAAATCATTTTGTTCAGGAACCGGCAGGCCATCCATATCGGCGCGCAAAGCAACAGTAGGACCAGGCTTACCTGAATCAAGAACAGCAACGACACCGGTAATAGCAACACCAGTAGTCACTTCTAAACCTAATCCACGAAGGTATTTCTCAATGTATTTAGCGGTTTCGAATTCACGGTTAGACAATTCTGGGTTTTGATGAAGATGATGACGCCACTTTATAACGTCGGGCTCAATCTTATCAGCCATTGCTGCAACAGTGTCATGTTCGTGAGCACTAGTAACACCAGAAAGCGCTGTTAATGAGATTGCAGTAAATAAAGGTAGTAAGCGTTTCATAGAAGTCATTCACCTTGTTTATTGTTATTAGTAATTGATGATTAAATAAAGCAAAACATTAGCTCAAAATAGAAAGGATTGCGAGCGTAGTCGTTATTTCGACATAAGGCTTGGATTGAATACTCGGACTAATGACGCTGGATGTTTTAGTAAATTTCTTGCGGACCTTATCGGCCTAGGAGAGAAGCCGTCTCCACAATTAGGACAAGTACTATTTAATACATTTTGGACGCAGTCGCTGCAAAATGTACACTCATATGTGCATATGTTTGCATTCGCCGCTCCCGGCGGAAGTTTAACGTCGCAGCATTCACAGTTTGGTTTTAGAATTAACATTAATAGCGCCCATGAAAGTTCGAATAAAAGATCTAATATAAATCAGATATAAAAAAGCCGCAATATTTGCATATTACGGCTTTCCCTAATTACTTGTATTTGAGTGTATGTTAGCCTTTTTGGCGTTTCATTGACTCGAAAAATTCATCATTCGTCTTTGACATAGATAAGCGATTAATCAAAAATTCTATTGCATCAATCTCAGACATTTCATGCACAATCTTGCGTAAGATCCACATTTTCTGTAATTCGTCCTTAGTCGTCAGCAACTCTTCACGTCGCGTACCGGAACGATTAATGTCGATAGCAGGGAATACACGTTTCTCAGAAATTTTACGATTGAGATGTAATTCCATGTTACCCGTACCTTTAAACTCTTCATAGATAACCTCATCCATTTTAGAGCCAGTATCGATAAGCGCAGTTGCAATAATAGTTAAGCTACCACCTTCTTCTACATTTCTAGCAGCACCAAAGAAACGCTTTGGTTTATGTAATGCATTAGCATCAACACCACCTGTAAGTACCTTGCCTGATGAAGGGATTACAGTGTTGTAGGCACGCGCTAAACGCGTAATTGAATCGAGTAGAATGACCACATCTTTTTTATGTTCAACCAAACGTTTGGCTTTTTCAATCACCATCTCGGCAACTTGCACGTGACGACTTGCAGGTTCATCAAACGTAGAAGCGATAACCTCACCTTGCACCAAACGCTGCATTTCAGTTACTTCTTCTGGGCGCTCATCAATTAACAAAACCATTAACTGAGCTTCTGGATGATTCGCCGCAATCGACTGAGCAATATTTTGCAAAAGCAATGTCTTACCCGCTTTTGGTGGAGCAACGATGAGTCCACGTTGACCACGACCAATTGGCGAGGCTAAATCTAAAACTCTAGCGGTAATATCTTCTGTGCTGCCATTTCCACGTTCTAGTCTAAAACGTTCATTAGCATGCAAAGGTGTTAGGTTTTCGAAGAGAATTTTGTTGCGAGAATTTTCTGGTTTGTCAAAGTTTACTTCGCGTATTTTAAGCAGCGCGAAATAACGTTCGCTGTCTTTAGGTGGACGAATTTTTCCAGAAATCGAATCGCCTGTGCGGAGGTTAAATCGTCGAATTTGGCTAGGTGATACATATATATCGTCTGGTCCTGCTAAATAAGAACTGTCTGCTGCGCGCAAGAATCCAAAACCATCTTGAAGAATTTCGAGAACACCGTCTCCAAAAATGTCTTCACCGCCTTTGGCGTGTGATTTTAGGATTGAAAAAATAATGTCTTGTTTTCTAGCTCTCGCTAAGTTTTCTAAACCCATTTCTTCGGATAATTTTACTAAGTCACTAATAGGTTTGCTTTTTAATTCGGTCAAATTCATATTGGGGGGTCTTTATGTTTAGGCCGCGCAATAAAGCACAAAGTAAATGTTCTTTTTGGCTAAGCCCTGTCAAAAGGAGTCTCTGGTTAAAATTTTTAATTATTGAAGTTTGATTTTACTCTTTCTTCCAATACCTAACGTGTTTATTGGGTGATTCAAAGCTTTCGTCAGCATTTATTTGCTACCAACTTAAAACCACACACCAGTTAAACGGTTACTAATTATAAATGTATTATTTACATTGTATTAGTTGGCACTGCAGGAATATAAAATAGGTTTGCTCGGATGAGCCTGCACTTAAAGTAGCACTAAATATTGTTATCGTCCAGTTTTACAAAAAAATAACTTTTAAATGCAAAAAGGCCATCAATACTGATGGCCTTATATGTGTCGCTTTCTTACAATGAAGTTTTATTCTGACTTAAATGTTCTCGTTCAAAAATTCAATTAATTGTGTCTTTGAAAGTGCGCCCACTTTAGTAGCAGCAACGGCACCATCTTTAAATAACAATAACGTTGGAATACCACGAATACCATATTTAGGTGGTGTTTCGTTATTTTCATCGACATTAAGCTTTCCAACTGTTACCTTTCCTTCAAACTCGTCGGCAATCTCAGATAAGATTGGCGCGATCATTTTACAAGGGCCACACCATTCGGCCCAGAAATCAACTAAAACGGGACCGTTAGCATTGATAACATCGGCATCGAACTTTTCGTCACTCAACGAAATAATTTTGTCGCTCATTCTTTTCTCCAAATTTGGTCAAATGCTGAAATGTTCAGCTCTGCCCTATAGTGTTAATAGAAATCGTTTTTAATGCAAGCAATGATAAGCTATAAGCTATGCCACAAACACATTTAACAACTACGTCTTTTTCCGATCTTCCGATCCATCCGCTGATATTAAAGGCGCTTGAGGAAGCCAACTTTACCCAATGTACTCCCATTCAATCAATGGCGATACCTCAACTACTTGAGGGCCATGACATTGCAGGGCAAGCACAAACTGGGACAGGCAAAACCATTGCTTTTCTAGTGGCTACTTTCCACCACCTTTTAAATAACCCGAAACCTGACAATGAGCCTAGTAAACCTAGTCCTAGGGCCATTATTATGGCACCGACTAGAGAGCTCGCTGTACAAATTTATAACGATGCAGAACTGCTCAGTAAGCACTCTGGATTGTCGCTAGGTTTGATATATGGGGGTGAAGGTTACGAAAGTCAACGGGACAAACTAACAAAAGGTGTCGATATTGTTATTGGCACCACGGGTCGTATAATCGACTATTATAAGCAGGATATTTTTTCTTTGAAAAACATACAAGTAGCGGTGCTAGATGAAGCCGACCGGATGTTTGACTTAGGATTTATAAAAGATATTCGGTATTTATTTAGACGCATGCCAGACCCAACTGAGCGTTTAAGTATGTTGTTTTCGGCTACATTGAGTTTTCGAGTTCAAGAGCTTGCTTACGAACATATGAATAATCCAACTCACGTGCAAATAGAGCCTGAAAAGAAAACTGCAACCCGTGTTTCTGAAGAGTTATTTTATCCTTCCGATAAAGATAAGCCTCTTCTACTACTCACATTGCTTGAGGATGAATGGCCAGACAAAGCCATCGTTTTTGCGAATACAAAGTTTGGTTGTGAAACAGTTACGGCTTGGTTAAAAGCTGATGGTCATAGAGTAGGCATGCTCAGCGGTGATGTTCCGCAGAAAAAACGCTTAAGTATTCTTGAAGACTTTACGAGCGGTGCGGTTGACATATTAGTCGCCACTGACGTAGCAGCTCGTGGCCTGCATATTGCCAAGGTCACGCACGTTTTCAACTATGACCTACCCGATGATGCAGAAGATTACGTGCATCGAATCGGTCGAACTGGTCGTGCCGGGGAAAGCGGTATTGCAATTAGCTTCGCTTGCGAAAAATATGCATTAAACCTGCCTGCAATTGAAGTTTATATTGAACATCAGATTGAGGTAACGGACTATAATCCAAATGAGTTAATTAGCGACGTTACACCTCCGGTTTTCCATCGTAAACCCAGAGGTCGCACTGATGGTCGTCAGGGGAATCGTGGAGGTCGTCCTAGCGGGCAGCGTTCAAATGGCCCCAGAAGAAATAACCAGGGAAGATAATCGAGGTAGCTACGTTTGATACAAGAAGTACCTAATACAGTTATTCAGAATGAATATTACGCAGCCGTTGATTTAGGCTCGAACAGTTTTCACATGGTGATTGTGAGGGTGCTCAGTGGCAGCGTTCAAATAGTTAGCAAAAACAAACGTAAGGTTAGGTTGGCTGCTGGTCTTGATGATGATTTTAAATTATCTGAAGAGGCTATTCAGCGTGGTCTTGACTGCTTAAAGACCTTCCGTGAACAGCTGGACGATATTCCTCGAGTAAATATAAAAGTCGTTGCAACTGCAACGCTTCGAATCGCTAATAATGCAGCAGATTTCGTCACTCGTGGCGAAAGAATTCTCAATCAAAAAATCAATGTTATCTCAGGTACAGAAGAAGCTCGCCAAATATACCTTGGCGTAGCTTACACTTCAGCTAATCAGGGCAATACGCTAGTAGTTGATATTGGCGGTGCAAGTACCGAAGTGATTATAGGTCGGGACATGCAGCCTTTGCATTTAAATAGCGTAGATATGGGTTGCGTTACCTTCATGGAGCGTTATTTTTCCGGTGGCATTATAGATGAAGATAATTTTTCGAAAGCCCTCACTGCAGCAGAAGAATTGTTTGCTCCTTATGCAGCAACATTTAAATGTTTTGATTGGCAGAAGTGTCTAGGTGCATCCGGCACGCCACAAGCGGTTGTCAGCATATTAGTAAAGCAAGGCATAAACGATGCAATACGACTTGAGTATTTGTATCAATTGAGAGACCAAGCTATTGCTTGCAAGCATATTGATAACTTACAAATTGATGGCCTAGCAGAAACTCGCCGACTCATTTTCCCAGGCGGATTAGCGATTTTAATAGCCCTTTTTAAACAGCTTAATCTGAATAATATGGAAATTTCAGGGGGAGCACTTCGTGAAGGTATTATTTATGGAATGCTCGACAACTATCAGCGAGCAGACCGCAGAACTCAAGGCATAAATCAGCTGGTATCAAGATTCCATATCGATACCGCACAAAGTGATCGTGTACGAAAAGTCGCAATGTCCTTAAGTCGACAAATGTGCGAGCAGAGTAATTTTTGCGATTTTGATACTGAAGCACTCATATCATCAGCCGCTGCATTGCATGAATTAGGCTTGCATATTGGCTATAAGAAATTCCATGAACATGGTGCCTACATACTCACTCATGTCGAGTTAACAGGCTTTACCACTCTGCAAAGAATGTTTATTAGAGATTTGGTTGGCATGCACCGCCAAGAAATTGATTTATCTATCTTTGAAAACTATCAAGACGATTTCAAAGAAATGCTAATCAATGCCTTAAGAATAGTTAGAATTTCAGTCATCTTATGCACCCGCCGCCGAGATGATACGGTTCCCAAACCTACGTTAACAGTCTCTGGCCATGAATGGCATTTAAACTTCGGAGAAGGTACGTTGATTTCGCATCCACTTGTTCATGCAGAACTTATTCATGAAACTTGGCTGCAACATAGAGCTGCATGGAAGCTTATATGTGAATAAGCTAGTAACGCTTATATGAATAAGGTTGCAACGTGAAGCATGTCAACATTGGCTCTTTTTATTTAATCAAGTAACCCCCCGTAAAATCTACTCTGTCATTTTTTAGTCACATTAGTGACACACTTATGCAATGTAACTGTCTAAATTTATTCATTTTTCTGTAAAATAATTGCCATTAAAAGTACCTACAGTAGTTCTGCATTCTCAACTAAATACAAAAATGATAATCAGGAAACTTGCATGAACACTAAACTCAGTTATATCACGCTGGCTTGTTTAGCCGCACTTAACACACAAGTACAAGCAGAAGAAAACACAGAAGCCAAAGAGTCTTCTATTGAGAAAATTCAGGTCATTGGCAAAAGCGTTTCCTATGCAAACAATGAAACAACTGAGTCTATGCTAAAGCAGCAAAGCAATCTGACTAGCGTGCTCGCATCTATCGATAACCTGCCTGGTGTATTGATCAATGAAGGCGATACTTTTGGGTCTGATGACTGGTCAACAACAATCTCAATTCGTGGCTTTCAAGTAAGTTTAGACGAACAACAGATTGGTATTACCGTTGATGGCATTGCAAACGGCAACTCCAACTATGGCGGTGGTGCAAAAGCTAATCGCTATATAGATACCGAGAACCTTTATCTTGTTGAAGTATCTCAAGGCACCGCAGATATAGCTTCGCGTTCAAATGAAGCTTTAGGTGGCACGCTGAATTTCACAACAATCGATCCAACCCAAGAAGAAGGATTTTTAACTAGCTTGTCATTTGGCGATTTTGAAGCGCAGAAATACTTTTTACGTTACAACACGGGCGAAATTGCTAAAGACACGTTCGCATGGATTAGCGTATCGAGCAGCAGCAACACTGACTGGGTAAACCAATCTGCTGAAAACAAGAAAGACCATTTGGCTGCCAAACTTATATCTGACTTAAATGAGGATTGGGGCTTAACGGCTTACGCTTCCTATGATGATTCGCATGAAGACAACTATCAGCGTGTCAGCAAAGGGCAATTTGAAACCAATCCTGACTCTGATCGCTTAAGCTCTGAATGGACTGGCGTACCTTATATTGATCAACTTTATCGTAAGGGTTGGTCTACATTGCGTGAAAACTTCTTTGCATATCTAGCTTTAGATTACACCGGTGACAAGCTCACCTTTTCAAGTAACGTTTATTACCATGACAATGAAGGTCGTGGCGACTGGGTTCCACCTTATCTAAACGACCTAACCGACGATACTGGCCGCGCAGAAACAGAGTTATCCTCACAAACAACAGTATTAGGAGGCAGCTCAAGAGGGATTATTACTTTCGTTAATCGCGACGGTTTAGCGCTAACGCCAGTTGATGGCTGTGTGAGCTCAATTACTTTTCCATATGGTGGTGCTGGTTCTGCATTTGACGCCGACTGCTTTGGTCCAGAAGCTATTCCAGTAGGCTCTTATCGTCATACACATTATGGAAAGCAACGCTTTGGACTCAATGCTGACCTTGCATATACCATTCAAACGGAATCCCTTGAAAACGTCACGCGTGCTGGTATTTGGTATGAAGATTATAGTCGCGATGAGTATCGTGATTGGCATAAAATAATCGACTCAGCTTCAAGTTTCGAGTTCGATAATACCCCGTATTGGATCCAGTACGACAATAGCTTTGCAGTTGAAACAACCATGCTTTACATCGAAAACGAAACTGATTTTGATTGGGTTAGAGCGCGTATTGGCGTTAAGAAATTCATTGTCGACCTAAGTAAAGATGACAACTTCAATGCTGCTAATAATATTGATAATGTTAACTCTGACTCAGATGTATTAATCTCCGCCGGGTTTGTCGCTAATATGCCACTTGAAGGTTTAGAGTTATTCGCTGGATACGCTGAAAACTTCGCCGCAATCAAAGACACAGTGCTTGAGAGAGATTCATCAACACTCACTGAAATTAAACCTGAAACTGCGACAAACTTCGATATTGGTTTACGTTACAACTCTGACGTAATCGATGCTAGCGTTACATTTTACAAAATAGATTTCGAAAACCGCGTCACATTCCTACCGCCCGATTCACCTGTTTCAGGCATTGATTTTAATATTGGAACGAACGGTTCTTATATTAACGTCGGCGGTATCGAATCTGAAGGGCTTGAAGCATCGGTTAGCGTACAACTATCTGAATACTTCAGCTTTTATGGCTCATTTACTAGCAACGAATCGGTATACAAAGACGTACCTGAGGCACTCGGCTTGAACATACAAGCAGGAAATACGGTATTCGGCTCAGTGGAGAATATGTGGGTTGGCTCATTCGATTATAACAAAGGTAATTACACTTCAGGCTTGTCTGTTAAGCATGTCGGTGACCGCTTTATTGATGCTGCAAACTCGGTAGTAGCTGAAGCATACACAGTGACCGATTTATATGCTGGTGTTAACGTTGATTTAGAAGTTCAAGGCATACAAAACATGCAAGTTCGATTTACTCTTAATAACCTCACCGATGAGAGTTATTTAAGCGGTATTGCTGGGCAATCGGCATGGATTGGCGCGCCTAGAACAGCCGCTGTAAACTTACAATTTAGCTTTTAATTAAGCAGTTAAGCTTGTGTTCCCGTCTCTTCCCTGAGGCACTTTATATACCCTGACCCATTGGTCAGGGTTTTTTTCGTGAAGGAATGATAATGATGCAAAATGTAACGTTAGTTTCGATGAAAAATATTACCCCTGTTATTTTAATTTGCTTATTGTGTAGTTTAGCACCCGTGATTAGTGCAGCTGAATTGATCAATACTAAAACGCCAAAGCTGGTTATTGTCACTATCGATGGTTTGCGATGGCAGGAAGCTTTTGGTGGAGCCGATGAAAAGCTACTAAATAATAAAGACTTTGTAAGTAATATCGATAATCTAACAGCACGTTTTTGGAATACGGATAAGCAGGAACGTAAAAACCGTTTAATGCCCTTTTTAAACAACGTGATAGGCAAAAACGGCGTAATAATTGGTGACCGAAATAATGATTCTGAGATGTCATTGACCAACAAACAGCACTTTTCTTTTCCCGGTTATAACGAGATATTTACGGGCAAGGTTGACGATAACTTGACCTCAAATGCAAAAATTTTAAATCCAAATATCACCTTTCTGGAATGGTTGAATAAGCAGGTCGGATTTGAAAATGAAATTGCTATTTTTTCAGGATGGGATGTATTCCCGTTTATCTTTAACAGAGAACGAAGTGGCTTATTCATTAACGCTGGGTTTGAAAACATGCCGCTTTTAGAAACACACTCACAAAATCCAAAAGCGCAAGATGCAGCGGCTCAAATCAAGTTAATGAATCAGTTACAAGCGGAGATACCAAGCCCATGGGAAACAGTTAGGCACGATGCACTCACTTATGGCTTCGCCAAACTGTACTTGCAAGTAAAGCAGCCTAAAGTGTTGGTTATCAATTTAGGTGAAACTGACGATTTTGCGCATGATGGAAAATATGATGCTTATTTAGACAGCGCCAAACAAACTGACGATTACCTGCGTGACCTCTGGACAACATTGCAAAACATGCCCGCCTATAAAAATAACACCAACATGATTATTATCACAGATCATGGTCGTGGCAACGACGCGATTGACTGGCGCCACCATGCATCAAAACAAGCAGTGCAAAACTATATGACCGCTTTATCTGATTTCGAAGGTGGTATTGTTGGCTCAGAACATATTTGG
This sequence comes from uncultured Glaciecola sp., assembly GCA_905479945.1. GTDB lineage: Bacteria > Pseudomonadota > Gammaproteobacteria > Enterobacterales > Alteromonadaceae > Glaciecola. The sequence continues at coordinate 74,723 of CAJQOP010000090.1, read as the reverse complement.
TTCGCAGCAATGGGTCCTAATATTAAAAGCCAAGGACTGTTAAAAACCACCACCGAGTTAAGCCAAACTCAATTTGCAGCCACGGCATTGGCATTACTTGGCATTGAAGTCAGCCTCTACGATGTTGCCGCCGCGAGTGCGTTAAAAGGAGTTATTAGTGAATAATATTCGCCGACTAGCAACAAAAACTTTATTAGTATCGAGCTGCTTTGTAGCATTGTTTGTTAGTGGGTTTATTGGTTCAGTGGTAGCGGCAAAAGAGCCATCACCAGCGCGCTCACTCTCTCTGCAAACAGCAAACGTAACTCATATCTTATTTGGTTCATGTTCACATCAAGATAAAGCGATGCCTATTTTTAATGCTATTTTACAAGAACCTGCAGACGGGTTTATTTTCCTAGGCGACAACATTTATGGCGACACTGAGGATATGCAAGAGCTTGCGCAAAAATATAAGAAACTGGGGCAGAATCCAGGCGTCAACGCGTTAAGAAGTAAGGTGTCCGTTTACGCCATTTGGGATGATCACGATTTTGGCGAAAACGATGCTGGAAAACAATATTCGTTCAAAGCGGAATCTAAAAAAATCATGCTCGACTTCTGGAATGTACCCGAAGACAGTCCGCGTAGAAGCAGAGAAGATGGCATTTATGGTAGTTACGTTATTTCCCCAACAAATGTTGATATTGAGGAGGCTGGTGTTTCCGGTTCAAACGCAATTCGGGTAATTTTACCCGACTTAAGGTACATGCGAGATGACCTAGAGTCTGTCGGTCTCAAACGCTATCAAACGGAACGCAAACATAAGGATATGGGGCCTTACACTTACTCAAAAGGATCAATGTTAAGCGAGCAACAATGGCAATGGATAGAGATTGAGTTACAGCAACCTGAAAGAATCAAAATTATTGGTTTCAGCTTGCAACTCATCGCCGACTTTACAGGATGGGAGTCGTGGGCCAATTTCACTGACCGTCAACGCCTTTTCGATCTTATAAAAAAGCACAGAGTTAATGGCGTATTCATTATTAGTGGCGATACCCATTGGGGAGAAATATCAAAATTTAATACCAACATGGATTATCCACTTTGGGATGTAACCAGTTCCGGTTTGACCGAAGAGTGGAAGCAAGTAAGTCCCAATAAACATCGGGTTTCTGGTTACACTGATGAAGTGAACTATGGATTTTTTACGGTTGACTGGAATTTGCAAGATCCTAGTATTCATTTCGGATTAAAAGACCTTAAAGGTACTGTCGTGATGCAACAAAACATCACATTATCCAGCTTATCTCCTTATCAACCATAAAGGGAAACGCCTGCAGCCAAGGTAAATATGATTTAACTGATTAAGCCTTTTTTTACCCAAATGCGATTTCAATCAATATACTATAAAACGACTAGCGGCTATCCATAGGCCCGCATTTATCATCGAACCCCAAGTGTCAGACGATAATAAAGTTTGATGTTTTTTAATATAGTTTGATAATTTTGTGTGGCAGTTTTTAAATTCTATTTCAAACGGAGAGTAGTGGGACCATAAATTGTCATATTTTTTTGGTTTTACGAGTTCGGGTCTATGGCAGTTCCGAACCTATAGCCTAAATAGCGGCTACACAATTTTGCTGAAGATAAGGCGTGTTTTCACTCTTGAAAATCGAATCAATGACAGACCGTTTTGGGCAGTTAGGCGACGTAGCTGTTTTCTGTGATTTAGACTCCTTAAAACCAATAAGCATGCCCTCAGGACTATCTAGTGCACTAAAAAATGTAGATGGTGCAGAAAGTAGAAGAGATGTCTATAATAGAAGAAGGCCAGCTACCACTGGAACAAGGATCAAAAAGTAATGTCTAATCTGGAAGAAAAACCGCTCAAGGATTACAGTCTGATTGTCATTCTAAAGTATAGTTTTTTTTTATTTCTAATTGTTCAGACGCTCTTATCTTTTTCTCAGGAATTTAAAAGACTTATAAATAGTTTCTTTGATGTAACTGTTGATACTCACTTAACGATTGCTCACTTACTTGCCTACTTAACATTTTTAGTATTGCCATTTTTATGTTTTACAAAGTTACTTTGGAGCCATAAAGAAATAAACATTGTTTGGAAGTTGTCATATTTAGCGTTCGCTATATACATATGCTTTAATGGGATTATTAAGTTTTGACACAGGATTTTAAGAGGCCTTAGTTGTTGAAAACACTCACAACAATCGTTCGATACCAATCTGTTTTTTAGGTTGCAAATCAACATAGCTATGTCCTCAAAAGCACAACTTCAATAATTTTCGATTCAACGGGTATGATACTATTGCTTAAGAACAGCGAGTCAACTTCAAAGGATAATTAATGGGCAAACGATTTGTAATTCCCAATGGCAGAGAAAGTCAGTTAACAATCTTTCCATGGATGACAACAGTAGTGCCAATCTATTCGCTTATTGTGTTATTTATTTTAGTTGAATCAGTTCAAGTAAACCTTTCAGGTTACTTTTTTCTTCTTTCCCCTTTTTTGTTTGTTAATTGCTTAATGTGCATGCACACAAATATCAGCAGATGGCTGCAGTATTTAACAGGGGTTTCGTTCATTATATTCGGCTTATTAATACCTTTGTTCTTTCAGGAGCACTGGAGTTTTAAAGCGGTCTTTTTTGGTCCAATATTGTTTGGGAGCGTGACGTTCATGTTTGGATATTTTAACTTCAAAGATCACAAAGCTACATTTTAGTACGTTTGGCACCCCGTGCAAGCAAACACGAATAGGTAATTTTCGTTTGACTCCAACACTATCGCGAAAGTGTTGAATCTCCCGCATGCTCAATAAACAACTGCAATCTTTTAATTTCTTTCACCGTCGAAGCTCGATTCATTTCTAACCAAATCCATAGCTTGGTTGCAATTTTCGCTTGAAAAGATATCAGCAAGATAATTCCCCAAAACGGTTTATTAGAAGCCTCAACAGCAAAATATTGATAGCCACTGTAGAAAATGACGATGACTAAAACAAACGCAATCACATAGCTTAGCGCCATGATTTTACCCAGCCCTGTTTTAAAACTACCTAAAGTATTAGACGACAATTAGTAGCATTAGTGATTAGTTTAAAGATGAAAGCACTCAATGGCACCACACTTACACGCAGCTAAGCTAACCGTTAACTATTAACACTGGCTATTGGCTATCAATAAAACTACGGGAAAGTTAATTGTAGGGCTGCTAAGAGCGATCAACGGTCGTAGCCTAAACTGAATATATTGATCACTTTTTTGGTATTTGTTGATGCTATCGGTCGGAATCCTAATGGCAAGTTTTCCGACAAAGCCGTCATTAGCACTTAGAGTTACATTGCTGTATTTTGCTGATAAAACCCTTCAACATCAACTTCCTTTATCCGTCGGCCATGTGCCATGAGCGAACATGCCCGACTGCTCTACAAGGTCGCTTCTGGTAAGGCTCAGTGGTCAAGTCAGTTAGCCTTTAAAAGCCTGCCAAGGATCATGAGGTTTCCAAGTATCAAGCCATTCAGGAATATCCGCAGCAGGCATGGGTCTAGCAATGCCATAACCCTGTGCCAACTCACAACCTAGTTGCAACAGTGCTGCTCCGTGTTCGATGGTTTCGACTCCCTCGGCAATGACTTCGCGCTTGAATGTTTTAGCTAAACCTATGACGCTTTCAACAATCGCTAAATCGTCGACATCTTCCAGCATGTCATGCACAAAGCTCTGGTCGATTTTAATCAAGTAGGCTGGTAGACGTTTGATATGGGTAAGCGATGAATACCCCGTGCCAAAGTCATCTAAAGCAAAGCGTACGCCAAGCTCATGGCATGTCTTCATAGTCGCAGACGCTTGGCTGATGTCACTTAACACACTGGTTTCCAGTATTTCTAATTCTAAACAGTGTGGGTTCACGTCAGGATGGGCCGATAACAATGCTGCTAAACGAGTGGCAAAGTTTTTTTGTTGTAATTGATAGGCACTAATATTGACACTGATAGGTAGGTTGACTCCGATGTTTTGCCACTGGCTTATTTGTCTCAATGCAGCGCCTATGACCCATTCACCCATTTCAAGACTAATGGCATGGCCTTCTATCGTAGATAAGAACTCTAAAGATGCAATTAAACCACGAACAGGATGCTGCCAGCGGATTAAAGCTTCTACGCCTATCACCTCGCTAGTGCGCATATTAACTTTGGGTTGGAAGTGCATCACAAACTCACTTCTATCCAAAGCTGAACGAATATTATCTATATTCTCTAGTTGGATTTTAACCGCATTATCTTGTGCGATATCAAAATGGTGATAACGGTTCTTGCCCGCTTGCTTAGCACCATACATGGCTTGGTCGGCGCGGCGCATGAGTTGGTCTGAGGTTACCCCGTCTTGTGGATAAAATGCGACCCCGATACTCGCTGAAACTTGCATTTCTATATCATTTACGGTTATGGGGTAAGCAGCGGACTTTAGCAGCCGTTCTAATACAGGCTCACTATCCTCGGGCTTTTCTAAATCTATCATGACTGCAATAAATTCATCACCGCCAATACGTGCCAGCGTATCACCTTCACGTAAAGCATCTTTCATGCGTTGTGACACGGCAACGAGTAGTTCATCACCCACATTATGGCCGTGGAGGTCATTAACTTGTTTGAAGCCATCTAAGTCCAAAAACGCAACAGATAATGACAGATTACGACGTTGACACTGCATCATTGCTTGCCTTAAGCGGTCAGCTAGTAATACACGGTTAGGCAGATTGGTCAGTGAGTCGAAATGAGCAATGTGTTCCAGTTGCCCCTGATATGTTTTAATATCTGTAATGTCAGTGCTTACTGAAATATATTGTTGCACGAGACCAGCATCACTCTTGACGGCGCTGATGGTCATCCTTTCAGGATAAATGTCACCATTTTTGCGGCGGTTCCATATCTCGCCATGCCAATGCCCTTTCGTTAATATCGCATCCCACATTTCGACATAAAACTCTGGCGATTGACGCCCAGATTGAAGAATTCTTGGATTTTTCCCCAGCACGTCATCAGGGGAGTAGCCAGTAATGTAGCTGAAAGCATCGTTGACTTCCGTAATAGTTGCAGTGCTATCGGTTATCATGATGCTCTCTTGGGCAGAGCTGAGCACACTGGCCGCGCGTTTTAGCTTTTGTAGTAGACGTTCTTTCTCTTCGTTGGCAAGAATTAACTCATCCGCTCGCTTATCTTTTTCTTTCTCGTTTTGTTTCCTTGATGTAATATCTTGTTGTTTTCCTTGAATTCCAATTTGTACACCATCATAGTTTGATACTATTTTCCAAGTGCTTAAACTCCATCTTATTTCACCATTTTTTTTAATAATACGATATTCGACATCTTCAAAAATTTTTCCTTTGTATAAGCCCTCCCATAATCTCATTGTCCATTCTTGGTCATCTGGATGAACAAACGGAATGAAGTTACTTTCATATAATTCTTTTGTTGTATAGCCTGTTATTTTTTCGAAGGCGGCATTTATAAATATTAACTTACCATCCATGCTGTAAAAATAAAGGGCTTCATCAGAATTATTAAGAAGAAGTAACTCCAACTCCTTCGAATTTTTTAAACACTCAATTTCTTGTTCCGGTGTTTTATTATTCATTTAAGCCTTATGTTTTCTATGTTGCGTTCAGCGAAAAGATGTATTTTATTCTATTTATTGAATGTCGCTTTGTTAGACTATCAGATTATTCGATTTAACGGCAGCTTCGCTCATTGCCGTCAGTCAAGTTTGATTAATCGTATGATGATTTTTCGCTCAATATAGTCTAATAGTTCGAATTCTCTTACGACCGCTATAGGTCGATTCAAGCCCTTAACGACAAGCGAACTAGACTGATAATTTATCGCTAAAATCAGTTCAACTGAAGTGACACCGAATGACGGGTAATGGCACATTCTTCCCGTACAAGTTTGAACGGCGTACGACTGCTGTGGCCGTTTACTTGCCTGCCAAGGCGATAGATAAAAACCTAATTCTTAGCAAAAATGACAACTAAAATTTAGAAAATAGCTATGACCGGTTTCTTGTACATTGCCGACATTTTTATAAATGATGAATTGTCGAAAATTATCAGACTTTATTATAATTGAAAATGAAATCTGATTAAAAAAATATCAAACATTAGAGTATTATCCTCAATATATTCCCACAATTTATATCAAACTATATTGCCGTCGTACACCAAGCCCCTGCAAAATTTGAATATCGTGAAGTGTCCAAAGTCATTGTCTGTACTTAGGTAAATGATGGAAGCACAAACGGGCGTACGAAAGCAAAAGCGACGCTTATAAAGTATTCAGTAAAGTGCTAGCATCCGACAACCGGCCGGATGATTGGGATGTTCTTTTAAAAACATCCTTAACTTTCGCCTTTATCTAAAACTTAACCCCAAGCCACAACCAAATCTTATCTGCATCCACTCGGGCTCCTTCACCCGAATAAGTCGCATATTTTATTCCGCCAGTATAATGATCAGCAAATTTCTTCACATATTGCAGGTTAATTTCATTGCCTAAATCATCAACAGTATCGCTGGCGTCGTCGGCGGAGAAGTCGTGATACGCTGCGATCCAAGCACCGCCGCCGGCTTTGCCTGATAGAGTAAAGATAAGGTCTTTTAAGCCTTGCGATGGCGTGCCTAGGAATTGATCAGACCAACCATTAAACTTGTGCAGAGTTGCCAATGGCGTTGAAAATCCGTAGTCACCGTCGTCACTACCCAGAACTTCGTAGCCAACTTTTGCTGTAAGCATGGATAAATTTACACCCACTTCAGCAAATAAATAGTCAGCATCAAACTCGTTGGTGCCGCTTTCACTGCTTTGTGTCGCGTAATCTACTGTATAGCTGAAAGTAGTGTCGCCTTTATTAGCCGCTTTGGTAGCGCCTTTGAAGCTTACACCATAAGTATCGAGCGAATTATTGGTGTCGTTGTCAACCTCAAGCAGGTAACTATAGGCGGTTAGCGTGCCGAAATCGGTTTTGTAGTTTAGGTTTAACAAGTGATCTTTAGAATCTACATCAGCGGCTTCAGCAAAAATGCGATTGCGCTGGTTCAAATAGCTATACTGCACTTTGAGCTTGTCATTTACTGCATAAATTGCAGTTGCCGCATCAAAGGTTTGGCGATCTTGACGCCAACCTACATGGCCTACATGACGGTGACCGTCGAGTGCAATAACTTGGCGTCCAAACTTCAAGGTGAGATTGTCTTTTTTGTATTGAACGAAGGCTTGGTCAACTTCCGTCACTTCTGGGTCGGCAATCACTGAATACTCGCCCAGATTGTAGCCTGTAGGTCCAACGGTATAATCACCTTGCCCTAGCACAATGCGGCTATCTTCTATACCTAAAGTCACCGACCAGCCATCGAGATCAGCACTGGTATATGAAAGTCTCGTGCGCAGAGTGAAGGCACTTGCGTCTTTTACTGCGTTGTCTTGGGAAACGTCTTCATAGCGTAAATTGAAGTCTGCGCTCGCTTTACCTGAACTCAAAGCTTTGTAAAATGAGTCTTCTGCAAGAGCAACATTAGATACGCTAGCCAATAAAAGGGAAGAGGCAACGGCAGATAAGGTATATATTTTCGATTTCATGTTTAGTTCCACTGGTTATGTCAATTTAGTTACTTGTTAACTGGATTTGTATGTTGCTTTGGCGATACTTTGCTTGTAAATCGTGCCGCAGCTAAGCCGCATTGTTAGAGGTGTTTTTTGGCTTTTTCACAAGGGATGCCACTGCGCTAACCGATTCAACCTTTCTTTGTTTTTCGTACAAAAACTTAAGCACTGTATGGCGATATTGGTTGTATTGGATGTTATCGGCCATTTCTAGCCTATTTCGAGGTCTTTTTAAGTCAACATCTAGTATCTCACCAATAGTCGCGCTGGGCCCGTTCGTCATCATTACAATACGATCTGACAGCAGCACTGCCTCATCCACATCATGCGTGATCATAATGACTGTGTTGCCAAGTGCCGAATGAATTTCCATAACGGAATCTTGCAAATGCGCGCGAGTCAGTGCATCGAGTGCACCGAAAGGCTCATCCATCAAAAGCACTTTAGGTTCCATCGAAAGGGCTCTGGCAATGCCCACACGCTGCTTCATACCGCCTGATATTTCAGAAGGAAGTTTGTCAGCCGCATGGGTCATGTGGACCAAGTCAAGGTTATGCTGAACCCAGTCTTTCATTTCTGCTTTGCTGCGTCCGTTTCGGGTTTGTTTTACCGCAAGCTCAACGTTCTTGTAAACCGAAAGCCAAGGTAGTAGCGAATGGTTCTGAAACACTACAGCGCGCTCAGGGCCGGGTTCGTTCACTTCAACACCATCAAGGATAACTCCGCCAGTAGTTGCCTGATAAAGCCCCGCAATAATATTCAGTACTGTTGACTTTCCGCAACCCGAATGGCCAATCAGTGAAATAAACTCACCTTTGGCTATATTCAAGTTCACTTTCTGTAAGGCATTAAACGGGCCGTTGGCCGTCGGGAAATCAATTCCCACATCTGAGAGCTCTAAATGTCGCATTCTGTTTGTGTTGCTCTGTGCCTGATTTGTCATCGTAATTCCTTACTCTATTGCGCTCGTATGCCGTTGTTGGAGATATGTGGTTTTGCTAAAAATTGCTGCCTCTATCGCAACGATATGCTCTTGTCCCAACTTACATAACGTTGAACCGTAAGCATAAGGCGGTCTAAAATAAAACCGATAATGCCAATGGTCAGTACGGCCACCATTATACGAGCCAGCGACTCAGAGCTGCCGTTTTGAAACTCATCCCACACAAACTTACCTAAGCCAGGGTTTTGTGCCAACATTTCAGCGGCAATTAATACCATCCAACCAATGCCCAAACTTAGTCTTAGTCCGGTAAAGATGGCTGGAATAGATGACGGAAAAACAATTTTCATGACATGATTAAACGCATTTAGGCGAAGTACTTTGCTCACGTTAATCAGGTCTTTGTCGATACTCGACACACCCACGGCAGTATTGATAAGTGTTGGCCACAAGCAGCACAAACTCACGGTTACGGCGGAAGTAATAAAGGACTTTGAAAACATTGGGTCATCGCTAACATAAACCGCACTGACCACCATGGTGACCAAGGGCAACCAAGCTAATGGTGAGACCGGTTTAAATAGCTGAATTAGCGGGTTAATTGCGGCGTATGTGCCTTTGCTTAAACCACATAGAATACCCAGAGGAACAGCAATGATAGAAGCCATAAAAAAGCCTACCGCGACGGTATATAAACTGGTCCAAATTTGGTCGAAAAACGTGGGAGCACCTGTAAATAACCTGATTTTTGGCTCGTAACTCGCGTCAGACGCCATTCTTTTTGCATTTCGCTCTTCTTGTCTAACATGAAAGGCCTCGGCTTTTTCCTGCTGTGCATTGTGCTCATCAATCAAAACAAATGATTGTTCCCATACCTGACTTGGCCCAGGAAATTCACCCAATGAGGTGTCAATGTTCTTTGCAACGCCAGCCCAAAGAGCAATAAACAACAGTAAGCCTATTAGGGGCAGAAGCACCGCGTTGACGCTGGCAAAAACTCGCTCGCGGATCACGTTTTTCTTCATTTTTTGAAACATCAAAGGGGCTATATTTGTTTTTATCATAAGAATGACTCCTGGGTTAGCGTAGCCGAATGCTAGTTAAATCTTGTCTTTGGCTTTTAAACCAATGGAGAAGGAATCTAAGTAGGCATTTGGTTTCGTGCCATCGTAGGTCACGTTGTCGATAAACTCCGTTTGAGGTGGTTTAAAACCGGTCTCACTCGCAAAATCTGGAAAATCAGAGGCTTTGGCTTTCCCTTCTTTTATGAGTTCTTTAGCAGCAAGTGCATAGATTTCGGGCTTGTAAACTTTTTTGGCTGTATCCATAAACCACTCGTCCGATTTAGGCTCAGAAATTTGTCCCCAACGGCGCATTTGAGTTAAATACCAAATGGCATCGCTGTAGTACGGGTAGGTTGCGTTGTATCGAAAGAACACGTTGAAATCAGGTATCTCACGCTTGTCGCCTTTTTCATATTCGAACGTACCAGTCATGCTGTTGGCGATAACCTCTTCATCTGCACCAACATAGGTACTTTTGGCGAGAATTTTAACCGCCTCTTTACGATTCGCGTTGTTGTTTTCATCTAACCACATTGCAGCTCTAATCATAGCTTTTACAACGCGAATGTGCGTATTGGGGTTTTCTTTTGCCCATTCTGAACTTACACCAAATACTTTTTCTGGATTATTTTTCCAAATTTCATAATCGGTAATCACCGGTACACCAATACCTTTGAAAACAGCCTGTTGATTCCAAGGCTCACCTACGCAGTATCCATGAATAGTGCCCGCTTCCATTGTGGCAGGCATTTGTGGTGGGGGCGTCACTGATAACAAGGCCTGCGCGTCAATTTGACCGCTTGTATCACCTTTGTGTGGTGCATAGTAACCAGGGTGAATATCGCCGGCCGCTAGCCAGTAACGTAATTCGTAATTATGTGTAGATACGGGAAATACCATACCCATTTTGAAGGCCTTGCCCTCGGCAGCATATTTATCAACAACCGGTTTTAGTGCGTCTGCCTTGATAGGATGCACTGGTTTACCATTTTCATGCGGCACATTTGGCTTCATTTGTGCCCAAATGTCATTTGAAACCGTAATTGCATTACCATTCAAATCCATGCTTAAGGCGGTAACAATATGCGCCTGAGTACCAAATCCGATAGTGGCACCTAAAGGTTGACCCGCTAGCATATGAGCGCCATCAAGTTGGCCGTCAATAACGCGGTCGAGCAATACTTTCCAGTTTGCCTGCGCTTCTAGGGTGACATACAGGCCTTCGTCTTCAAAATAACCTTTTTCATAAGCAATCGCTAATGGTGCCATGTCGGTCAGTTTTATAAACCCAAATTTAAGCTCTTCTTTTTCAGCATAGCCGACTTTAGTTTCAGCTTTTACATTTGCTGACAACAAGACTGCTGACGCGGCAGCGATCGCGACAACGTGAAGCAAACTTCGCTTTGACACTGCGTTGATGGTTCTAATTTTTTGGATAAACATACTGGCCTTCCTTTTCGTGTTGTATTAATAAAACAGGCAAAAATTTCAAAAAAAAACCCGCGATGAAGCAACATCTCTGTGGCTTCATCGCGGGCTACTTTGCCTGAATAACTGACACCATCTTTGGTGTGTATTACTCTTTGTCGTTAGGTTTTTATTATTATGTATGAGCCAAAGCAGCTTGAATCGGAGGACTGCATTTCTCATTAAGTAAATATTGCTCTTGGGGGGCTGGAAAAATTCCCTAAAAATGCAGTATCTACTTTTAACCTTCTACGTACTCTTTAGCATCATTGATGCCAGTTTTTTAATTCAATTAAATCATGCGTTTAACATTGGATTTACAAGTTGTGTGCACCATAAACTGAATCAGTATTGTGCAGAGTGCACTATTGCTGTGCTTCGCATTGCTTCAAACGCTGTAAAAAATCATTTTGCAAGCAGAGCAAGGGCGCTTTCAAAACAGCTTTTATTGACCATGTTATCGAGTATTTTTTGCAATGCATCGGCGCTGAACTTGTCTTGTGGGAGTTGTTTCGTTTCTCGCATTTTATTGAGTAACAACTCCTGCATCTCAATTGTAGGTGCGTTTACTACTAATGCATTTTCAAAATAAAAGCGATTGTAATTTGGCACAATTTGAGGTGTTGCATTTTGCTCAGTTAAGCAACTTCCAAGCAATGAGGGTGCGATAACGTCAATCGGTTCAGGTAAATACCCACTTTCGGCCATCATTTTTGAGGCTTCAAAGCGGTTAGGTAAGAATTGTAGCCACTCACATGAAAGCAGCAGGGCAGCGCATAATTTTGCCATCGTTTCTGGGTGTTGTTCGGCAAAGGCATAGCTTGTACCAAGTACTTTTTCAGCAGCGTCTTGCCAAATATTGTAGGACGTTAGCACCGTAATGCCGGTCCCTTCGCGCACTGATTTTGCATTCCATGGCCCGCCAACACAAAAGCCGTCTATTAAACCCGATTCAAGGCTGCTCGACATTTCTGAAGGAGGAATAGTAATGATATCAACGTCGTTGTGTAAGTCGCTTTGCTTGAGCCAGTCTATCAACTGATATTGATGGCAACTGTAGGGAAATACCGTGGCGAATCGCAGTGCCACTTCCCCACTCTTTTTGCGCCGTTCAATGGACTGCCTAAGTAAACTGGCGGGCATGGGAAAGGGAAGTTCGGCTAGTGCGTTGTTCCTCAATATTTCATGACACAATACTGGTGATAAGCTAATCGCGTTACCGTTTTGACTGAGCACCATAGGAACAGACATCTGTACTTGCATGCTGCCTAAGCCCAAAGAGCTTGCCAAGGGCATTGGTGCTAATAGCTGAGCGGCATCAAGCAGCCCCGTTTGAAGCTTGTCCCGCAAGGTTGACCATGAGTTTTGTGGGCAAAGCGTGACGTCTAAATTGAATTGGCGAAAATAACCCAAACGTTGGGCAACGATAAGGGGCGCGCTGTCGGTGAGCGACACAAAACCCAGTTTTACTGGAGTGAGTATGTCGCTTCTTGTTATAACTTGTGTTTGATCGGTAGTGCTTTGTGTAGTCATTTCTATATTCATTTTATTGTATTTAGCATGGATATAAGCGTTTTTGCGACATCTTCTAATTTTTGCCCAGTGTCCATCGCCATTTTTCGTAGTGCATGAAAAGCCTCGTTTTCACTCATATTACGAGATTGCATGAGCAAACGTTTTGCACTCTCTATGATCTTTTTAGCTTCCAATTCATGTTTGGTGTCGGCGAGTTCTTGCTTCACGCTCTGGTAGTCTTCAAAGCGGGCGAGTGCAGCGTCGAGTATAGCTCGAACTCTTTTGGGGTCGGCATTTCCACACACATAAGCGCTCACGCCAGATTTGATCGAGCGGGTGATGGTTTCTGAGTCCTCTTGCTCAGAAAACATCACAATGGGTTTCGGATTGAAGCTCGAAAGGGTATGTAGGCTGTCGAGAATATCTCGGTCGGGCGACTCGATATCTATTACTACCATATCGGGTTTAAGTTCATCGACTTTTTTAAGCAGCGATGCGCCTGAAGTCAGTAAGTGACTTACCTGATAGCGAGAGTTTTTTAAAGCGCTGATGAGTTGTGCTGAGCGAGATTCATTGTCGTCTATCAGCAAAATACTCAATTTTTTGGTATTGTTCACTTGTGCGCTTTGATTGCGTTGGTCGTTTCTTTTCATTAAGCGCTAAACAGAAAAATACATAATAATTGCTGTGGTAATGCAAGGAACTCGCCAAGTTACTCCGCGTTTGAGTAATGTCGCGATTAGAAGGTGTGTCTTACATCTCTCTTGCGTCTCAACTGAAGTCAAGCCCTATGAAATGCTTGCAGTTTCTAGCATTCCACATTTTACTGGCTTCCATAAATGCGGCTGCCTGACTTTGTTTTTGTAACAAGATTAGCAGGGCTGCTAGCGTTGAAATAACCGTGTTTTCCCCATAATTGTGCAATTGCGCACCTTGCCATACCAACATCAAGGTGTTGACGTCGAGCGCCTTCGGTTTTAGTTCCCATCGTTGCTCTGGCACAAGAAGGAAGCTTTCTTGCTCGCCTCGGCGATTAAACTTAAGCACGCTTTCTTTTGATGGGTCAACTTCAGGCTCGCCGCCTTCGCCTCGAAAGCACAGTACATTGTTATCATTCAGCAGGCCGGCTACATCAACGTGTTTGTCATCTACATGTTTATGATGAACTCCCTGCACCGAATTGCCTGCATTGAATGGATTCAATAGTCGCGCGAGCGTATTGGCACAAGAGCGTAATCCAAATAATTCACGCAGTTGAATGAGTTCATCAAGCTGCGGATGCAATAGAGCAAGGTCGGCATACACAAAGCCATTTTGTTTGATTTTTACAGCAATGTCGCTCAGAGTATTTGCTTGCCAAGGGTTACCTTGTTGCACCGAAACGTCACTTAACGATTGCTTCTTATTAACACCAATAAGTGAACTCAGTTGTGCTAACACTGATTGAATATAGAGTCGCTGTGAAGCCGGTTCTTGCGTGCCGTGCATACCCACTTTCACACCTTGTTCAACTAAACACGCAATGGCGAGCAAAAACCAAGGTAATTGACGGCGTTTTCCTGCATATGCGCCAATGTCGAGGTCGACCAGAGGGCTTTTATCATGGTTCAATTTTGCGGGCAGTGTGGCTCTGCATGCCTGTGTAAAACCAGCAATTTCCTCAGCTGTTTCCTCGCGCACACGCAGTAACATCAAAAAAGCACCGCGTTGTTCTGGTGTGATTTTGTTTTCAAGTAATAGCGTCATTGCCACGCAGGCTTCATCTTGGGTTAAGGTTCTGCCGCTGCGTTGACCGCGGCCAATAGCTTGCAAATAGGGTACAAATTCCAGAAATGAGGGGGACTTTTCCTGATTATTCTGCAAGGTAAACTTCTTACGGTGATGGCTTTTTCGCAATGTTAGCATGAAGGTATTAGCCTGGCTGAATTTTGTCGAGCATAAACGATAAAAACGCCTATGTACTTTTGTGCGCCAACGACGTACTTGATAACATACTGATATCGACAGCTTGTTGATGATTAACCACATTTCCAATAATAATCATTGCCGGGCCATTAAATTTCGCCGCAGCGACTTTTGCTGGTATTGAAGCCAAGCTACCTATTTCAATTGCCTGTGAATGCGTGCAAGCATTATCAACCACAGCAATAGGAAATAGACTATCCAAGCCATTGGCAATAAGGCGTGCGCAAATCACTTCTAGCTTTTTTAAGCCCATGTAAAACACCAAGGTTTGGTTTTTACTGCTCAATACCAATGCATTCCAATCAGGCTCTGACGCTGGGTTTTTCAAGCTAGCAGTTATAAAACGCACTGATTGCGCACAGTCCCTATGAGTGAGTGGAATGCCGGTAAAAGCCGAGGCACCGGAAGCTGAGGTAATACCTGGAATGATACAAAAGGGGACCTTACATTGCGTCAGTGCTTCGGTTTCTTCTACGGTGCGGGCGAATATAGCCGGATCACCGCCTTTTAGTCTTACTACTTTCTTGCCGGCTAAGGCGTGAAACAAAATACGCTTACAAATATCACTTTGCTGCATGCTATGTTTGCCAGCTCTTTTGCCAACAAATTCTTTTTCAACATGCATTGGGATAATACGCAAAACAGATTCGTCTACAAGCCAATCAAACAGAACGATATCCGCATTTTGAAGGGCTTTATATGCTTTTATGGTAAGTAATTCTGCGTCTCCAGGGCCTGCACCAACAATGGCAACCGACCCTACATCCAGAGTATTCAAGCGATCATGCTGTCGCTGTGATTTTCTAAGGCTTTTTCGAAGCAATAAATGCTGCCAGTTCATTCGAAAATAGTCACTGCTGGCAGAGAATAATGTGCTCATTGACTTAGTCATTTAGCGGCCTCAATTAGGGTTACTTTGATCAATTCGTCGGTGATGGGTTTTTGGCGAAAATCGTGTGAATCAGAAGACAGGGAGTTTAGCTGATTAATTTCGTTGCTTTGCATTGCGTTTCCATTTGCACCACCTGCTGTATTGTTGAGCGAATGTTGCTGAGCAATAAGACCCGCTAGTTCGGATTTGCACGACCCACAATTTGTGCCACACTTGAGCTTTTTGCCTAGCTCATTCACGCTATTACATCCCTGTGAGATAGCGCTAGTAATGGTTTTTTCGCGCACCGAAAAGCAAGTGCAAATCAGCTTGTCTTGCGTAAATTCATCGTCTGCTTGGTTTCGCAGTATATGGCGAATGTCGAGCATAGATAGTTGCGTTTTTCCCAGCAGCATGTTTTGCCAGTTTGCGTCCATGTCGGTGCTATCGCGATTGGTTTCGTTTGTGAGGGCAACGGTCATCATGAACTTCTCATTGTCCGTTTTCAGTGCAATCAAATGCCCATCGCTGACTACTGTGTAAAGCTCGGACACCGGCAAACAAGAAGCAGAAACATTACTAAACCATTCTTCTAAAGATAGTGCTGAATGGGCATGCGTAGTTGCTGTATTGTCGTCTCGACTAGTTTGCAACAAAGCTATTCGATACTGGTAACCATTTTCTAGTTTTATTTTCACCCAGTAGTCACATATTTCATTAAGCGAACTGGATGCGAGTTCGATATGACTTGTAATTGTTCCGTGCGCGAGTACGGCCGTTTTTTGTACATTGACGGCAGCATGTTTCAATTCAGGTTGGCCTGATATCGGATCATTCGCATCGCTAAACAGACTGGTTAAATAAACATGTGACGACCACGTTTTAGACCAATGAATGGGAGCAAAAAGTTCGCCTTTACGTTGAGCTTTGCTCTCGATCACGGGCATGATAACTGGCTGCGCTGTGTGTTTGGACACAATAGACACTAGATCACCATTTCGAACACCACATTTACTAGCGTCTTGCGGATGAATAGCCAACTCAGCTTGCATTGTATGCTGGTGCAGGCGAGCAGCGTTGCCGGTTCTTGTCATTGTGTGCCATTGGTCGCGCATACGGCCTGTATTCAATACATAGGGAAATTGTGGGCTAGTTTGTTGCTCAGCAAGCTTCGGAGTAATGGCGATAAACTTTGCCTTGCCATTATCAGTAAAGAAACGATTGTTGCTAAACATTCTTGCCGTACCGTTCGGATTAGCTGCATTAACTGGCCACTGTATAGGCTTTAATGAATCGTATTGCTGCACCGAGAGTTCATTTAGCCCTGATAGGTCGAAATCACGTGAGCCTTCATTTTCATAGGCACTGAGTTTGGCGTGTTCACAAAAAACATCGCGAGCACAGGTATAAGCGAAAGCGTCGGCAAAGCCCATTTTAGTGGCAACATCGCAGATAATTTGCCAGTCGTGTCGTGCTTGTTTGGTGGGTGGGAAGAGTGCTCGTTGACGTGAAATTCGACGTTCAGAATTGGTCACCGTTCCGTCTTTTTCCGACCAGCCTGTTGCTGGCAGCGCGATTGTGGCGAATGCTAAGGTATCGTTTTTGTTGATGGTGTCCGACACCACTACCGTTTCACACGCCAACAATGCGGCTTCAATTTTTTGTCTGTTAGGCATGCTGACAACGGGATTTGTCGCCATTATCCATATGAATTTGATGTCGCCGGTATGCACCTTTTCAAACATATCCACGGCTTTCAGGCCTTTGTTTTTTGCCATGTTAGGTGCTGACCAGAAGCGTTCAACTAAGGCATTATGTATTGGGTTTTCGATGTCCATATGCGCTGCTAGCATATTGGCAAGGCCACCGACTTCTCTTCCGCCCATGGCGTTAGGTTGCCCCGTTATTGAAAAAGGTCCGCTGCCAGGTTTGCCTATTTTCCCGCTAGCAAGGTGACAATTGATAATCGCATTGGCGTTATCAACACCGCTAGCAGACTGATTTATGCCCATTGAGTAAAATGACACTGCTGAATTCGCCTTGGCAAATAAGGCATAGAATGCCAATAGGTCTTGATGATCAACATCGCACAACTGACTCACTGTTTTGCTATCGAAGGATGATGCGGCAGTGAAGGCAGCATCAGCATAATCAGTGTGTTGCTCAATAAAATCGCTATCAAGGCCACCAAAGTCGTATAAATACTTTAGTAAACCGTTGAAAAGTACCGTGTCGCTGCCTGATTTAATCGCTAGGGTGATATCGGCTAGCGATGCTGAGGCAGTTTGGCGTGGGTCAATCACCACGACTTTCATTGCAGGATTGCTTTTTTTAGCTTGCTCCATGCGCTGAAATAAAACGGGATGAGTCCATGCGGCATTTGAACCAATTAACACCAAGAGTTCGGTTTGCTCTAAATCTTCATAACTGCAAGGCACGGCATCAGCACCAAATGCACGTTTATAGCCAGCAACTGCCGATGACATGCACAGCCGCGAATTGGTATCAATATTGGCACTGCCGATAAAGCCTTTCATTAGCTTATTAGCAACGTAGTAATCTTCAGTCAACAATTGTCCGGACACGTAGAAGGCAACCGAATCAGGACCGTACTGCTCAACGCACTGGGTTAGTTTTTTCGCTACTGTGGTGCTCGCAGTATCCCAAGAAACCGTTTCACCATTGATCGAGGGTGCTGTTAAACGCCCCTCTGATAAGCATGTTTCAAGCAAATGAGTGCCTTTTACACACAAGCGACCGTGATTCGCGGGGTGAGTAGATAAGCCCTTCAAACTTGATGTGCTGGCTTCTTGCTGCTTACTAACGGCAACTTCAACACCGCAACCCACGCCGCAATACGGGCAGGTCGATTCTATTACGACGGCGGCCGATTGTGCTTGGGCCTTTGGTGTCGTCGACTTTGGTGTTGAAGCAGCGTTGTTCAGCATTTTAGTATCCTCCTTGCTTTTGGGCACTTCTAAACGCTATAAACACTATGCTGCGTCAGTTTTTAAAGCAGAGACGCTTACGAAAACAGCATCATCTTGGAGTTGACAAGTAAACACATCAAGGCGAGCGTCTTCGTTTTCAAAGCATTTCCCGGTCAACAGTGAATAGTGCTGTTTGTAAAGTGGCGAACAAATTACAGGCTCGTCACCTATTGAACCGATGAGACCGCGATACATCACATTTGCTTTGCCAATAGGATCCCAGTTGCTAAGGGCAAAAACCTTGATATTACCCGCCGGATCTTTAAGCTGAAATAGGGCAACTTGGACGCTATTTATTAGCGCACAAACTCCGCTATTCTCAATCAAGTCTGAGAGCGAACAGATTTTTTGTACGGCAGAAAATCCGTCATTCATTGAGTTGCTGACTGCTGTGTTAGGTTTGTTGAAACGTGTTGTCATCTTATTTTCCTTAAACCAGTTCTACAATCTTAATGCTGCGCTTTTCGTCTTCTGTTGCGGGCCTGATTTGGCCTCTTTCCTCAACAAACGTGATGTTGCTATCGCTTTCTTTGCTATTTACAAACTGGCGGAAACGTTTGCGCGACTCAGGGCTTTCAATAGCGGTTTTCCATTCGCACTGATAGGTATCGACGACTGCCTGCATTTGGGCTTCCAACTCACTCGCAATACCCAGGGAATCGGTAATAATGACGTCCTGCAAATACGCTAAACCACCCTCCATGTTTTCCATCCAAACGGACGTGCGCTGTAAACGATCTGCGGTTTTTACATAGAAGGACAAGATTCTGTCGATGTATTTCACTAAGGTTTCTGAATCTAAATCGGTGGCGAATAGATCGCCATGTCGTGGCTTCATTCCGCCATTGCCGCACACGTAAAGGTTCCAGCCGTTTTCAGTAGCAATAATGCCTATGTCTTTGCTTTGTGCTTCAGCACATTCTCTTGTACAGCCAGAAACCGCGAATTTGATTTTATGTGGAGCACGCAAGCCTTTGTAGCGATTCTCTAGGTCGATGGCTTGTCCAACTGAATCCTGCACACCATAGCGGCACCATGTGCTACCAACGCAGGACTTCACTGTGCGCAGCGCTTTAGCATATGCATGTCCGGTTTCAAAGCCGCCTACCACTAAGCGCTTCCAAATATCAGGTAAGTCTTCAACGCGTGCGCCAAATAAGTCAACGCGTTGGCCGCCCGTAATCTTTGTGTATAGGCGATAGTCTTTAGCAACTTCGCCCAGCAAAATAAGCTTTTCTGGTGTGATCTCACCACCGGGAACGCGTGGGACAACCGAATAAGTGCCGTCTTTTTGCATGTTGCCTAAAAATATATCGTTAGTGTCCTGCTGGCTGAGATGTTCTTTTTGCAAAATAAATTCGTTGTATACTGATGCAAAAATAGAAGCAGCAGCAGGTTTGCAAATTTCACAACCTAAGCCTTTTCCATGCCGAGCAATTAAGCTGTCGAAGCTTTTGATACCATCTACTTTAACGATATGGAATAGTTCTTGGCGTGAATGTGCGAAGTGCTCACAAATGTCTTTCTTCACTTCAACGCCGCGTTTTTCTAGCTCGCTATCCACTACGCTCTTGAGTAAGGCACTGCAGCCGCCGCAACCTGAACTGGCTTTAGTACAAGTTTTGATGGCACTTAAGTCACAGCTTCCAGCGTCAATCGCCGTTATGATGTCACCTTTGGACACGTTATGACATGAGCAAATTGTTGCGGTAATTGGTAATGCCTCGGCACCTAATGCAGGCGCTGCATTGCCCGACGACGGCAGAATAAGTGCTTCGGGGAAGTCAGGTAAATCAATGTCGTTTAGGGCATATTGCAGTAGGGTGTCATAATCGCTGGTATCACCGACAAGAACAGCGCCTAAGAGCTTAGTTTGACTCGCGTCGACTACTATTTTCTTATACACACCCGCAGGCTGATTTTCGTAAGTGTAAGACATGGCGTTGGATGTTTTAGCGTGGGCATCACCAATTGAACCTACTTCAACGCCCATTAGTTTAAGTTTGGTGCTCATATCGGCACCTTCAAACTTGAGCGTACTGGGCGTTTCCCCATGAATGATATGTGAAACCGCAGCGCGCGCCATAGTATAGCCAGGCGCAACTAAACCATAAATGCGCTGTTGCCAAAGGGCACATTCGCCAATCGCGTAAATATGCTTATCCGACGTTAAGCAGTTGTCGTCAATCACGATACCGCCCCGCTCACCCATAGCAATATCATGTGCCTTTGCGAGTGCATCACTGGGGCGAATACCAGCGGAAAACAGGATCATGTCAGTTTCTAAGAAGGTGCCATCAGCAAAATTCATGCGGTAGCGGCACGTTTCACCCGCAACAATTTCTTGCGTCGCTTTTTGCGTGTGCACCGTTACACCTAAATCATTAACTTTGTCGCGTAATATACGACCACCCGACACGTCAAGTTGAACGGCCATTAGCTGAGGTGCGAACTCTACAACATGTGTTTCTAATCCTGCTTCTTTTAGTGCGTTAGCAGCTTCGAGCCCCAACAAACCGCCGCCCACAACAACACCCACTTTACTGACTTGTGCTGATGCTTGAATGTTATGTAAATCTTCAATTGTGCGATAGACCAAACAATGTGCTTGGGTATTGCCAGGAATAGGCGGAACAAAAGGGTAAGATCCGGTTGCGAGTACGAGTTTATCGTAGGAATATTTTTCACCATTTTTTGTGCTTACTACTCTATTGATTTTGTCTATGTCGCTTACCCACGCATCTGTATGAAATTTTACGTTCAGGGTGTCGTAACGCTCAGGCGTCGTCATTGCTAAATCGTCGGCCGTTTTGCCACTGAAAAATTCAGATAAATGCACTCGGTCATAGGCTAAACGTGATTCGCCTGATAAAACACGAATAGAACAGCTTGGGTTTTGTTCGCGCAGTTTTTCAACGAAGTGATGCCCAACCATGCCGTTTCCGATCACCAGAATATCGTCGGTAGCGATGCGGTTGTTTACCTTCTGCGCTGCATTGTTGTGCAAACTATGAATTGTTGACCTGGCCATTTTCGTTTCCTTTTTCAGGCATAAAAAAACCCACATCAGATAAATCTGCTGTGGGCTCCATTGCCGTTATGTATCAGCCTTCATCGGCTAACAATAAAATATGTTGGTTAAGCTAAAGCGAACTAATGTAGAGAAAATCCGTTTTCATCGTACCTTGAAGTCATACAGCCTCGCTTTCCTTTATACTATACATTTAATATGCCAAAGTTATTTTATGATGTATTTCAAACAGATATCCATATTGAGCTTTAGCGTAAAGCGAGTTTATGCACCAAATTTGCACAAACTCGCCTTATTGCGGCGCATTCGCGCCAAACGGCCTGCATCAAGCTATGCTGCTGTAAGTTAACTTATTTCTGACGACTATTGATTACTCAATCGCTTACCAAATGATATTGCGTAAGCGGGTGAACGCATTCTCAATATTGGGTCCGCACTTGGTGTAAAGCCAGGTGACATTCTATTCGGATCATAGTTAGTATTTTTACATGCATCACTTCCGATAGTGCTTATAGTCACTTTGCCAAGGGCAACTTGTGGGCGTTCACTAGGCCATTGTTGTGAAGGATCGATTTCACTATCCTCAGCTTCTCCAATACTTGCCATGATAGTAAAACTCACAGTTTCATCTTTAAGTTGTTTCGCAAACGCATCATCTAAAAACGCAGTAGGCATTTTCGCAGCTTCGTCTTTCTCTAGCGTTTTCACACCCAAGTCAGGCTGAATATCCCAGCGAAACTTAGTTTTCTGACCACTGGAACTATCAAAATAGAAAGTATGCAATCCAAAATATGCCGTATTTGCGAATGAAGCTGGCGTTTTAGCTTTTTGATTCCACATTGCGCTAGCCTGCACACTAGGATTTGCTTGAATAAACGCCATCATTTTTGCCATGTCCGGCTTACCACTTTCATCTGGCAACAAAGTAGATAAAAAACCAAAGAAGGTTTCAGGATCTTTGCCTGCGAATACTGGTGTGTTGTTTCCTGTGAAGGTATGCACTCCGCCACTTGGTAGCTTTATTTGCATGCCTAGACCGCGCACACCTGGTGTATTTTCACTGCTATTTGGGTTTGCACCGCCGATTGAAAAGCGCATAGATACCGGGAGTGAACCACTAGACGTCAAAGCTGCATCTTTAAAATATTCATTTGGCGATGGTACAAAAGTACCTGTCGCACACAGTCCTTTCGCATGTGCTTTTCTAAAGCCGGGGTGATTACCTCCTAGCTTTTGAAAAATTTCTACTAGGTCAGCCGCTTCAACTTGCTTGTCGGCTGCAATTGCGTTTGAAGACGCTGCAGCGCCTAAAACAATCAGGCTTGCTGCAATGCCCGAGGTAATAAAGCTTGAGGTATTTAGATTATGCTTCATACGTGTTCCTTGTGCTTATTTTGACTAGAAAAACTTTTTTATAAAAACTTGTTATAAGAGGTCTTTAAACGCTAAACCAAATATACAAAAATTAAGGTTAACATTAATGCCTAGAACAGAATAATCAAAGTGAATGATATTACTAGTGCAGCAACACTGATTAATCAACTGCTTATGTTATTACTCACTATGATTCCCTAAGATGATTCCCTAAGATAATTTGCGCCACGACATCATCCAACATAATCCGCCCAAGAAGCCCAAGCCTAAGCTGCACCAATCTGGCTTATCGAATAGGTACATGAGTACCGCTATCACCGAAAACGCGGCTGCTAAGTGACTATAGAAGCGAGCTTTTTGAGTGCTTCTAATTGCTTCTATTTGCAGCTCATGATATTTTTTCTGCTCGATCGGAATGCGTTTCAACTGCTTCATTCCGTCATAAAGCAAATCAGGCATTTCAGGTAACTTCTCGCTCCAAAATGGCAGGTTTTCATACACTTTCTTAAACAATGCGACCGGCCCAATCTGATCCGTCATCCAATTTTCTAAGAAAGGTTTAGCAGTCGACCACAAATCGAGTTGCGGATAAAGCTGACGCCCAAGTCCTTCGACATATAACAGTGTTTTTTGCAATAAAACCAGTTGCGGTTGCACGACCATGTTAAAGCGCCGTGCAGTATTGAAAAGCTGCAATAAGACATTGCCAAAGCTAATGTCTTCCAAGGGTTTTTGGAATATAGGTTCACAAACCGTGCGTATAGCCATTTCGAAATCAGCAATGTTAGTGTCGGCTGGGACCCAACCAGAATCAGCATGTAATTCTGCCACTTTGCGGTAATCTCTATTAAAAAAAGCGAGAAAGT
The DNA here is from genome assembly GCA_905479945.1 of uncultured Glaciecola sp. Lineage (GTDB taxonomy): Bacteria > Pseudomonadota > Gammaproteobacteria > Enterobacterales > Alteromonadaceae > Glaciecola. The sequence goes on along the minus strand of CAJQOP010000090.1, from coordinate 50,978 downwards.
TTTCAGCTAAATAACGTTTATCCTCCTTATTCAATGTACCAACAATGCCGTAATCAATGCCGATAAAAAGCGGGTCTTGAGGATGCTCGCGACTTACAAATATGTTGCCCGGATGCATATCTGCATGAAAAAAACTATCGCGGAAAACTTGCGTAAAAAATACTTCAACGCCGCGCTCAGCGAGTAACTTCATATTAGTGTTTTGTGCGCGCAATGCCGTGACATCTGAAACTGGGATGCCAAAGACACGTTCCATAACAATTACATCTTTTCGGCAGTGTTCACTATAAAAATGAGGCACGTATAAGGCATTAGAATCATCAAAGCTGCGTTTAATTTGAATTCCATTTGCCGCTTCTCTCAACAAGTCTAACTCGTCGAGGATAGTTCGTTTGTATTCTTCGACAACTTCGACGGGGCGCAAACGTTTGCCGTCAGGAAGCCACTTTTGCAGCAGTCGGGCAATGCTGATAAGCAAATCAACATCGGCTTCAATAGTTTGTTTGATACCTGGCCGCAACACTTTAACAACTACTTTTTTATTGTCGCTCTTTAGCGTTGCAGCATGCACTTGCGCGATAGAAGCTGAGGCCAGAGCTTTTGCTTCAAACTCAGAAAAAAGCTCGGATAAATCGTCAATTCCAAGGGAGCGTCTTATTGTTTCTTGCGCCAACTCTGAATCAAATGGTGGCACATTGTTTTGCAGCATGCTTAATTCTGTCGCGATATCTTCAGTTAGCAAATCACGGCGTGTCGATAGCATTTGACCAAACTTAATATACACAGGGCCTAGGGTTTCAAGCGCTAGACGTAAACGCCGTCCTTCTGACTCACTTTTATGCTTATTGGGTAACCAGAATGCACAGCGTCTTGCAAAACGCATGTACCAAGGCCTAAAGCGGACTGGTATAAGCTCGTCTAAGCCATGTTGTAACAGCACTTTGCCAATATGATAAAAACGTCTAAATTGCACCTTCGCTGCCCTACTTATTGGTCGATTTATGAGCATCATTGCCCGAGTAAGAGAATTCAGCTGCTTTTTTAACAGATGTTTTGATCAATGTAATTTTTGAAGTGTTTTCTTGCGTCATGCTTGAGTCTCATTTTCAGCGTTTGCCTCTAGGATAGCCAAACGTGCGTCTAACCGAGCTGTTGCATTTCTAAGCTCAGATACTTCTTGAATGTAGTTTTCAAGCATTATAGGGCGAACACCAATGGGCTTTTCATCCAATATTGCATCGCTTAGCGCTTGCATAGCCAAAGAGTGATTACGTTTGATGAAGTGCCCGAAAGAAGCGGCTCTTTGCATTGTATGATGAGCTGCAATGTCACCAATATATTGGGATAAAACCTCTTCAATATCTATATGTAATCCATCAAATAACGCGCTCATGCTTTGTGCAATTTGTAGATTACCGTCAAAATCCAACTTTTCTTCTCTAATCAGCCTAGTAATGTTGCTGGTATCTCTTAGCTCGCTAATGATGAAAACCGATAAGCTAATGGAACAATGGTCTTGAACTTTTTGTGCAATATCACTTTTTGCTGCGTTTGAGTTGGTGGTCGAGTCAGTGTTTACATGCGATTTATGAGAATATAAAGCACCATCCGATGCTTCAACTGAGTTAACAACAACGCCGCTTGGATGGAAACTAAAGACCAATGGAAATGTTAGTTCATGGAGTTTAATTTCGAATTGTTTCCCCACCAATGGCTGCAGCAAAAGGTGGCTTTCTTCATCAAAGGAAAGGGCTTTGTTAATTGCAAACTCAACTGCAGATGTCACTAACTGTGCCTGATGCATCTAAAATTTAAACCCACGATGCAGGGCCACTATACCGCCGGTTAAGTTAGTGAAACTGGTCTGCTCAAATCCTACGTCTTGCATCATTCCTTCAAGCGTTTCTTGATTTGGGTGCATACGAATAGATTCAGCTAAATATTGATAGCTTTCGGCATCATTAGCAACTAGCTTCCCAATTTTCGGTAGTAAATGAAATGAGTAAGTGTCGTACACTTTACTCAATAACTCACTAGAGGGTTTGGAAAATTCCAATACTAATAATCGTCCACCCGGCTTTAAAACACGGAAGATAGACGCTAATGCATTTGATTTTTCAGTCACGTTTCGCAAGCCAAATGCCATAGTAACTAAGTCAAAATGATTGTCAGGGAATGGCAGTGCCTCCGCATTTGCTTGCACATAATTAAGATTAGATAAGATGCCCATGTTGGTCAGCTTTTCCTTGCCCACCATTAGCATAGAATGGTTAATATCTGCTAGCGTGACTTGTCCAGTTTCACCCACAATACGACTAAATTTTGCAGCTAAATCGCCTGTGCCACCGGCTAAATCCAATACCTTTTGACCTGGGCGAATGCCACTGCAATCAATAGTGTACCTTTTCCAAATGCGGTGTATGCCCAATGACATTAAATCATTCATCACATCGTATTTTGCTGCGACCGAGTGAAAAACATCCGCTACCATCGACTCTTTTTGCTCTTTAGCAACCTGCTTAAAACCAAAATGAGTTTGTTGAGTATCGTCTACTTTATCTATTGTTTCGGTACTATCTATTGTTTCGGCACTCAAGTGGTCGAGCAGGTTATCACTCTGCTCTAAGCCGGTGGCGTTGGATTTTGCGTCTTCTGTGCTTTGCATTCTTATAGTTTCTTTATTGGGTATTTTAACAAAAAATTAGTCTTTATCTAATGCAGTAAGTGTAGCTAAAAAATGGAACAAATACATCAAGCAAACAGAACTTAGACAATGAAAATAGCCTCCCATCTTTACGCGCGCTTTTACTGACTATTTACTGCACCATACCAACATAGTTATCGCCGCAGCTAAATGAAACAAGCTGGCTTAATTCTTGTAATGACAAGCCACTCTCTTTTTGCCACTCAAAAAATGTGCTTTGAATAGTGCTTAAACTTCGTTTGGAACGAGCTGAACCGCTTATCAAGCCATGTTCGACAAAGTAGGCTTCCACGTCACGACTTAATAGAAAGGTATCAATACCCAAAGTACGCAGAGTATAAGGGCCTGTATTGCCACCCAAGCGTGCACCGTTCTTCTTGAGAAAGTCCCATAGACCTACCAAGTCATCTTTAGGCCAGTTGCTAACAAACTTAGCAAAGCTACCGTGCTTTCGTCGAATCTCATCTATCATCAAGGCATTTTCGCGAATGGTTTTTACTTTATTATAGTTGCGAATAATCGCTGGATCAGAGGCCTTTTGCTCTAACATTTCGTCTGGCATTAAGAGTACTTTATCGATATCAAAAGCAAAAAAAGCCTCTTCAAAATTAGGCCATTTTAGACGTACCACGCGCCATACGAAACCTGACTGAAAAACCTTTTTGGTAAATTCTGCGAGGAAACGATCATCGCTGATTTCGAGTATTTCTTCAGCGGAGGCTGGTTGTGCAAGCAATTCGAGCACCATAGCTTCGCTGCCTTTACGCTTGCATACGCGATCATAGAGGCTTGCAAATGTCTCTGCTCTAACATTGCAGTCCATTGCCTTAAGTGAACTCACGCAGCAATGCCTGAATGGCGCAGTAAAGCATCAACTTGTGGTTCACGGCCTCTGAATGCCACAAATAAATCCATCGGTTCTTTACTACCACCCATTTCCAATATATTAGTTAAGAAGTCTCTACCTGTATCGCGATTAAAAATACCTTCTTCTTCAAAACGTCCAAAGGCATCTGAAGAAAGCACTTCAGCCCATTTGTAGCTGTAGTAACCAGCTGCGTAACCACCAGCAAAGATGTGCCCAAAACTATTTTGAAACTTATTAAACGTGGGCGGAATAAGTACGGAAACTTCACTACGCACATCATCAAGTATTTGTTGTACAGATGTTTCAGCCCTAGTCTGTTGATGCAAAGTAAAGTCAAACAAGCTAAATTCCAATTGTCGGACCATTTGCATAGCCGATTGATAGTTTCTGGCTGCTAGCATCTTTTCAAGTAGTTCGTTGGGTAATGTTTCGCCTGTTTCAAAATGGCCGGAAATAAAACTCAGTGCTTCAGGCTGCCAACACCAATTTTCAAGAAATTGACTCGGTAATTCAACTGCGTCCCATGCCACACCGTTAATACCTGATACACCAGCGGCTTCAATTTTCGTTAGCATATGATGGATGCCATGACCGAACTCATGGAATAAGGTAACCACTTCATCGTGCGTGAACAAAGCCGGTTTGCCATCTACTGGACCATTAAAGTTACAGGTTAAATACGCTGTGGGAAGTTGCAGCTCACCATTTTCTAACACGCGTCTTACTCTACATTCGTCCATCCATGCCCCGCCGCGCTTTTTCTCGCGAGCATATAAATCTAAATAAAATGACCCTCTTTGGGTATTGTCAGCATCGAATATCGTGTAAAACGACACATCTTTGTGCCACACATCAACCTCACCCTGCTGCTCGATGCGCAAGCCATAAAGGCGAGACATTACCTCAAACAATCCCTTGACCACTTTTTGTTCAGGAAAATATGGGCGTAACTCTTCATCTGATATGGCGTATTTTTGCTGCTTAAGTTTCTCACCATAATATGTGTAGTCCCAAGCGCTGAGAGTAGTTTGACTATACTGCTGCGTTGCAAAATCGACAATTTCTTGAAGCTCAGCCTGTGCTTGCGGTTTAGAGCGTTTGGCTAAATCTCTCAAAAAATTGGTGACTTGATCAGTAGACTGGGCCATTTTCGTGGCCAATGACAACTCAGCATAAGACGTAAAACCTAATAACACGGCCAGCTCTTGTTTCAAAACAAGCATCTCATCAATATATCCGGCGTTATCAAATTCCCCAGCATTCGGCCCTAAATCTGACGCTTTAGTGCAGTAAGCTCGATATACTTCTTCACGTAACTCTGCGTTGTCGGCATACATCATTACCGGAAGATAACTTGGAATGTCGAGTGTGAACAGCCAGCCGTCTAATTCTTTATTTCGAGCTGCTTGCGCCGATGCTGCTTTAGCAGACTCTGGTAAACCAGCTAATTTTGATTCGTCAGTAACGTGCTTCGACCATGCCATAGTGGCATCCATTACGTTATTACCGAAGCTAGAAGATAAATCTGAAAGTCGACTTTTGATTTCCGCATAACGCTGTTTCTTATCATCTTCTAAACCAACACCTGACAATGTGAAATCACGAATTGCGTTGGATACTACCTTTTTCTGTGCTTCATTTAACGAAGTAAACTCGGCGCTATTTCTAAGTTCTTTATACAATGCGAACAAACCTTGATGCTGCCCCACCCAAGTGCCATATTCAGACAGTAGTGGTAAACAAGCGTCGTGCGCTTCTCGCAACTCATCACTGCTTACGACCGAATTCATGTGTCCAATTGGCGACCACATTTTACTTAAGGCATCATCACTATTTTCGACTCGTTCAACAACTTCTGCATAGCTCGCACTGCCACTAGCAACAACATCATTAATTGCAGTTTTACATTGCTCTATAGCTTTTTCGATTGCGGGCACAATATGCTGTGTTTGTATTTGTGAGAAAAGAGGAAGGCCACTCACGTTTTCTATTGGATGCATAAAAGTCTCTTTATAATTCAGTTTAGCTAACCAACAAGTTAGCTTTTAATACATTTATAATTGGGCATGATGTATAAGATCACAATGATAAATTATCTTTTTTTGAAGGAATGATTGATAATTGCGGTCTAGTAAGCATAAATAACACATGAAACTTATTGCATCGACCCTTTTAGGAAGAATATGAACTCAAGTACCAATAGCACACAAGTTAAAAAACATTTCGATTATATATGCATCGGCGGCGGCAGCGGCGGCATTGCATCGGCGAATCGCGCATCAAGATACGGTAAGAAAGCAGCCATAATAGAAGCTAAAGATATTGGTGGTACGTGCGTGAATGTTGGCTGCGTGCCGAAAAAAGCGATGTGGTTTGGTGCTCAAGTTGCCGAGGCTATTCACAAGTACGGTCCTGACTATGGTTTTGACGTTACTGTAAACAACTTCAGTTGGGCCAAGTTAGTTGAAAGTCGCACAGCATATATTGATCGTATTCACCAATCCTACGACCGCTTATTAGGTAACAATGGTGTTGAGCTGATTAAAGGTTTTGCCAAATTTATTGACAATAATACAATCGATGTCGATGGTGAAATTTACACTGCCGATCACATTACTATCGCTACTGGTGGACGCCCAATCAAACCACCAGTCCCAGGTGCCGAATTAGGTATTAATTCAGATGAATTTTTTGATGTTGCTGAGCAACCCAAAAGAGTGGTTGTAGTTGGTGCTGGATATATTGCTGTTGAATTAGCCGGCGTAATGCATTCATTGGGTTCCCAAACTCATGTATTGGTTCGTCGCGAGAAGCCGCTGCGAAACTTCGACGATATGTTGTCTGATACATTGGTTGAGATTATGGCAGAAGATGGACCTAAACTTCATCCACATACAGAAGTAACATCAATTGAAAAACAAGCTGATGGCTCACTGAAAGTCGATTTAAGTACCGATTCGCATATTATTTGCGACGCATTGATTTGGGCTATTGGGCGTGAGCCAGCTAACGATAAAATTAATATCGAAAATACCGACGTTGAGCTTGATCAGCGCGGCTATGTAAAAGTAGATAAATATCAAAATACTACTGCAAACGGTATTTATGCTGTTGGTGACAACATTGGCAAAGTAGATTTAACGCCCGTAGCTGTTAAGGCAGGTAGATTGCTCAGCGAAAGATTGTTTAACAACAAAACCGATGCACATATGGATTATGACCTTATACCCACAGTTGTTTTCAGTCACCCAGCGATTGGCACTATGGGCTTAACGGAAAAAGAAGCTGTCGAAAAATATGGTGAGTCAAATATAACGGTTTATAACTCTAGCTTTGCCGCTATGTATACAGCGGTCACCTCACATAGACAAGCGACTAAGATGAAGCTAGTTTGCGCCGGTGCCGATGAGAAAGTGGTTGGCATGCACGGTATTGGATTTGGTATGGACGAAATACTCCAAGGTTTTGGTGTGGCTATAAAGATGGGCGCGACAAAAGCTGATTTTGATGCTTGTGTTGCTATTCACCCAACCAGCGGTGAAGAGTTTGTAACTCTCTCATAAGCTATATTTTAAAAGCTATATTTTAAAATCTATGTTCTAAAAATAACTGGTTTCACATGACAAACGTCAATTTTATGAGAATGAAATTGGCGTTTTTTTATATACATTGAAGTAATTTGATCAACTTTTTCGTTGCAGTTTTAAGAATTTGGTGTGAATCTACGCGCATTGCAAAGCTCAATGAAGGCTGTCTTTCATGTCTGATCCATTACCCGATTTAATTGAAGAAGTTATTAGTCATTCGGAATTGAATGATACTGGGATTGGTGTTTCCGAAATCATCGCTCAAGCAGATGAAGACGAAATGGCATTGCTGCTTGAATCACTTCCTATTGAAGAAAGACTGAGTCTTTGGCAAACCATTCCTGATCACAAAAAGCTCGATGTTTTGATTGAAATGCGCGGTGATGCGCGCGAAGTTTTAATTAGCGCAACTGAAGCGACAAAGTGGGACAAACTGTTTGTCGATATAGATGCTGAGAATTTGCTTGAACTTGCAGATTCTCTTCCTGAGGCTCTAGTAGATCGCGCCTATTCAGCAATGGACCGGATTCAGAGAAAGTACTTTACTGACGCCAATCAGTATCCTGAAGATCAAGTTGGACACTGGATCACGCACGACATTTTGGTATTACCACACAATGCCAGAGTGCGTGATGGCATCCGCTTAATTCGCAGAGAAATGCCGCGCCACACCGACACCATATTCTTAATCAATCGCTCTGGGCACTTTTCAGAAGCGGTGCCGATTGCAAAACTTTACGCATTGGCAGAGCACATTCCGCTTGTCGATATCGCACTTGAAGATTTCACTGTCATAAATGCAATAGATGAAGGGCAAATAGCAGCCAAAGAAGTGCTTTTTTCTAATTATGGCGCGCTGCCAGTTGTTGATGAAAATCGGAAACTGATTGGCAGAATTGACGTAACAACCGCATCTGAGCTAAACCAAGAATATTACGAACGTCAACTCATGGCGAGCGCTGGTATGGATGAGAATGAAGATTTATTTGCTCCCGTGCGCAAAAGTGCAAAAGGTCGCGCAATTTGGCTAGGTATTAATTTGCTGACCGCTTTTTTAGCAAGTGCATTCATTAGTATGTTTGAAGCTACTTTGCAGCAGGTCGTTGCCTTAGCAGTGCTCATGCCAGTGGTTGCTAGTATGGGCGGCATTGCCGGCAGTCAGACATTGACTCTGATTATTCGTGGCTTGGCGCTCAAACAAGTAACGCCAGCCAACATGAGAATACTGTTAGCTAAAGAAGTTAAGGTAGGCGGCTTGAATGGTGTCATTTGGGCCATCGTTATTGGCATAGTAGCCTTTGCTTGGTTCAGCGACCCGCTGCTAGGCGTGGTTATAGCAATCGCGATCTTCTTGAATATCGTCGCTGCAGCTATCGCGGGTGTGTTCATACCAATTATACTAGATAAATTGAAAATTGATCCCGCGTTATCAGGTTCAGTTATTCTTACTACAGTAACCGACGTCGTTGGCTTTGTTGCGTTTCTAGGTTTAGGCACGCTGTTATTAGTATGATTTAAAATAACCTGATTGTAATCGGCCTAAAAAGGAGAAGAACATTGACCCTTTATTCTCTCGCCAGAAGCAGGATGGTCAAATTCCAATGTTTCAGCGTGTAACATAAGTCGACCAGCGGCTTTATGACTCTGCGGTGTGCCATACAAATCACATCCCAGAATAGGGTGCCCTGCATATTGGCTATGGATGCGCAATTGATGAGTCCTGCCAGTTTGTGGGGAATATCTTATTCTAGTTGATTCAGGGTCCTGCAGTCGCTCGATCACCTGATACTCAGTTCTTGCTTGTTTGCCATGTTGATAACAAATTTTCAATCTTGGGAACAGCTCTGGGTCCTTAGCAATGGGTGCATTAATCTCGCCACTATCGTCAATCAAATGCCCGCCCAATAGGCTCACATAGGTTTTCAAAACAGTACGCAACTGGAATTGTTTAGTTAAATTAGTATTAGCTTGTTTATTTAAGGCAATAAGCATTATGCCAGAAGTACCAAAATCTAAACGATGTACCATCCTAGCCGTTGGAAAATCATGAATTAGGCGCCTATGCACTGAGTCGCTGTTCAAAGGGTTTTTACCCGAGAGGGACAACAAACCACTGGGTTTATTTATCAATAAAAAATGCTCGTCGTGCAGCAAAATTTCAATATCTTGAAAACATTCAGGGGCAACAAAGTTGTCAACGACAAGGTGCTTATTAAGAGAACTCATAAGCAAACACTCAGCGTGCAGAAGTTGGCCATGTGATATTTCACTATCAATGAACTATTTAGCAACAAAATCTTTCCAAGAATTCAATACTCGAACAAAATCTTCTAGCCCACAGCCCGCTATAGATTCCTGATCGTAAAGCTCGGCTCCTTCCGGTAATTCATCTGGCGCATCTATATCTAACATTTTTGACCTTACTTCCACCTCATAACGATCGAGTGATAAATTAATATCCATACCTTCAAGCACAAACTCTTTAATTTGTTCAGTTTGAACTTGCTCGATTGCCGTTAGTATTGCTGCAATTTTGCTTTGATCACTGCCTAGTTCTTCAGAAAACCAAAGGGTAAACGCCTCGCTACCCATATCAAATTGCGCAACTGGACTGCCTTGTAGATCCCGTATAAATTGATAATTCATAATTGCCTCAAAGGGGTGTCTTGTTATTGTTCATACGATCAACTTTTATAAACTTCGCCTTTTTCTTCCAAATGAGTCAAATAAACCCTCACATCAAACTCTATTTGATGATAATCCGGAAGCATATGCTGGCAAAGTTGGTAAAATGCTTTGTTATGGTCTTTTTCTTTTAAATGCGCTAGTTCATGCACTACTATCATATTGAGAAATTCAAGCGGCGCATTCTTGAATAAGGTACTGATACGAATTTCATTTTTACTCTTGAGTTTGCCACCTTGCACTCTTGAAACAAAGCTATGTAAACCAAGAGCGTTATTGACCACATGAATTTTCTTGTCGAATATTATCTTACTCAGCGGTTGTGACTTTTTAAGATATTGATTTTTCAGTGCCATTACATAATCACGCAGTCCTGTGTCATTTGATACCTTATTCACCGTCGGATATTTTTGCAGTAAATATACTGTTAGGCGATCTTGCTCGAGTAACTTTGCAATTTGTTGTTGCAAGCTAGGCGCGTAGGAAGATAAGTATTTTAGCGAGGACACGTTACGATTATCAGTAGTGAATGAATGAGCAGTTAGTTTACCCTTGAAGAGCCTACGTGTCATTCGATGCTTAGTACTAGCATATCGACCTTGCCTTTTAATCGGTACTTTTACTTAATTACAACCTGAATAACAGCTTAATTTGGGGTTTCGCCTTGGAAACTTTGCAAACTGAAGTGCACTTCCAAAAATGCTTGTATTGTTACGATGGATCATTAGACTTAATCTAAGATATAGCGTCATAGAGTCGAGATGTTAATAGCATCTAGGCATTAGTAGCGAGCTTTTCACTTCAATGCAGTACCCAACTCAAGCTATAATAGAATCCGTCATTCAACTACACTCCGGGTAAATTTTATGTCTTTCAAAACCGAAATAATAGAAAGAAACAATGTTCAAGTAATCGGAAGTGGAAGCAAAGTATTACTTTTAGCTCACGGGTTTGGTTGCGACCAAAATATGTGGCGTTTTATGATACCGCAACTTTCTTCAGACTTTAAGATAGTATTGTTCGATTATGTCGGCTCAGGAAAGTCTGATGTATCTCAATATGATAAAAAACGGTATAGCACTCTTGATGGTTACGCTCAAGACGTTTTGGACGTTTGTCAGGCCCTAGAACTTAAAGAGCTTGTCTTTGTAGGCCATTCGGTCAGCAGTATAATTGGATTGCTCGCATCTATTCAAAAACCTATCATATTTTCTAAGTTAGTTATGATTTGTCCATCACCTTGTTTTTTGAATTTTCCCCCTGAGTATTTAGGCGGATTTGACAAAGAAGACTTAGAAGAACTTTTAAACTTGATGGATACAAATTATATTGGCTGGGCAAGTTATTTGGCCCCACTAGTTATGGGAACTGAAAATTCAGAAAGTTTAGTAACTGAATTGTCTGATAGCTTTTGCTCCACTGATCCCGTAGCTGCGAAAACCTTTGCTCGTGCAACTTTCTTCTCTGATTATAGGCATATTTTGAAAGAAGCATCTCTCCCAACATTAATACTTCAAAGTAACGATGATGCTCTTGCTTCCGTCGCCGTCGGAGAGTTTATGAAAAACGAAATGGCTCATTGTGAATTAGAGATAGTAAAAGCGAAGGGGCATTGCTTGCATATGACACACCCTGACAGTATAGCGCCTGAATTAATACGTTTCGTTAACTTATAATGCATGATACTCCCAAAAAAATGCAGTATTCATTGGATATGTTCCGATGCGGTGCATTGGTCACTGATAAGCAACGCAGAATAATCTACGCTAATAGTTATTTTTTAGAGGAGCTGAAATGGCCTTTGGATGAGCTAATTGGAAAGGCAATCGACGAAATTTTTAATCGACCATCAAAAATATTTTGCGAAAGTTATTTAATGCCATTGCTGATGCATAACAAGAAATGTGAAGAAATCCAGCTGAGTTTGCTAGACGGAGAAGGCGTCAAAATACCAGTGATTGTCAATGCGCATATGGATTCTAATGAAACAATATATTGGAGCATTTTTAATGCTACTAATCGAAGCAAGTTGTATCAAGAATTAGTTGACGCACGCACAAAACTAGAAGCCCAAGCTGAAGTTTTAGAATCTTTATCATCTACTGATGATTTGACTGGCTTAATGAATAAACGGGAAATGACGATTCGAGCGCCACTGTTATTGGAACAATCACAGAGATTCAAACATTCAATTTCTGTACTCATGATTGATATCGATTTTTTCAAAAAAATTAATGATAATCATGGTCATTTGGAAGGTGACCGAGTGCTTAAGGAGTTTGGGCGATGTTTGACGGAATTTGGTAGGCAATCTGATTTAATTTCTCGCTTTGGTGGAGAAGAGTTTTTACTGATGCTGCCAGATACAAATTCAGAAGGTGCTAATGTATGCGCCAAGAGGGTGCATGATCTTGTAACTAAAATACGAGTGGCTAACGGTTCGATTACTGTCAGTATAGGCATCTGTGTTACAGATGGTACCCAAGCTTATGAAACTATTTGTCAACGAGCCGACGAAGCACTATACCAAGCAAAGAATTCAGGTAGAAATCGAACGGTGTTTTTTAAGTAATAAACGAAATTCTATTTGAGCCTTGTTATCCATATTTCACTAATCAAGTAAGTACCGTTGAAAGTAAGGTAGAGAGTATAGTTGAAAAAACCAAATGTATACGGTTTAGTATTAAAACCTTTGCGAGTCAGGCGCATCACTAATACGAACCTGACTCTTTTAATATAACATCAATAGAATCAATGTTTGCTGCAATTACTCAAGGCACGATCACAGCAATCTGCATATTTAGAAGCCATGATAACGCACAAAGTCCTCATTATCGGCACGAACCGAGCGCACGTCATTGGCTGCAAAGTCCTCATCAGGATATCCCATAGCGATACAAATCATGATGGCTTCATTGTCTGGTATTTGAGCATATTTATGCACCACATCCGATTGCATAATACCTTGACCATTTATAACACAGCCCAAGCCTAGATCCCACGCTGCCAAAACAATTCCATAAGCCAATGAGCCCAAACTAAATTGAGTTATGCCTGCTGGCTCTAAGGACTTATCATAAGTAAGAACGAGTGATACAGGCGCATCAAACTGGCGAAAACCTCTCATCATCCAATCCATACGCTTTTCTTTATCTTCTCTTGTTATACCCATTACTTCAAAAAGTTGAATCGCTACATCGACTTGACGCTTTCTGTGCACTCCCTCATAGTCTTCTTTGTAAGGGAAGTCACGAACATGCGGCTTACCGGCGAGTGTATCTTTAGTATTGCCTTCACGTATTTTATCTAGCACTTCGCCGGTAACAGCATGCACACGCCAAGTCTGAGTATTGTAAGACGAAGGTGCCCATTTTGCTGTGTTTATAACAGCATCAACAATCTCTTTAGAAACGGCCTTTTGTTTAAAGCCTCGAACACTTTTTCTGGATGCCGCAAATTCAGCAAAATTCATATAAACCTTAAGTAATAAAATAGGATAAAAGAAGAGTAATCACTATAATTTAGCAATACAAGAAGAACGCGATCATTCAGATTGCCAACTCTTTAACAACTCATCATAAGCGACTGTCTGGCCTTTTGGCTTTTCATTAGCGAGTTTTGCTTTAGGTGCTCCTGGCTGATTCAACCAATATTCAGCTGATCGCGGTTTATTCAGTTTTGGACCGCATTCGCCCTGCACTTTCGCGCGCTCGAGACGCTGCATTACTCTGTCTTGTGCTTTTGCCAGACCGTCTAGTGCTTCCTGTGGTGTGCTTTCTCCACTAGTCACTTCCGCTATAAACTTCCACCACAACTGTGCAAGCTTCGGATAATCAGGCACGTTTGTTCCTGTTGGCGTCCATTGTACGCGAGCTGGGCTGCGATAAAACTCGACTAAACCACCTAGCTTAGGTGCAATATCAGTCATTTGTTGTGAGTTAATATCCGATTCGCGAATCGGTGTAAGGCCAACTAATGTTTTTTTCAATGATACCGTTTTAGATACTGTGAATTGGGCGTATAACCATGCAGCCAGTCGCTGTTTCTTTGGAGTCGAATTGAAGAAGGTCCAGGCACCCGTATCCTGATAACCTAACTTCATTCCTTCTTCCCAATACGGGCCTTTTGGCGACGGCGCCATTCTCCATTTAGGTGTTCCGTCCTCATTAACTACAGGCAAACCCTCTGTGTTCATGCTGGCGGTAAACGCGGTATACCAAAATATTTGTTGAGCGATGTTACCCTGTGCAGGCACTGGCCCTGCTTCTGAGAACGTCATACCTTGTGCTTCTGGTGGCGCATAGTCTCGTAACCAATCAACATATTTTTGTGTTGCATAAACTGCCGCCGGACCGTTAGTTGCTCCGCCTCGACTTACGCTAGAACCTACAGGGCGACAACCATCTACACGAATTCCCCATTCATCAACCGGCAAGCCATTAGGAATACCTTTGTCTCCCGCCCCTGCCATAGAAAACCAAGCATCAGTAAAACGCCAGCCTAAAGAGGGATCTTTCTTCCCATAATCCATATGCCCATATACCGCTTTGCCATCAATAGTTTTTACATGTTTACTGAAGAATTCAGCAATATCCTCATAAGCTGACCAATTAACAGGGACGCCAAGCTCATATCCGTAGCGTACTTTAAACTGTGTTTTGAAATCATCTCTTGCAAACCAGTCTGCACGAAACCAATACAAATTGGCAAATTGCTGAGCAGGCAACTGATAAACCTTGCCGTCTGGCCCGGTGGTAAAACTCAGGCCAATAAAGTCTTCCAAGTCCAATGTCGGCAAGGTGAATTGTTTGCCATCACCTGTCATCATGTCAGTAATTGAGACAACTTTGCCATAGCGAAAATGGGTACCAATTAAATCTGAATCATTAATATAAGCGTCGTAAATACTGCGTCCTGATTGCATTTGTGTTTGCAATTTTTCTACCACGTCGCCTTCTTGAATAAGGTCATGCGTGACTTCTATGCCGGTAATTTCTGTAAACGCTTTAGCGAGTACCTTAGATTCATACTCATGGGTCGCAATGGTTTCAGATGCTACCGATATTTTCGTGCCTTCGAACGATTTAGCTGCGTCGATAAACCAGCGCATTTCCTGCATTTGTTGCTCTGGTGTAAGGGTTGAATCTGCAAATTCAGCCTCAAGCCAGCGCTTCGCTGCTTGTTCATCTGCGATTGCCATTTGCACACCCATTGTCAGCAGGCAACTACCTATTAACAGTGGTTTAATTAGTTGCGTTATCTTCATTATTCTATCCTTTAAACATAAGCTTTGCGCTTTGAGAATCATCCCCAGCGCAAGGTAATTAATAGTAAAAATGTTGAGATAGCAAGCGCTATCCATATACTCCAATCAGTTGCGCCAAGCACAATTAAATGCAAAAACGCACTGGTCAACAAACTAATAAATAGACGATCACCACGGGTAGTGGCTATTGGCAAAAAACCTTTCCTTTGCGCGCATGGGCGTTTTATTTCATAAACCGTCATGATCAATATAATGGTGCCAATACCAACAAAAAATAATGCCGTTGGCTGAGTCCAAGCCATCCAAGCAAATAGGGAAATAGCCTCAGGCAAATCATCTTCCATGGTTATTTCCTCTTATTTTTGCGCTTTTGTGCATACCCTTAGCGATGGTAATCTGAAAACTCGTAATCATCAAACCCGCCCCAAGGCAAAGCCTTTTGCTACATGATTACGAACAAACCATATCACTAAAATACCAGGAATAATGGTCAAAACGCCTGCCGCTGCTAGCAGACCCCAATCAATACCTGCAGCTCCAACCGTGCGCGTCATAATCGCAGAAATAGGTTTAGCATCTACAGACGTTAAGGTTCTTGCGAGCAATAACTCTACCCATGAAAACATAAAGCTGAAAAAAGCTGTTACGCCAATACCTGAACGGATCATGGGCAAAAATATCTTAATAAAAAAACGTCCAAAACTGTAGCCGTCAATAAATGCAGTTTCATCAATCTCTTTTGGTACGCCCGACATGAATCCTTCCAAAATCCATACTGCTAAAGGAATACTAAACAAACAATGCGCAAGCGCTACAGCCAAATGTGTATCAAATAAGCCCACTGACGAATACAGCTGAAAGAAGGGCAATAGAAACACAGCTGGCGGCGCCATTCGATTGCTTAGCAGCCAAAAAAACAAGTGTTTATCACCGACAAATTTGAATCGACTAAAAGCATACGCGGCTGGCAGTGCAACGGTTAATGTGATGGCTGTATTGAGCACCACATATATCATTGAGTTAACGTAACCCATATACCAAGTGCTGTCGGTAAAAATAGTAATATAATTTTTAAAGGTGAAGTCTTGTGGCCATAGTGTGAGTTGAGCAAGTATTTCTTCATTGGTTTTAAAGGACATCATCAGCAGCCAATAAATCGGCAGCAAAATAAAGGAGATATACAAGATCAGGCCCAGCAACTTTCGCATCGACATATCTTTAGTTTGCATTAAGAGCCTCCCTCATTATGCTGGACTGCTTTATACTGAGCTGTATCCTCTCTTTCATAAGTTAAGGTAGTGAAAAACAACCACGAAACCAATAAGACAATTAAGAAATAAATTAGTGAAAATGCAGCTGCCGGCCCTAAATCGAATTGTCCCACGGCCATTTGTGTAAGCGATTGGCTTAAAAACGTGGTGGCATTCCCCGGACCGCCACCTGTCAAAACAAAAGGTTCAGTATAAATCATAAAGCTATCCATAAATCGCAGCAATACAGCTATCACTAACACCGATTTAAGCCGGGGCAATTGAATATAACGAAACACTGCCCAACGAGAAGCGCGATCAATCTGTGCTGCTTGATAATAAGCATTGGGAATGGCTCTTAAACCTGAATAACATAACAAGGCCACAAGAGGAGTCCAATGCCATACATCCATTAATAAAACGGTAAGCCAAGCATCGAGGCTGTTAGAAGTATAATTATAATCAATACCCAAAGCGTTCACTGCCCAACCAAATAGGCCAATATCCCCTCGCGCAAAAACTTGCCAAATGGTACCAACGACGTTCCACGGGATCAGCAGTGGAAGCGCTAACAAAATAAGCACCAAAGACGTCTTCCAATTTGGCGTTTTGGGCATCAATAAGGCAATAAGAATACCCAATGGAATTTCAATAACTAGAACACTAAATGAAAATATAAATTGGCGTATTAATGAATCGTGTAATCGAGTATCTCTGAGTACCTCTTGATACCATTCAACACCGACAAAGTAAGCCGTATTTTGGTCAAAAATATCTTGAACAGAGTAGTTAACCACCGTCATCAGCGGAATAATGGCTGAAAACGCCACTAAAACGAACATTGGGAGCACTAGCCACCATGCTTTGTTGTTGCGCAGTTTAGTCATGCGCGCCTCTTACTTCTGCTGTATTTTTGTGCAGCGGTGTCAATTCCGATGAAGCGGATCCCTTATTAATCAATGGTAATGATTCAAGCTCAAACAAATATTCATCGACGAATATCTTCAAATTCATTTTAGGCAATTCAAAATGAACACATGCATCATTACATCGATAACTTTCAGCGACACGGATATGCCATCGTTGTTGCAGAAACTGCACCGTCACAATTTGATGATCGCCAAGGTGTTCAATAAACTCGACATCGGCACTGTAACTAGTTTCCGTTGCAGAACTTACAATTTGAATATGCTCAGGGCGTATCCCAAGCTTCATGTTCTGGCTAATAAGCCCGTTCAGCGAATCAACTAGGGCTTGCTCGAGATGAAATGTTGTCCCTTGGCTTGATAAACCATTTTCACCAACCTGAACATCAATGAAATTCATACCTGGGCTGCCAATAAAATAGCCAACAAATGTATGATTTGGTCTCTCGAATAATGATTGAGGAGTACCAAACTGTACTATTTTTCCTTCGTACATCACTGCAATTTCATCGGCGAAAGTAGCGGCCTCTAATTGATCATGCGTTACATACACCATCGTAATATTAAGCTTTTCATGGATCTCTTTTAATTTACGCCTTAACTTCCATTTTAAATGTGGGTCAATAACGGTAAGTGGCTCATCAAATAAAATGGCGGAAACATCGTCTCGCACCAAGCCTCGGCCCATCGAAACCTTTTGCTTATCGTCGGCACTCAAGCCTTTTGCTTTTTTAGCTAGCTTTTCGCTCAAGCCTAAAAGTTCGGCAATTTCATCTACCTTGGCATTGATTGGCGCTTTTTCTAATTTCATATTTTTTAGTGGAAACGCTAGGTTTTGACGCACCGTCATCGCGTCATAAACCACTGGAAATTGGAAAACTTGGGCGATATTGCGCTGCTGAGGTGATAGTTCATTGACGCGAATATCATCAAATAACACCTCACCTTCTGAAGGCATCACTAATCCGGAGATAATATTCAACAGGGTACTTTTGCCACATCCAGAAGGACCAAGGAGTGCATAAGCCCCACCTTGTTGCCAAACATGGTCTAGGTGCTGTAATGCGAAGGTTTCGCCATCATAACTATGAGCAAGTTGGCGAAGAGTAATGCTAGCCATTAACTTAGCTCCTTCGACTTCGGTGCTAAGGCCAATTTTGGCGAGCACACCGAAGCCCCCTGCTGATCAAATAAGTACATATCTTTCACAGCAACAAATAATCTGAGTTTTGCATCAGGATCAAAATCGTGAATACCCTGCAAGTGCACTACCCACGTCAAGGAATCGAATGCGGGATCACTCAAGGTGACATGCACAAAAGTTTCGGATGCACTTATTTCAGCTAAATCGACTTGCCCTGTTATGACTAGCTCTGATAAATGTGTCGATGTCAAATAGACTTGATCTGGCCTAACTGCGCATTGATAGATGCCATCGTTTAAGCTCGCAAGATAGTCGTTCTTATTAAGTTCAATGTCTGTTGCTATGAGCGCTTCGGCATGCGTTGATGATGAAGTCTCTGCTTGTGCAGATAAAGAGCTTTCGACGCGTAGTTTTCGCTCTTTAATAGATACGTTCAATCGATTCATAGGCGGTTCATGGTACAAGTCGGCAGCATGCAGGTCTGCAGGTTGATAATATTGCTGCAAGGCTTCTCCATTTTGTAAAACTCTTCCTTCATGCAAGAGCGTAGTTGTTCCGCCTAGCGCCAGCGCTTCGTGTGCCTCAGTAGTCGCATAAATAGCGATACTCTCGCGTTTTTTAAACAAGGCTTTTAGCTCAAACCGCAGTGTTTCTCTAAGCTTATAATCTAAGTTTACTAATGGCTCATCGAACAAAATTATTTGAGCATCCTTAACCAGAGCTCTCGCCATAGCGCAGCGCTGCTGCTGACCACCCGACAACTCTAATGGTTGTTTGTGCAAAAAAGGCTCGATGTGCAGTAGTTCTGCTATTTCAGATACACGGCGTTTAATCTCTTGCGCAGGCACCTTTGCTATTTTTAGTGGTGATGCAATGTTTTCCCAAACACTAAAATGCGGGTAGTTTATAAATTGTTGATAGACCATCGACACATTGCGTTTTTGAACCGAACATCGCGTAATGTTCTCTCCATTGAGCAGCACATTTCCGGCTGTCGGCTTGTCTAAACCTGCAATGACTCTCATCAAGGAAGTTTTTCCAGCCAATGTGCGGCCTAACAGTACATTGAAAGCGCCTGATTCAAATGTCAGGTTAATGTCTTCTAAGTAGGTTTGGTTATCGGCGACTAAGCCAATATTCTGCAATTCCAACGACAAAGTAGCGTCCATATAAGAGATTGTTTTTCGTTAACAAAAACATAACATAAAGTGATGCTAGAGACAGTGAATAATTTTTGATAGATAACTATATGAAGCTTTAATTTGAAATCAGGATAAAGGCAATTTATTAGCGTTTTAAACTACAGGATTTATTGCCCTACTATGCGAGCTTATAGAACAGTAATTATCTGGCTAGGCTTGTATTTGGCTAGGCCCTTATATGGGGTTTACACCGTGTTGCCAGCATGCTGTAGGTAAAAAACTCTTAGCAGATGCAGCTGCTCGTATGTTAAGACTTCGTTCAATGCTTCATAGACAGGTTTCAAGCGTTCACTGCCATGCGCTTCAAAAGCTACAAGCCCTTCTGTCGCTTGATTTTCACTAAGCCCTGCTTCGTCGATCAAGCGTTCAGCTTTGTTTAGCTTGTTTCCCAATTGAGCGTATTTGTATAAATGATTATAAATCGTATTGTCTTTAACCTTAAGTGAAGAAGACAAATCAGCCACAGACTCACCATTTTCAAAGCGCTCAACTACCTCTTTAGTTTTGCTGCCAAGACTACCCGATTTTGCAGTGTCTTTCTTTGCCTGAGAGCTAGCTGTTTGTTCATTTTGAATTTCTTGCAAATCATGTTGCTCACAAAAATCAGCAATGATTAATAGAAATATCGACGCATATTTTGTCAATTTTGCGCTTCCAACACCATGAATTTGCAATAGACTTTGCTCTGAATGCGGCAGGTAATATGCCATTTCTTGTAAGCTTCTATCTGCAAAAATAGCATACGGAGGCACATTGGCTTGATCGGCAATCCTCTTTCGTTCTGTTTTTAACAGTGCGACTAAATCAGCATTTCCAATCACATCGGATTTTGATACAACACTTCGCTTTTCAGGCGCAGGTTGCTGCAGCATGGCATAAAATGGAGCCCTACCCTTGAGCACTTCTACAGCCAATTCAGTCAACTTTAATCCGCCGAATTGTTCTTCCTGTCGCAACAGCTTCTTTTGAATAAGTTGACGCGATAATGTCATCCATTGTTTTTTACTAAGTTCGTTGCCTATATCATAGGTGGACAGCAAATTATGTTGGTTTTGTAGTACTTTTTCAGCATTTGAGCCACGCAAAACATCAATGATATGAGACGCGCCGAAACGCTGTCCAGTTCGATGAACACAAGACAGAAATTTTTGTGCTGGTACCGTTAAGTCCGACTTTTGCTGATCATCACTTAGACAATTATCGCACTTCAAGCAGGTTTCATTTACGTCAGGCTCACCAAAATATTGTAATAGAGGCACACGGCGACAATCTTCAGTTTCCGCTAATGCTAGCATCTGATTGAGGTGCATTGTGGCAAGCAGCTTTTCATGCTCATTATTCATTTGATCAATGAAAAAGCGAATTTTACCTGTGTCACCGTAACCAAATAACAAAAGACAATTAGCGTCTAGCCCATCACGCCCCGCACGACCAATTTGTTGATAGTAGCTTTCAATGTTCTTAGGCAAGTCATAATGAACCACGAAGCGCACATCAGGTTTATTAATGCCCATGCCGAAAGCGATGGTAGCAACAATGATGTCGGCGTCATCACGCACAAACTTCTCTTGATTCAAGGCTCTTTTTTGACTGTTCAAACCAGCATGGTATGGCAGCACTGAATAACCATCTTGTTTCAATTTGGTGCTCAAATCGTCAACGCCTGAACGTGACAAACAATAAATAATACCGGACTGTTTTGGGTGCTTGTCGATAAAAGTTTTGGTTTGAGCATAAGCTGATTCTTTGGGAGCGACTTCAAGATACAAATTAGGTCGGTCAAAACTCGCGATGAACTCATTATCCTCTGCGATGTTTAACTGGCGTTTTATATCTTCCCTAACTCGTGGAGTTGCTGTTGCGGTAAGAGCAATGGCAACGGCGTTCGGGAAACGTGAAATGAGTTGGTCGAGCTGTCGATACTCTGGACGAAATTCATGACCCCATTCAGAAATGCAATGGGCTTCATCAATAGCAATACATGCGACATCTATACTTTGCAATAAATTGAGAATGTTGAATTGTAGTGCTGTTTCGGGCGCTAAAAATAGAAGTTTAACACTTCCGCTTTTTAAGCTATCAAGGTTGGCTTTATATTCGTCTGTGCTCAAGGAGCTATTGAGCACAATTGCAGGAACATCCAACTCTTCTAATTGCCTAACTTGGTCTTGCATCAATGAAATTAGCGGAGAAATAACAATGCTGAGGCCGTCGAACACAATGGCGGGTATTTGGTAGCATAATGACTTACCGCCGCCCGTAGGCATAATTGCCAGGGTGTTACGATGCTGAAGAACGCTTTCAATAATGCTCTGTTGGGTCGAACGAAATTGGTCAAACCCAAAGACATTTTTAAGAATGCGCTGGGCTTCTTCCAACTTGGCTGAGCTCGATGCTGGCATAATACTCACAATGTTATTTAAAAAATGAATTTCAATGCAGGGTAGTATATATCAGGCACTATTCTTTAACTTCTAAATTTGTTTTAGAAGCCGAACCTTTTTGGTTGCCGTCTTATAAGGTTTCGTCGAACAACAATTGTAAATTGGTAAAGATTGCCCTAATACCTGCGCTATCAATCATTGAACTTGTAGGAATTTGTAGGAATTGTTTTTTTTGAGGCGTGATTGGAGTGATATTAAGCAAGCTTAAAATAAAACTTATTCTTTTTTATTATGTTTTGTTTGTTAGGTCTTACTTGCTGAAGCGTCTAGCAACTACTAGTGAACCACCTAGTAGGAACAAAATAAGAGCGCCTGGAGCAGATACTACAGAAACGTCATCGATGAAGTTTCCTACAGTTCCAGTAGCTGGGCTAACAGAAGTGAATCTCACCTGAGCAGCAGTATCAGTTGCAGTGAACATAGCACTGAAAACACTCCAACCCGACGTTGTATGGTCATCGACTAAAGTTGACAATACAGTATCAGTACCTGTAGCCACTTCTACTCGAAACGCTTCATGGCTGTTAGAGCGAGCGCGGTAAGCAAAGCTTAGGTTATACGACTGACCTGAGACGGCAGTGAAATCTTGGAAAATAGTAAAAACGTTACCCGTGTATGGATGTGCATTAAGTTCAGCATGGTTTTCGCCTTCATAAGCATGAACACCCTGAAGTGAATCCCAAATTTCAAGGTTACTGCCACTCCAATTGTTTACGTCAGTTGAAGCATACCAGCGCCATTGACCATCATTAACTGCATTGTCCTCAAAACCACCATTTTGGATTAAGTTAGCGTTAGCAAAGCCGCTCATTAATACCAGTGTAAACAAAGCTACTAAATTTCTTGATACTCTCATTTTAAACTCCTAAGCCGATGCTTAATTAAAATTATTATGTCTACCAACAATATAGCAATTTAGATGCCAACTTAGCAAGCAATTGATATTGTTGACATTAAATTTAAATTAAAATAGAAATCACATTATATGTAAAAAAACCTGACAGGTGAAACGTCTAATAAAACACTTAAGTCATTAAGTACCTAAAAATTAAGCATCAAACTACAGACCAAATAAATCACTCGTTATCAATAACCGCAATAATACTTTCAGCTAGGTCACTTACTTGAGCACGCATCTGTTTAACTGCATTTGCATAACCGTCGGAATCCAATTCATCTATTAGCTGAAAACGTGTTAGTTGATTTTCGTTTTGTGGATCCATAAATTCAAAATAACCTGACAACAAAAGCTTTCCGCCGGTTGAGGGGTAAAAATGTTCAATAGTCACGCTCAAACTCGCACTTTCCTTACAGTTTTCGCACCCAGCTACAAATTCTTTATCTTTGCTCGAGTTGTTTAAATCATTCACTAATGCGCGCTGTATCGATTCATTTAGGCTATCCGCCCAACTATGATAATTGGCTTTAATTAGTATGTGTTCACTATCGAGCATTACTAATTGATTCGTACTTAAATAGTCTGGAAGCTTGACGTCTTTTAACTCAATTATAAGTCTTGCTGCTTTTTCTTTTTGTACTAGAGGCTCAGCGTCGAATAAGTAATACCTTATATCAGGCGCAGGGCCTGTTGTAGTGCATGACATCAACAACATAGAAATAACTAAAATTAACGGTTTTTGCATGTTATTTTTCTTCCTTGTTAGCCGATTTGGGCTGCATGTCTGCGCTAGCTGGTCCGCCAAACACCAATGAATTAGGTTGATTGCTTACTTCTTTTACGATTGGTTTTATTTCATCCAATGTAACCTCAATTTTCTTGATCATCTGTTCAACCGAACGGTATACCTGAGAATTAGGCTGTAAACCTTTGAGTGTTGATTGTAATTCTAACAAGGTTTGCTCTAGGGTAAGGAGTGTCGCGCCTACTTTCTCTACAGCACCGCTCGCATTTTTGAATGTCTCTTGTGTGGTATCTATCAGCTCATTTAAATTAGCAAACGTAGCATCCATAGGCAGATTTTCGAGTTTAGCTAGAATATTCTCTACTTTTTTAGTAGCACTCGCGAAGCCGCCTTGTGCAGCCGGAATTAAGGGATATTCACCAAAGAAACCTGGAGCATTATTAGGTTTTCCGCCGGGCTCTAAACTAACCTTTAGACTGCCTGTAATTAAATTCGCATTCTCAATAGACGCCGTTAACCCTTCTTTAATCCAATCGTTGACCATGCCTCTAAATATATCTAAGGAAATATAGCCGTTTTTCATTAAGCGTTCAGGCTCGAGCTTAATTACAACGGGAATACGTTCTTCTTTGCCCACACCGGCAATATCAATAATCTCCCAAAATTCCATGTAAGGTTCAGTAACTGTACCTAATCTGATGCCTCGATATTCCACAGGCGCGCCTTTATGTAAACCACCCACGCTGTCTTCAACCAAAATAACGTATTCAATAAATTTGTAATCGCGTTGCTCTTCAATATTCGCTACTGAATCATAAACCTGAAATTGGTGATTTTGCGGCACACCTGCGCCAGCTTCAGCGTCATCAATTAGACCAAACTCAACCCCTCCAGCAACCAATGCTTCAAGAGAAGCCATGTTAAGACTAATACCTTCGGTGGATGTCGTAATAGACAGACCACTCATGTTCCAAAACGAAGTATTAGCAGTAACTAGATTGTGAAACGGCGCATGAATGAAAATGTCATAATGTGCCGCTTGCTCCAGATCGTCATAGTACTTTGACTCAACAGCGCCAACTTCAAACCCTTTGTGCAGCACAGGATTTCCGACCTTTAATGGCTTTGTGCCGCGAGATATGAGTTTTAAGTGGATACCGTCAGCATTAAGTGAGGTAACAGGCGGTGTTTCTAGACCTATAAATTCAAACTGTTCAATGTTTGACTCCCCCGGTGAAACTTGAATATAAGCCCCCGACAGCAAAGTGCCAATCCCGGTTATTCCTGTTGCACCAAATCTTGGCCTAACTACCCAAAACTCACTGTCGTCAACCAAAAATCCATCCATTGATTGCTCAACTTCTATATCGACCAAAATATGCGTTTTATCCTCGTTAAAGCTGATGTTTTGGACTAGCCCGATATCTACATTACGGTTTTTTAACACAGTCTTTTTGGCTTCTAAACCTTCTGCTGTTTCAAATGCAACTTGAATATGAATGCCTCTATTTCGCCAATCGTTATACACCATGCCTATGCCAATCAAAACCGCAAGAATGGGTAATATCCATATTTTAGAAAATCGAGACTTATTCACAATAACTGGCAGCTGATCTTGCTGGGTTTCCCCTGGCTCTGAGGTTTTTTGCGATGATTGAATCAAATCTTCTTGATAAGCGGCAGTGTCAGTTTGTTGCTGAACAGGTGAATTTTTATTATCTGCAGCTAAGTTAGTTTCAGTTTGTGACTGCGAATTGTTTTCTTGTTGTATGTCTATTTTACCGTTTTTGTCATTCTTATCGTTCTTATCACTAGTCATTCGCTTTCCACTTTATCCCAAAGGATCCTTGTATCAAATTGATGGGCACTGATCATAGTTAGTATCACAACACCGGCAAATGCAGTCGCAGCAAAACCGATATGAATTGACATTAAGCCTCCCAGTTGGATGAGCGCCACCAAAATTGCCACTACAAACACATCAACCATCGACCACTTACCGATAAATTCGGTAAGCCTGTAAAGCTTTGTTAGTTCGTAATACTGAATCTTTTTAGTACTCAAAGCAGAGTAACACAGCCAGCCGATAGCGAACATTTTTGCCATTGGAACAATGACGCTGGCAATGAAAATGACCGCTGCAATAAAATACGACTCGTGTTTAAGAAATAAAATAACGCCACCGATAATAGTACTTTTCGTTTCGTCACCCAATAGTTCAGTGCGCATTATCGGATAAATATTGGCTGGGATATATAGTAGTACCGATGTTATCAGCAAGCTCAGAGATATTTGAATACTATTCTTAATTCGCGATGACAAGGCGCTGCCACAGCGCTTGCAATGTCGTACTTCAATGGACGCCAATTGATGGCAAACTGCGCAATTCACCAAGCCATTATTAGCGGCTGTTTGAGGCGCAACGTTGGCAAATTCGGCTTGCCTATTTGGCATTGTCAATCCAGCTCCACAGGCGGTGATTATCAACGATTGACGCGATATGGGTGAACAAAGGGGCAAAAATTACATATGCCCAAAAAGAGGGTGCAAGAGAAACATCAGCCATATCCACGACCTTGATCAAGGCCACCAGCACACCAATTAAGAATACTTCAGCCATTGACCAAGGCAATATATAGCTCATTAACCTGCCAAGTTTAGCGCTAGGGAAAATGTGAGATCGTTGATACGTATTTAAAATAATTAGACAAACTGATAATAAATATAGTGTTGGCAGCAACACTATGAATGACAGCACTAAGAAGGAGACAAAGTAATATTCTTGGCTGTACAGTTCGGTAGAGGTTTGCAAGAGGTTAATTGTGCGGGCTTGCCCATTGCTTGAAAAGGAAATAAAGGAAAATGTGCAGGCAATGAACATTAGAATTAAAGCGGTGACGCTCATAGCTAATACATACTGCTTAGCATTATTGTGTCCTATAGCGATTTTGTGGTTACATCTGGGGCAATGCACATTAGTTCTATGCGAGATGGTTCTGGGCATTGTGATGAGGAGGTCACATTCCAAGCAAGCATGTTGATGTGCTTTTGTCATATGCTGCCGCTGCCGCTAAATAACTGATATATATAATTATAAACAATGCCCATAAACAGTAAAGGGCTAATGCCCGGTTTGTTAAGCAAACTGCCCTTTTGGCAACATGTTCTTCGTTTTGTTAGAATTCAAAGATGCGCATGCCCCAATGCTGTTTGAGATATTAAACACTGCGCGGAGAACTTGCGTGAGGCCGAAGGCGATATTTGTTACCTTAGTAAGCCAACAAGATTGTTGCACGCGACTCAATTGCATTACTGAACCTGTGCACTATTACATTATTCTATTATATTATTCTCGGTAGAGGCTGATTATGTGTGGATACATAGAACTAAATAGCACCTTATCATGACAAAGCCTTCCCTTGTTTTTTGCCTATGGATGCCGCGTTCTTCGATATTTGGCTGGATGAGTCGATTAGGCACCACCAACGCATTGATTTCATATTACAAAATCCGACACTTTACCCAAGCTTGCATGTTCAGCGGGTAAAGACATACAAAGACAAAGTGTCGATGAAGTCACCGCCCCCTGCAATTTTAGAATCTGATTTGAAAACCAAGTTGGTATAGAATGAGGAATACAGATGACAACAAGCCTCAGTGTTCGCACAAATATGACCTTGAGTTAAATAGTGCGCTTTCTAGCTCGGTTAGCGAATAAGCTAACAAATTTTAGGTTTAGGTACATCCTGGTAATTCATTGATGAAATCACATTCTAATATAAAACCAAAGGCTAATAAGTGTATGAATAAGCAACAAATCTTAGCTAATGCAAAACCAGAAATGCATACTAGGAATCGCCACAATGCCGGTTATAACTTTGTGGAGTTAGCTCAAGCCTATTCGCCTTTAAAGGCCTTCCTTGCGCCTAACCCAGTAGGTAAGTTAACCATCGATTTTTCGCAGCCATCTGCTGTAAAAGCCCTTAACGCGAGCTTACTAAAATATTATTACGGCGTTCAACAATGGGACGTTCCAGACGGCTTTTTATGCCCTGCTGTACCAGGTCGTGCGGACTATGTGCACTATATTGCTGACCTGCTCGCAATCTCTAATGAAAATCAGGTTCCACAAGGAAAGGAAGTCAAAGGGCTAGACATAGGAACAGGTGCTAATCTCATCTACCCTATTGTCGCGAGTCAAAGCTATGGCTGGAAAATGACGGGGAGCGATATAAATGCAGCATCGTACAAAAATGCAAAGCTAATTGCCGAATCGAATACTAATTTAAAAAAACTAGTGAAAGTACGACTGCAACAGCAAGCTGAATCTATATTTATGGGCATTGTAAATCAAAGCGAAATGTATGACTTCAGTATGTGCAATCCACCCTTTCATGATTCTGCAGAGGCAGCAATTGCGGGTAGTCGTAAGAAAAACAAAAATTTAGCACGCCACTCACATAAGCGCAGAGGAAAAGACTCAAGCGCCATAAACCAATCGCAGCTAAACTTCGGAGGTCAGCATAATGAACTCTGGTGTGAAGGTGGTGAGTTTAGCTTTGTTAAAAGTATGATATCGCAAAGTGTTGAATTTCGTGAGCAGATTATCTGGTTTACTTCATTGCTATCCAAAAAGGACAATGTCGAACCCCTACTAAAATTTGCGAAAAAACTTGGCGCAATTGATTGCAAAACCATTAATATGGCTCAAGGAGCAAAAGCGAGTCGGTTCATCGCTTGGCGCTTCTAACCCAATAATAATCATGGAATGGCTATGACTACACCAGACAACCCAAAGCAACAGACTTTCGACTTAGAGCCCGGAGCACCGGCACCGGCACCGGCACCCGCAACAGAACCAGAATCAGAACCAGAACCAAAGACTGAGCTAATTAAAAGTGAAGCAAAAGCTTCGGAGCCGGAAATAATTAATCATGAGATAGAAGGTTTAGAGCCAGAGATAATTAACCATGAAACTAGAGAAAAGGTAATTATCGAAGCACCAACAGAGTCACATGTGCGCTCCAACAAAGAAACTCGTGAAGTGGTCACCCCATACGCCTTTACAGTATCACCTGATCTGTTAGGCCTCACTTTAGCGACACCTGCACGGAGAGGTTTTGCTATGTTAATCGATTTGTTTTTTATCGCCGTGCTTAGCACCCTGAGTGCATTGTTCCTTGCCGGCTTTGTGGCGCTGACTTTCTTTAAGGCAGGTGATCGTTTAAAAAAACAAAAGCGCTTTAATATGACACGCCTTGGTTTGCGAGGTGCAGCGGCTATCTTAATTTTCTCTATTATATTCGTAATTGTGGCAGATATGGGCGAATCTGACGAACCACCAATTTCTCAAATAGCGCAGGAAGAAGAAAACAGTGAAACTATGAGGAGTTTATTAGATTTAGCGGCTCAACTCGGTGATGAGTCCTGTCAAGGAGATACTAATTGCTTTTTGAAGTTTGCAGAAGCTGTCGCAGTGGGCGCGGCAGCAATGAGTATTCCAGTTGAAGATATCAAAGCAACTACAAGCGATATCGTGTCGCAAAAAAACTGGAGTGATGAAAATAAGTCGCTGTTTATGGACACATTCATCAACACACTTAATGAAGAACGAAACGCCTATACTGATGATGTGTTAGAAATTACGCAATCAATCGAAACTAAAGCGTCCACAGGTAAAATTTATAACGTACTGGCATGGGCACAAGACACTATGTCTGATTTAGGCCTTAGTCTAGGTTGGGCTGCACTGTATTTTAGCGTTTTCACGGCCTGGTGGCGCGGTCAAACAATCGGCAAAAAAATGCTTGGTATAGAAGTTGTTAAACTTGATGGGAATTATCCGTCATTGTGGGAAAGTTTTGGTCGATATGGCGGATATAGTGCTGGTTTCGCCACGGGTTTATCGGGTTTCCTACAAGTATATTGGGACCCTAATAGACAAGCTATTCAAGATAAAATATCCGAAACTTTAGTACTGCGACTGAAGCCAAAAAAAACCACTTCGTTTAGAAAATCATAAATAGTAATTTTAAACTATTGAGCATTTTCACATGAATTTAAGATGATTAAAGAACATAGTTTTATTTATGACACTGCCATTTATCAAGGCCTTATCGATGAAAGCAATTTCACGCCTCCATCAATAATCCCTGCTCTGCCCGCATCTGAAATTCAGAGTATGTAAATGCCTAAAGTATTGTTATTTTGAATAATAAATATTCTTCACAAAAATATATTTGCCATCGGATTTCTCATCACTTCGCAAAAATAAAGCGCCAGTGACATTGGATAAGTCAGCCCCCTTATTAAGTTCGCTAATAGGCACAGAGTAACTTACCCATTCAGTACTTAGCATTCTTCCAGACGCTGGTGCAAACGAAACAAAGTTATTGACCTGAGTCCCTTCTGCAAACAAGCCTGTTTGAAATCCAATTTTAAAGTTGGATGACGTATCGCCGCGGATATCAAAATGCAGGTACCCGTCTATAAATTGACTGAGATTCTCACCTACGCCTCCGCGCATTTCAACGGCAGCGCCCCACCAATCGCCCCTACCTGTAATCACTTCAATAACACCGCCATCAGACATTTTAATACTCGAGGTGCCTTCCCAAGCGTTCAGCTTTGAAGGACTGCTGGGATAAGTCATCTTGTTGGCGTCATCAGGGGTCATTGTCTCATGCACTAGAATATAACTTTCCTCGGATACTGGCTCACCACTTGTGATGGATGCATTGATAGTGGTAATTTCTAAAATACCCATCTCACTCTTCAATGGCGGTCTGAGCACATCTTTTAGCATTGCCTGCTTATCACCTGCATAGGTTTTTGTAATCGCTTTACCATTGCGCGTTAAGCCATCAAACAAACCAGCATCAACGTCACTCCATAGAGCATACTTTGCCTCATTTTTAAGGTTAATCATGCCAAAATGATTTTCAGACCCTAGTGGATTTTTTTTATCCTTCCATT
This sequence comes from uncultured Glaciecola sp., assembly GCA_905479945.1. Classification (GTDB taxonomy): domain Bacteria; phylum Pseudomonadota; class Gammaproteobacteria; order Enterobacterales; family Alteromonadaceae; genus Glaciecola. The sequence goes on along the minus strand of CAJQOP010000090.1, from coordinate 20,284 downwards.
GCTCATCAAAAGCTTCAAAATAAAAGCATGATAAACCGGCGCTATTTGTCCACTCGCGCACTTGCTCATAGAATAACTTTTGTTTGTACTCATCAGCAGCTTTAGCCCCTCCAGGACCATAGTGAGAGCTATCAATGCTAGCCCAACCAATTTCACCAATGTGTATTGGCTTGTCAATACCGAGGCTTTTAATGAAACTAGCTGTATTTTGATATTGAGTTTGCGCATAAGCAACCGAACGTTCTACCGCTGCATTGATCTGTTCCATCTCTGATAGAGCTTCTTGCTCTTTGGGTATTCCCCAGAACTGTGGGTTGTAATGAGTGTCATGAAAGGGATAGGTATGTAATGAGACGAAATCAACGGCACGTAAAAGCGCGGTCAAATCCTCAGTATGATAGTTTTTCGCGCCGCCACCCCATGATTCAAAATTATCCGAACTGGTAATCCAAATATCAGCGGGCAAATCACCCGATGCTTTTGCCTCTTGCAAATGATTCACCCATTTTAAAATCACTTTAGGCATAACAAAATAGGTAACCGCCCACTGAACCATTGCCTCATTGCCAACAGCAATGCTCTTAACGATATCGGGATATTTATTAGCCATGGCAATGGCGGCATCTATTTCTTGAGTATTATTTTCAAGATTACCTTGTGAAGGATCAGGGGTATCAGTCCATGCACCTTTGCTTTCTATCCAGGTTCCAAGCATGACGTACATTTCAAAAGTTGGATCTTCTTCTTTTAGTTCATGAATAGCAGCAAGTAGGTTTTTAGCATGGGCATACTGACTGGTATTGTATGTGCGCAATATCTTCACACCCATTCTCGATAATATTTTCATATCGTCTTTCAGTTCATCGACAGTTGGCACATCATCACGAGTATTTTCGCGATACCCCCCGTAAGAGAACGCTAAGTAATCTGGATTGCCTAGGATTTCTTCAGCTGTCTTACTCGATTGTCCGCAACCAAATAGCACAAACAATAAACTGGCATATAAAAATAAGTGCTTACCTCTAGTCATATTATTTTACTCTGTTAATTCTTAAGGATAAATTACAATCCCCAATACTAAACAGAGAGTGATACTATTGTCTACCAAAGTAGGCTTTTAACCCATTTTAGATATCTCAAAATGGTGGCAGCCGTTCTCGATACTCTTTAGGCGTTTGATTAAAGTGCTTTTTAAAAACTGCGTACATATATTGCAAAGAGGGGTAGCCAGAACTTACCGCAACTTCTTGAGTTTTTAAATTCGGGGTGGCTAACAACTGACATGCCTTATCGAGCTTTTCCTGATGAAGTTCATGATGAATGCTGTGCCCGCGCTCTTGCTTAAAGCGAACTTCTAAGTTGGAACGTGAAATACCAACAAAATCTAAAACCTGCTCAACTTTGATTCCTCTGCAAGCATGTTGACGAATAAAATGCATTGCTTGGATAACATATGGGTCTTGTAAGGCTTTAAAATCGCTGCTTTGACGCTGCCTCACACCAATGGGAGGAACAGTAACAATTTTGTTTTTTAGTTTAGGGTTTTCTATTCTGCGATGTAAAAGTTTTGCTGCTTGAAAACCCATTTCAAAACAACCTTGAGTAACTGAACTCAAGCTGATCCTACTTAAATTCCTGGCAACTTCATCGTCATCAATACCTACAATAGAAATCTGATCGGGCACTAATTTCTCAAGTTGATCGCAAGCTTGAAGAAGGTGCCGAGCACGCGCATCAGTAACAGAGATAATACCTACTGGATTCGGCAATGTTTGTAACCACTCAGACAAATTATTCATGCTGCATTGCCATGTTGCAGGATGCGTTGATTGGCCACGATAAACGCTACAATCGTAGCCGTCTTTTTGACAAAGCTTAAGGATTGCTTCCTCCCTTTCCGCGGCCCAGCGATGGTTCTGATTTTTCGGCAAACCATAAAAGGCGAAACGTTCAAGTCCTTTAGATTTTAAGTGCTCGTAAGCTGATTTAATAAGTTCATAATTGTCGGTGGCAACATAAGGTACGTCGGGATAGTCGGCTCCATCTTGATAAGACCCTCCAACGCCTACGATAGGGATTGCTAGATCTTTGACCGCGGATTGAATAGTCATATTATCGAAATCAGCAATAATGCCATCGGCGCCCCAACCCTCAATACTATGTAGTCTAGCTAATAAGTCCTCTTCGAGATATACGTTCCAGTCTACATTTGAAGATTGTAAGTAACTCCCTACACCTTCAATAACATGCCGGTCGTAAACCTTATTTGCGTTGAACAGCAGAGTAATGCTGTGACGAGTTCTAAACATAATCGCTTTTACCTAGTTAGCCGATCTAGCAGTTGCTGCTTTACAATTTGAGACAAAATATTAAGTAGTTTCTGACGATTTTTTACACTACTTGATATTAGAACTAAAAAAGATAAATAAAATGTTCAAAAATACACCCATGTATATGAGTTCATTAAAAACAACATCCTTGCTATATTGCAGAATCAAATTTTTTAATTGTTAGGGGTAATGCATGAGCACATCTGTTCTGCTCGCCGGTTTTACACTGGGCTTTTCATTGATACTAGCAATAGGTGCTCAAAATGCATTTATACTCAAACAAGGATTAAAACAAGAGCATGTATTTGTTGTCTGTTTCATTTGTGCACTTTCTGATGCTTTACTGATCAGTGCTGGAGTTGCTGGTTTTGGCGTAATTGTGCAAAAATTCCCATTAATTGAACAATTTGCTCGCTATGCAGGTGCTGCTTTTTTATTTTTCTATGCTTCAATAAGTTTTAAATCTGCGCTTACTGTCGACCATTCATTAAAAGCAGAAGGCAAGGAAGTGGGAAGTATGCTTGCTGCTGTTGCTGCATCCTTGGCATTCACTTGGCTTAATCCACATGTATATTTGGATACGCTTGTCTTATTGGGCTCAATTTCGACACAATATGAAGGGCAGCAACTCGCGTTTGGGATCGGTGCCGTTACCGCGTCATTTGTATTTTTCTTTTCCTTAGGATATGGCGCCAAACTGCTCATTCCAGTATTTAAAAACTCTAAAGCTTGGACCGTGCTGGATTTCATAATTGGCTTTATAATGCTGGCTCTTGGCATTAGCCTATTGCTCTAAATCAGAATTGAATTGGCATTTGTTTTACAAATCAATATCTAATTCTTTAAGTTTTCGAGTTAAGGTATTTCTACCCCAGCCTAGCTTTTTCGCCGCATCTTGCTTATGCCCTTGGGTATATTTTAAAGCACGTTGCAGTAATATTTTTTCAAACGTCGGCATCGCATCGCTTAAAATATTGTCATGTCCAGCACCTAATTGCGCGTCTGCCCAATGCGACAGCAGCATTGTCCAATCATTGCTGGATTCTTCTACTGTTGAATCTTCTGGTGCTGCCATCAGTTCAGGCGGCAAGTCAGCTGGATGAACTTCTTGGCCGCTAGCCATCACAGTTAACCAACGACATGTATTTTCTAGTTGTCGCACATTACCAGGCCAACCAATCTGCGACAGTACCTTTGCCGCTGCTTTACTTAATATCTTCACCTCTACGCCTAGTTCTTTGCCAGCCTTGGCTAAAAAATGTGTCGCCAATATTGGTATATCTTCTCGGCGTTCGTTCAACGATGGTATGTGAATACGTATAACATTAAGTCGGTGATACAAATCTTCTCTAAACTTACCTTGCGCAACACGTTTTTCAAGGTTCTGATGGGTTGCCGCAATAATACGAACATCAACACTTACCGGGTTGTGCCCGCCAACTCGATAAAATTGTCCCTCAGCCAATACTCGCAATAGGCGAGTCTGAACATCGATTGGCATATCTCCAATTTCATCTAAAAATAACGTGCCTCCATCGGCCTGCTCAAACCTCCCTTGCCTCGCTGCTTGCGCACCTGTAAAGGCGCCTTTTTCATGACCAAAAAGCTCTGACTCAACAAGATCTGCCGGTATCGCCGCCATGTTCAAAGCCACGAAGGTATTGGCTGAACGAGGACTATGCTTATGCAATGCGTGCGCTACTAATTCTTTACCTGTTCCCGATTGACCGTTTATTAATACACTAATCGATGAACGAGATAAACGCCCTACGGCTCGAAATACTTCCTGCATGGCAGGTGCTTCACCAATAATCTCGGCTGTAGGATTTACTTGCTGGACTTGTTTTAACTTACTTTGCTCATTGGCATGTTCAATAGCACGCTTTGTTAAGGTAACCGCCTCATCAATATCAAAGGGTTTGGGCAGGTATTCAAACGCACCACCTTGGTAGGCGTTTACAGCGCTGTCCAAGTCGGAATGGGCGGTCATTATTATTACTGGCATTTCAGGATACAACTGATGTATTTCGTGTAACAAAACCATGCCATCCATTTGCGGCATTTTTACATCCGAAATGACAATTTGAGGAGATTGTCCTGATTCAAGCTGCAATAATAAATCTTCAGGGTTTTCAAAACTAACACAAGCAATATTGGCTGCTTGTAATGCCTTTTGTAAAACCCAACGAATAGAGCTGTCATCATCGACAATCCATACTGGTTCATTCATAGCTATTCATGCCCTTGTTTAATAGGTAGGTGCAAAGTGAATTCGGTGTGTCCTGGATAACTCGCTACATCAATTTTTCCTTCGTGATGATCGGTAAGTGTTTGCGCAATTGATAAACCCAAGCCACTGCCATTTCTTTTGCTAGTTACCATTGGATAAAATATCGTATCTCTGAGTTCTAGCGGTATACCGGGGCCATTGTCTATGATGCTAATAAGCGCACATAATTTATGCCGCTTACCTTTAATGACTGTCTGTCTTTCAATACGCGTTTTCAATTTAATAAGCGCGTTCTTGGTTGCGCCAGACTTGAGGGACTGCATGCTATTTCTTGCAATATTGAGTAGTGCTTGTTCCAGCATATCTGGATCAACAAATACATCTGGAATGGAAATATCATAGTCTCGTTCTATTTCAATTTCTTGCATGGTGTCTGCGTTGATTACGGTGCGAACATTTTCAATGACTTTGTGAATATTAATCCATTTCATCTCAGGCAAAGAATTTGGCCCTAACAGACGATCGACAAGTGAACGCAATCGGTCAGATTGATCCACAATCATTTGTGTAAATTCTTTTTGTTCTGGGTTTATGAGTTCCTTTTCCAATAGCTGCGCAGCTCCACGAATGCCGCCCAATGGATTCTTAATCTCATGAGCCAGACCACGCACTAATTCTTTTGCAGCCTGCTGCTGCGCGTATTGCATGGTCTCTTGAGCTATTTTCTTCTGCTTATCTATCTGTTTTATTTCTAGCAACATCATGCGCTGCTGTTCAGCTTCAAAACATGTTGCCGTAATATCAGTTAATATGCAGCGTCCATCCTTGAAGAAAAGTTGGACTTCTGTTTCGCTAAAATCTTCTCTGTGAAGCATCGCAGCCTCAAAAGTAGAACGTTCAATGCCATTCTCTAAGAAAAATTCATAAAATTTGCGGTCATGTATGTGCTTTACGCCAGTCTCGAGCATAGCTAAAGCTGCATCGTTAACATATAGAATATCGAAGTACTCATCGATAATAATAACCACCGTTTTCAGCATATTTCTAAGTTGAAAAGGTGATAAGTTGATAGCTGTTAAACGTTCGTCCATACTGCCCTCGCGCACCGCACCAAGTCGGTGCGTTGCACTATAGTAATAAAATTAGAAGCAGAAGTCTCCTGATCTACTATTTCCCTTAAATCACAGGTTAGCGTCAGTTAATGCGTGCTTTAGCTTAATTGTTGTTAGTTTGAGGCTTAATCAACACAGATGGTTTGTGAACAAAAAAGCGTCTTACTGAGGACGATGCAATTACCTTGCCTGAAGTACTGACAAAGTTTATTTGGTAGGAATATTCCCCACGAGGCAAGCCTTTAACTAGAAAGGTACCCGATGAAGAGCGAAGTTTTTTATCATGTAACGAAAGCTCGTAGTGACCAGCAGGATTTGGAGTAACGGTAGCGCTAATGCTTACGTTACCATCTACATTTCGAATAGTAGCGCCTTCAGAAGGCGACATAACACTTAGCGTATGTTCGACCTTTTTTTTCTGCTTAATCGTTTTTATTAGCTTTGTTTTTGCAGTGGGGTTTTGCACAACGGTGGTTGTATTTGAAGCAAAATCTACTTCAACAGCACCAGGACTAGCTTGATCAGAATAAGTGATGCTGCCGTCTTTATTGACTGTTTTGTATATTTTCTCTGCGTTCACAGAGACTGAAAATGCCAAAGCAAAAATGATTAGCACAATAAAACGCGTAGATTGAGTAAAACGAAAAATTTTCATGGTGTTAGTTTAGCCCTTTTTAGATAAAAAAAAAGCCTGTAAATACAGGCTTTAGTATAAATATCTATATTTAGTTAGCGCTGAGCCAATGTATAAAGAATATATCGGCTCGCTAAACTAAATATTGAGGCTTATACGCTATAGTACATATCGAACTCAATTGGATGAGTTGTCATACGAAGTCTTTCGACGTCAGCAGCTTTAAGCTCGATGTATGCATCAATCATTTCATCGCTCATTACGCCGCCAGCCGTTAAGAAATCACGGTCAGCGTCAAGTGCAGCTAGTGCTTCGTCCAATGAACCTGCAACTTGTGGAATTTGCGCCGCTTCTTCAGCTGGCAAATCGTACAAATCTTTATCCATTGAATCGCCAGGATGAATCTTATTCTTGATACCGTCAAGACCCGCTAAAAGCATTGCGGTAAATGCTAGATAAGGATTCATTGTTGGGTCTGGGAAGCGCACTTCGATGCGACGTGCTCTATCACTAGTCACATGTGGGATACGAATAGATGCAGAACGGTTACGCGCTGAGTAAGCTAGCATAACAGGTGCTTCAAACCCAGGAACCAAACGCTTGTAAGAGTTAGTTGATGCATTGGTAAAAGCATTAAGCGCTTTAGCATGCTTAATGATGCCGCCAATATAAAACAAAGCGTCTTCTGATAGGCCAGCATATTTGTCGCCAGCAAAAATATTCTTTCCATCTTTACTAATCGATTGGTGACAGTGCATACCCGAGCCATTATCACCTACAATTGGCTTAGGCATGAAGGTTGCTGTCTGACCGTATGCGTCTGCAACATTGTGCACAACATACTTATAAATTTGAACCTCATCCGCTTTAGCAACCATTGTATTAAACTGGCAAGCGATTTCATTTTGGCCTGCAGTTGCAACTTCATGATGGTGTGCTTCAACAATCAAACCCATCTCTTCCATAACCATGCACATTGCAGCACGGGTATCATGAGAAGAATCAACAGGAGCAACAGGGAAGTATCCGCCTTTCACACCAGGGCGATGGCCCTTGTTGCCGCCTTCGAACTCAGCACCAGAATTCCATGCAGCTTCTTCTGAATCAATCTTATAGAACGATCCAGACATGTCGGTGTGGAAACGCACGTCGTCAAACAAGAAAAATTCAGGCTCAGGACCGAATAAAACAGTGTCACCGATGCCGGTTGACTTCAAATACGCTTCTGCGCGCTTGGCCACAGAACGAGGATCTCGATCATAGCCTTGCATGGTCGATGGCTCTAAGATGTCACATGTAATATTAATTTGAGTTTCTTCGGCAAACGGGTCAAGAACCGCTGTTGTAGTATCTGGCATTAATACCATGTCAGAGTCATTTATGCCTTTCCAGCCAGCAATTGACGAGCCGTCGAACATTTTACCTTCTTCGAAGAAGTCTTCGTCAACTTGGTGAGAAGGAATAGATACGTGTTGTTCCTTACCCTGTGTATCTGTGAAACGTAAATCTACAAATTTCGCTTCGCTTTCTTTAATTAACTCTAATGCCGACTCTATTGACATACTGTCCTCCGATAAAATGTTTATGCACAGATTGGTCTGTCCATACAAATATTAAAACTACCCAAAATGGGTTAAAAATAACTTTTTTAAACTATAAGCGAGATTCGTGCCATATAGCAATCAAATAAAAAGCCATGCGCATAGCGGCTTCCGTAACATCAAACAAGCATGCACTTCAGTACGACCGCACCAAATTAGCGCATCAAAGCACCATAATGAGGCAATGCGATTTAAGTGTGTTTTATTGGTGCAAGCGTTTATGAGTTTTAACCCTCTCTCTTTTTATCATTAATCTGATTATCACACTCACTCATTGTAAAAAAGTTTTGAAACAACAGTGATTTTTTAGTCGTATGAGCTTTATAATCAATAAATTAATGTAAGCGTTGGGTGTTCAAAATCTTATGCTAAAGTTGTCGCGCTATGAAAATTAATGAATAGCCTGTATATAAAGCTAACACTTAAGTATTGAAAGATAATAACGTTCATATGGAAACTAAGTAATAAAATGCAAAGTCCCACTAAACTTGTCCACAAACAAATGCGCTACCATAGCTTGAGCATTCTGTTGCATTGGACCATAGCCCTTGGACTTGTATTTATGTTTGCAAGCGGTCTGTATATGTTGAACGCTGACATCAGTAAAGCTCAACAGTATAAGCTATTTCAAATACACAAAGCCTCCGGTGTTGTTATGTTGTGGGCGGTATTGTTGCGCATTTGTGTCCGTTGGTTTACAAAAGCACCTGAGTTTCCTGAGAAGTTTTCTGCTGCGGATAAAAAGAAAGCAGGTATAGGTCATATAGTGCTTTATATTGCATTGCTGATAATGCCATTGTCAGGCTGGTTAATGGTGTCATCAAGTTCATTTGGCTTGCCTACTTTTGTGTTTGTTGATTGGATAAAATGGCCGCATATTCCTGGCGTTGCTCGTAATAAAACAATAGAAACAATTGCGAATAACATACATTGGATTGGAGCAATAAGTCTTTTCATCCTTATTATCGGACACATAAGCGCGGTAATTTGGCATAAAAAAGCGCATGAAATTAGCTTGTTGAGTCGAATCTGGTGGTCAAGCCAAAAGCAAAAAAACACTGAAGAAAACTAAGCTTATTAAAGGAACAATTTGTTTATGAAAGCAATAATTACATCGGCCTTTAGCCCGATCTGCACTGATAAATACAGAAAAATTAAATCCATGATAAATGTTGTATTTGTTACGCTTTTTATAGCAGCATTTATATTTTCTTCACCCACTGCAGCCAGCGAAAAACTAGTTGTTAGCGCAAAAGACAGTGAAGTAAGCTTCTCGGGTGAACATGTTGGAATGAAATTCAGTGGCGTTTTCTATAAGTGGAGCGCCGAACTTTTGCTCCCGCCTGCCGAATCACCAAAAATTACCGCTACATTCGATATTACCTCAGCAAAAACTGGTGACAGTACATACGATGCCACTTTACCCGAAGGTGATTGGTTCGATGTAGAGAATCATCCAAGTGGCGAATTTGTAAGCACCGAAATTCTTCCTGCAGGTAATGACTACGCGGTGAAAGGTAACTTATCTCTTCGCGGCATAAGCAAGCCTGTTAGTTTCGTTCTTGTTAGCAAAGGAAACAAACTTGAAGCTGTATTTGATATCGACCGACTAGCCTACAAAATAGGATTAGAATCGGACCCCGACGCAGAATGGGTAAGCCGTAATATAAAAATGGGCTTGTCTTTAAAAATTAAATAGCGAAGTTTGTCGCAAATTGTAGAATAAATCTGTAGAATCCGCGCCCAACAATCCTAGGGGCTTTTTCCCTTCGTATTTATTTTGAGAGTAAAACATGCCTTCATCCATTGCTAATCTTCGCAATATCGCGATTATCGCTCACGTCGACCATGGTAAGACAACATTAGTTGACAAGCTTCTTCAACAATCCGGCACATTAGAAAGCCGCGGCGCAACCGAAGAACGCGTAATGGATTCAAACGATATTGAAAAAGAACGTGGTATTACCATTCTTGCGAAGAATACCGCAATTAACTGGAACGAATACCGTATTAACATCGTAGACACTCCAGGACACGCCGATTTCGGTGGTGAAGTTGAGCGTGTAATGTCAATGGCCGATTCAGTACTACTTTTAGTAGATGCTCAAGAAGGTCCGATGCCACAAACTCGCTTCGTTACGCAAAAAGCATTCGCTCAAGGTTTAAAGCCAATTGTTGTTATCAACAAAATCGACAAGCCTGGTTCACGTCCTGATTGGGTAATTGAGCAGGTATTCGATTTGTTCGATAACTTGGGTGCTACCGATGATCAGTTAGATTTCCAAGTTGTTTATGCTTCTGCAATCAACGGCTGGGCTACCATGGATATGGATACCCCGAGCGAAGATATGACACCTCTGTTTCAAACTATTGTTGACCAAGTAGCTGCGCCAGATGCGGATCCTGAAGGTCCATTGCAAATGCAAATTTCGCAACTAGATTACAACTCTTATGTTGGTGTAATCGGTGTTGGTCGAATTACTCGTGGTACGGTTAAAATCAATCAACAAGTTACTGTTGTTAACGCTGCTGGCGTTAAACGCAATGGTAAAATTGGTAAAGTACTCGGTTATTTAGGACTTGATCGTCACGATATCGATTCAGCAGACGCTGGTGATATTGTTGCAGTAACAGGTTTAGGAGAATTAAAAATCTCTGATACGATCTGCGACGTTAACGCAGTAGAGGCGATGGTTCCTTTGTCTGTTGATGAACCTACAGTAACGATGACATTCCAAGTAAACACATCGCCATTCGCTGGTAAAGAAGGTAAGTACGTTACTTCACGTAACATTCTTGAGCGTTTGCAAAATGAATTAGTACACAACGTTGCTTTGCGCGTTGAAGAGATGTCAGATCCGGATAAATTCCGCGTTTCTGGCCGTGGTGAACTTCATTTGGGTATCTTAATTGAAAACATGCGTCGTGAAGGTTTCGAATTAGCTGTTTCTCGTCCAGAAGTTATCTTGAGAGAAGAAAATGGCCAGTTAATGGAACCCTTTGAGACTTTAACAATAGACGTTGAAGAACAACATCAAGGTTCGATGATTGAACAGCTTGGCTTGCGTAAAGCGGAAATGACCAACATGACGCCAGATGGCAAAGGTCGTACTCGCGTCGACTTCACTATTCCGAGTCGCGGTTTAATAGGTTTCCAAACTGACTTTATGACAATGACTTCAGGTTCTGGTCTGCTTTATCATACATTCGATCATTACGGTCCGCACAAAGGCGGCACTATTGGTTTGCGTAAAAACGGTGTTTTGATTGCTAATGCAACAGGTAAAGCACTCACAAATGCAATATTTAACCTTCAAGAACGCGGTCGTATGTTCATTGGTCACGGTGTTGAAGTTTACGAAGGTATGATTATCGGTATACATGCTCGTGAAAACGACTTAACTGTAAACGCTCTTAAGGGAAAGCAGTTAACTAACGTACGTGCATCAGGAACTGATGAAGCACAAACGCTTGTACCACCAATTGTTTATACACTTGAGCAAGCGCTAGAGTTTATTGATGACGATGAATTAGTAGAAGTAACACCTATTAGTACACGTATTCGTAAGAAATTATTGACGGAAAACGAGCGTAAGCGCGCTGGTCGCCCAAAGAAAGACGCATAAATCTTTTCTTTTTTTAATAAAAAAACCCAGCACATGCTGGGTTTTTTATTGCTTATCAATTTTTGATAATACTCAGGTTACAAGAAGTTCGACTTTAATCTCAACTTGAGTTCGCCCAAGAAAAGCCTTTATAGTTTAGAGCAAACAATCTAGGTGTTAGTGAAACGAGCCTATTGTTCGGATTGAGGGTTGTCGCGCGGTAACATGACGGGAGCTTAAAGACTATGCGCGAGCTTGGCGTTTAAAAACTACTGCGGTAGTCATAATAGCAACACCTATAGTTAAAGCATAACTATGCTCTCCACCCATCAAAAACCCTATAGAGTAAGCCGGTGTGCATATTCCTATTACCCAAAGATAGGTCGATTTTGATTTTCCAAATACCAAGTAAAGTGGGAACACTAGACTGTAGAAGAACAAAAAGCTTTTATACAACGTTTCTTCCAACGGCAAGTCGACCAATGGGATAGTCGCGTCTTTAACTAATGTTAATAAACCAACCGCAGCAACTGAAAATACAGTGATTGCGCCAGCCAATAGAGAAGGCTTTAGATATTGCTGGGTGCTAAGCTCGCTGCAATGCGCTGCAATCGTAAATGCAATTTGCAATGCCAAGAAGCCAATTACTGGGTAAATAATGGCGGCCGGTAGTGCTTGATTAAAGAACACATCTCCAAGGCTGCCTGCATAAAAAAATACGAAACCTAGCAAACTCAAAAACAACACACCAAAACCTATCGCAAAGCTCAATTTAGGGTTCTCACTGCTCTTGTATGCTCGGTGGAAGGTGATGTCCAAATAGGGTGAAAATATGAAACCAATGGCCAGCGGTAGCAAAGCATGAGGCCAGAAACCTTTTGCGCTTATCTCGACAGGTGGCCAATCACTGCCCAAAAAGCCTACAAACAAACCAATAGACAGAATGTAAAATGCCAATGCCCAATACGTGATGACACCCTTACTATGATAAATAACAAACGCGATAGCTAACACGGCAGCCAATAACAGCGGTTGATCAATAATCGCACCAAGCCAAGCTACAAAGAACAATTGATAAGCGATGGTGACATACGAGAAAATAGCAATCGCAGGCTTATGTTTACTCTCAAAAGTTTGCTGCTGCTCGCGTAGTTTGAAGTAAAACCCCATTGATATTGCACCGCCAACATTAAAAGCAGTGAAAGCGGCTAGTGCTGGCCAACCGTAGTCTCGGCCTAATATTAATGGAAAGAATCCACCCAGACACCAAAGCCATGAGCATGCTAAATAGAAACTGTATTGTAAAGTAGTAGACAAATTTAGGTACCAACCGGCCACATATGAAAGCTAATGGTACCCGAGCCAATACGTCGGGTAGATTTATTGTTGTTGGTTCTGAAAACTTTGATGGTCATATCGATATTGAATTTGCCGCCAGCCTTAATTTTTTCAGCAAGTTCTTCTAAGTCAACATATGCTTTGTACATAATTGCGTCAATGCTTGGCAATAAGAAGCGATAGTTCAGGCGGGTGCAAATCATTCGATATTCGCCTTTACTCAGCATAAACAGATAAGATCCAGCTGCCAGCTCTGAGTTACCCAATATAGCGCCGCCGGCCATCGTGCCGTACCAATTCAGATTCATGCGCCGCTTAGGTAAGATCGCGTAGTAGTCGTCTTCGACAAAATTCATTTTTAGGCCACTTTTGGAAACAAAAGGCATAAAAAAGAAGCTCAGCAGTTTGTTAAAAAACCGACTCTTTATCGACAAACGATTAAAATATTTTTCTAGCTTTGGTGGTAAAGGAATAGCCATAGTCAACCTAAAAACAAATCAATAATAGTAACGAATAAACCGCACTCACAAAATATGTCGACATCTTAACAGCCGCTGACGACGATGTTTAGTTATATTCACATTGCCTGTTTCAAAGTGAAAAAACATTAACACAAAATAGCGGATATTAGTGACCTACTTAGGGTTTTCGGCAAAAATGCCTAATTATTAAATCTAATCGACTTCTAAGCTACTCAGCGACTCAACGTAAAGGGAGTGTAAAGACTTGATCTTCATCGTCTACAATGGCGTAATTGTTGGTCAACAAGCTATCTATTTAAATGAGAATTTTTTTATGCTACTTCGCCAGAGTTTGCTCGCCATTTCACTCATAGCGCTTAGTTTATTGCAGATGCATGCAGCAAACGCGCAAGCTGGAAGCGGCAGAGGCGAAAACCAAACAAAAGTAATAATAGCGCCTTTGGCTTATCAAGCTCAACAAACTAACTTGGAGGCAGTGGGCACTGCTGAAGCTGTTAAGTCGGTTGTATTATTCTCAGCAGTTAGCGAAAAGGTCATCTCTGTTAATTTCATCCCCGGCCAACAGATTGAGAAAGATCAAGTGTTATTGAGGCTCTATAATCAGCGTGAAACCGTTGCCATGGAGCGCACTAAAATTCAACTAAAGGATGCAAACCGGGAATATGACCGCCTACTTGAAAGCCGAAAAAAAGGCGCTGCATCGCAAAGCCAACTAGATATTGCGAGCACTCAATTGGCATTGGCTAGAGTGTCAGTTAAAGAGGCTGAAGTTGCATTAAACGAACGAGTGATAAAAGCTCCTTTTAGCGGCATTGTCGGGTTTACTGATGTTGAAGTAGGCGATCGTATTACGCAACAAACAATAATTACCACTATAGACGATCGAAAATCCTTGTTTATAAACTTTTCAGCACCTGAGATCGCAGTGGCAGTTCTCGGCAAAAACCCTGAAGTCAGATTAACGCCTTGGCAAAACAGGGAAATAAATATTAAGGCCAGTATTGCCCAAATTGATTCTCGAATTAATGAACAAGATCGCACTATTCGAGTTAGAGCCTTGTTGGATAATAAAGAGGATAACTACCGCCCTGGTATGAGCTTTCGAGTAAAACTGTCGGTTAAAGGTCAAGAGTATGTGGCTATACCTGAAGCCTCTTTAATGTGGGGCTCCACTGGCGCTTATGTTTGGCAGATGGTTGAAGGCAAAGCAAACCGTGTGAATGTAGAAATTCAGCAGCGTCTGCGGGGTACTATATTGGTAACTGGGCCTTTCGACTCAAAGGCGCCATTAGTTGTCGAGGGTGTTCAGCGCCTGCGTCAAGGTCAGCAAATAGTAGCCCAATATAATGCGAGCGTTGCGTCATGAAGCCAAGCTCTTCTTTGCAAATAAACGATCTACCATCACTGTCTATTCGCAGGCCCGTTTTAGTCATGGTCTTGAACTTGCTCATTATACTAGCCGGATTTGCAGCTGTTAATGATTTAGAAATTAGAGAACTGCCCGACGTTGATAGGCCTAATGTTACGGTTGTAGCTAGTTATCCTGGTGGTTCACCAGAAACCGTTGATAGCGAAGTCACGAGCCGTCTAGAGGGCGCAGTAGCCAGAGTTAGTGGCGTCGATACCATTAGAGCATCGAGTGAAGAAGGGTCGTCTCGGATCAGAGTTCGATTTCGCCCAGGAACTGATTTAGAAGATGCTGCAAATGAAATAAGAGAGTCGGTTAGCCGCGTACAAAGACGCTTGCCAGCGGAGGTTGAAAACCTTTCGATAATCAAGGCTGATAACGACGCTGAAGCGGTTGTTAGTTTAGCAATTAGCAGTGATTCGCTCGATATGGAAACTTTAACCGAACGCGTTGAAGTTGACTTAGCGCCCTTGTTTCTCAGCATACCTGGCGTTGCTGATATTGCACTGAATGGACAACGACAGCGCGTAATGCGTGTTTCCGTTGATCCATTGCGCCTCACCAGTTTTAACTTATCTATGAGTGACGTTTCAGCAGCGTTGCGACTAGCCCCCTTTGATGTGCCCGCCGGAAGCGTAAAATCGCAGGACCAAGAGCTAATTGTGCGTGCTGACGCTACGTCGGTTAACGCTCAAGATATCGAACAAATTGTTATATCTGGAGACACTCGCATTGGCGATGTCGCTAATGTTTACTTCGGACCTGCCGACGCAAGGAGCTTGGTAAGATTAGACGGTAAACCTGTAGTAGGCTTGGGTATTGTTCGCCAATCTCGCTCAAACACCATCGAAATATCTGATGAAGTGTTAGCCATGGTGGCAGACTTAGACAAACGATTTGCCGACTTAAACATAGTAGTTACCTCTGATGATGCTGAATTTATTCGCGATTCAGTTAATGAGGTGATCTTATCGCTTACTCTCACTATTTTGCTAGTTATCGGCACACTTTGGCTGTTTTTAGGTACCTTCAGAGCAACCTTGGTTCCCGCTCTATCAATTCCTGTTTCATTGATAGGTGCATTGGTAATCATGTGGGCATTGGGCTTTTCTATTAATATTCTTACCTTGCTTGCACTAGTTTTGGGCACTGGCTTAATAGTTGATGATGCAATTGTAGTTTCAGAAAATATTCAACGCAGACGCGCGCAAGGCATGGGATCCCGCGCTGCAGCAGTGCTTGGCACCAGAGAGGTTTTCTTTGCTGTTGTCGCCACAACTGCCGTACTTGCCGCTGTTTTCATTCCCATTGCTTTTCTGCCCTCAACCGCAGGCAGATTGTTTAGAGAGTTTGGGGGAGTTTTTGCCGGCTCAGTCATAATATCTTCTTTCGTCGCTTTAAGCTTAGTTCCTGCACTCACCGCCAAATTGCCCGCTAAGACAAAGAGCAGTGGCTTTTTCGACAGAACACTAGGCGCTTTTGGTAAGCGCTTTCTGAATGGTTACATGAACCTATTACACAAGGCTTTAAATTTTTCTTGGTTGACCGTCATATTGTCCCTTATAGCAGCTGGCGGAGCCTCTTTACTGTATGAGCAAATCGAAAATCAGTTGTTGCCTTCTGAAGATCGAGGTTCGATTCGTATATTCGCCAGAGGCCCAGATGGTGCTGGTTTGAATTATATGGATAGGCAGGCCGAGAAAATGGAAGAAATATTGTTACCGTATGTCGAAGATGCGGATGTTGATTCAATTTATACTGTGGTTGGAAGGTGGGATCCGAATCTCGTTTACATTACGGTACCGCTTGCACATTGGGACGACAGAACGAAATCACAGCAAGAAATCATCAATGAAATGCGACCAAAACTTTCCGCTATACCCGGCGCGCCAGGAAGAGCATCTGGCAGTAATAGTTTGAATTTACGAGGCCAAGGAGGCGGCTTAGAGCTAGCCTTAACGGGCGATACATATGAGCGAATTTATGCGGCGTCGCTTGCGTTTGGTCAGTTAATTGAAGAGCGTCTGCCAGAACTGGGGCGACCTGAAATTGGCTACCAACCCACGCAACCTCAGCTCCGAGTCAATATAGATAGAAGACGCGCAGAAGAACTAGGCGTTCCATTTAGCGATATATCAACCACATTGCGAGCTGCTATTAGTGGCGATGACGTTACCGACCTCAACATTGGCGATCAAGCCGTTCCACTAATTTTAGAATCTACCAATAGAAACACGACAAATCCATCAGACCTAACCAGCCTTTACGTCAAATCAAATAATGGCTCTCTGGTAGCATTATCAAGTTTGGCCTATATCAGTGAAGAAGGTGTAGCTGCTGAACTTGAGCGTCATGCGCAGCGCAGAGCAATTGAAATCGATTTAGAACTTCCAGATAGTATTACGATGGCTGAGGCAGTTAGTCAGCTGCGCGAGATAGGTAATGAGAATTTACCGTACGGCATTGGCTTGGTGTTTTTGGGTGAAGCACTCACCTTCGAAGAAACCTCTAATCAGATAGCAATGACCTACTTGTTTGCCTTCATAATTGTGCTCTTAGTGTTGGCTGCCCAATTTGAAAGCATTAACAGCGCTGTGGTTGTCATGATTACGGTTCCTTTTGGTATCGCAGCTGCTATTTACGCACTTTACCTGACCGACACATCTATCAATATCTACTCTCAAATAGGTTTGGTAATGCTAATTGGCTTAATTGCGAAAAACTCTATCTTATTGGTTGAGTTTGCAGACCAACTGCGCGACCAAGGGATGACCGTGAATGATGCTATCGTGCAGGCCGCAGCAGTTCGTTTGAGGCCTATAATGATGACATTGATGTCGACCATATTAGGCGGTTTACCGCTGATATTATCGACAGGCGCAGGTGCGGAAGCTCGTAATTCGATTGGATGGGTAGTGTTCGGTGGTCTAGGTATTGCTGTTGTATTTACTTTGTTTCTTACACCCGTGCTATATAAACTAATAGCCCGGTTCTCTAAACCTAGAGCTGATGAAAGCGATCAGCTAGAATCCGAATTGGCTGCGGCTGAGAAGCTAAATATGTAATCAGCTGGTATTTTATTCCCGTGATTTATTCCCGTGATTTATTCCCGTGATCCGGTTCCGTCATTTATTTCTACAAATTCTTTGGTTAATATGATTTGTGTTTTAGACTGGGCTGAGGATTTGCAGAATAGGCTAAGGGGTCTGTATTCTGTTAACCGCTAACTATTAATCAAAGGACTAGCAATGAACTTCAGTGATAAACCCGACCGCTCATCTTCAAAAGCCTATAAGTGGGAAAGATACAAAGACACTGATATTTTACCTATGTGGATTGCTGATACTGAATTTCGGTGTGCTGAACCTATTTTGTCTGCCTTGCATAGCCGCGTTGAAGACGGTCTTTTTGGATATACCTTGCCCGCACATGATACAGAAGCCCTTGAGGCAGTTGTAGCTTGGTGCCAGCGTCAGTATGGATGGAAAATAGAACCCAACTGGATAGTTTGGACACCTGGTGTTGTTCCAGCTTTTAATGTTGCTATAAAAGCTTATTGCCAAGCTGGTGATACAGTTATTGTTCAAACCCCCAATTACCCTCCTCTTTTAGCCGCTCCTGCTATTAATGACCTAAACAGAGCCTGTATTGATACCATACAAGTGGACGGTCGATGGACACTTGATTTTGATGCCTTAGAGCGAGCAGCCGCGGATCCCAAAGCAACACTGTTTATTATGTGTAATCCGATGAACCCAGTTGGTTCTGTATTAAATCAAGAAGAGCTCGATAGAGTTGCAGCAATATGTCGTAAACATAGTGTCATGCTATGTTCTGATGAAATACACTGTGATTTAATTTTAGATGATGTACCGCATTTACCCGCTGGTGCCCACCCGGAGTTGGCTGAATATTCGGTCACCTTAATGGCAGCTAGTAAAACTTTCAATGTGGCTGGGTTAGGTACTTCATTTGCCATTATTCCCGGCAGTAAAGTAAGAGCAGCCTTCAATAAATCCGCCCGCGGAATCGTTCCTTGGGTAACAGTAACCGGCCTTACCGCAACCAATGCAGCATTTAGGCATTGTGATGACTGGCATAAGCAACAATTGGCTTACTTAAAAGCAAACCGAGACTATTTAGTTGCTGAAATAAACAAAATTGAGGGTTTGAAAGCAAGCACACCTGCTGCAACTTTCCTACTCTGGGTTGACGCCAGCGGTTTGCAAGTGCAAGACACACAGCTTTGGTGTGAAGCCAAAGGTATAGGCCCCTCAGCTGGCAAAGATTTTGGCGACAAAAATTGCTTTCGTTTGAATTTTGGTTGCTCGAGAGACTATTTGGTCGAAGCCATTGAAAAGCTTAAGTCTTAATACCAAAGGTCAAACTCTAGGAATAGTGACGCTGTCGGCAAGTATTTCATATACAACACCTTCTTTTACAGCGTCAGATTCACCTTTCATATCTTGCTTAAAATGAGCAACCTGCTCTGCCGTCATATCTTTTTTAACTAATTCACCCGCTAAGGTTACCGTTTTACCAGCGCTGTCTGTAGGTACAAAAAAGCCATAGTCTTTAAAGGCAACACGCATTACATCATCACCTTGTTGGGCAATAAAAAAACAGCCTTTTTTCTGGCATACTTTAGCCACTTTGGTTTCGACCTGAAAAGATTTTTCAATATAAGCCTCTGAATTACTCGCTAAGTCTTTCAAACTGACTTTCTGAAGAGACTTATCAAGCTTAACGCCGAATGTCTCTGAGTGTTCATCTGACACTACCGGCTCTGACAATCTGATGGTTTTGACCTTCACTTCAGTAGTGTCTAAATGGCCCTTTGTTGGCTCACCAGCTAAAACGCTAAAAGCCAAAACGATGCCTATAGCGAATGTTAAAACAATCTTGATTTTCATATATCACCTTTTAAAGTTACTAGTTATTCCATGAGCTCGACGGTAACGCCAGCATGTTTTGCCAGCCTTTCAATCAAATGGTCGTTGAGAGCAGAAGCAGGAGTCCAAAATCCACCCGCGAGTTCCGGTATATCTTTAGCTAAACATAGCACAGACTGCGCTAACATTTTACCTGTTGAGCCATAACCTGGATCACGATCACCTTCCACTTTGAGCACTAAGCTCTCACCGTTGCTAGAGTCAGCATAAAAGCGCATATCAAACATGCCGTTTAATTGTTGTTCAGGGCTTGGCCCTTCGCCTGGTTTAGGTAAAACATAGTTGGCCAATAGCTTTCTTAATGGCGAAACGCTCGCGGCAAGCATGAAAGCACCTAGACTCAAGGTAAACATCCATGCTTGAAAACCTGTTTTTGCTGTCATGGCTTCATCGTATAAAAAGTTTTCGCCGTACCTATAATCCAGCATTGCATTCGAGCGGTGCACGATACGCTCATTAATAGCGGCCATTACGAAAGGCATGGTCCATAAATTTAGTGTTTCATCGTGTTGCGCTTTTTTATGACTTTGCTGCCTTTGTTTAAAAGGGTGACCTGCAGGGCAAAGAACGTATGGGTTTACTAATACTTTGC
>CAJQOP010000089.1 GCA_905479945.1 uncultured Glaciecola sp. | reverse complement strand
TGCCTATTTATTTCTATCCGAGGACCATAAAGTATGTTTATTACAAAGGCCAAATCAAAGTGTGTACCCAAAACGATTCCTTCATCAGCTCTTTCATCAATGCCTTCACCATTGTCAAAAGTAAGAATAAGCGTCGTTGCTGCAGCGGTAGTTTTTGCAACTGCTTGTGCAGCGCCTTCCCCTGATGAATCAACTACTGTTAGTAAACAGGCTAAATCGCAAGAGGTAGCTGAAGAAAAACAGCATAAAGTTCCGCATAGAGTTCCGCATAAAGTAATCGAAAAAAGAAAAGAAATTGCTAGTCAAAAAGAAATAGAAAGGGTTCAAGTTGCGGGGCAAAGAGTCAGCGGCAATAAAATGGCTAAAATGGTCATGGCCGATATAAGCGCGTATACCAGTCATGCTAACAAGGCTGAAATAAGTATTCACAGGCCAATCACGCCAGTTTACGATCAATTTATGACACCGCCCGTTAATACAGAAAATTACCAGTCACCCGAAATAAATGGCGTGAAAATGGTCACAGTGGAACCCGTTTCTACCTTTTCAATAGACGTAGATACGGGCAGCTACACCAACGCTCGCAGAATGCTGACGCAAGGCACAATGCCGCCCGCAGACGCTATTCGAATTGAAGAGTTTATAAATTACTTTGATTATAATTACCCACAACCCAAGAGCATTGAGCAGCCTTTTAGCGTGAATACTGCGCTATCGACAGCACCTTGGAACGAGCAGCGCCATTTATTACGCATTGCTTTAAAAGGATACCAGCCGGATATGAGCGACTCCAAAGGCAGTAATTTGGTGTTTTTACTGGATGTGTCTGGCTCAATGAATCAAGCCAATAAATTACCTTTATTGAAGCGTTCGTTGATGATGTTAAGCAATCAATTGAATGACAACGATAAAGTATCCATTGTTGTTTATGCAGGCGCCTCAGGTGTTGTACTAGAGCCCACCGATGGCAACAATAAGTCAGCAATTAATAACGCGCTTGAGAAACTTCAAGCCGGCGGTTCGACTAATGGCGCAGCTGGTATTAAGCAGGCTTATCAATTAGCCGAAAAAGCCTTTATTGAAGGCGGAGTAAACCGCGTAATTCTGGCTACAGATGGTGACTTTAATGTCGGTATGGTTGACCATAAAGCGCTAATCGATTTAATTAAAAAAGAAAAAGATAAAGGTATTGCATTAACCACCCTGGGGTTTGGCCAAGGTAACTACAATGATCATTTAATGGAGCAATTAGCCGACGCAGGAAATGGCAACTATGCCTATATTGATAACATAAACGAGGCAAGAAAAGTATTAGTAGATGAGTTGCAGTCGAATATGCAGATCATTGCGAAAGATGTCAAAATTCAAGTTGAGTTTAACCCGTCAACTGTGGCTGAATACCGCCTGATTGGCTATGAAAACCGAAAGCTCGCCAATGAAGACTTTAATAACGATAAAATAGACGCGGGCGATATTGGAGCCGGCCATAGAGTTACTGCGCTTTACGAGATAAGCTTAGTTAACAGTCAAAGTAAATTTAATGACGATTTAAGGTACTCAAAATCGGCAAACACCAAAATTGCGCAAAATATAAATGCGTCCGATGAACTCGCCTATGTAAAACTAAGATATAAACAACCTAATCAGGATAATAGTCAACTATTAGAAGCTAAGGTAACTTTCGGGCAAGCGAGTTCATTTGCCGAGCAAAGCGATGACTTTAAGTTTGCCACTGCGGTCGCCAGCTTCGCTCAACGGATGAAAAGTAGTAAGTTTACCGATAGTATAGATTATCAATGGATAGCAAGTACCGCTCAGCAGGCAAAAGGTCGTGACGAATTTGGCTATCGAAGTGAATTCATCCAACTGGTAAGAAATGCAGGTGAGCTTTCAACAAATGGAAATGTCATTGAATCAACTAACTGATGAAACACTCATGAGGCAATATGCAAAGGGTGACTTTGCTGCCTTTGAGCTTTTATATGAGCGCAACAAAGGCGGTTTGTACCGCTATTTGCTGCGCCAATTACATCAGGAAAGTTTAGCCGAAGATATATTTCAAGAAGTGTGGGGAAAGGTTATTAGCAATGCTGAGTCATATAATGAATCAGCTAAATTCACAACATGGTTGTACAAAATTGCGCGTAACAAGGTAATCGATCATGTTCGGCATATTAATGTTGTTAGCAAAGTGATTGATTCAAACAACCATCACAATGCAGGACATACCGATCTAGACGAAGAGCATCATTCGACTGAGTTATTTATGCACGACAGTTCACTATCGCCAGAAAAAAAACATCTTCAGCAAACGCAAGCCGAAGCAATAGATTACTGTTTGAACAAGCTACCAGCGCATCAATTAGACTGTTTTTTGCTGCGAGAAGAAGGTGGATTCTCACTTAATAATATTGCGCAAATAGTTAATACTAATCTGGAAGCGGCAAAAAGTAGATTGCGAGTTGCTTATAGAAACCTTCGTATCTGCCTCACGCAAAAAATGGATGTTACAGCGCAAGCAGCTGAGCTCACATCTGCGAGCTCGTCAGTAGCTAAACCCGCTGCAGCAAAAAGCGGAGGTCAAACATATGAATAGTCAATCAAACGATGACAGTGAATTCAGCCAAGACCAATACTTTGTCAGTGAACTTTACCTCAATGGTAACAAGCCTAGGCCATCCAAAAACATAGACAGTGCAGTGTTAGCCATGGCAAAGCAACAAATTACGGTGAAGCCTCTATGGCGACGCTGGCAGTATGCTGGGTCAGTGGCTGCATCGGTATTAATTGTGAGCTTCTTGCTCATGAGAAATCAGACAGAAATCACACAAGAGCTCACGCAGCAAGATACCTTCATGGCCGATGTTTCTGTCCCAAGACAGAGCAACCAAGAAAAAGAGAGTGCTATTGGCAGTATTGAATCATCAAATGCAGGGAATGCAGCGCAGGCACCTATAGCCAAATCACATAGTCTTATAGCAGAAGTAGATCCAATGAGAAACGAGAACCGCTTTTCTTTAGATAAAAAAGAGCAAGAGCGCATTAATGTTGTTGCCGCGCGAGTATCTCGTTTAAAAGAAGACAAGTCTAACTATATGGATTCACTAAGCAAACAAACAGAAGCCATTTTTAAACAAGTTCAAGTTGCCAAGCAAAAATTTGAAGAGCTTAAACTCAGAGATCAGGCAGCCGCGCAAAGTAGTCGTATGAAAATTGAAGAGCTTAGCCTATTGCAAAAGAAACGCAACGAGCTAAAAGTAGAGCAATCATCTGAATCAAATTACGAAAACTTACAAAATGCTCTTTTTGAGAAACTGTTGGAACAAAAATCACTGTCTTCGGATTGGAAGTTATCCGAAAAATACATCAACGTGCTTACGCTCGAACAAATAAGGAAACTCAGAAGGCAATGAAGCTGCAATAGGATGTTTTGTATTTTGAAAATTTGATTGCCCATATTCAATCGTTGCACACACTAAATTCTCTAAGTCACTATAAGTGACTGCCAAAACTTGACCACTAGCTAGTTTATAGTCTACTTTTATCTAAGGGGAGAATGGATAACGAACTATAATGGCATTTAGATTTTGAATTTAATTGTCTCTAAAACGCTATTTAATTAAGTTGTATTAATGAATAAGTTTAATGGAATAGATTTTATCGAGTTTGCGAATAATGCGCCAATTGGCATCGTTATTCACGATTTACAGTCTTTTATCTTTTATGCGAACCCTGCTGCTATGTCGCTGCTAGATACCGACATCAACCAAACTATAGGCCAAATTGCTTGTCACTCACAGTGGCATTTCATTGATGAATTTGGCATCAAAATACCCGAAAATTCTCATCCTGCATGCAGAGTTGCTGCATCTTCTGAACCTATTCGCAATGAAGTAATTGGCTTAATCTATGGTGCCGAATGTCTGACTAAGTGGTTTTCAATCTCAGCGTATTTGCACTCGCAGCCAGAAGATGAAGATATGGTTGTTGTTACATACACCGATATTACTTTGAAAAAGAATGAGGCTTTATTTCAGGATATTGTGGAAAATGCCACCGATACTGTGATTATTACTGAGGCCCACACGATAGACGCACCATTAGGCCCGAACATAATTTACGTTAATCGCGCATTTGAATCATTAACGGGTTATAAAGCGCAAGAAATAATAGGTAAAACGCCGAGAGTATTACAAGGTACCGAAACTGACAAAGCCACACTATTACGCATAAAAAATTCATTAGAAAAAAATCAAGCGATACACGAGAGCGTTCTTAACTACGATAAAAATGGGCGCCCCTACTGGGTTGAAATGAATATCATCCCACTTACAAATAAATTCGGCAAAGTTACGCATTTTGCTGCAATTCAGCGCGATGTAACTAAACAACAGTTTCACGAAGAGCAATTGGAAAAAAGGAATACTGAATTAAAGCAGCTAAAAGAAAGCCTGCAACAAATAGTAGACAGTCGGACCGCCCAACTTCAAAGTATAAACCTTAAATTAGAGCAACTAGCTTGTTATGACTATTTAACAAAATTACCAAATAGACGAAGCTTTCAAGACTGTTTTAAACGTCAACTGAGTCAAGCTAAACGCCACAATAAGCTTTTTTTAATAGGCGTAATTGACCTAGATGATTTTAAAATAATAAACGATAAATATGGGCACGAATTTGGTGATCAAATTTTAACCCTAGCTGCAAATAGCATTATGGAGGTGCTGCGATTAGAGGATTGTGCTGGCCGCATCGGCGGCGAGGAATTTGCATTTTCAGGCGTCATAGAACAACATTCTGATATCGAACATTTGTGCCAACGAATGTTAGAATCAATAAGTGGTAAACAGTTAGAAACAGACTCAGGAGAATTTATATCTATTACAGCAAGTATAGGTATTTGCGCCTTAATACCAGACGAGAATGCCACTTGGATTGACCTATACAGACGAGCAGACTCAGCTTTGTATGAGGTTAAGGCAAGCGGAAAAAATAGTTATAAAGAGTATGTAGGCAATGGTTCTGTATAAGTGCTAATCAAGTGAATGTAATATTACCTAACAGTTTTGTCATTCAACGCAGGAACTCCCATTGAACGCTCCCTAAAATAAAAAATTCAATTTTATTTATTCACCCAAAGGATCGAGTGCTAGAATGCGCGTCTTAAGAATTAATGGGGTAAGTCATGAAATATGTTGTTTTGGCTATAGTTATTGCATTAGCAGTATTCTATTTCACTAGAAACTCAAATAATAAAAAGTTAGCCGTAGAAAATATAGCCATGGGCAAAGATTTTTTAGCTACAAACAAAACGGCAGAAGGCGTTTCTGAAACCGCCTCCGGTTTGCAATATCTTGTATTACAAAAAGGCGACGGAACTAGCAGCCCAAGCGCTCGTTCAAAAGTAAAAGTGCATTATCACGGCTCTTTATTGGATGGAACTGTATTTGACAGCTCTGTAGACCGTGGCGAACCTATCAGCTTTGCTCTAAACCAAGTGATTAGCGGCTGGACAGAAGGTGTCCAATTAATGGTTGTTGGCGATAAGTTTAGATTCTTCATTCCTTCAAACCTTGGATATGGCAATGGCTCTGCTGGACAAATAACGCCGGGCTCAATGCTTATTTTTGAAGTAGAACTGCTGGAAATTAAATAATTAAGTAGATTTTTTGAACTGAAGCTATCAATACAAGCAGATAAATTAAAACGACTTCATTGCCAAAGCTGTATATATTTTCAAGCAGCTTTAGGTATACTCCTGCAGCCTAGACACCATCCATCATAAAGTAGTAAAAAATGAGCTTAATAATCACCCTTGTTCGTAACCTCCTCGGCGGCATCATCGCTTTTTTTGATCTTATTACTCGCGGCTTTAAATTAAAGCGCACGGCAGAAGCGCAACAACAGGTCGAAAACGACTTGGAGAGCCTGACGCTCTATCAATTCTTCGCCTGTCCTTTTTGTATCAAAACTCGACGTGCAATGTACAAAATGAATTTACCTATTCTCAAACGTAATGTATCGAAAGGTTCGCCATATCGCGAGGAACTTATGCAAGGTGGTGGCAAAGTTAAAACTCCATGTCTACGCATCGATAGCGCTGGGGAAACTACCTGGTTGTATGAGTCCTCAGAGATTATTACGTATCTGCAGCAGCGCTTTAATTAGCTTTTAAATGTGATAGCCAAAGTTTGGTTTGCAGCTGCATGTTAACTAGCAACACACTTAAACCAGAAATATACGTATTTTTACGTATTGTTACAAGGTTTTTTAATGTGTTAGCGTCGACACTAGTTTTATAGACTAAAGTCGAATCCACTCTAAGATCGAGACTGTGCTTCTTTTTATTCTTTCCAATTGTGATGCTTGTAAAAAAGTGTCGATTTCTTGAGTGCCTTAATGAAACAACAATTCGCTAAATTATCCATTGTTATGTTAACTCTGACTTCAATGACGCTGTCCGTTATTATCATTTTAGTTTTAGGCATTAGCAGTATCAACCAGTCTTTGTCTACTCTTGAAGCGACTCAACTATCTAATTTAACAACCAAACTGATGTCCCGACTTGATGGTGTGGCTCATAATTTCGCGGTTGAAAGGGGTCTAAGCGCAGGTTTTTTGGGCGCGCCAGATGAAGCTCGACTAAATAAAGTAAAACAACAACGCGACAAGGCGGAGGAAGCCGTTTCAAGCTTAGAATTATTAATAGCCTCAGAGCAGAAATATCTTGATTTAGGATTTGTTGAAAAACTTAGTTTACTGCAAACAAAGTTGAAGCAGCGTAAGAGCATTCGTGACCAAGTTGATCAGATTCAGGGCAAAAATGCTTTTTTATACTATTCTCAGGTTAACCGATTAGCAATCGATGCCATGGAACTCATTCGCAGTTACAACAGTTTTCAAGACCAACAAGCTGGGATTACCATTGCTATCAATTTGTCGTGGTTAAAGGAGCGAGCAGGACAAGCTAGAGGAAAAATCAACGGCATATTAGCAAAGAACAATTTATCTATTTCTAACAAAGGTGAAGTTGGACTTTATGTCGAGGAGATGAACGCTAAAGAGCAGACTCTTTCAGTTTTGTTGCCTGAAGTTTCTTTAACTGAATTCAAAAAAATAGTGAATTCAAAAAACGCCACTAATATTCGCAATACACATTACTTTATTATCAGCAGTGACGATAATTTTGATAGCGCAAATAGCCCGATTAAAAGCATAGACTGGTTTGCTTCCGCAAGCGCGGAAATCGGAAAAATCAAACAGCTGCTCGATAATCAGTGGACACAAAACCTGCTGTTAGCAGAGTCGAGTGAATCTTACGCGAGAATATGGATATACAATAAAGTTATAGCTATCACTTTACTCTTGGGAGCATTGGTAATTATTAATCTATATCTAGTTAGCTCTTTAAAAAGTAATCTGAACTTGTTAATCAAAAATTTGCAAGTCATGTCTACTGAGCGCGACCTGACTATAGATTTCCAAGTTAATTCAAAAGACGAATTGGGTGAGATATCTAGATCCATCAGTCATAGTATTGATGGTTTGAGAAAACTAATTCTTTCTATGTCAGACGCTACCGCCAAAAACACAGAGTTGAATGAAGCATTCAAAGTATCAAGGAATGTGGTTATTGATGATGCTACAGGCACACAGATGATTGCTAACAGCATAGTGTCAGCTGTTGATGAAATGTCGAGTGTAAGCACAAGCATTGCTAAAACCGCTGTTAGCACCAAAGATTCAAGTGATGACCTAACAAGGCAACTTGATGAATCGGTGCAGCTCATCAAAACAAGTGAATCATCTATTTCTGATGTATCTGACAGTATGGATGATATCTCAGGAAAAGCGGCATCAACAAATGAGCATGTCGCCGAAATATCACATATATTGGAAAGTATAAGCAGCATCTCCGAACAAACCAATTTGTTGGCATTAAATGCTGCAATAGAAGCGGCTAGAGCCGGCGAACATGGCCGTGGTTTTGCTGTGGTTGCCGACGAAGTAAGAAATCTAGCCTCAAATAGCCAAAAGGCGACAGTACAAATCGGGGATTTACTACAGAACCTTCAGCAAGCTAGCACTGAGGTAGTAAACGCCGTTGACGATGGAAGAAATTCTATTTCTAACGCGCTAGAGACCGTAAAAAAGGCAAAAACGGTCTCGATTCGACTGTCTGAGCAAGCGTCAAAAGTGGGCATGCAAGCAAGTCAATTTGCAAGTGCATCTGAAGAGCAAACAGTAACAGCTCTGCAAATATCAGAACAAGCAAAGCAAGTTCTTGATGCTGCGACTAGGGAATTACAAGCCATTGGCGAGATGACAAGGATATTTGATAATATTGAAGAAAATGGCATCGTATTAAGCGATTCCATAGCCGGATATAAGCTTTGAGGAGAGCACATTTTTATGTGACATTTAGTTTTGTTAGCGCACTATGTATCTACAAAAAAACAGACTGCACGCCACAGGGAACGAGTACTTATACCAATTGTTTGAAATTTTTTTTTGTGGAATAATTTTAGGCAGGTCTTTAAAAAATTTGTAGCTCCAATGTCTATTTTAAGCAAGTTTCCTTCAATCATTGAATCTTTCAATAATATTGATGGTGTTGAAAAAAAACAAAACAACAAGTTAAGCCATCGTCATGTGGGTGAATATGTAACACGCCGCTATTTGGCTGCAATTGCGCTTGTCTTCCTTGTCACGGTAATTGGTAGCACGGCACTCTACCATTCTATTTACACACAAAATCAAAACGCCGAGATAATAAACCAAGCTGGTTCACAACGAATGCTTTTGCAAAGAATTGCGGCTCTAACGAAAGCGAGTTATTTTGAAGGTGATAAAGTCAAGGAGCAGCGAACAACAGACTTACTTATTGCAAGCGTAAACAAAATGGAAATTGGCAACCAGCGGCTTACCCAGGTTTTGCAAAGTATAAGTGACTCTAGTGAAGAAAGCTCGCTATTAAAGGCCCATTATTTCAACGAGCCCGCAAACCTTAACGAAAAGATATTAGAGTTTACAAAGTTGGTTCGCGTATTTATTAATACAGGGGCCGCTGATGAAAAGATAATGAGTAAAATTAGCGCGGAGGCTATCGGCCCGCTTCTGGATGATATAGACCAAGGCGTATACTTGTATCAAAATAATGCGGAAAAAGAGCTGGCTTTTACCTCGTTAATACTCAAAGTAAATACAGCGGCTGTCATCATATTGCTCATATGCCAAATAATTTTCATCTTCCGCCCTCTTACTTATCAAGTAAGCAAACAAGCTGATGATTTAAAAATTAAAGCCACTATTGATAATCTTACTGGCCTTCTTAATCGCCAAACTTTTCCTACGCAATTTGCCCAAATTCTTGAACTCGCTGATAAGCAAGGAGACAGCGTCTCACTCATTACACTTGATTTAGATTGGTTCAAAGAACTAAACCAGAGTCATGGTCATATGGCTGGAGATGAGGTGCTTGGTGAAATTGGAAAGCGCTTACGCCCCCTAATTAGCGATACTATGGAAGTGGCGAGGTTAGGTGGCGATGAATTTGCACTAATATTTACAAATAAGATGGGCCCGGACTGGGCGATCCAGAATGCTGAAAAAATAAGACAAATTGTCATCCAACCTATAGATTATAAAGGCCAACCATTGCTTTTCACTGCAACAGTCGGGATCGCTAGTTTTCCCGAAGACGCAACGAACGTAAATGAGCTACTACAAGCGGCAATTCATGCACTCAGGGAAGCCAAAGAAAAAAATCGCGGAACTACTCAAGCCTTTTTGCCTTCGCAGCGCGAAGGTATCGAGCGCGATAGAGTGATTTTGACAAGTCTTGAACGAAAAGAAGGTCTTGATGGCTTGTTTATAGAGTTTCAACCTTTGATTGATTTGCAGACACAGCAAATAACAGGATGCGAGGCTCTTGTAAGATGGAACCATCCTGTGCTGGGTCGGGTTGGTCCAGATCAGTTCCTTAAACTGGCTGTTTCCCATGGTCACGGAGCATACATTGGCGAAATTATTCGGGGCCGCGCAATGGAAGGCTTCAAAGAACTGCGCCTTGCAGGAACATCTATACGCACTTTGTCGCTAAACTTAATGGATGTTGAGTTAAAGAGTATTAGCGATGCAGCTGAACTAATTAGACAAACAAGTGCTTTTGGACTAAAACCCGAAGACATCGAGATAGAGGTCACGGAAGACGTTGTACTCGACCGCTTCGGCGGCGATTTAGATCGCAAGCTTTTTGACATGCGCAGCGTTGGTTTCCGCTTGGCGCTCGACGATTTTGGCACTGGGTTTGCTAGCTTGGAACATCTGGTCAAGCTCAAAGTCGATGTCATCAAACTCGATCGTACATTTATAGCGCAAATTACAAAGGACGTTAGATCGCGCCAAATTATAAGTGGCATTATTAAATTAGCTCATAAGCTGTCAGTCAAAGTTGTCGCCGAAGGTATCGAAACAAAGGCGCAACTTGAAATTCTAAAGGCGCTATCATGCGACATCGGCCAAGGTTATCTTCTAGCTCGTCCCATGACAGTGCCCAAACTACTCCTTTGGCATGAGGACTATCGACTTGCTACAACTAAGCATTCACTCGCACAACCGCAGTAATAGAGGCATAAGCGATGAAAAAAAAACCAATTCAAACCGTTCAGGATCTACGTACGCGTGCCGAGCTTTTGCTTGACGCAATCGAAGAAGGGGAACTGATAGCATGGCCTGCGCCTGAGGTAAAGCGGCTCCTACATGAGCTACTAGTGCATCAGACAGAGTTGGAGATGCAGAACGAAGAACTGCGCAGTGCACAGCAGCAACTCAAGCTAACTGAACAGCTCCAACAGGCTCAAAAAATGGAAGCCCTTGGCATTGCGCATGATATCAATAATATGTTGGTTGTTATTCTTGGCCATGCTGAATTATCCTCATCGCGATCAAACGATCCTAAATTGATTGCCTCAAGCATGCAGAGCATTATACAAGCTAGTGAGCACTCAGCTGAGCTTATACGCCATCTTCTAACATTATCCAGCAACAGGCGATAACTCCGTGAATAATCAATCTGAATGCATTGCTGACATGCGAATTAAACTCTAATTGAACTATGTATCAGGCACATGCAATCATATATGAGGTTCCTCTGCATTATTAGTTTATAAGTTAACAAATAAACAACAATTCCTGTATAGTATTGCTTCAAATTATGTGGTTCGTGCTCTAGTTATATAACGACGTCCAAGTACGAAGTAACTTAGATCGAAGACCGTCATGATTTTAGTTAATAATATGCTGTTATGAAGCATAAAACCAAGTTTCCACATGGAATTGTAAAGTTACGTGACGCATAAAACGATATATATAATAGATGATGAAGTTAGCGTTTTGGCAACCCTAGAGAAAGTTTTCGAGTTCGCTGGGTTCACTGTGCATACTTTTGCCAGTCCCTTTTTAGCATTGGAATCTGAGCTTGAAACTAAAAACAGTTGTATTTTGCTAGATCTAAAGATGCCCATTATGTGCGGGCTTGAATTTCAAAAAACCTTAAGCGAAAAAAACATCAATATCCCGATAGTGTTTTACTCAGGTAAAGCCGATATTGATTCTGCTGTCGACGCTATGAGTGCAGGTGCTTATACATTGCTTCGTAAACCAGCCCCAAGCAATATATTGATTGAAAAGGTTTTCGGTGCCATAGAAGCGCAGGCCCGATTAAAAACTTCCAACACGATAGACTCTTTTTCAGATGAATCAGAGCAAGCATATTTAAGCTTAAAGATCTTATCCGAACGCGAATTACAAGTTGCTCTATTGGTAGCAGATGGAGAAACAGCCACAAATATCGCTAAAAAATTGTTTATTAGTCCTCGCACAGTTGAGGCACATCGAGCTCATATTTTTGATAAATTAGCGATTAAATCTGTAGCTCGCCTCGCTCAAATAGTATTGATTGCGAAAGTACACTTGGTTTAATTCCGAGAATTAATGCATATTTTATTAGTTAAAGCGGTGCCTGCAACAAGAACCAGCATTAGCGTGAATTCTATTTAATAAAGCCTTCTTTGCATAAGCTTTCGTGTAAGGCCTTGATGTGTGCTGGGCCTATTTCACAGCAGCCGCCAATAATCGATGCACCGTTTCTCGCCCACTCCATAGCGTGCTTAGCGTATTGTTGTGGATCTAGATCTTGTCGAGTCTCGAGCACATCAACCGTAACACCAGGATGCAAAGACGCTATAGAGACAAAGCCATTTGCATAGGCTCCAATTTTGAGCTTTGTATTTTTCAACTGAGGCCAACAAGCATTAATTGCCTCTGGTTGACTGCAATTTAACAATATCGCGTCAGCTCCTAAAGACGTGAGTGCTGCTACTGCGTCGCTCAATGACTCGCCGCTGCGCAGTTGCCCAAAATTCGTATCACTAACCGTTAACGCAACCCATACAGGCTTTCCACTTTCAAGCGCGGCTGCACAAGCTGATGTTGCTTCAGTGATAGAAGCCATAGTTTCACATAAAAAAATATCGCTAACACTGGATTGCAATTCAACAAGGCGACGATAACTTGCAAAGGAATCATCATACGACAGCGTAATCTCTGGCTGATAACTTGCCACCAATGGTGGTAAGCAGCCGGCAATCTTAACGCCATCGCATTGTGCCATCTCAACTGCATCTTTAGCTGCTCCCATTGCTAATTTATGCAAGCCTTCCAAATGCGCATACGCATTTTCCCGTGCTAGACGTTCTGGCGTCGCAGTGTAGCTATTCAATGTAATAACGCGAGCACCACTCTTTATAAAATCACAGTGTAAATCTCGCACAAGATTTGGTTCATTCAACATAATATCGGCGGACCATAAGCGCGTTGCTGGCCGTGAACTTCTGCTCAATAGTTCTTGTCCCATGCCGCCATCAAGTAGTGTAATTGGATTCATTACGGTAGTTCATTTTAAACTGAATTTGCAGGGAGAATATATGCACGACTGACACTATGCAAGCCACGGAGGTTTTGTATCGTAATAATTAATATATGCCTATATTGAAATAAGTGGGTGAATTTGGTCGGGAGTTGCGCCTATAATCGAATTAACCCAAATTTAACGATTCAAGAGTAATATGAATAAACTAATCCTTATTGCAGCTTCTGCGCTTCTCTTTGCTCCTCAAGTGTCGGCCAAACAAACCTTAATCAATGCCGACGCATTGGTTGACGTTGCGCAAGGCAAAATAATTGAATCCGTTTCAGTTTTAGTAGAAGATCAGCGAATTATACAAGTGGCTAAACAGGGTGAAATAGAGCTTGGAGAAAATATTGAAGTCATTAACTTAGCAGGTAAAACTCTGGTTCCGGGTTTAATGGATATGCATGTTCATCTTACATCCGATGCATCCGATAATTTTTTAGCAGCAAAAGGAAACTCCGTACCAAGACAAACAGTAAAAGCGGTTAAGAATGCTGAAACTACGCTATTGGCTGGTTTCACTACCGTTAGAAACCTTGGCGCTGCAGGTTATTCGGTTATTGCAGTGCGAGACGGTATAAATGCGGGTGAAATTCCAGGACCAAGAATATGGGCAGCGGGACATTCAATAGGTGTTACTGGTGGCCATTGCGATGATAACTTCTCCCCACCTGAGGCAAAAAGCAAATCAGCAGGTGTGGCCGATGGCCCATGGGCTGTGCGAGCAAAAGTCCGCGAAAACATTAAATATGGTGCTAATACAATCAAAGTCTGTGCTACAGGAGGTGTATTTTCTAAAGGCACCAAAGTAGGTATTCAGCAATTAACTGAAGAAGAAATAAGAGCCGCAGTAGAAGAAGCTCACATGCGCGGCTTAATTGCAGCAGCCCATGCCCACGGCACTAACGGGATAAAAGCAGCCATTCGAGCGGGTATTGATTCAATAGAGCACTGCAGTTTTATGGATGATGAAGCCATCCAGCTTGCGCTTAAGTACGGCACTTACTTGTCTTGCGATATTTATAATACCGAATACACCCTAGCGTTTGGTGAAGCCAACGGTGTTCCAGAAGAAAATATTAATAAAGAAAGGCAAGTAGGCACAATTCAACGCGAAAGCTTTAGAAAAGCAAATAAGGCTGGCGTCAAAATGGTGTTTGGCTCTGACGCAGCAATATATCCTCATGGTGATAACGGTAAGCAATTCTCGCGTATGGTTACATTTGGCATGACGCCATTACAATCTTTGCAAGCAGCAACTATCAATAGTGCAGCTCTGCTGCAAAAAAGTGAAGAGTTAGGCCAAATTAAAGCGGGTTTTTTAGCTGACATAATAGCCGTGGATGGTAATCCAATGGAGAATATTTCATTAATGGAAAACGTGAGTTTTGTAATGAAAGACGGCGTGGTTTATAAAGACTAATAGTATAAAACTAGACAATATTGGCCGATTACTCACTTGCTTAGGTGGTCGGCTAAGACTCTAATCTTTCACACTATTTTCATAAGTTCGTAAAAACGCATATTGTGTCTTACACTTAATATGTCGAAATTAAGGACTCTAATTATGAAAACAAATTTAGTCATGTTGATCATCGTATTGTCTTTTGCCCTGATGTCTTGCAGTAAAGAGCAAAAACAAGTAAGCCCAGAAAGTAGCGTTTCAACCGAGCCCGTCACCTCAAATGAAGTCACTATTCCAGTGCCTCCCATTCCAAAAGAGCAAGACCCCTTATGTTCTTTTAAGATCGGATATGATGTATGGGAACCCTATCAGTACTTAGACGTTAACGGCGAAGTTAGAGGCTTAGATATAGAGCTTGTTAATGCTGTAACTGAAGATATGGGCTGCAGCACTGAATTTATTCAAGGCACTTGGGTTAATCTGCTTGAAAAGTTCCGCGATGGCCAAGTTGATATACTTTTAGGCGCATCAAAAACTGAAGCACGCGAAGAATTTGCGTTTTTTAGTGTGCCCTATCGAACAGAAGAGTTTGAGCTTTATATTAGAAAAGATGACTCAAAGAGAGCTGCGTATACGACTATTGAAGATTTCATTAAGCAAGGCAGTAAAATAGGTGTCGTAGGTGATTACTTCTATGGAGACAGTATATCTGCACTTTTAGATGATGAAGAAACTGCAGAGAGTTTCGTAGTTGGCATTATGGGCGAATTGAACGTAGCCCGCTTAATCGATTTGGACATTGATGGCTTTTTAGAAGACAGCTTTGTTGGTGCATCAATGATACGAAGGAAAGCGCTGGACGAATATATAGTGGCCCATGGCTTTAAGGTGAATACGGGCGACATTTATGTCATGTTCAGCCGCACCTCTATTGATGAACAACAAGTTATTACTTTCAATGATGCTATGGAAGGCTTTAAGAGCAGCGCCACTTATAATGAGATAGTCAAGAAATATGGCGGATAATGGTGCTGTACACGGTAATAAGTGATTGTTAAAGACGCCATTATAGTTTGGCGAAAGCTTATAATTGTGTTACTAATTATGCTGATAACGTACTGAGGTAATCAGTTCAACAACCATTTTACAATGTGCGGTATCGCGATTGAATCATGCGGTATCGCAATTGAATCATGCGGTATCTCGATTGAATCACACGGTATAGCTAATGAATCGACGTAATTTTATAAAACTAACTGCAGTTGGCGGTTTGGTTGTGATAGTTAGTGCTGGTGTAATTACTTGGGTCGCAATTGAACCAAGCGATGAGCCCCTTACAAGTGCCAGTGTTTTAGAAATGATTGATAACTTAGCCAAACAAGAAATTACAAGTAAAAGCGGCTGGGGTCCTTACAAAGTCTTTGTGCATTGTGCGCAAAGCGTCGATTACTCAATAGATGGTTATCCTAGTCATAAATCGGCTTTTTTTAAAAATACTGCTGGTAAATTAGCTTTTTCCTTATTTACGAAAAAGCGAAAAATGTCACACAATCTAACTGAAGCAATTCCCGGTGCTCCTTCAATCGAAGAGGCAGGTAATATCAATGAGTCACTAACATTATTAAAAAATTCCCTGAACCGATTCGAACAGTTCAATGGTGATCTTAAACCGCACTTTGCCTATGGTGAGTTAACTAAAAGCCAATACGAATTAGCGCACGCAATGCACTTTGTGAATCATCTGAAAGAATTAGTTGTAAATAGCTAGTTGTAAAGAGCTGGTTGTAAAGGCCTACTTGATAGACAATATTCAACAAAATCAATGCCTCTTGAATAGACCAAGCATGTGGTTTACTCTTGCTAAACTCAATTTTTCGTTACGGATAAAACGATTGGATTGATATCGACAGAATCAAAAAATAAAAAGGAACAATGATGTTTTTTAAGCAGTCAAATAGCACATCATATAAACAGTCAAACAAGAGTTTTTCATCTTTTCTATTACCTCAAATTTTCATATTACTAGGAGCGCTTAGCTTGAGTTTTACAGCCATAGGTGATGGATATCAAACACCGCCAAAAATGCTAGGTGACCTAGTAGATGCGCCCAGACAACCAGGCGCAACGGTGTCCAACGATAAACAACTGATCGCTTTTTTGAAGCGCCCAGGTGCACAAAGCATTGTCGAACTTGCGCAAGAAGAAGAGACGCTAGCAGGTTTACGTATTAACCCTGCCAACTTTTCGCCAGCGCGCAGCACTGGTTATACAGGCATTCAATTAAAGTCGATGCAAGACGATGCAAGACGATACCAATATTGAGATTCAAGGTTTGCCAAATGGCAAAATAATGAGCGTAAATTTCTCGCCAAACAGTGAGCACTTAGCTTTTATTGTTGAAACCTCAAGTAAACTTACTTTGTGGAGTTATAGCGTAAAAGACAACAAGGTTATACAAGTAAGTGACGTTGCAATTAATGCTGCACTTGGAGGTGCACGTTATCGTTGGATGAAAGATTCCAGTGGATTTATTACGCGTTTAGCCGTCGCCAAACCCGAAGATATTCCAAGGAAACAACAATCCAATCCAGAACCTATTATACAAACAAGCGATGGCAAAAAAGCAGCTGTGCGCACCTATTCAAACCTACTCAAAACACCGCACGATGAAGCCCTTTTTGAGTTTTTAACCACGTCACAACTAGCCCAAGTAAGCTTGGCTGGTAAGATCAAGAAACTTGGTAAAGCCGCCATTATCAATCGTTTCATGGCGTCACCTGACGGTGAATATTTATTGGTATCTCAATATAAGAAGCCGTTTTCTTACTTGGTTCCTGCAAGTCGCTTCCCGCTAATGACCCAAGTATGGACACCTACTGGCTCGGTCGCAGAGACGATTGCCGACTTACCTTCTGGCGAGAGTATCCCTAAGGGCTTTGATTCCACTAGAGAAGGTAGAAGGGGCATTGGCTGGCGCGCAGACAAAGGCGCAACCTTGGTTTGGGCACAAGCCCAAGATGGCGGTAATATGAGCAATGATGTCGATTATCACGATGCC
This sequence comes from uncultured Glaciecola sp., assembly GCA_905479945.1. Classification (GTDB taxonomy): domain Bacteria; phylum Pseudomonadota; class Gammaproteobacteria; order Enterobacterales; family Alteromonadaceae; genus Glaciecola. The sequence continues at coordinate 24,350 of CAJQOP010000089.1, read as the reverse complement.
GTATATACATTGGCGGCTCCTTTTAATGATACACCCAGCCTAATGATGAAAATTGAACGCAGATTCGCTGGTGTTGAATGGGGTGATGACGACTTCGCCATTGTGAGCGATTGGCGTTTCTCAGACCGCAAGTTACGCACATGGAAATTTAATCCTAGTGATTTAGATGCTCCTAAAGTATTGATTCAAGAGCGTTCTTATAACGACAGATATAAAGATCCAGGCAGTTTTGTGTATCACACAAATCAACTGGGCATGGACGTCATTCAAGAGAACGGTGGCATAGTTAAACTAACAGGTATTGGTGCATCCCCAGAGGGCAATATCCCATTTATGGATGTTTACAATGTCACTACTCAAACGAAAACTCGCGTTTGGGAGTCACAAGCACCTTATTACGAACGAATCTTAATGCCGCTATCGGACGATGCTAATAAAGTACTTACCGTTAGAGAATCAGAAACTGAGCAGCCTAACTTTTACATTCGCGATATTAAAAATCAAACAACTCAAAAGTTCACCGATTTTCCGCACCCTTCTCCAGCTTTTGTTGGGGTGACTAAAGAACAAATTAAATATAAGCGTGCGGACGGTGTCGATTTGACCGGCACTTTGTATTTACCTCCCGGTTATGACAAATCGCAAGGCCCCTTGCCCGTGCTAATGTGGGCATACCCACTTGAGTACAAAGATGCCTCTGTCGCCAGTCAAGTTACCGACTCGCCGTTTGAGTTTGTGCGTGTTAGTTATTGGGGACCAATGCCGCATTTAGCTCAAGGGTTTGCAGTGTTTGACGATCCTAAAATGCCAATTATTGGCAGTGGCGATGACCTACCCAACGACTCTTTTAGAAAACAACTCGTGGATAGTGCTCAAGCTGCCGTCGATGTACTTGTTGATCGCGGTATAGCTGACAAAGAAAAAATCGCAATTGCTGGCCATTCTTATGGTGCTTTTATGGTTGCGAACTTATTGGCTCACAGTGATTTATTTAAAGCCGGCATTGCGCGCAGTGGTGCATACAACCGCACGCTAACACCGTTTGGATTTCAAGGCGAAGAACGCAGTTTTTGGGAAGGGACAAACGTCTACGCAAATATGTCACCTTTCTTTCATGCTGGAAAAATTAATGAACCAATGTTAATGATCCACGGCAGTGACGACCCTAATTCGGGCACTTTTCCAATGCAGTCTGAGCGCATGTTTGCGGCTATTAAAGGTTTGGGAGGTAAAGCTCGCCTGGTTATGCTTCCGCACGAGCAACACGGATATCGAGCCCGCGAATCGCTGTTGCATATGATGTGGGAACAATATGAATGGTTAGAAAAATACGTGAAAAACCCAAGTCGAGAAAGCGTGAGCAAGAGCTCGCAATAGCAAATATAAACAAGGATGTTTGAATACCCAACTTCGTTTTTAATCTAATTTTAATGTTGCTGCAAAGTCTTTTTTAGATACTTTCACTATGATATTGTCATCACACTTCAAACTTAATAGGGTACGTTATGAAAACCATTAATATGAATAAAAGCTTGGTTGCACTTGCGATAACAGCGGTTGTTTTGTGTTCAACTTCAGTAAACGCAAAATCTGTAGGCGACGACGTTATTGCAAAACACCGCGCCGCACTTGAAGTTAACACCGATGGCAAAGGAACTAACACTGGATTCGTATACGACGGTAAGCTTAGTTCTGCACAAATGAAGCCAGTAAAGGCTAAGATGTGCGGAGCAAAAGGTGATCCACTGCAATCTGGTGACACCTTAGAAGTTCACTTTGTATACTCTTCTGCTCAAGTTCAGCCAGGCCCTACATTAGGCGCTTGCCTAGCCGAAAGTACAATGAACCCAGGACTGAGAGTTGAAGGTCAAGTTATCGTTCTTGCAAATGATACTAGCGCAATGAACTTCAGTGAATTGGCTAAAGTTAGTCAAGCTAATGGCTATCATCAAGCACCTAACATACCTACAGATATGGGCGTTCCTGTTGAGTATTTAGGTTCTACCACTGGTCCTTCATACAATGAGACTGCATCTCCTTTACAAGTAAGCTGGAGTGTAAGACCACAGGTTGCAGTAGTTGACATCAATAGTGTTGGCGAATGGTGTGAAGACAATGTTTTCGATGAAGACCACGCTCACGGTGTTCGTAACTTAGTAAAAAATCCAAAGTTGCTATCACCTATTTCGAAGTAAACAACGCAAAAGGCGCGTATTTAATTGCTAAATACGCGCTATTTTAACGCCATACGATAGCCATTTCCTCGTAAGGTTTGAATGGAAAGTTCTTGGTCTGCCTCTAATTTTTTCCTCAATCTACTAATATAAACATCCACAATATTTGTATTTGGATCGCTGTAAGTCTGCCAAACACGGCTAAGTATTCGCTCTCTCGATAACACTTTGTTTTGGTTTTCGGCCATATATAACAGCAACTCAAACTCTATTTTAGTCAACGCTAGCTCGCCACCGTTTAGCAACGCGATCCGCTCCTGCAACACTAATTCTAGCCTGCCAATTACTAATCTATTTTGCTCAAATTGCTGCGGCGCAACCATACGCCTGCGAAGTGCGCTTATTCGGGCCAACAATTCATCAAAATCAAAAGGCTTGCATAGGTAATCATCAGCGCCCATTTCTAAGCCTTTAACTCGCTCGCTAACTTCGTCTAACGCGGTTAGCATTAGCACCATAGGTGGCGTTGGTAGAGCCTTTATGGATTCAAGTATTGTTAAGCTATCTTGGGAGCCAAACAATCTGTCCAGAACAACAATTTGCGGTGCGTTCTTTTTAATAAATGGCAACACTTCATGCAGCTCATTCAAACTAGTGCATTCGAAACCTTCTGAACGCAAGCCTCGCGATAAGAAGCTCAAGAGCGGCTTTTCGTCATCTGCTAATAGAATATTCATGACACTTGCTCAATAGCTAGGGTAATTGAAAAAGTAGAACCCTGCCCTTGCGACGAGTCCACTGAGATTTTGCCGCCATGAGCTTCAACAATCACTTTAGCAATAGGCAAGCCCAATCCTAATCCTTCGTTATGTTTACTGAAACGCACAAAGCGCTCAAATATATTGTCAACCTCAGCCGCTGAAATGCCAACGCCTAAGTCCGTTATAGAAACGCTAACGAAAGCACCGGCTTTCAACAAACTTATCTCTATTGGCTGATCCGACTTGGAATACTTTGTTGCATTATCGATCAAGATAGACAGAACTTGTTGGATGCGCTGTTTGTCTATCAACACCAAAGTATCAACTTGGTCATCAGGGGCCTTTAAGCTGATAGTGCGACCTAGATCATGCTTCTTCCACTTAGCGACCTCTGATGCAAGCAAAGGCATTATTTGAACCGGCATAATTACTAAATGAAGTTGATTCATCTCAGCTCGCGTTAGCAATAATAAGTCATCGACTAGCCGACTCAAATTCACCGACTGTTCAAGTATCGATTTTAAGGTTTCTTTATAATCTAATTCCGACGCCGACTGCAATCTGAGCGTCACTTGCGCCTCGCCCCGAATAATCGTCAATGGCGTGCGCAATTCATGCGATACATCGGCGATAAACTGACGGCGCCGAGAGTCTATTTTAGTAAGTTGTAAATTCGCGTCAGTCAATTCAATAGTGCGCTGCTTAACATCAAACTCTAGCTGCTTTCGTGATTTCGCTTCATTTTTTTCATGTTCTTGAAGCTGCTTAGCAAGCTGATTGATAGACATTGCCAACTCTTCAAACTCGTCATCCAATTTAACCGAGATTGGTTGATTATAATCCCCGGAAGCAATGGCATTAGTTGCATTTCCAATTAGGATTAGTGGCTGATACAGTTGATTGAACAACCAATAACAGCCGTATAGAATAAGCGGTAGCGAGAGTGCGCCTAGACCAATAGTGAACCATAAAATAGTCGTATTTAAAGTATCGATACGCGCGTTTATAGCAGCTACAACGCTGCTCTGCCGCTGCACTGCTGAGTTAATAGCTTCTCTGAATTGGTCGTCAATAGTCACTTCAAGCAAGCTACGAAGTCGCCCCTGCTGGCTCAGTGGGGCTTGATTATTACTGACTACTACCGCTTTAAATTCGACAATGATCTCGTCAATTAAACGCACTAACTCATCGGTATCCTCAACACTGCCTTGCGTGAAGGAAACGCCCAAAGCTTCGCGTTGTTCAAGCTCTAATCGCCTTATTTTCTCTAGAGACTGTTTAATAAGGTTCCGTTTGTTGCGCACAAATGCCTGATTGGCATTGCGTCCAAAAATGATTTCATCGGTAAGCTGTTTAAACAAACGATAGGAAATGCTTGAGAGTTTTTCGTGTTCAACAAGCAGCGATTGCGCAATGTTGCTTTGTTGCAGGTTTTCACGAGTAAGGTGTGCTGATATCGCGGTACTTATTAGTGCCAAAAATAAAATAAAAGCTGTGGTAATGCCGAAGTAAAAAAGTTTACGCTTGTACATATTTGCCTAAAGAAAATGAATGCATATTTAGGTTACACACAGGAGCAATGCATAGCAATAGACCAAATCAAAAGCTACATCTATAAATAGTTTGCGAACGAAAACGGAGAATCTCTTCAACAGACATTTATAAAAGAAAAGCCCTTAAGTAGTTAAACTAATCACCCTTTTTTATTCATGGTTATCTTTCAATCGACAATCGGCATATGATAAGCACTAAGTTTATTGTCACTGACGGTAGTTAAGTATTCATTTTGTAAAAACTCAAACAAAAAATAAAAGGAAGATAAATACCCATGAAAATACAAGAAACCATTGTTTTACTTGCTGGAAGAAATTTACTCGGGCTATATTTCATATTACCCGGCGTTCAAAAAATCATGAACTACGAGGTCATGGCCCAATACATGGCAAAGCACAGCGTCCCCATGATTGAGGTTTTACTGCCCTTAACCATATTTCTGCAAATACTCGGCGGCATTGCTATCATTATTGGCTTTAAAGGAAAGATTGCTGCTTTTATGCTTGCTGGACTAACACTGGTTATCAGTATTTTCATGCACAACTTTTGGAATCTGCCAGAAGGTGGCAATGTAACGCACGAAACTCAAAACTTTATAAAGAATATGGCTATTATGGCGGGCTTGTTAGTGTTAGCAGGCAGAGGTTGTGGTCAATTCAGTGTCGACAACAGAACTAAAGCAGATCTCAATTAGTATCTGCCACCGAACGAATCAACATTAGATTTGTTCGGTGGCACTTGTGCACTAATTACTGTTCTTTTGATTGCTCTGATGGCTTTGATGGTTTAAACACATCGATACCACACAATGCAGCAATAGTGATAAGACCTACCAATAAACCAATCCAAGGTTCAAATACACTAAACGCCATTGCCGTAATAACCATAGCACCGCGCTCTGTTGCATCATGCACAAGTGACAAGGCCAAGGTAGCGCAGGCAAACGCGGTTAATATTAGGGTAACGGCCAAAGCAACAGGTAGTAATGGTTCTAGCAAGGTTACCAACGGTAAAAGAATGAATAAGAAAGGCAATCCAAAAGCATAAAAACTGCCTATGCTGTCAAAAATGGAGTCGACCTTATCGCGACCTTGCGCCCACCGTTTCAATAATACAACCTGAATGCCTGTCCATAAAACGCCTTGTGTCGAGAAGAACGGTGCAATTATGCCCATTATCGCGTTTCTGATACCTGTCGCCATATGAGCTCGGCTACCATTAAGTTCAAGCTTTTCATCTGGTCTAGATTTCTGCGCTTGCTCGATCATTTCGTTGCCCGTTACTACATCACCAAAAAATAAAATATAGGTTATGAGAGCAAGCGGAAAAGATGAAATAAATATATCAATAGAAGGCCAACCGATAACAAAAGGGGAGGCTTTTGACCATAAAGACATCGCCGACCCGCTAACATCTAAAATTTCCCAGCGAATGTTGTAGTTAAATTCGCCTGTGAAGTAACCTACTGTTCCAGCAATAACGAAGCCAGGCAGCAAACCAAACCCAAGTATTACTGCCAAAAGCCTATTTTTTAGTGCAATTGCTTGCAAAGGTTTTGAAAAGGCAAAAACTAAACAAATAACTACCCCTAAGGTGCCTGCTATAGGCGCGGACTGAAAGACGTTAGCAGCGTCACCGTCTTTCGTTACGCGCAAGAAAGCTGCTACTGCTGCGCCTAAAATAATCCCACCTTTAAATACATTGGGCACAACCCGGATAAGTTTGGCACCGAGTCCTGTCGCTCCCAAAACTATCAAAATAAAAGCAAAATTTAAGGAAAGTGCGGTCATCGCCTGAAATTGCGAAGTATGATCGCCCATATAAGCAGGCGCGGTAATAAAAGCAACTACAAAGGGAATAGCAGGCGTCAGCCACCCTGGCGCATAGGGGTCGCCAAAAAACATCCAAGAAAACGAAATAAGTAAACTGTGGAACATCGCCATCATCACAGCTTCTTCAAAGTTCAAACCGAGTAAGGCCATGAAGTACGGAACTAATGCGAGTCCAGTTGCGCCTGCAACGGCAAAACCTTGAAGCATATCAGGTAAAGAAAAGCGCAAATGAATGAGTGGGATACGCATTATAAATGGCCCCCATTTTACTCCGGGTTGCACTTCACCATCAGGTCGTTTTGTCAGCATATTATGATTCTCACTAGAAAAAGTAGTTATGAATATCAAACTAGTACGCCAATTAAGCGATAGCTAGGTACGTAACTCATATTACATAAATAATCAGACTTATACATTAATTTAACATTAAAATTCAATTTAATTAACAAACCCAAACTGGATTGATTTGTAAGCCTAAAACCAATCCATAAGATAAGCGCTGAGCTTGAGTATAATGCAAACTATTGATTTTATTTATCGCTTGTAATTAGTCATTTATGTAGTCACATAACAATTGACGAATGCCCTCTTTTTAACTTAATGTTGTTACCGACGGATTGTTCCAGAGGTTTATGTATTTGTGCTCGGCGTTAAAAGAGACAACAAGCTTTTATGTCGAAATGTTTCATTTTTTCGACTCTCTCTTCTAATTCTGAAATTAAATATTCAGCAGTGTAAACGGGATTAGTAGATGGAACCTTTAGTAAATAGTAAAACAAGTCAGCTCCAAGCGCTCAGTCCACAAAGGATAGAAAAAAGCACTTGGAAGGCTAATCTATCATTAACATTTAGCAAGAAAGATGGCCGCACTCTGCTTAGCAAAGCATCTCGCAAAGGTCCATTGAGTGTTCAAAAGGCCTTTTACCCAGAAGACAAAAGTTGCGCACACATTTATTTGTTACATCCACCCGCAGGTATTGTTTCAGGTGATGAACTGCGCATTTCAATTGAACTAGAAACCCAAGCTCATACCTTAGTAACTACGCCTGGCGCAAACCGATTTTATCGTGCGCGTGAAGACATGAGCATTGGTGACTCTAAGCAATATCAACATACTAAAGTAATATTGGGCCGAGCATCTATTTGCGAAAATTTTCCACTAGAAACCATCGTATATCCTGGCGCGGATGCTACTAATCATCTTGATGTAAGCTTGCAATCAAGCAGTTGTTATATTGGCTGGGACATTACTTGCCTGGGGCTGCCCTCATCCAAACAGCTTTTCGAACGCGGTCAGTTCACTCAACTTAATCGTGTCCTTATTGATGATAAATTAGTATTTCATGACCGCATTCATATTTGTGGAAGTAAGTCGGTTATGCAGCATACGGCGGGCTTGAACTGCTGTTCTGTGTTTGCCACGATGATTGCTTACGCAGCAACAAACACGATCAGTGAAAATGAGCAGCGAGAGCTTTTAAATAGGCTTCGAGCCAATATTGAGCAACAAGAAGCTATTATTGATGCAAGTAAAAAAGTTAGCATTACTCAAATTCGCCAGCTCTTAGTGGTGCGCTACTTAGGTAACCAAGCTGAAGAGTGCAAAGCATTATTCATTTCACTGTGGCAATTAATGCGTCCTTATTACATTAACAAAACTGGGGTTATGCCACGCATTTGGCATACATAAATTGCCCAATTAAATGTGCACATAGCTGCGTGCATAATCGCTTTTATGAAAGCTGTTATAAAAGCTGTTATAAACACCGTTTTAAACACTTACAAGAGTAAACAATAGATGGATTTACTACCAAGAGAAAAAGATAAGCTACTGATATTTACCGCAGCATTGCTAGCAGAACGCCGTTTAAAAAGAGGAGTTAAGCTCAATTACCCCGAAGCGATGGCTTACATTTCCATGGAAATAATAGAAGGCGCACGAGACGGAAAAACAGTCGCTGAAATGATGGACTATGGCCGAACCTTGCTATCGAAAGAGCAAGTGATGGAAGGCGTCAGTGAGCTAATATCTGAAGTGCAAGTCGAGGCAACTTTTCCCGATGGAACAAAATTAGTTACTGTGCATAACCCCATTTTTTAAGAGTCGCATTATGGTAACTCAACAAGAAACTAGCGAGAATGACATTATGATACCCGGCGAAATTAGAACTGACAGCGGTAACCGAGAACTCAATGTAGGCCGAGAAAAACTAAAAATCACGGTTGCTAATTCAGGTGATCGACCCATTCAAGTTGGCTCGCACTACCATTTTTACGAAGTTAATCCTGCGCTCACATTTGACCGTGAAGCAACAAGAGGATATCGACTGGATATTACCTCTAGCACTGCAGTGCGCTTTGAGCCTGGACAGGAGCGCGAAGTGACGCTAATTGAATATCAAGGTAGGCGTCGTATTTTCGGCTTTCACGGCAAAGTACAAGGAGGCTTATAAAATGGCGACCATAGATAAACATTCCTATGCTCATATGTTTGGCCCGACCGTTGGTGATCGTGTTCGTCTTGCTGATACCGATTTATGGTTAGAAGTTGAAAAAGATTTCACCGAATATGGTGAGGAAGTAAAATTTGGTGGCGGAAAGGTTATTCGAGATGGCATGGGCCAAAGCCAAGCCTCTTGCAAAGAAACCGTAGACTTGGTCATCACAAATGTCATCATTCTTGATCACTGGGGCATAATCAAAGCTGATGTCGGCATTAAAGAGGGCCGGATTGCCATTATTGGGAAAGCGGGTAATCCTGACATTCAAAACAATATCGATATTGAAGTGGGTCCAGGTACTGAAGTGATTGCAGGCGAGGGCCAAATACTTACCGCCGGCGGCATAGACGCCCATATACATTTTATCTGCCCTCAACAAATAGAAGAAGCACTCATGTCGGGCGTCACCACCATGATTGGCGGCGGCACCGGTCCTGCAACCGGCACTAACGCAACTACGTGTACTCCTGGACCTTGGAACATACACAAAATGCTTTTAGCCACTAACGACTTCCCAATGAATTTTGGCTTTTTAGGTAAAGGGAATGCCAGCTTACCGATAGCTTTGGAAGAACAAATAGAAGCGGGTGTATGTGGTCTGAAATTGCATGAAGACTGGGGCACAACACCTGCTGCAATTGACAATTGCTTGTCTGTTGCTGAGCGCTTTGATGTGCAAGTCGCTATTCATACTGATACCTTAAATGAATCGGGCTTCATGGAAGATACCTTAGCGGCATTCAAAGGCCGTACAATCCATACTTATCATACGGAAGGCGCGGGAGGTGGTCATTCACCCGACATTATTCGTGCTTGTGGCGAAGCAAACGTATTGCCTTCATCAACTAACCCAACTCGGCCATACACCATAAACACAGTTGATGAACATTTAGATATGTTGATGGTGTGTCATCACCTCGACCCTTCTATTCCCGAGGATGTTGCGTTTGCTGACTCGAGGATCCGCAAAGAAAGTATCGCCGCTGAAGACATTATGCATGATATTGGTGCGATCAGTATGATTGCCTCAGACTCACAAGCGATGGGTCGTGTAGGTGAAATGATTACGCGCACATGGCAAACCGCGCACAAAATGAGACAACAACGTGGACCACTTGCACCCGATACCGACCGTAACGATAACTTTCGTCTAAAACGTTATGTAGCTAAATACACGATTAACCCTGCTATTAGCCACGGCATTAGCCATGAAGTTGGGTCAGTAGAAGTGGGTAAAGTGGCAGATTTAGTGTTATGGAAGCCCGCTTTTTTTGGTATTAAGCCGGCGATGATAATTAAGTCAGGCTTTATTGCCGCAGCACCAATGGGCGATGCAAACGCATCGATTCCAACACCTCAGCCGGTATATTATCGCCCAATGTTTGGTTCCTTTGGCAAAGCGCCAGCGCAACTTGCTATCACTTTTATGTCACAGGCTTCGATTGACCTCAAGGTGCCCGAAAAAATTGGCATGTCACGCTTGGTGATGGCTTGTAAAAACACTCGCAATATTGGCAAGGACGACATGATCCATAATAACTTTCAGCCAAAGGTTGAAGTTGATCCGCAAACTTATGAGGTTCGCGCAAATGGAGAATTACTCACTTGTGAACCGGCGAGCACACTGCCGCTAGCGCAGCTATATTGTTTGTTTTAAGCGAAGTAAAAGGGAATATAAATGTTACAAGCATATGAAAGACTGCCTCATACTCATGACGCCATTGTTGATACGATTACGCTTGATCACGACACGCGTAAAAAAGCGCGTATTAAAGGGGCGACAGATCAAGGCAAAGACATCGGTATATTTATGCAGCGAGGCCAACCGCTTTTAGTTGGTGAAGTATTGAAAACCGAGTGTGGCTTACTTATTGAAGTATTAGGAAAAGCCGAGGAAGTGTCGACCGCAATCGCAACAGACTGGCTAGCATTTTCAAAAATTTGTTACCACTTAGGCAATCGTCATACTTCATTGCAAATAGGTGAACGCTGGGTCAGATTTAAACCGGATCACGTATTAGAAGAGCTCGCACAAAACTACGGACTTAGCATTGATAAAACGCCTGCTATATTCGAACCAGAGAGCGGTGCTTATGGGCACAATGAACATGCGCATTAGTAGTTGGCCTGTTTGGCAAATGGTCTCAATAAGATGAGTGAACTCAGCGCCTGTCCAATCAAGTTAAATCGACTATTGCAGCTTTGTAGTGCAAATTTACCTGTTGGCGGCTTTTCATTTTCTCAAGGCCTAGAGTACGCCGTTGAAGCAGGCTGGCTAGTTGACAGCGACTCAACAAAAAGTTGGATCCTATTGAATCTAACTGAGTCCTTAGAACAAACCGACGTCGCGATTTTAAAACGCCTATACGCAGCACTTATTGCCGAGGATCTTGAAGCATTTCTATATTGGAATACACATATAGTCGCCTGTAGAGAAAGCAGTGAATTATTATTATCAGATATCGCGATGGGTAAGGCATTAGTCCGTCTGATGAAACAGTTAGACGGGATCAATATTGACAAATTTGCAGCAGCCTTTAAAAACCAAGACTGTAGCTTTGTGACGGCCTTCGCATTGTGCGCATATCAATTCAAACTTGATTTGTTGTCAGTTCAAAGTGGCTATTGTTGGACGTATATTGACAATCAAGTTTCGGCTGCCACTAAATTAGTTCCTTTAGGCCAAACCCAAGCACAAAACTTGTTGTTTACTTTAAGTGAACATACGCAATCAATCATTGAGCAAGCTAATGCAATACATGACGATAGTATTGGCAGCAGTCTACCGCATTTAGCAATGGCCAGTGCTTGGCATGAAACACAATATTCAAGGCTATTTAGATCTTAGCTTTTAAACTCGCCAAATGACCCAATAAATATATTAAACAATAAGAGAATGATTAAATGATGAACAAACAAGTATTACGTATTGGCGTTGGTGGTCCGGTTGGCTCTGGTAAAACAGCTTTGTTACGTCAACTCTGCATAGCACTGCGTGATAAGTACAATATGGCCGTGGTAACAAATGATATTTATACATTAGAAGACGCTGAATTTTTAACTAAAAATGACGCACTACCAAGAGACCGCATTATTGGTGTTGAGACGGGAGGCTGCCCGCATACCGCTATTCGTGAAGACGCGTCAATGAACCTTGCCGCAATAGACGAGTTGCAGGAGCTTCACAAGGACCTTGATTTTGTTCTGATAGAAAGCGGCGGTGACAATCTCAGCGCCACTTTCAGTCCTGAGTTATCCGACCTAACATTGTATGTAATTGATGTGTCAGCAGGTGATAAAATTCCGCGTAAAGGTGGACCTGGCATCACCAAATCAGACTTACTCATTATTAACAAAATAGACGTGGCCGAATTGGTCGGTGCTTCTCTTGAAGTGATGGATAGGGACACAAAAAGAATGCGTAATGGTAAGCCTTTTGTTTTTAGTAACATGAAAACAAAACAGGGACTAGATGAAATCATCGCCTTTATTGAACATGAGGGAATGCTCGGTATACAGAACCAAGTGAACTTGCAAAATTAATTAAAAATTATCACCTATAGAGGAAACTGACTTATGAAAATTATTTATTTTATCGCTATATCTTGTGCCTTACTTAGCGCACCTGTTTTTGCACATGAAGGCCACTCAATGGAAGAAGGCTTCCTGCATACCATTTATCATATCGCTATTGGATGCTTGTGTGCATTAGCTGCCATAAAAGCGTATAAATGGCTTAAGGTGAAGGCATAAGGTAAATCCACTTCGTTAATCAATACGGGACACGCAAAATGAAATCTATTTTTTTAATCTCCATCTTCACTCTTCTGTTGGTGGGCAATATAAATAATACGAATGCATCACAGGACGAACTTGATATGCAATTAAGTGATTTAAAAAACTATCAGGTAAATAGCCCCAAAATGCTTAGTGCCGGATTACCGACGCAAAAGCACTTCGAAACGCTTAAAAAAATGGGAGTGACTAAGGTAATAGACCTTATTCCTGGCGACAGAAGTGAAGAAGTTAACCTAATGAAAGAGCTGGGTTTAAGCTACCATAATATTCAAGTTGAATGGGAGAACCCAACAATAGAGAACTTCAACGAGTACGTTTCGTTTATGGACAAATACAACATTACTGAAGGGAAAACACTAACGCATTGCCGTTTGAATTGGCGCGGAGCAACTTTTACTTATCTTTATCGAGTCACTCAACTAAACGAGCCTGAAGAATTAGCAAAGCAGGATATGTTGGAAATTTGGCAACCTAATGAAACTTGGCAGGCTTTTATTGATGAAGTGATAGCTAAGTAGGAATATCTAATAAAGTTCCTGAAACCAACTGTGCTTTAATGTTAAACTATAACAAAGCGTTTCAAGATTTTTGAATGTATTGAAACGGCTTTTTGAAGTTGTATATTGAAGTTGTGTGTTGAAGGTATTGAACGACCCCAAAACGTGTTCAATACTTGAATACTATCCTTTCTAACACTCTTCTCCTAAGCAGATTCTATCGCCACATATAAAAACATATGTGGCGTTTATCATATTTATATAAGTATTAAAGGAAACAAAATGAAAATATTAAGCGCTACTCTTTCTTTGTCCTGTTTGTTATTGGTTACGTCTTGTGCCACTTATGACCCATATACTGGCGAACAAGAAGTCAGCAACGCTGGTAAAGGTGCTGGTATTGGTGCTGGCGTCGCTGCTGTTGTTGCCTACCTAGCTAACAAAGACAAAGATTCTGGAAAACGAAATGAAAGGATACTTAAAGCTGCTGCTGGCGGCGCGGCCATTGGCGGCGGTATTGGCTATTACATGGATACTCAAGAAGCTAAGCTAAGACAACAATTACGGGGTTCTGGCGTAAGTGTTGAGCGTGATGGCAACAATATTAACTTGATCATGCCCGGTAATATTACCTTTGCTTCAGGCAATGCTGATATCGCACAAGACTTTCTTTCTGTTCTCGACTCAGTAACTTTAGTATTGAAAGAATTTGATAAAACCTTAGTGGTTGTTAGTGGTCACACTGATAGCACAGGTTCTGACGCCTTGAACCAAAATTTATCAGAAAACCGCGCACAATCAGTTTCTGCTTACTTGCGAAACAGTGGTGTTATAAATGACAGATTGGAAGTGATTGGCTTTGGTGAAACACAGCCTGTAGCGAATAATGCTACTGAAGAAGGCAAAATGCTAAATAGAAGAGTGGAAATTTCTTTACTCCCTATTACTCAGCCTTAATAAGCTAGCGCGAAGTAAATCGAATAAGTTCTATAGATTATTTGGCTTGTTGTTGGTTTGCTCGAAATGGAAAATTGCACTGCCTTTGCATTTTTCAAATAGGAACCCGCCCATTACGGCGGGTTTTTTTATGCTTTTCGATTGCTCTTATTCATCAAAGAGCAAGTTCAAAGTATCTATTTTGCTTTTTCTGCAAGGGCCTTGTCTAGCATTTCAACAAGTTGGTCACGAGTGTAGCTGTGCGGTCCCCATTGATTTAGCTCTACCAAGCGATTAACTTTAGTACTAATGGTAAACATCTGTTCTTGTTGATTAGGCGTGACCACATATCGGCGCAAGGGCTTGTCGTCGAACAAGGCATGCATAAAGGCAGCCGAAACCTCATCTGGTTTTTTATAAGAAAGCTCTCTTGCTTCAGTAGCATCATACATTTTTTGCATGTCGGCCGTAATTTCACCACCAGCAGCTTTTACCTTGGCGAAACTTCGCATCACACCACTGCGGCGAATATGAGATTGATAGTTACCAGGTTCAATAACACTAACGGCAACTCCCATTGGCTCCATTTCATCCGCTAAGGAATCGGTGAATGCTTCAATCCAATGTTTAGTACCGCTATAAGAACTCATTCCTGCACGCGTTATAGTGCCGGCTATAGAGCCTGTTGTGGAGATACGTCCTTTAGACTCTATAATAAGTGGAGCAAAGGCTTTGGTCACTCGATACACACCTTCAACGTTAATACGGTAAATCATGTCAAGATCTTCAAATGACGTGCTTGCGACAGGGCCACCAGAGCCTATTCCTGCATTATTAACTAGTGCATAAAGACCTGTGCCTTTTTTGCGAATTAGAGCAACAACAGCATCAATTTCGTCCTGTTTAGTTACGTCAAGTCTAACCGCTGTAATATTGTCAATAGCATTCAATTGAGCTATGTCTTCATCCTTTCTTGCACCCGCATATACGTGATAGCCATTGCTAGCAAGAGTTTCAGCTAAATTCCGGCCGATGCCGGTACTAGAGCCCGTTACTAACACCGATTTCACTTTCGCATCTTCATGGCCAACTGCATTTGTAGGCATTGCGAATACTAAGATTGCTGAAAGTAGCACAGAGGTAAAATATCCAACACGTATCATTTAGTTTTTCCTTAGATCTCGGTCTTAACGCGAGATAAGTTTATAAATTAAATTACTATCGATAACGATAGTAACGCTTTAAATAGCCTTTATACAAATATACAGATTTAAATAAGTGTTCACCGATCACATACGCTAAGCGTATTTATTTAGAATCTTTAACAACAGTATCTTTCTCTTGGCGGGCAT
Source organism: uncultured Glaciecola sp. (assembly GCA_905479945.1). GTDB lineage: Bacteria > Pseudomonadota > Gammaproteobacteria > Enterobacterales > Alteromonadaceae > Glaciecola. The sequence goes on along the minus strand of CAJQOP010000089.1, from coordinate 8,945 downwards.
GTGAAAATTTTAAAAACCCGTCATCTACAGCTTGTTTGAGCAGCACGTTCTTTTCAAATAGGTAGTCCTGCGTTATACGCCAAGGCATAGTTTTGCTTTGGCGGGGCAGTATATCGCTGGCCCGTTGCACATAACCCGACGAAAAGTCGAACAGTGCTTCTTCCTCGAGCGCTTCAGGATCGTCTAGTTGAGGGTTGACAGTAGTAAGGCCGTGCTGCTGCATATGATTAAGAATACGGCATACATAATGTGAAACGATATCTACTTTTAATGTCCACGATGCATTTAAGTAACCAAACACAATGGCCATGTTTGGCACATTGGAAAACATGCAGCCCTTATAGTAAAAATGGTCAGCGAAGTTCGTTTCAACACCATCGATGGAAAAGCAAACTTTTCCTGCCATGGCGAGCTTTAAGCCAGTAGCGGTAATGATAACATCGGCTTCTAAGTGTTTACCTGAGGTAAGTTGAATGCCGGTTTTCGTAAAATGCTTAATGTGGGCGGTTTCTATACTTGCCTTACCTTCTCGCATTGCCGTAAACATATCTCCATCCGGCACTAAACAAATCCTTTGTTCCCAAGGCCTATAAGGTGGAGTGAAGTCTTTTGAGTTAGGCTCACTGCCTAGTGCTTTGCGGACACCTTTCATCAACATTTTGACCACTCGTTCAGGCTTACTTCGCGCGAGTTTAAAAATGATACTCTGCAGCAGCACATTGCGCTTCCGAATAATTTTATAGGTCCATTTGCTGGGCATTATTTTACCTAAGCCATTAGCAATTTTATCCTCAGACGAACGCACTGCGTACCAGGTCGGCGTGCGCTGCAGCATAGTCACGTGCGCGGCTTTTTTTGCCATTGTCGGCAAAAGAGTAACGGCCGTTGCACCGGAGCCAATCACCACAACTTTTTTGTTTTCATAATCTAAATCTTGAGGCCAAAATTGAGGATGAACAATTTCACCTGCAAACTCCTGACTCCCCTCAAAAACTGCCTCATGACCCTTTTCATAGTCATAGTATCCAGTTCCCATATACAAAAAGCGCCCGCGTTTTTCATGTTTCTCACCAGATTTATTAGCAAGTATAAGAGTCCAATAAGCATCCTCACTTGACCAATTCGCGGACAGTATTTTTTGCTCAAACTCAATATGTTCGCGCAGCTTATACTTTTCAACAATACTCGTAATGTAGGCAAGAATGGTAGTGCCGTCGGCAATCGCTTTTTTGTGTGTCCAAGGCTCAAAATCATAACCGAGCGTATACATATCGCTGTCCGAGCGCACACCTGGATAGTTAAATAGACTCCAAGTTCCGCCAATATCTTCGCGTTGCTCTAGCATAGTAAAAGTATGCGTTGGACACTGGTGTTTAAGACGCACAGCCATACCAATCCCTGAAATACCCGCCCCAGCAATCAGCACATCTACTACTTCTTCGGTCATAAATCACTCTCTATGTTTTACAAAGCCTTAGCTACTAAAATTGAGATCTTTCAGAGCCTTATGGAAAGAATAAACACTAACTCTTAACAGTGCAAACAATGCGTTTGATGCGGCACTGGTTATATTTATAAATTTCGGCAATAATCGTCCTATAATATTGACTAGAGTGCCTATTTTTGAATTACCTAAATCTTTATGACACTGCTGCAGCGTATATACATAGCTCTTTTGAAGCTGGCGTGGTGACTATCATGATGAACAAGCCAAAGAAGCTAAATGGCTGGACCAATGAAATGATGGATGCCTTTTCGAGTGCTTTTGAAAAAGCCAGTCAGGATGAACTGATTAAAGCGGTGATTTTCACAGGTGCGGGAGACTATTATTCCGCTGGAGTGAATCTGGGTGGCACCTTAAAACTAATGGCCCCGAAAAAATTGCACCAATTGATTGTTAAGCATAATGAAAAGTTGTTCGATAGGTTCCTGACATTCCCCAAACCGATATTGGTCGCTACTAATGGCCCAGCCATCGGCGCCAGTGTAACCTCAGCAACATTATGCGACGGTATTATTGCTGCGAATACATCAACATTTTCAACGCCTTTCGCTGCATTGGGTATTACACCAGAGGGTTGTTCTAGTGTTCATTTTGCAAGACTGATGGGTGATGATAATGCACAACGCATGTTAGGGACTGAAGGATGGCGACCTAATGGAGATGAAGCTCTCGCTGCTGGGTTAGTGCAGTGGGTAGTGCCAAAAGACCATCTACAAACTGAAGCTCAAAAAATAGCGCAAGGCTGGGTTAGCAATGCCCGCAGCCGCACTATTTTAGCTGGCAGTGAGTTATCAGAGTTACAGGCTGTTAATGCCCGCGAATCAATCGAACTTGCCAACCGATTTTTAGGTGCAGATTTCTTAAAAGGACAATTCAAATTTCTTTGGCGCAAGAAAAAGCGCATGCCATCCATTGTATTTCTGTTTCTTTGGTTGTTAAGACCGCTATGGAAACATTTTTTATAGTAGCAATAATGTCATGGCTTTTTTAAATAACGCTCCGGGCTATTAAGTTAACTAACCCTCTTGATCAATACTAGCGCGAACACTGTCAATGAAATCAAAGCGCTGTTTGTTTAGCTCAGAATCTGTCGCTTTTTCCCAATTGCCATTAAAAGCGACGACTAGCTGTCTTTTTGGGTCAATAAATATAGTTTGCCCAAAAATACCGCGCGCTGTGAAACTACCATCGTCGAATGTCCACCATTGATAGCCATAACCACTGCCAGGTCGACCAATATCGGCCCGTTTAGTGGTAGCCATTTCAAACCAACCATCTGGCAACGTGGCAGTACCGTTTATCTTGCCATCCTCCAGCACAAAAAGACCAACTCTAGCAAAATCACGCAAGCTTGCTTGAATACAGCAACCGGAAATCTCTAGCCCATCCGGGCTTAGCAGCCAACTCGCCTGACTTTCCATACCAAACGGTTTCCATATTTTTTCCGTCAGATATTGAGAGAGAGAACGGCCAGTTGCCTCGCCTACCAGAATCCCGATAAGATTGGTTTCGCCAGTGGAGTACTGCCACTTTTCCCCAGCAGGATATGCTCTAGGCAAGCCTCGCATATAGCTCACGATAGTAGAAAGGCCATCGCTCGCAACATGATTATTGAATTTAGCTACATCAGACTGTGGATCAGAATAGTCTTCATCCCACTGCCCCCCTGATGTCATCGTAAGCAACTGCGTTATTGTTACGGCATCATAGGCTGACCCCTTCAGGCCTTTAATATAGTCTGAAACATTATCATCAAGACTTTTGATATAGCCATCTTTTAAAGCAATGCCAACCAGACTTGAAGTCAGTGATTTAGCAACTGAAAAGCTTGTCCAGCGCTTTTCTGGAGAATGGCCAATGCCATATCGCTCATAGCGAACTTTACCCTTATGCAGAATTAAAGCGCCAGCCAGATTCTGCTTTGCAAAAAAGTCATCCATATCAATATTAAATGCTACCGGCTCGCCATCGGGTAACTCTCTTACAGTTGCACTTGGCTCTATTTCGCGTGATTTAACCAATGCTGGCAACTTGTCCATCATTTTAAAACCCACATCACGCTGACTTTGCGACCAAAACAAAATATTAGTATCCTGCGGCGGGTCAGATAAAAGCGCTCGCCAATCAGGCCCAATCGACCACCAACCAATACCCGCTAAAACTGCTAGTGTTAAACCTATAATGCCAATCCATTTAATTATTGTGTTCATATGAGTTTTTCTTTTTGTTAAATACCTTAGCGACCATTGTCATTTTATGTCTAGTTATGAAAACTAGAGACCTTTCCTATTTTTTTTCGCTAGTAGCAGGCTGCCCGTATTTTGGAGAACGAGGACCATGCAACAAACCGTTATAAATCTCGGAAGAGACAAGTCGAGTTGAGGCAATCGCAGAAATATCGAAACCTGTATCGCTGACTGTTTCGACAATTTGACTCACAGCTGCTTGCACCAACATTCCGACTACACCGCCACCGCTATTACCACGGGTTTCGGCGCTTGATGCAGTAGACGCGCCTTGCCAAAGTAAATTACCCGTTCTCAGATCGACCAATTTTGCCGTTACAGTTACTACGGTATTGCTCGAAATTACAACATAACTCGTGCCATATTCTTGGATATCGATATATAACGCTGCGTCCGCGCCAAAAATTTCATACAACTTTGCAACCGGCACTGCCTGTACATCATTGGCAACTGTCAATCCATTGTTTTGAAATGTTTGGTTAACTAGGGCTACTGGGAACACGTAGAAGCCAGACTCGGCGATAGGCGCAGACATTTGGGCCATAACGCTATAAGGAGCAATTACTTCAGTAGATTGGTTAGTCGGGGGTAAAATCAAAATAGAACGTGGGTCGGAGTTTCTAAATTCTGAATAATCGTAGGCTGGCGGCAAACTTACGCAAGCGGTCGACAATAATGCAAAAACAACAATTAGGCCTAAATAAATTCGATTCATCATTACTCTCCTTTGCCACTTTTAATCAAAAAATCAAGATATGCAGTCGATTCAGGAAACAATGCTTTTTCTTGCTCGAAATGTGCTGTCCCTTGCCCTGGATTACCAGTCTCAAAATACAACATGCCTAAGTGCGCATGCACACCAGGAGCAATCGCTTTGCCATTTGCGGCAGCAGTTTGTATAACTTCTTCCAATATACCCATTTGCTCTGCGGCGCTCGATTCATCGCCTTTAAAATGGGTATATACCGTTTGTTGGTAATCGCCGTAATAGTACAAAGGTTCAGTAGTTTTACAACCCGACAATACTGCAGTTGCTAGCAGCGCAACTGCTAATGTTTTTAATACGCTTACTTTCATTTATCAATTCCTTTTGTTTATTATAGATTCCAGCTACCGCTTTCAATACCGTTAACTAAATTATTCACAGCTTCACGAACGGCTAAATCTAAAACCTTGCCATTTAGAGTTGAATCGTAGCCAGCAGTGCTGCCAAAACCAACCACTTCTCGTTCAGACAAGCTATATTCGCCAGCACCTGATGACGAGAAAACAAGTTCAGACGTCGTGACATCAACAATGTTTAAAGTAACCTTGGCATAGGCAATTTGAGATTTACCTTTACCGAGTAAACCGAATAGTTGCTTATCACCTACATTTTTGCGGCCAAACTCGGTTACATCGCCAGTTACCACATATTTGGCACCTGATAAGTTTTGCGTTGTACCGGTTAGTTTTGCTTCATTGGCGAGCATCTCCATGTTGTCTCTGTCTAATACAGAAAAACGATTGGTTTGTTGCAAATGGCCCATCAAGGTTGTTTTTGCTTGGCTACCCAAACGGTCTGTGCCGTTCGAAAATATGCCATTTTGGAAACTTGAACGATTAACAAAAGTTCCTACGGCGATCTTATTTTTTACACCACTATAGGCAGTGTTGTAGCTGTTAACTTTTGGTGTCTCAACCACGTTGGATGTTGTAGTAGTAGCGCAACCACTGGCAAAAATTACTGTCGTGGATAACAAGGCGAGGCCGTATATATTAAATTTCATATTATTTACCTTTTTGTTGAGTGTGTAGGTAGTGTATTAATTAGAATCATATGAAGAGTGAGGAAAATTGAATAGTAAAATCCTTTCACTATCACTGCTTTTATTCTAGGTCCTTTACGCAATGTATTTATATCCGATTTATGCATGCTAATACAGGACTTTTAACGCTAATTTATTTTTAATCTATTCAAAACGAGCAATCTGCTTTTATTTAGATTTCTATTTATCTTGTAAATGCTCGAGAACTGGAGCCTCTACACACATACTTACAATAACTATACGACTTAAAACCGTCACCTGTTGAATAGATCTAGTACATCGTTTATTCTTCTAATTATCTTCAATTATCAACGAGTGTACATAGTTTCATGAGAAGAAAAATACTGTTAACAACAGGCATAGTCGCCTTAATCGGGCTAAGTGGTTGCGACGCAATAACTAAAACCAAAGATACTAATTCTCCAACAACTGCGGCAGGACCTATTGCGCTGCCTGCTGGTATTTCCAAACTTGCTGCTGTCACTAAAACAGATGGCGAAATAGTTATCCCTTTCAACAAATATGTACTCGACAATGGCCTGACTATTGTATTGCATCCGGATAACTCAGACCCTTTAGTGCATGTAGATATTACTTATCATGTAGGTTCTGGCCGTGAGGAAGTTGGTAAATCTGGCTTTGCTCACTTTTTTGAACATATGATGTTTCAAGGTTCAGAAAATGTTGCCGATGAGCAGCATTTTGGTTTGATCACCGAGTCTGGTGGCACGCTCAATGGGTCAACCAATTCCGACCGCACTAATTATTATGAAACAGTTCCTTCTAATCAATTAGAACGTATGCTTTGGTTAGAAGCGGATCGTATGGGCTTTTTCCTTGATGCCGTCACCGAAGAAAAATTCGAAAATCAGCGTGAAACTGTCAAAAATGAACGCGGCCAAAGAGTTGACAATCGTCCTTACGGTTTGCTTGGAGAAAGAGTAGGCGAAGCACTTTACCCAGAAGGGCATCCTTATTCTTGGTCGGTTATTGGTTATTTAGAAGACCTTAATCGCGCCGACTTGAACGATCTGAAAAAGTTCTTTTTGCGCTGGTATGGTCCTAATAACGCTACCTTAACTATTGGTGGTGACATGGACGAAGCTCAGGCATTAGCTTGGGTTAAAAAGTATTTTGGTGGCATCCCTCGAGGCCCTGAGGTAACGAAACCTGAGTACACTAAAGTGACTTTGGACAAAGACCGTTATATCTCATTGGAAGATAATGTCTCTCTACCTTTAGTTTATATGTCTATCCCAACGGTATATGCAAATCACCCTGATGAAGCACCACTTGATGTATTAGAGTCAATTCTAGGCGGCGGACAAACGTCACTTTTATATAAGAATATGGTTAAGAACGGTAAAGCTGTTCAAGCTAGTTCCGGCCATTCATGCAGAGAACTGAGTTGCGAGTTTACAATGTTTGGTCTGCCTACTCCGGGCAACACCTTAACTGAATTAGAAGCTATAATGCGCGCCTCACTGGAAGAATTTGAAACTAGAGGCGGAGCGAACGACGACGATTTAGCACGTGTTAAAGCAGGTATTGTTTCTAGTAGAATTTATGGCCTAGAAAGCGTCGCTGGAAAAGTAAGCCAACTTGCTGCCTATGAAACCTATCGTTCAAATCCTAATGGAATTAGTGATGATATTGCTCGGTATGAGAATGTTACTAAAGACGATGTAATGCGTGTTTACAAAACTTATATCAAAGACAAGCATGCTGTTATTATGAGTATTGTACCTAAAGGACAGGCGAGCGGTATTGCTAAAGCAGATACTTGGCAACGTTTTGAACGTACTTTGCCAGAAGGTACTGATGAAAGTAGCCTTGTGTTGCGCCCGGGCACCTCTGATTTTGATAGAACGCTTGTGCCTGCGCCGGGCAAAAACCCGACGATTAAAGTACCTGATATATACCGCGTTGAAATTAAAAATGGAATAAGCGTACTAGGCGCAGTCAATGACGAAGTTCCTACTACTACCATAAGAGTAAGTATACCTGCAGGTCAGACAAGAGAAAGCATAGGCAAGCTTGGTTTAGCCTCCATGACCGCAGCTATGTTAGGAGAAAGCACGTTAGAATCGACTGCTGAAGAGCTGTCTAATGAGCTTCAAAAACTAGGATCTAGTGTATTTTTTGGTTCCGGAGACAAGTTCACAACGCTTAGCATAAGGACCTTATCTAAAAATATTGAGCCTACCTTAGCTATTGCTATGGAACGTTTAACCTCACCTAAGTTTGATATAGCCGACTTTGAACGTTTACAAAAACAGGCAATAGAAGGGATCAAAAATAGTAAGAAAAATGCGGGTCCTGTAGCAACTGAAATTTTCAGTAATTTAGTTTTTGGTTTTGACAATAGCTTTGCCTATCCCAACGGTGGAACCGTTGCTACCGTTGAAAAACTAACAATTGAAGATGTTAAAGCATTTTACAAAGCTAATTATGGACCAGCGAATGCTGAAATAATTGTCGTTAGCGATCTAGGTAACACTGAGATCACCAAGCACTTAGAAGTTCTTAATAACTGGAAAGGTGCGTCAAGCGAAACGCCAGTTGTTAATGCATTTCCTGAGTTAGCAGCAGGCACCTTGTATTTTATTGATAAACCAGGCGCTGCTCAATCAGAAATACGCATTGGTAAGCGTGCTATGAACTACGACGCTACCGGCGAGTATTACCGCGCAGGCTTAATGAATTATAACCTAGGCGGTGCTTTTAACAGCCGTATTAATCTTAATTTACGAGAAGACAAAGGCTATACTTATGGTGCCCGTTCATTCTTTAATGGCAATGACTTCAGAGGAATTTACCGAGCACAAGCTGGTGTTCGTGCGGATACGACAGCAGATTCTATCGTACAGTTTAGAAATGAAATAAACGCGTTTAAAGATGCTGGTATGACTGATGATGAACTCGCATTTATGAAAAGCGCTATTGGTCAGCGTGATGCAAGGGCTTACGAAACACCAAATCAAAAATTAGGCTTTTTATCAGAAATTATGACTTACGGTCTCGATGCTACCTTTATCGATGAGCAAAACGCTATATTAGCGAATATCGAGAAAGCGGAGTTAAACTCACTGGCAGCTAAGCTACTCAATCTTGATGAGATGATTACAGTAGTGGTGGGTGACAAAGCCAAAGTTATGGGAAGTCTGAAGCCAATGTTTAAGAATATTGTAGAATTAGATGAAGAGGGCAAACCTTTGTAGCTGCAATTTTTAGATGAGACCAAGCCACCATTTTTATAAAATGGTGGCTTTTTTTTGCTCTAAAGTGCCGTTTTAGCACGATGAAATCGTCGATATAGCATAGATGACAAACCCATCTTTATGAGTGACGCTCCATACTCTTGTCTACACGAGTGTCGTGCTTTTA
>CAJQOP010000088.1 GCA_905479945.1 uncultured Glaciecola sp. | reverse complement strand
CGAGCTGGTGAGGTTTTGGCCACTTCAATACTTGCGGTATTAACTTCAACTTTAAACAAGGTGTCCGGCGAAATAAAGCTCTCTTGGTTTATAAATACGATATCACTGTCGTCGTTGGCGGATGTGACCCTTACTGTTCCATTTTCGGGTAAGCTCAATTTAGAAGATGTCCAAACATCTCCATAATCATAAACATGAACATTTCCTACAACATTCTCTGTCACAGTCAGTAAAACTTTCGACTTAGTGATTGAAATACCAGCAATGGTTGATTGTGCGTTTGGTTGATAAACAACTTTGCTATTGGTGACTTTATTTGATTTCATCCATTCATTGATGTCAAAAGAAACTAAACTTCCGTTTGAAAAGCTTGAGTTTGAATCTGCAGCCTGCCAATCGTCTTTTAAACTTACTAATATTTGTCCTTTAAAAACACCAACGGGATTACTTTTTTCTGGAATTGGAAGGCGTTGCTTAGAGCCGTCGTCTTTTAACCAGTAATACTCGCGAGTAAAGAAACTAGTGCTACGATAAGCTATTAAAATATCAGCATCTTCATTCAGTTTTGCTTTATACACGCCAGCTGATACATCAGTCTCTTCGCCACGAAATACTTCCTTAGCCTCGGCTAATTTCTGTCCGCGTTTAAGCAGTTTCGCTACAAATGGATATCCGCTTTCAGTCAGGCTGCCTGCTCCCCAATCAGTGCCAATAATCAAAGTGTCTTTATCCAACCAGGAAACATCACTTTTTGCCTCTGGTATGTGAAACCCGTCCTTTACAAATTGTTGGCTTGAATGATCCCATTCTTTTGATTCAGCCGCGTCTTTACCACCATCAGACAATGACATCATGCACATGTCTTTATTGTCTTCATAGCAAGATGAGCCTTTGTAAACCCAATTTTTACCGGCCTCTTCTGCAAGTTTATCAAGGTCAAAAATGGTATTCCATTGGGTATTGTCACTAGAGTACTGTTCTAGGCTTGTGCGGCGCAATATTCCCCTAACATGCTCAGCGTTTTGCCAGAAGTTATAAACATAACCATCTGAGTAATTACCGTAGGCAATTTTGTCAGTTGCATTAACGATTTCCAATGCATCGTTTTTGTATTGTTCAAAACGTTCATCTTGCATCAATTTATCAAGTGTTGATTTATTCCACTCATTGACTTGCGCCAGTGCTTTCTCGCCTTCCACTTCTTCTAACCATAAGGGAGCAACATCAGTGGAGACAGCTGAAGAGTCCTTCGAGGCTGAATCCGCAGTAGTTAGTTCTGTATTTTTTTCATTCGAGCAAGCAACCAAAATAGAACTGGTTAGCATCAGAGTTAGTACGCTCTTCTTCATTCAATATCTGCCTTATAATTAGGTGTTTGTATAAATGTATTTTTATAAATGCATTCGTATAAATGCATTTGCTAATCGATATTTATAAAAATCTTTCATCTTTAGAGCTAGTATTGCTGTTTACTGTCGTTATTGCAAAAACAGATTTAAAGATTAAAATTCGCCAATATTAAAAGTATAGGGGCTAGTTATCGCCTTTATTGCCCGTATGTAAGTGCGTTTAAAAATCTCTAAGGCAATCATTTATAGTGGCATAAGCGCTAAGCAAACGAATAAGTTTGCTAAACAAAATTGCAAACAAATATGTTTGCGTGTACATTTGATTAACTTACTTTTGCCCAAATCAAAAACGGAGGGTTTGCATTGATGCATTCAGTAAATCAAAATGTCGCTGTTTTAACGACAGACATCGTTCATTCGACAAAAATGTCTCCCACTGAATATGCTTCAGTAATGAAAGCTCTGCAAAGTTTGCTAGAAAGTCAGAAACAACGATATAAATGCAAGTTTGAGATATTCAGAGGCGATAGCTTTCAAATTCTTTACCCTGACCGCTCAACTGCGATGCATTCAGCCCTTTCCATTAGATTATATTTACAATCAGGTATTGATTGTCCAGCAACAAAACTAACTCAGTCGCTAGCGCTTGGAAACGTTGAAAAGCTATCAAATACCTTAGGCAGTTCGATAGGTGAAGCGTTCATAGTCTCAGGTAGAGCCTTAGACAAGGCTTCTAGGGGCGATTTGTTAGTTAAATTCCCCGAAAAATTGCAGGATAACGGCACGTCCATGGACCTGACACTTTCAACATTATTTTTACGTAAGCTCTTAAACGGCTTAACTGAAAAACAATCAGAAGTACTCTTTTACTATGTTGACTTGAATTGCCCTGAACAACAAAGCATAGCGGATATCATGAAGATGACAAGGCAGAATGTGGCAACTCATTTAAAGCGCAGTGGAGGTGATTTGTTGAAATCCTACCTCGAAGCTTATCAAAAACTATGTTTGGGACAAACAGCATGAAACTATTCTTCTTTTTACTAGTGGCTCACTTTATCGCAGACTTTTACCTGCAAAAGCACAGTTGGATAATGTGTAAGGTAGAGAACAAACAGCGCTCTATTGGCCTGTTAAAACACATGGGGGTTCATGTTATTTTGACCAGCTTAGCCATCCTATTAAGTGGAGTAACAATAGACATCACATCACTTATCGCTTTTGCCGTGATTATCATTAGCCATTACGCAATTGATATATGGAAGACCTATCGAAACTTTGTAATTAAGTATTTTCTAATTGACCAAATTGGCCATCTTCTTGTTATCGCAGGAATCTCGGTCTGGCTAAGCGGTATCGACTTGCGCCAGAGCCACTTGTTATTAATCGAGTTCTTCGATGCTAGCACTTTGATGATATTGGGCCTGTATCTATTTCTATGTAAACCAGTATCACTTATCATAACCCTGTCTCTTACTAAATATACCACTCAGTTCAATGAAGAAGAAAAGGCCAATGAAGGTTTAGCATCAGCAGGAGAACTCATTGGCTATTTTGAACGAGGCTTAATAGCCACCTTTATTTTGTTAGATCAATTTGCTGGAGTTGGTTTTCTATTAGCCGCTAAAAGCGTATTTAGATTTGGTGATATGAGAAGGCAAAGCGACCGTAAGTTAACCGAATATATTATGCTAGGTACATTGTTCAGCTTTAGTTTTGGTATTGGCTTTGGAAAGCTCGCAGACTATTTGCTTCAAATACTGTGAACATGTTTACCCATCTTTAAATCAATGTAATTTTTGGTTTTACGTTTTTTATATAAATCTCAAAGCGCTTTGTGTTTGTTAGACGCACAACGCTTTGAGCAGTATTTAACTTCGGCCCAATTTTTCTCCCACTTCTTACGCCAGTTAAATGGTCTTTCGCACACTGGGCATAACTTTGAAGGCAGATCAGACTTCTTCATTGTTTTCCAATCTTAAAAGGAACGTATCCGCGTCTTCTAACATATGGTTAAACTTCGTCTCGTCAATTTTCGTCATGGTTCTATAGATCATTGCCATTCGAGGGTTTTTCTCAAATCTCTGCTGATGTCGGTACAGAAAATGCCAATAAAGGTAGTTAAAAGGACAAGCTTGTGGCCCCGTTTTTTCTTTTACGCTGTAATGACAATTCTTACAGTAATTAGACATCTTATTTATATATGAACCACTTGCCGCATATGGCTTACTCGCGAGTTGACCGCCATCAGCAAACAATACCATACTGCTCACATTAGGCAGTTCGACCCATTCATAGGCATCAGCATAAACCAACAAATACCATTCATTTATTGCCTCAGGTTTTATTCCTGTTAGCAGTGCGAAATTACCTAATACCATTAAACGCTGAATATGATGCGCGTAGGCATATTTTTTCGTATCATTGACACACTGTGATAAACAATTCATCTTGGTGTCACCTGTCCAATAAAAATCAGGCAAGTTTCTTTGTGCATTTAAGTAATTTTGTTGTTTTAACGCGGGCATGAAGTACCAATAAAATCCGCGTACATATTCACGCCAGCCAAGTATTTGCCGAATAAACCCCTCAGCAGAATTAATTGGTACACGGCCATTAAGATATGCCTCTTCTGCGGCATTAATGACTTCTCGTGGCATCAACAAGCCAGCATTTAGATACAAACCGATATGAGAATGAAATAGCCAAGGGTTTCCCTCTAGCATAGCGTCTTGATATTGCCCAAAATCAACTAATCTAGTTTCAATGAATTCTCTTAAAACTGCTAAAGCCCCTTCCCTTGTAACTGCAAAGTCAAAACCTTCTAGCTGCCCAAAATGTTCACTAAAAGTGGTCTTTACTAGCTTAAGCACATCTTGAGTAATTGCGTCAGGTGCTGTATGTGTTCTGTCTGGAACATCAGGATCCTTTCCAAATGATTTTCGATTTTCCGCATCATAGTTCCACTTGCCACCAACAGGCTGTTTTGCGTCCATTAATGTGCCGGTTGATTTGCGCAGCTCTCTGTAGAAGAACTCCATGCGGTATTGTTTGCGTCCTTCTGCCCAATCGGCAAAAAATTGTTGTGTGGCTATGAATCGATTATCAGCTGTGATTTCGACCGGAAGACCAAGCTTCCTTTGCCATGTTGATACTTCATCAAACAGTCTATATTCTCCAGGCTGAGCAACTTTAACTGCAGAAAAAGGCTGCGCAATAGACTGCCTGTTGCACGCCCATTTTGCCTGTTCATAAAGCGATCCCAGGTTTTCAGGCGCGTCATATTCTACATAAACTACCTTGTAGCCTTTGGCTGTTAGCTCCTTAGCAAAATGTCTCATTGCACTAAACACGAATGCAATTTTCTTCTTATGATGCTTTACATAAGTTGCTTCTTCGCGAACTTCAGACATTAGCACAACGTCGGTTTCTTTATCAAAACCACTAAGTGAACTCATTTCAATGTTGAGCTGATCGCCCAAAATGATGACTAAATTATGCATTTAATACTCTTAAGAATGTGTTTTAAAAATACCTATCATGGCTGCAATAAAAGTTTTTAATTCAGCCTTTAATAGCTTTTAACAAATAGCTTTTAACAAATAGCTTTTGCTAATAGCCTCAAACAGTTTGAAAGGTCAATCGTTTGAAACATTAACTAGCTTTGTTCTTGTGTTTCTTGGGCCATGGCTTTGACTTGAGCAAAAGCATCTAAGGCCCTCGTTCTTGACACTTTTAAGTCAACAATTGGTTTGGGATAAGTTTTGCCCAACTCTACATCACAAGCCCGCAGAATTTCAGCAGGCGCTTCCCATGGTTTATGTATAAACTTATTCGGGAGTTTGCGCAGTTCAGGGCAATACTGCTTTACATATTCGCCTTCTTTATCGAACCTTTCACCCTGTAAAATAGGGTTAAATATTCTAAAATATGGTGATGCGTCTGCTCCAGAACCAGCCACCCATTGCCAGCCTGACGAATTACTCGCCATATCAGCATCTAACAGTGTGTCCCAGAACCAGCGTTCACCATCACGCCAATCGATTAATAAATTTTTAACTAAAAATGAACCAACAACCATTCTTACCCTATTGTGCATGTAACCTGTTTTGTATAATTCACGCATGCCAGCATCAATAATTGGAATACCCGTATTACCGAATTGCCATGCAAGTAAATCGTCTGCACTTTTACGCCAGGGAAAATGATCAAACTTAGCGTTGAAATTCTTAGTTGGAAGCTCAGGAAAGTGAAATAACAAATAATAACTAAATTCACGCCAACCTAATTCGCTCAGGTATACATCTAAATCTTTATTATCAAAAGCATTTTCGAACGCGCCTAAAATGGCATACCACGCTTGGTTAGGAGACACCTCACCGAAATGTAAATGCGGTGACAATAAAGATGTTCCCTTTACGGCAGGTATATTGCGATCATTCTGATATTGGGTGGCAGACTCAGCAATGAAGCGTTGCAGCCTGTTTGCAGCGCCTGACTCTCCCGGCTCCCACATAGCTTCAATGTCACTATACCATTTGATATCCGGCAGCAAGGCCAAACTATTTAAGGCATCGAGATTAAATTGCGCGCTTGGGTGTATCAAAATTTGGTCCGGCTTAGCAATTGGAAAGCGTGGAGACTGTCTAGTTAAACAACCATTCCTGTAATACGGAGTAAAGACCTTATAAGGCGTTTCATCTTTCTTTAAAACTGACATTGGTTCCCATAAAAGTGAACCATTAAAACTAGCAACTCCGATACCTTTTAGCTTTAATTCGGTCTTAATATTTACGTCACGTTTTATTTTCCAAGGTTCATATACTCGATTCCAAACTACGTGGGTCGCACTAAATTCTTCGATCAGCGCTTGTATAACCGACAAAGCGTTGCCTTCTTTTATAACAAGTTGATTATTTAAAGACTCATTCAAAGATAGCAAAGAGTGATGTAACCACCACTTACTAGCTCCACCGGGAACCCCACTTTCTGGTGCAGTGTTGTCAACTATGAATACTGGAATAATTTGACCATTATCGATGGCAGCTTTAAGCGCAGGGTTGTCAGTTAATCTAAGATCATTTCGAAACCATACGATGGTTGTTTGTTTTGTCATTTAAAGTAATGCTCTCATTATTTTTAGTCAGTTTCGCATAATTAGAAGGTATTCGTAACACCTAGAATTTATTACTCAATTAGAACCAAAACAGATCGAAATCTGAGTAGCCAAAGTAGCAACACCATAAGCTTTGATTAAGTAGAGATTACGATGAAAAAGAAAATTGGTCTGCATTGGTTCAGAAAGGATCTAAGGATACAGGACAACCCTAGCCTTACTGCCCTTGCTAGCAAAGTAGATGAACTTGTTTGTGTCTATATATTAAGTGATATTAGTGCTCTTGATAATATCGAATCACCATCGAATACAGAGTTACTGGGTGAACACCGTGCAAACTTTATTAATCAGTCTCTTATTGATTTGGACCTGTCACTAAAGAACCTTGGCCAAAAGCTATTAGTAATAGCAAACGATGGTTTAGCATCACTGCTAGATCTTATAGATAGCTTAGGTATCACTTCTGTCTCTGCTGAATGGCATTGCGGCGTTAATGAACGAAACCAATGGAACGATCTAATATCGCTGCGCCCAGAGATAGACTATATCCAAGAAAATGGAACGACATTGTACCAAGAGTCTCAATTTCCATTCTCTATTAAAAACATGCCCTCTACATTTTCCCCATTCAGAAAGAAAGTAGAAAAGTACTGTCACGTTGAAGCGCTTGATGCGCCCTTATCCACCATGCCGTCTTCACCCCTGAATGCTATGCCACAGAATGCTATGCCACAGAGTGCTTTGCCACAGAGTGCTTTGCCACTGAATGCAATTGTTACGGAATGCTTGTTAACTCATAACAACCACTACCCTGAGCTTTTTGGAGGGGAAACCAGGGCATTGGCGCAGCTTAAATATTACTTTTGGGAAACTGACCTGATAAGCACATACAAAGAAACGAGGAACGGTTTAGATGGTTGGGAGTTCTCTAGCAAGCTTTCTGCTTGGTTAGCACAAGGCTGTATTAGTCCTAAACGTATTTACTACGAATTATCTCAATATGAATCACAACGCACTAAAAATAACTCTACTTACTGGTTATTTTTTGAATTGCTTTGGAGAGAGTTTTTTCACTGGCATCATTTGAGTCAGGGCTCAAAGCTATTTTCACTAGGTGGCGTGCAGCAAGCTACCAAACCAAGTGAGATTAATCCGGAAATCATTGAGAGTTGGCAACAAGGTGAAACTGGCTACCCAATTGTAGATGCATGCATGCGACAATTGCTTGCTACTGGATTTATGTCTAACAGAGGCCGTCAGCTAGTCGCTAGCTGTTTTGTTCATGAACTAGCGCAAGATTGGCGCTATGGAGCTCGTTATTTTGAATATCAACTAGTTGACTTTGACGTTGCAAGTAATTGGGGTAATTGGCAGTATCTTGCTGGTGTTGGGGCCGATCCTAGAGGCCACAGGCAATTTAACTTAAGAAAACAAACTGAGACCTATGATCCGCAGCAACACTTTATTGCTGATTGGCTGACTTAACTTAATGTCCAGTTGCCGCACAAAAATAAACATATGGTGGATGAAGAGAGATTTTCGTTTACGCGATAATCATGCTTTGAAGCTAGCAATTGAAAGTAAAGAGCCATTGGTCATTCTCTACTTGATTGAACCGATTATGTTAGCCGATCCACATATGGACTTGCGTCATTGGCGTTTTATCTATCAATCATTGCAAGACTTAAATGAGCAACTCGAAGAGTTCGGCGCTATTATTTCAGTCTTATTTGGAAATGCGACGGATGTTTTCGATGAAATAAGCCTCAAATACGAAATTAAGAATTTGTTCAGCCACGAAGAAATAGGCCTACGACATACACACGAACGAGATATCGCCTTAGCCAAATGGTGCAGTAAGAATCAGCTTAATTGGACACAGCTTTCATATGGTGCTGTTTATAGACCGCTTTCAAATAGACACCATTGGCCCAAACTTTGGAATGAGCGAATTCTTGCTGAACCATTTAGCGCAAACTTAAGTGAAGGAGAGTTTTTAAATAACATTGAAAATACCTTAGGGGAGAAATTTCAATTCGCCATACCCACGTTATGGCAGTCTCCATCTATTGCTATGCAACTTGGCGGCGAGAAAAGGGCTTGGTTTACACTAAAGCACTTTTTTAAAGAAAGAGGTAAAGATTATTTTGGGAACATTGGCGATCCGAGTGCATCTAGAAAGACCTGCAGTCGCCTTTCACCCTATTTGGCTTGGGGCAATATTTCACTCAAACAAATATATCAATATAGCTTAGCAAACAGTGGGCGCAAAGGATGGTCGCGCTCCATTACAGCATTTCAATCAAGGTTACATTGGCATTGTCATTTCATCCAAAAATTTGAAACTGAAGCCGACATGGAATTTCGCCCAGTAAATAAGGCCTATTTGCCATTCCCATATTGTAAAGACAATTTACAAGAAAGTAGGTTAACAGCGTGGAAAGAAGGCAAGACGGGAGTGCCTATTGTTGATGCCTGTATGAAGGCTGTAATACATACGGGCTACCTGAATTTTCGAATGAGAGCGATGGTAGTTAGCTTTTTATGCCATCACCTAAATGTTGATTGGCGTTCAGGTGTTACCTTTCTTGCTGCCCAATTTTTAGATTTTGAGCCAGGTATTCATTACCCACAGTTTCAGATGCAAGCAGGCGTGACTGGTATTAATGCGCTCCGGATCTATAATCCAGTGAAACAATCTATCGACAAAGACCCCGATGGTCATTTTATTAAAAAGTGGTTACCTGAACTAGCCAGCCTACCCTCGCCGCTAGTTCATCAACCTTGGCTAATGACGGCAATGGAGCATGCGATGTATGAATTTGATTGTGAGCGAGATTACTATTTGCCTATTGTTAATGTTGAGGCTGCAGCTCGAGAAGCAAGAGAGAGAATGTACTTGTTTCGAGAACATCCTTCAGTAAAGCGCGAAGCTAAGCGAATTCTTTCAATACACACAACATAATCACTTTACTAACGAGATAAGAAGCTGCATTCATGCCTGCTTGAGGGCGTTCATAAATACTTGAAGTCGTTCATGCTTTTACTCATCGTCTTTTGCTGGCACTTTTCCTTGCTCTTTTAGTTCCTTGGCTTTCTTTATAAGTAAGGCTTTCTTTTGTTGATCCTGATCTGTTAACCATTGATTTAACAATCTTATTTGCCCATTTTTATATGCCGCGTACGTTATGCGTAACGAATTAGAAAGTACATCGCTGTCAGTCCAACCAGTTTTCGCAACAATTTCTTTATAGTTATCCATTGCTAAGGGCGTTACATAACCACGAATTAACTTTTTACCTAAAGCCTTTTGCTTTTCTCTGAAACGACGTTGTTTTTCTGCATTAGCTGATTTCTTTGGATTCTTCATTTTTCTATATATTTTGGTTAGAAACATTGTATTTTCACCAGTGTACTGCAAAAAACCAACTTATTTTACAAATATTAACTGTTCAGAGTTGTTAAGCGTACGAGTGTTCGCTAAATTACACACACTTATGGAAAACTAGTACGTGATATGACAAATAAACAATCTGAATTTAGTAGAGAAGATCTCTTAAAGTGCAGCACTGGCGAAATGTTTGGTCCGGGCAATAGTCAACTTCCGGCTCCTAATATGTTAATGATGGACCGAGTTGTTACCATCACAGAAGATGGCGGCGAATATGGAAAGGGTCATATTATAGCTGAATTAGATATTTCACCTGACTTGTGGTTTTTCGATTGCCATTTCCCCGGTGATCCGGTTATGCCTGGATGTTTAGGTCTTGATGCAATGTGGCAATTAGTTGGCTTTTTCTTAGGCTGGTCGGGTGGACCAGGCAAAGGACGTGCGCTAGGAGTTGGCGAAGTCAAATTCACTGGTCAAATTTTACCTACAGCGAAAAAAGTAACATACGAAATAAACTTAAAGCGTGTTGTAAAGCGTCGTTTGTTTATGGGTTTAGCTGATGGGACGGTTTCCGTTGATGGAAAAGTTATTTATGTAGCAAAAGATCTTAAGGTTGGACTATTTCAAGATACTAGCGCTTTCTAGCGCTTTCTAGCACTTGATAGTCTTGGTGAACGAACTAAGCTACCTCTAAAAAATAACCAGCGCTCCGCTTAAGTGAGTTTTCAAACCCCAGGACGTAAAAAGCCCAATTGAGATTGGGCTTTTTACTTTTTAATTTGAGATTACTTAGGCCTTGCTTTAACGACCGACTAAACCTGCGTGCCGATCGGTGAGAGCTTCTCTCCACCCTCCTAGCCATTCAGAGCGCGCTTCAGCTGCTTGAAATGGACATAATTCCTTTGAACGACCGGAAATTCCTGCTTGATAACCTTTTGCATGAGCACGTGTTAACTTGTCTCTTTTTTGTCTTTTCATTGATAAACCTCTCTTGGTTAAAAAATGTAACTATAGAAAGCAAGAACGTCTTGTGAATTATAATCTTCTTTCTCAAGCCACGTACATATAGATAGCGTTTAGC
Source organism: uncultured Glaciecola sp. (assembly GCA_905479945.1). Lineage (GTDB taxonomy): Bacteria > Pseudomonadota > Gammaproteobacteria > Enterobacterales > Alteromonadaceae > Glaciecola. Next base: position 2,609 of record CAJQOP010000088.1, on the reverse strand, counting down.
GTAAAAAGATTCAATGATTAAATTTTGACACTTTTTGTTTTGATGAGTAACTTGCTGAAAAATATTGAAATGTTCCGTTGGTTCAATTTTTTCTATCAAATCGTTTTATTAGACGTCTTAGTTATTAAAACAAAAAAGCCCCGGTATACGGGGCTTTCAGAGCATAATCAATTGAGACTTAGTTTTTACGTAAAGCCCAAATTAAGTGCGTACAAACAGGCGACGTCTGAACATGGCTGCGCCAAATAACATTGCAAATAATACCAAGCCCGTACTTGCTCCTTGTCTTTCTAAACCAACGTCCTCGTCATCCGTGCATATTTGTGCTGCTGCTCCAGTTGGACTTAGTTTAAGGGTTACCCACGTATCTACGATTACGTCAGCACCGCTGTCGTCTTGAACCGCTTCTGCCCTAACATTCCGACCAGGTCTTTTTGTAATTGCAGTGGCAACTATTTCACCGTTTTCATTAATATCAATGGCTTCAATTAGATTAAACTCAAGCTGATCCTCACACGTCATTAATGAGTTTAAGTTGAGAAAAGTATTCGCTTCAATATCAAAAATGAATGCAGCTGATCTTCTTGTTGCTGTGCTCGATGCTTCAATATCAGCCGCGCCAACCACTAAGTTATTATTATTAATTGAACGGGGAATAGTGCCTGAACTGGCAAAAAAGCCCCCAGGGAATTCAATTTCTTCATTATTCATATTGTAAACGAACATTCTGCTTCGTTGAGCTTGATTAATAATTTGAGCTTGCACCCCTACTATGTAACCTTCATCGTTAATGCCAATGGCACTGTTGGGTAAAAACTCATCTCCCGCGAGAATTCTAGTTACTTCTCCATTTTGGAATATAGAAGCCGCGGTAGAAAACACAACACGGTCCTCAAGGTCAACTTGAACACTAGAGACGCCAACCGCTATATCAGCATTATTGATATCAATAGCTTGGCTTGTACCCAGTAACTCTTGATCTTCGCCAGTGAGTAAGGTTCCATATGCCGTAGTTCCAAGCACGTTGCCTTGAACATCAAGCGACCACACATGGGCACGCTGTAACCATAGTCCAGTTCGTCTGACAATATTTCCACCTGACGCAACGCTATAAATGCTTCTGTGGCAGGCTTCGATTGGCTGATCACCTCTTACTTCTGCATCCGCACAGTTTTCAATACCCTGTGTTAATGACACAGATCCTGAGAAAGAGCCTGTCCCTGCAACAACATAATTATTGTTTATGCGACTTGTCGTACTTGAGCCACCCAAAGTCACTTCAATAGGTAACAATGGCGTAATGTTACCACCAACCTGCACAAACGCTCGTTGATCAAAATCGGAGACAACAAACTGAACATTTTCGCCATCGATGTTAGTGTGGTCAATTGTTCTAAATGGGCCCACAGTATTCCCGATAATATGCGTGCCGGCCACTGAATCTCTTGGTGTTGTTTCCATCGAGAAAGCAAAACCGCCAAGCGCTTCTGTTTCAGTATCAAAGCCATTAATATAATCAAAACTAGTGCCGTCAGTTTTATACGCAAGAAACTCACTTAACTGCTGCGTAAATAAACTCGAGTTTCGCGCCCCGGTTAATGCCCTATTTGCTAAATATGTATAATCTTCAGTATTGAAATTACCAATTCTAGCCGATTCGATATCAGTTAAATTCGAGATAATTGTATCGTTTTCAAAATTTATTAAGCCTAAATCTATAGGAGGATTAAAGCGATTTTGTGCTGTCGTTAAAATCAAACCTGTATCATCAATGGATGCAGCATATTGATTTTGACTGACGTTTTGAGTTGGTAATTCGGCGACTGTATATGACGCGGCCAAAATAGGTAGCGACGTTGTACACATAATCACCGCTGAAGCCAATCGAGTAAATTTCATTAATTATCCTGTTACTGCTTGTTATTTTGTAAACTTTCTAATTCATCCCAGCGCGTATAAGCAACTGACAAGTCTTCTTCAATTTTTGTTAGCTTTTGCATTGCAGCTTGTGTTTTGTTTTCGTCTTGCTGGAAAAAATCAACAGAACTGACTAACAACTGCAATTCCTCAAGTTCCTTCTCCATACCCTCTATCTTCTTTGGGAATTCCTCGAGCTCTTTGTTATCTTTGTATGATAGCTTTTTGTTGCTTCGAGTTGAAGTATTAGTCTGCTGCTTTTCAAGCTTAATCTCAGCTTTAGGTTGCTTTACATCGGCGTCAGTTTTTTTTTTCGCAAGCAGCTCATTTTGATCGTACCAATTACGCATATCAGTGTAACCACCGACAAACTGATTGATAATACCATTGCCTTCAAAAACTAAGCTAGACGTCACCACGTTATCCACAAATTCTCTATCATGGCTTACCAGCAGAACTGTTCCGTCATAGTCAACCAAGAGCGATTCTAACAATTCGAGAGTTTCGACATCGAGATCGTTGGTTGGTTCATCGAGAACTAATAAGTTACTTGGTTTTAACATTAGCTTAGCTAACACCAGTCTATTTCTTTCACCACCAGACAAAGTGGAAACAGGCGCATTGACGTGTTCAGGCGAAAATAAGTAGTCTTGCAGGTAACCCATTACATGCTTTGTTCCGCCGTTGATAGT
>CAJQOP010000087.1 GCA_905479945.1 uncultured Glaciecola sp. | reverse complement strand
TTTCGTTTGGCTGAGCACTTGCATCGTGCGGGAGCGCAACTCTATGTTGCAGATATTTTTCCGGATGGTGTAAATAGAGCGGTTAAAGAGTTGGGCGCGACCAAAGTAAATGTCGCAGATATTGATGCACTGGATGTTGATGTGCTTGCCCCTTGCGCTCTTGGTAATGCAATTAATAGTAAAAATATTGCACATATTCGCGCCCGAATTATCGCAGGTGCAGCCAATAATCAATTGGAATCCGATGAAATCGGAATTGAATTAGCTAATAAAGGTATTTTATATGCACCAGACTACGTCATCAATGCGGGCGGTATCATCGACATTTATCACCAACGTATCCAAAGTGACGCAAGCAATTTGCGTGCGCACCTCAATCAAATAGGTGAAACATTGAATACAATCTTTGTCGAAGCAAATAAAAGCAATCTATCGGCAGCGAAAGTAGCAAATTCATTAGCAGAATTAAAATTTAGATAAATTCTTTTGAAGCGGTTGCAAGTAATCGCAGAAATCGGCATACTCTCGCCGTCTTGATTTCAAGCTTTCTTTGACAGTGAGTTCAAGACTGTTTCTATGGTGAGCTCTGGTTCTCTCGCAATGATAATTTGGAAACTCGGTCAGGCCCGGAAGGGAGCAGCCGTACCGAACGACTCATGTGCCGAGATGTGGCTGGGGCTTGCCACCCAATCCCCAGTTAATGCATACTACAAAATCTAACGTTCGCAAATAATTAAGCTAGGCACGCATGTCATTAATGGCTCCGACCAACTTAACTTATTCTTCGTGTGCTTCCATTTTAGGATTGGTGTCTAAAAACTTACTCGCGTTATTTACTGCATGAGTAACATTCATTTCCATCTGCCTGCGTTCAGAAAGCGGTAAATAAAATGCCATATCTACTTCGTGCCTAATGTACCTCGGTGGCAATTGATTGAGAACTAGGCATGTAACGTCAGCTAAATAATCAGCGCTTTTACTTTTATTAAAACCAAGTGCTTCCATTTTCTCTAGCACTAAATGCTCATAATAATTGTGAATATCATCATCTAATTTCAATTCAAACTCCTTAATTTTATTAATCTAACTTTGTTGTTGGTCGCTTTCAAATCGACATGAAAACAATCACCACAACAATCCCCCACAACTTGTTATCGACTTAATATTAAAAAACTTGGTTTAATTTATTAATAACAGCTTACGTCTATCCATTGCACTTACTAAACTAAAAATAGCATTTACATTTGATTTCTACATCTTATTATTTTTTGAAACTCATACTCAATTAATATAAATACATTGTTGCTTACTTTATTGCTCAAAAAACAATCAATTTATATTGTTTCTTTGTTTGCCTAATAATTGAGTCTTTTTCGACTTTATTGATAAGCCTATTTTAGAAAAGCTAAAAACCAAAATAATCGTACTTTAGACATTTAATAATGGTTTTACCGATTGGCGCTGGCGCAAAGTCCTCTAAAAACAGCTAATAACGACCATTATTAAAGGAGGGGATAACTTGCCATTCAGCGGCAATCTGTGATTTTTACTCCTATTATTTGCTGATTCTTAGGATGTTTCAATTAAACACAGGTGTTTATGGGCTGGATTTTAAACAATTATCCCCGCGCACGCCTCCCTAATAAAGCTTAATTGTACTTAGAAAAGTTGACCGCGCTTACCTACTGAGTATAGAATTGGGAGCGTGAGGATATTCCTTCATACAATATAAAAAACCGTCTAAACGGTTAATTCACACGAACTCGCGAGTTCATGGTGTCCAGGGAGACATAAATGTTTACAAATTCAAAACTAGCAAAGTCAGTTAAATTGGCCTGTTTGTTCGGTGCTGCCACTACTGCTGGTGTTTCAACAAGTGTTGTTGCACAGGAAGCGGATGGTGTTGAGGCTGTCGAAAAAATTCAGGTCGTTGGTTCACGTCTAAAGCGTGCAAATCTAACTTCAGTTACTCCAGTTGTTGAAGTATCAGATTTCGAATTTGATATTTCAGGTAACTTAAACATCGAGCAAAAATTAGCAGAGTTGCCTTCAACTTTGCCAGCATTTGGTCCAGCTTCAAACAACCCAGGTGACGGTACTGCTACTGTTAACCTTCGTGGTGTTGGTACTGCTCGTACATTGGTACTAGTAAATGGTCGTCGTTGGGTTCCATCTCGTCAAGATGGTGTGGTCGATCTAAACACTATTCCTGCAAGCTTAATTGAGAACGTTGAAATCATTACCGGTGGTGCTTCTGCAGTATACGGTTCTGACGCTCTTGGTGGTGTTGTTAACTTCAACCTAGTTGACGATTTTGAAGGTGTTGAAATGTCAGCACTATATGACGTTACTGGTGAAGGTGACGGCGCGAAGTATAACTTCGATATTACTATGGGTGGTAACTTTGCAGACGGTAAAGGTAACGCAGTAGTTTATATGGGTTATTCAGAGCGTAAGCCTATTTTCCAAGCTGACCGTAGTTTTTCTGATGTAGCACTTACTGAAAGTGGCGGTGTGTTAGTACCTGGTGGTTCTTCTGGTATTCCAGGAACACGTATTTTTGGTGGCCCAACGCTTCCAAACGGTGATGTATTAGGTACGTTTGAGCCAGATGGCACAGGTCGTGCGTTCGTTGATCCTGCTGACCGCTTTAACTACGCACCTGATAACTTCCTTCAGTTGCCACAGTCTCGTCATACAGCACAAGCTTTTGCTCATTATTACTTAGCTGATAACGCGCGCTTGTACGGAGAGATAACTTTCGTTCGTAACGAAATCCCACAAGAATTAGCACCTACACCAGCTTTCTTAGGCACTGTAGAAGTTAACCCAGACAGCCCATTCTTTGGTGCTGGTGTACAGACAGCGCTTGACGGCGAACGTATTGACACAAATGGTGACGGTGTTATCGACGGTGACGACAACGCTGAATTTGGTTTCATTGGTCGTCGTATGGTTGAGAACGGTTCACGTCAATCAATTGATACACGTACCGCATTCCGTATGCTAGTTGGTGTTGATGGCGACATTAACGATTTCTGGTCATATGATGTATATTTCAGTCGTTCAATCCTTGATCAATCAAATACATTGAACAACGATGTTTCTGATTCTCGCTTCCGTCAAGCGGTTCTTGTTACTGATGATGGCCTTGCTTGTCAAGACACTTCTGGTGGCTGTGCTCCATTAAACATCTTTGGTGCAGGCAACATCTCACAAGCGGCGATCGATTTTGTTAACGTTGGTGCAACTAACATAACGAATATCGAACAAAACGTATTTTTAGCGTCTGTTGCAGGTGAACTTCCATTTACATTACCAGGCGCTACAGAAGCAATTAGTGTTGCTTTTGGTTTTGAACGTCGTCGTGATGAATCTACTTTCCGTCCAGATACTTTCTTGTCTTCTGGTGACGTACTTGGATTCAACGCAGGTCGTGCAACTATAGGTTCTTATAGCTCTAACGAATATTTCGCTGAAATTTCGATTCCAATTTTATCTGGTCAAGACTATGCAGAAGAGCTTAGTGTATGGGGTGCTGTACGTTCGTCAGATTACTCAAACATTGGTGCGGTAACTTCTTTCGCAACAGCATTGAACTTCAAGCCTACAGAGACTGTTGGTCTTCGTCTTGGTGTTCAGCGCGCTGTGCGTGCTCCAAACGTATCTGAGTTATTCTTAGGTCAAGCTAATGGTTTCCCTGCAGCAACTGATCCATGTTCTGTTGCCGGTATCTCAGGTGATACTGACGTAGCATTATGTCAAGCTACTGGTGTTCCAGCTGGTCAAGTGGGCGTATTTACTCAAGCGAATGGTCAGATTGAAGGCTTATTTGGTGGTAACCCAGACCTTCAAGAAGAAACGTCTGATACTGTTACTGTTGGTTTGATTTTCGAACCAATGGAAGGCTTAGACGTAACAATCGATTATTTCAGTATTGAAATTGAAGATGCTATCTCTGTATTGGGTGGTGGTGTAGATAACGTATTAGATATCTGTTACAACCAAGTTAAAGACCTTGCTAGTCCTTTCTGTCAAGCGATTCAACGTCGTCCAGATGGTAACGTAAATGTTGTTAACGTGCTAAATGAAAACATTGCTAACATTAGTACTAAGGGTGTCGATTTTAACGTTAACTATACAACTGACGTTAACTTTGGTATTTACGAAGACACATCTACTATTAGCGTGAACTTCAGAAGTACTTATCTAACTGAGTTTGACGTTCAGCCAGTAGCTGATTTACCAACCATTAACGAATGTGCTGGTGAATTCGGTAACACTTGTGGTATTCCACGCTCTGAGTTCCAGTATAATATTCGTGCTAACTGGAGTACTGGTCCGTTAACAGTTTCTGCTTTACTTCGTTACTTGTCTCCTGTAGATGACGATTCAATCACTAATGGCGGTGCTGTTCGCGCTGACATCGTGGTACCAGAATTGGCTGCTGCTTACTATGTTGACTTGAGCGCTGCATATGCAGTTTCTGACGATTTCAGAATTAACTTCGGTGTAAATAACTTGTTTGAAGAAGAGCCAACACCAATTGGTGATCAGCAACAGCAAGCAAATACTTTCCCTGAAGTATATGACGTATTAGGTCGTCGCTTATTCATAAGCGGTACATATACTTTCTAATTTGAAAGATATTTAATAAAAGCCAACGAAAGTTGGCTTTTTTTTTGCTCAAAATCAGTGTTTATTACGTCTAAAATGCTATGCTTATTGGCCTTGCATAGGAGTAATGATTTACATGGCAGTGTCACAACAACAATTTCAGCAACGACTTGAGCAAATTACCAAAAAGTTGCAATCGGGCGATGCTCATAACGCAATCCATGATATTCAATCATTACCAAATAACCTATTGCAACATCCAAATGTTCAACATCTTTATGCACTAGCATTGAAGTCTTTATATCAGTATCCAGAATCCTTAAAAATAATGCAGGCCATTGTCTCGCGTTATCCAAAACAGCCCGAATTTCATAATAATTTAGCCAATCTTTTGAAAGATATGGGAGAGAGCAATAGTGCGGTCAATCATTATAAATTGGCGCTTTCATTGAATCCCAATTATATTGACGCGTTTAAAAATTGGCTAATTTTGACTCTTGATAAAGCTGACTTAGTGCAAGCTAAACAGTTAATTGATGAATATCGCTCACGGTTTTTACATTCTGTTGTTTACCAAAAATATGAAGCAGATTATTTTCTTGCGATAAAGAACCATGCTCTTGCAGAAGATAAATATCATCAAGTGCTGGTGCAGAAACCCGACTATAAAGAAGCGATAATTGGTTTGTCAAAAGTGCTAATTCAGCAAAATAAGTATCAAGACGCAATCGAGTTACTTCAAGGCGTGATGACTTCTGGGCCGTCATCGATGGCCCAATACCAATCTGCCTTATGCTATTTTGAGCTAGGTAAATATGAACAGTCAGAACAGGCTTTTAACCAAGCCATAGCCATTAATCCAAGTTACCTGGCTGCTCATGTCCAGCTAAATGAAATGTTATGGCAATTGGGCGAACAACAAAAATTTGGTAAAAGTTTTTTCCTTGTACTGACAAAAACGCCTGAACTATCTAGTTTGAGGCTTGCCTATATCGATATGCTGATCAATGCAGAAGATTACAAGCAAGCATCACAGCAAGTGCAGCTAGGTTTAGAGAGGCAGCCTAATCAATCTCGTTTGTTATATTTTAAAGCGCTGCTTTTAGCTAATGACGGCAAAGTTAAAGATGCATTCAGTATTATGCAAACGATTTGGCAAGCAACGTCCACTTTTTCTCATGGCATAGAGTTGATTAAATTAAGCATCAAACTCACTAAATATAACGTTGCTTTGCAAGTGATAAGTGAATTGAAAAAGGAGTATACGCAAAATCAGTTGGTGCTCGCTTATGAGTCGACTTGTTTGAAACTGACAGATCCGGACGCGTATGAAGCATTTACCCAAGTAAAGCACAGCATCAAAGCGTTTGAGTTGCCCATTCCTGATGGCTATGATTCTTTAGCGGTTTTCTTGAATAAGGTGCAAGAAGTATTAGTGTCCATGCACAATACAACGACAAGACCGTTGCAACAAACATTGCGCAAGGGAACACAAACACCAGGACGTTTGCTGGACCGGGAACATCCTATTTTGGCTCAATTAAAATGGGCATATGAGACGACAGTCAGTCGATATATTGCTGAGTTACCCGATGATAGTGAGCATGTTTTTTTCAAACGTAAATGCGCTAGCTTTAAAATCACAGGAAGTTGGTCTGTTAAATTGGAGGAATCCGGGTTCCACGTTAATCATGTTCACCCTGAGGGTTGGATTAGCTCCGCGTGCTATATATCATTGCCAGATAATATAACTGATAAAGAGGGCTGTATACGTTTTGGACAATCTCCATTGGAGCTTGGTTTAATTGATGAGCCTGACTTAATTATAACCCCTAAAGAGGGTATATTGGTGTTGTTTCCCTCATTTATGTGGCACGGTACTTTGCCCTTTCACTCTAATGAAATGCGGCTTACTGCTCCCTTTGATGTTGTTCCACTTGAAGAGATTGAAATATAAATATGATTTACAACGATAAGCCGACGAATGCTTGGGATCTCTATTGGGAGTCGGGAGCATTGGAGAGTTGTATTACGCAGTCAGATCGTCTTGCAGGCCTTGCAATGGAAGCTTTTTGGGGAGGATTTGCTGAATCTCTGCCGAAAAGTGCAAAAATAATTGATTTGGCAACAGGCAACGGGTCGGTTGTTAAGCAGCTGTTATCAAGTGTAAGTAGTTTGCAAGTAACTGCTGTAGACATAGCAATGATACAACCGCAAACTGAGGATGTCCATTTAGCGTCAGCGACTTTTGTACCCAACATCGACATCACTAATTTGCCTTATGCGACTTGCGAATTCGATGCTGTTACCAGTCAGTTTGGTGCTGAATATGCGATATCGGACCACACTAGAACCAGTGAGATGGTTTTAGAATCATCTAGAGTGTTGAGTTCTGGAGGGCACCTTAAATTTTTAATGCATAACACACAAAGCGCTTTGCTGCTCTCAAACCAAGCTAAGTTGCGTGAGTATGATAGTTTGTTTGCTAGCAGTGGCTTGCTGCCTACATTATTAAAATATAAAGAGGGTGACGCTAGCTTGTATGATATGGAAAGCGCTGGTGAAACTTTCCTTAAGCTCGATATCGTAAAAACTAAGCGTATTAGCGGTCAAATTTTTGATGCTATAACCTACTTTTTACAACAGCCGCGGACTAAATTACTAAGCGAGCACATTACCAATACATTGAGGCGTATTTACGCAGAAAGGTCTCGCTTGCAGCAATTACAAAAAGCGGCACTGAGTGAGTCTGAGATGATTAGGATAGTGGATGATTTTAAGGCCTGCGGTGTAGCCATAGATATTAGCGAGCCTATGCTTGTTGCCAATGAAAATGGTGACAAAGATATTCTTGGTTGGCATATACTGGGGCAAAAGCGATGAAGGACGATGTGCATCAAGCGAAAAAAGCGCAGCAAGCGCAACAAAGAGTTGCAGAATTGCTTAATCAGGGCTTAATTGAAGAGGGAATAAGCAAAGCCAGAGCGCTCGGAGAAGTGTTTCCAAAAACCGCGGATATAAGTAATTTCCTTGGTAACGTTGAAGAACAATTTGGAGAAGACGAGCGCGCTTTAAAGGCTTATTCTGAATGTATTAGAATTCAACCTTCGAATCCCAGCGCGTATATTAGCTTAGGATATTTATGTGCGAATTTACAAAAGCATACAGATGCTGTGGTTCTATTCTCCTTTGTTTTAGATATGGCACCAAATTGGTTTACTCAACCTAAGTCATTTGGCTTTTCAGAGAGTTTTTTCAATAAACTTGTTTACGCAGGTAGAGCATTAGTTCAGTTTTATACACAACAACATTCTCAAGCGATTACTGAAGATCCTAAAGTACAGAGGATAGCTTCTGCTATTTGGCCGCAAACGCATTTACAGCCATTCGACTATAATACTCCACGGCAAATGCCGCACTTGTTTTATATACCTGATTTAACTGCAGTGCCCATTTGGGACGTTTCTCAATTTACGTGGGTTCCAGATCTAATTGCTCAACATTCTTTTATAAAATCAGAGCTGAGTTCGGTAATAACACAATTAGATTCAGTCGCTCGGCCTTATCTTGATAATCACTTCTCTGCTGAGGACTTTGAGGCGTTGGCTGGAAAACAAACATGGACTGCTTTGGATTTATACAAAGAGGGGGAGTTGTCGGCATTTGCTAAGCAGCACTTTCCAAAAACCATCGAAATTTTATCTAAATTGCCATTAGCTGCTCGAGGTGTTTTTCCGGATGAGGTTTTCTTTTCTATTCTCAAGGCAGGGCAGGAGATTCCACCTCACTATGGTCTGTCTAATCACAGCTTAACCTGCCATCTTGGAATTGACGTTCCTAGTGGCTGTGAATTGAGCGTTGGAGATGAGATTTATCAGTGGCAAGATGCTGAGGTGCTTGTGTTTGATGATACTTTCATTCACTCAGCGAGAAATAATAGTTCGCATACGCGCATTGTATTACTATTTTCAATATGGCATCCCGATTTAAGTGAAGAAGAGGTGCAAGCAATTAAGCGCACCTTCAACAGTCGTCAGGCATGGTTGCAGGGTAGAATGATACCGAGTTTCAATTAGCTATTAAGCTCTGAACCAACCACTAATTGATAGTCTCAGTGCTGGAGCGAACGGAGCAATACAGGTAACGGAGTGGATCTCAGATACGTTGAACAGACTCAAACTGTTGAAAGTAGGAGTCCAAGATTGCTTGCTTGTGCCATCTGCTTCAAAAAACTGTAACAAGCCTCCCCAATCTGCATGCCATTGAGATGACAAATTGATCACAAAAGCGACTCTGCGAGTTTCATTTGGCACGACATCATTGTGACGCGTTAAAAATTCACCTCTAGCAAATCGAGTGATATTCGCATCAGCATGAGTGATATCTTGAAAACCGGTAACTTCCTTGACCCAATTAATCGTTTCCTCACTATTTAGCCATTCAATCGTATTTCTTAAAACTGAATTGCTATGTGTATTATCAAACCTATGCCGTCCATACAGAAAGCCAATGCCGCGAGAGGCATTTTGGTGTATCTCGGTTTGTAATTTTAATCGGGTTTCATCATCATGTTTTCTAAGTTCAGACTCCAAAACCGCTTTGTGCTCATCTCCAACATGAAATACTAAATGATAATCTCTGATGCTTTGTACAGCTTGATTTATAGCCTGAGCGTTTTCGAGAGTGAATAAGTTTTCTACTTTAACTTTGTTCTCCTGCTGATACGCTTGCTTGAGTTCCGCCGTCCTGGTCGCTTCAAATACGGTCGCTTTCATTCTCTTAATCTACCTTAGCATCATTGCGTTTCACTAAGTTCTGTACTTGGTTTAACGAGGCGATATGGGTATAGATCGCTTCAAGAGCACCGTCGATCTTTCGTAGCTTGGTAAAATCAGTTGCTTTAAGGCTTTGCAATTTATCGCGATCGATTACCATGAAACCACCAATTGACTTGGCTTCTTCATTTTCTTGGAATTCAAGCGCTTTTTCGGTAAACAAACCCAGTCCGTCAAGAATTTGATAAAAATCTTTAGAACGGTTTTGCATGTTATGTAAAAAGCTAAGGAATTTTTGAATTCTAATAACATGATCACTTGGCTCACCATCGTTGTTAAACAAATCGAGACCAAACTTATCATTAATTAATTGATCCGCATCACTAATGCAGATTGCTAGGTCGTCAGAGTCAGGATTAACACGACCAAGGCTAAAGGGATAGCGACGAATAATAGCCGGAACATAAGCTAGCGGCCATTGACCATCTTTATCTACAAAGAAGTTTTGCTTAGGTTTGAGCCCAAATAATGCTACCGCACTAATCGAAGCATCTTCATTACGGATGAAGACAATCGGATAATTGGTGCTAGCCAAACCAAATTCATCAGTTGTAATGGCACAAAGGTGAAAATCCCGCGCGTGTTCAAAAGATGAGAGTACTTTTATTTTTTTATTTTTATGTTGTTCTACATTTAATGCTACGTAGTTCACATTCATGCCATTCTCCAACTGCTAATATTAATGAATGAGTAGGCTTTTTAGCGCCTTCTATATGTTTTCCCGGCTAGTTTCAAGCCATTGTACTTAGATGCGCAAACACCTCAAGTATCTGGTAATCAGGCATTGTACTAAACCGAGCGAAAAAGACTAACATAAGTTTTGAAAATAGCTTGTTTAAAAAAAAATGAATTCTTGGTATTTCTAGTTAACCGTTTTCTTGACATTTCCTTAACATCCTGTGACTATCTTGGTGGAGTGCATTGAATTTTCGAATGCACGACTATGATAATAATAATTTCAGCGCCCTTTATTGTTGAAGGCGGAAACAACAAAACTATGGTTGGGAATATGTCCAAAATGAGCAAGAGAACTCAAATAGCATCATGCGTTCTAGGTGCAATAGCACTAGGGAATGCTTCGATCGTCTCTGCAGATCAGCTTCAAGACTTACAAAATGAAGAAGCTAAGATCCATAAAGCAGTCACGCAATCTCAAGAAAAAATTAATAATCTTTTTGAGCAATCTCAAGAATTGTTGGCGGAGTATAGAAACGTCATCGATACAACTGAGAGCTTGAAGGTTTACAATGATTACTTGGCTAATCTAGTTGCTGACCAACAACGCGGAATCGATTCACTTCAACGTCAAATCGATTCTATTGATGAAACAAGGCAAAATATTGTTCCATTAATGTTCAGCATGATTGATAGCCTTGATGAATTTATTAAGCTTGATGTTCCAATTAATCTAGAAGAACGAACGGCACGCGTTCAAAGACTTCGTGATGTAATGACGAACTCAAGTGTAACTGTTGCTGAGCGCTTCCGCTTAGTTCTCGAAGCATATCAAACTGAAAATGAGTACGGTTCTAAAATTGAAACCTACCCAGGAACGATTGAAGACAGTGGGCAAGACGTTTCAGTTGATTTCTTTAACTTAGGTCGTACAGCACTTCTTGCTCTTTCTAAAGATCAGAAAAGCGCTTGGGCTTGGGATAATGACGCACGTAGCTATCAAAAATTAGGTGATGAGTATCTGAATTCTATTATTCAGGCTGTTCGCATGGCACAGGGCTTAGTTCCTGAAGATCTTATCAAATTACCAATTAAAGCAGCGGAGTAAGCATAATGAAAACAACAATTAAAACGCTTGTTGCTGCAGCGGCAATTGTATGTGTATCTTCTTTTGCACAAGCACAGACGTCAACATCATTGCAAGATTTGCTACAAAAAGTAAAACAGAAAGGCACCGCTCAATCACAAATTAATAAACAACGTGAAGCTGAGTTCCGCAAAGACCGCGCTGACAAGCAAGGTTTGTTGCGTACTGCCCAAGCAAATCTGAAAAAAGAAGAACAACGTGGTGACCGTTTAACCAATCAATTTGCTGCTAATGAACAGTCACTTATAGACAAAGAAGTTGAGTTAGACCAAGCCAAAGGTGACTTAGGTGAAATGTTTGGTGTTGTTCGCCAAGCTTCAGCTGATGCATTCGGTCGAATTTCTACATCTATTGTAAGCGCTCAGTATCCTGGTCGCGATGTATTCTTAGGTGAAATGTCAAAAGACTCTAAAGGTCTCCCGAACATTAGAGAACTTAGAGAGTTATGGGTTTCTTTGCAGACTGAAATGACTGCTTCTGGTCAAGTTGAAAAATTTGAAGCTGAAGTGCTTAACTTAGACGGCGGTAAATCAACACAAACTGTGCTTCGTATTGGTACATTTAACTTGGTCGGTGAGCAAGGTTACTTAGTATATGATGATGCTGATAACTCGATACAGCCTCTAGGTCGTCAACCTGACGGTTTCCAAGTAAGCACAACTCAAGATATCTTGGAAGCATCTGCTTCTGATGGTTTCGTTCCAGTATATGTGGATCCGTCACGAGGCGCTATATTGAACTTGTTCAAGCAAAAAGCGACTATGACAGAGAGATATCATGCTGGTGGTCCAGTGGGTTACACAATTACTGTTATGTTGGCAATAGGCCTTCTAATCGGTTTGTATAAGTTCCTAACGCTTTCAGCAATTGGCGCTAAAATGAACTCGCAGTTGAAGAATATCGACCAACCTAATACCAAAAATCCTTTAGGTCGTATCTTAACTGTTTATCAAGCAAACAAAGCTGCTGATGTTGAAACATTAGAACTTAAGCTTGATGAAGCAATATTACGTGAGTTACCAAGTGTAGATCGCGGTATTAATATCATAAAAATCTTTGCCGCTATAGCACCGTTGCTAGGTCTACTAGGTACGGTATTGGGAATGATTGAAACTTTCCAACAAATTACGTTGTTCGGTACAGGTGACCCAAGAATCATGGCTGGTTCTATCTCAATGGCTCTTGTAACAACAGCTCAAGGTATTATTGCAGCGTTACCACTTATTTTGGTTCATAGTGTTGTAGCTGCAAAAGCGAAGTCAATTGTTCATGTATTAGATGAGCAAACTGCAGGCTTCATTGCAACTAGCGCTGAGACGGAGAAAGCTTAATATGTTGTACCTGATTGGATTATGGGAATCTGTCAGGGACTTTATCGCTACCGGTGGTGACGTGCTTTATTTCGTCGCTGCCGCGCTTTTCCTAATGTGGGTTTTAATGGTTGAGCGTTATTGGTATTTAAGTTCTATATTTCCAAAGGTAAAGAAGCAAATTATTGCTGATTGGGATGCTAGAAAAGATACTACTTCATGGTATGCGCATAGAATTCGTGACACGTGGATTTCGCAGGCTTCAGATTCTTTGGATGCAAGATTGCTTATTATTCGTACATTGGTGGCCATGTGTCCATTAATCGGATTGTTAGGCACCGTTACCGGCATGATCGGTGTATTCGAGAGTATGGCAACACAAGGGACTGGTAACCCAAGAATAATGGCTGCTGGTATTTCAATGGCAACAATTCCAACTATGGCTGGAATGGTTGCGGCTCTCTCTGGACTGTTTTTCAGTTCACGTCTTGAAGCGAAAGCGAAGATGGCTAGAGAGTCATTAGTTGATAGCCTGCCACATCATTAAGAGAGATTAAAATGGGTCGTAAAGTAAGAGTTCAGGAAGAAGACGCTCAAATCGACATGACGCCGATGTTGGACGTCGTCTTCATAATGTTAATATTCTTCATTGTAACGACTGTTTTTGTAAAGCAAGCGGGTATAGACGTAAATAAACCTGATGGCGATACAGCAGTATTAATGAAGAAAGCAAACATATTTATTGCGATTACCGAAAAAGGTGATATTTGGATGGATAGGCGCGAAATGTCAGTTGAAGCAGTTGGCGCAAACCTTGAAAAATTATTGTCTGAGCAACCTTCTGAAGTTGTCTTTATTCAAGCTGATACCAAAGCCAAGCATGGCATTGTGATAAAAGTAATGGATCAAGTGAAGGAAGCTGGTATCGATCGTGTAGCAATTGCGGTAAGGGGGTAACATGGTGAGATTTATAGTATCCATATTACTCGGCGGTTCTATTGCTTTTGGGTTGTTTATCGTTATGGCGAAGCTAGTCGAAAATGATGGTAAAGCTATGGAGGCTTTGCCTCCACCGCCTGTTATTGACATCGTTATGCAAAAGCCTGACGACGAAATACAGCAACGTGTAAGAAAGCCACCACCACCACCACCACCGCCTCAGGAGCCACCAAAGGTTGAATTAGTAGAACCTGATTCATCTGAACCAGATAACACTGGTTTTAGTTTGGCTTTGCCAGGTGTTGACACTGGAGACATTAGTACTTCTGTTGGTGGTATAGGTGCGATGCGCGATGGTGACGCTGCTCCGATAGTTCGAATTCCACCAGAATATCCACCACAAGCATCTCGCGATGGCAAAGAAGGTTGGGTACGTCTTTCATTTACTATAAATGAAGTGGGCGGGGTTGAAGACGTCGAAGTGATTGATGCTGACCCTAAACGTATTTTCGACAGAAATGCTAAACGTGCACTTAGAAAGTGGAAGTATCGTCCTAAAATTGTTGATGGGGTCGCCCAAAAGCAATTTGGACTAGAAGTGCAATTAGACTTTAAGCTAGGAGAATAGGACGATGAAATTTAAATCTCTAAAAGCTCCATTGCTGATTGGTACTGCGCTGTTGATGGGGTCATATTCATCCTTATCTCTAGCTCAGTCAAATCTGGCTATTCAATGCCCAGGTTATGAACCGGCTAAAACAAAGTTACTAGGTCAAAAGACAGGTAAAAAGCTGAATAAAGCGTTTGAAGCTTATAACCAAGACCTAGTTAAAGAAGCAATTGACCTATTATATGAAATTGAAGCAAAGGACCCGTTTGATCGCGCTTCAGTAGATAAATTTTTAGGTCAGCTATTGGTTTCTGAACCGAATAAACGAGCAGAGGCGTCTGATTATCTTGAGCGAGCGGTTAAAACCAAAGTGCTAAACGATAATGACCATGCGCCTCTTATTAAGCTTGTCGGTGACTTGAAATATGAAGCAGGTAAGTACGAAGAAGCGATATCTTGGTACCAGAAGTGGACAAAGTTTACGTGTAAAGAAGATGGTATGACGTACCTTAAAATTTCTAACGCTTATAAAGAAATGAAGCAGTTAGATAACGTCATTCCAGCCGCTGATAAAGCTATAGCTTTGCTAGATCCTGCAAGAGAAGCAGCTTACAACCTTAAGGTTAGCGTATACTATGAGCAGAAGAAATATGCCGAAGCACTCGACGTTATCGAAACTGCGTTACTAGTATTTCCTGATTCTGAGCTGTGGTTCAAGAATGCTGGCTTGTTCTATCAGATTTCTGAAGACTATGCTAAAGCACTTGTTATGTTTGAGTTGGCTTACTATAGAGGGCACTTAAAAACTGCTACGCAGCACAAACAACTAGCTCAGTTGTATAGTGTTAATGGTATGCCCGATAACGCCACTAGGCTGATGGAAAAGTATATTAAGTCAGGTTTGATTCCTAGCGACAAAGCCAATTTGTCGGCGGTAGCAAATTCAGCGTTTCAAGCTCGCGACTTTAAGAAGGCTGCAGTTTATTTTGGTGAAGCTGCTAAAATAGGCAATGAGCCAGAGTTATATCGTCGTCAAGGCTCTATGTTACTATCGGCTGGTGATTATAGAGGTGCTGCTGAAGCACTTAATATGGCGCTTGTTGACAACGAAGATAATTCTGGAAAGATACAGTATGCGTTAATTGAAGCATATTTTTATCTAGGCGACTATAAGTCAGCAATGGCTGCCGTGCAAGAAGCTAAAAAAGACGGTTCTATTCGCAAGAATGCAGAGGCTTGGGAACCTTATATAAAAACCAAGGCGTCTAATAAAGGCATACGAATTTAATTCATTTGCTCATGAAAAAGCTCCTTAATGGAGCTTTTTTTTTGCCAAAAATTTATGGATCTTTAAACAGTTGATGTTGAAATTATGTCACTAGGTATCAACTGACTAGATACTTCAAGTTTTGAATCGAAAGATGTGCCAAATATCTTAGATAAGAAGTTTTTTTCGTTTATCCTCAAGGATTATATATTCATTAACTCTTAGCTTTACTTGCTCTACAAGTACTGATTTTTGTGCTTTTGAGTGATGTTTCTGTTGTATTTCATTTAACAGAATTAATTCTTTCTCTTGATGTTTAAAATAATAATAAATACTAGCAGCAGCGTTTGCGTAGCTTCGCTTTCCTTGAATAAATTGTGTGAGCCGAGAATAGTGGGTGTCTCGTGCTCTGTGTAAAGATTGCTCCTCAGTTAATCGATGTTTAGCCGATGGTGCTATTGGTTTGTCGTGATTATGGATCAGAAGGGCCAGTGCATTGTCTGCATCACTTAGTAAAGTCTTTAGGTTTAGCCACCAGTGTTCATCGTTTTCATTTTTTAATATCACATTTATTAAAAAGTCCATGTCATTTAAGATGACCTCGGCGTAAGAGTAAAATTGCCAAGCAGCTTCATCACTTAGCGGCAATACCCATATACTGCTGTGTTCCCCGCTCGACGTGTCTCGCCTAGCACCTATTTTAATAAGCTTATAGTGCTGAGATTTCCAAAACGAAAAGAGCTCGTTCGTAAAGCCAAACGAAGTCGAAATGTAGTCAACATGCTGTTTTTTAGCCAAGGCCTCTATATGCGACAACATAGCGCTACCAATGCCTTTTTGCCTTTGTTTAGAATGAACTGCGATACGCACTACTCTCCAATTTGTGGAGCGTAAGAACCATTTATCATATAATGTAGTGGCAAGATTTTGAGCTACCAAATGACCGTTTACCCGCCGTAATGAAGATATTATATCTTCAATTAGGTCCTCTTTAACGTCAGCATTAGCTAGACTTTCGTTAACAATGACCGCGACTGATATAATATTTTGGCTACTTACTGGAGAGTTCGGCTCGGTTTTTTTGGTTAATATGGCAATGTGATGATCAGGCGCATCTAATATCCGCATTAAATCATCAGGCGTAGTTTGATAATGACTTTGAACTAAAAGACCAAAGATAGTTTTTAGGGTTTCTTCGTCTTCAATGAGCTCAGATTTTTCAACAAGCTTAAATTCAATATTATTAAAATTGATTTTGTTTGTATGAAACGCGGGTTCAACTGCCGTGAATGACCTTGCCAATGGCGAAAATGTGCTTTCAAACAGAGCTTCTAAGTTGTCATTGGGATACCACCTTATGGCTTTACTCAATTCAACCAGCGTAAAAGAAATATTAAGTTCTTTTAGTTTAGGCAGTACTTTTAAATTGAAACCCAAGCCACTGCCTTCATATCCGGCAACGGTTGTAGCCATTATAAGCTTGTTAAAATATTTGCATGCATTGAGAATAATTCTTGGAGAGATAGCAGCAGCTTCATCAACGATTAGAATAGAATTTTTGTCCAGGTTTAATAGTTGATCAGGTGCTACAAAAGTTAATCGTAGTTGAGCAGAGGACAAGGATTGCTGCTCTTTACAATGAGTATTAATAAAGTTAATTGCAGCTTTAAATTCTGTTTGCGCTCGTTCGCAGTTGTTTAGGTGCGGTGCAGTTATATAAATAGCTTGCTCAGGGCCGATTGCTATAAGTTCTGCTGCTAAGCGACCTAGAATTGTTGATTTACCACGCCCTCTCTTTGCTCTAATCAGTCCAATACGGCTCGTGCTTATTTTTTCATCAGTAAAGACTTCCAGTAAGTTATTCAATGCTTGTTGCTGTTCATGAGTCAAGTTGGATATTGAGCGAGCAGCATCTGCGCTCAGTTTAGAGCCGCGAAAATTGTTGGTTTTTAAACTTATAAGTTCATCTGAGGCTGTTTTTTCATATACATCAAGAGGTAAGTATTGCTTGTTCTCACTCAAAAAAGCAGTACTAGTTTGTCTACAAATCATATTACGCATGCGTCTAACAAACAAACTGCTTGTGTGTTTTCCAAATGAGGAGAAGGCAATACCGGGTGATGTGGCCTCATATTCAGGCCAATCTGTCAATTTAGGGCACAAAAGGAGGAGCAAGCCACCGCGGCCTATAGTGCCCTCTAATGCGTATAAGGCGCTTGGCTTAATGCCATCAAATGCATCGTATACTAGAACGTCAAATTCAGTACCTAATTGCTGTTTGTATTGCGTAAGGTCACTATGAATTGTTGAACGACTATTGTTGGTACCGGCTTTTATAGCATAATCAGCCTTAGTGCTATTTGTTCTGGGCAGATATTCACCAATGGCGCGTCGACTCACTAATAAAGTGCGTGAGGTTTCATAATCTAGAATAGTTTCGGCCTGCGCAGCGCACCAATCGAAATGGCCAGAGATGACGACTAATTGTCGATGGCTGTTCACTTTTTTTCGTTGATTCAACCAATCAATCAGTAATTTACCTGTCAATCTGCGTTCTCTCTTTTATACTAAGCGCCTTCAAATTTTTTATTCTACCTTGTAAAGGAACAAAATGCGTTTTTTATCCCGACGTTTAGTTATGCCCAACGATCTTAATTATGCAAATGCCTTATTCGGAGGCCGAGCATTGGAGTGGATTGATGAAGAAGCTGCTATATACGCCATTTGTCAGCTTGAAACTAATTGTTTAGTTACCAAGCATATTGGTGAAATATCTTTTGAATCGCCAGCCACACAGGGCGATATAGTTGAATTTGGTTTAGCCACTAAAAAAGTTGGGCGGACTTCGATAACTGTCACCTGTTTAGTGCGCAATAAGGCTACCAAGAAAACCATTTGTCTAGCTGATGACATTGTTTTTGTGAGAGTTGATCCAGACACTAAACTTCCCGTTGAACACGGCAAAACAATGTCGAATCTATTGTCGCAAACAGATGATGAAATTAAAGCTATGAATATGGACTAAGTAAGTCACAATTGAATAAACAAGCTCTGCGGTTTTCAATCTATATGGAATTAGACGTGTAATAAAACAGGCAGCAGAGAGATGTAATAAAAATGTAAATTTAATATTAAAAGCTCTAGTAAAGTCAATTGATTGATTTACTTTCCTTTCTTTGTTGATATCATGCGACGCAAAGTTTGAGAGTTAAGCTTTTTTAGCCAAGGGGTGCAGCTTTAGCTGCTGAGATTCAAATGAAGACCCTTATTTACCTGATCCGGTTAGTACCGGCGTAGGAATGGTTGTATACACACATCAATTACCTGCTCCAATACCGGCTCTTTTCTGACAATATGAAGAGAAGCTATGAAATCTAAATTACACCCTAAACGATTGAATCAAAAATCGAAATTATTCCCTGCGGTTTCTGCAGGCATCTTGTTGCTTAGTATGAATGTCAATGTGTTAGCCAATGATGCTGATAGTATCGGTAATACTAGTGTTAATGAAAACTCAGAAAACACGATTGAACGCATCGTGGTTACTTCCGACTTTGGTCTGCGTAGCCCCGATAACCTAGCCAGCAGTGTGGCTGTCATTGGCGAGCAATTGCTGAATTTACGTCAGGCTGACCACTTAGAAGATATCGTGGGCATTGTGCCGAATTTAAATTTTAGTAGCGGCGCATCACGAGGCAAATTCATTCAAATTAGGGGTATTGGAGAGCGTAGTCTTTTTGCTGAGCCTATCAATGCATCAGTTGCACTTGTCGTAGATGAAATCAATTTTTCTGGCTTGGGCGGGTTAGGTTCTTTATTTGATGTTCAGCAAGTTGAAGTTCTCTCCGGCCCGCAATCTACTGGCTTTGGTGCCACTGGTTTAGCGGGTATCATAAAAGTAGTCAGTAATCGAGCCAGTGAAGATAGTGAAGGATATTTGCAAGGTAGCCTCGCTCAATACAATACGCAACGTTTGAGCGGAGCGTATTCATCACAAATCACCGAAGGCGTTAATGCTCGAATTGCGCTACAACAGATTAATAGCGATGGGTTTGTTGAGAATATCCATTTGGATCGCGATGATACAAATAACATTAATGAATTCAACGCGAAGTTAGCGCTTGATTTCGCTATATCAGACGAAATAGATATTGAATTTAAATTTTATCATTTCGACATCGACAATGGCTACGATAGCTTTTCACTAGATAACGACAATAAAACACGCTCGGATGAGCCTGGTTTTGATCGAACTGATACGCAAGCAGCAAGTGTCAAATATATTCAAGACTTAGGTGAACATTCATTGTCAATCGCTCTCACTACCTTGAATGCGGATTTAGATTATGGGTACGATGAAGATTGGACCTTCGTTGGTTTCCACCCTGACGAATATTCCTCATTCGACCGCTATAAACGTGAAGTCAGTAATCAAACGCTGGATCTTAGATATGCATCCCTAGAGTCTGAAAATCCTTGGGTAGTGGGCTTTTACTACCAACAAAGTGAACAAGATCTGCAACGTATTTATACATTCGCTTCTGCTGACTTCACCAGTTTTTATGAACCCAGTTCGATTGCCGTTTATGGAGAGCATAGTTGGCAGATATCCGAGCCGCTTTCAATTACGGCCGGTGCGCGTTATGAAAACTTTGATGCAGATTATATAGACAGTGATGGCTTCGTTGAAGTACTAGATGATAGCTTATTTGCAGGAAAATTGACGGCAAGCTATGCGCTGCAGAAGGCAACGTTCTATACCAGCGTTTCACGATCTTATAAAGCAGGGGGATTTAATCCCGATCAAAGAGTAGAAGATAAAGATCGCTTATTTGATCCTGAGTACAATTGGAACTATGAGTTGGGGATTAAAGGCAACATCGATGCTGACAATGGAATTACAGGCGGTTTGTCGTTGACTTTTTTCTATATGCAGCGTGAAGATGCTCAGGTGAGTGACTTTTCCGTGCGTAATAGAGATGATGGCAGCGGTGCAGTAGAATTTATCGATGTTATTGGAAATGCTGATACCGGCCTCAATAAGGGCATGGAAATACAAACCAATTGGCAACTCACTGATAGCCTAAGTGCCGTAGTCAATTTCGGTTACCTTGATGCAAGCTTTGGTAATTATCAACTCGTCGACGGCAGTTTTGTTGATAAGCAGTTGCAAGCCCAAGCTCCTAAAATTACTTTTTATACCTCTACTACTTATGACATTACTGACGACGTTTCGTTGGTAGTTGAATTTGAAGGTAAAGATCGCCATCGATTTTCGGTAGGGCATGATGAACGAGCGCCGTTTACAGCAGTATTTAACTCGGAGCTCAATTGGCAAAAGGGTAATATTCTTGTGCAAGTGTGGGCTAAGAATATATTTGATCGTGAATTGCCTACTAGAGGTTTTGGTGGATTTAACAATGACCCCCGAGATGGATATTTCCCCGCCAAACCTTATTATCAGTTTGGTCAAGAAAGACAAATTGGTGTTACAGCCACTTACCGGTTTTAAGGAGAATCGATAATGAAACTTGTCGTTGATATTTCACTCTACCCACTCAATGAAATTTATATTGCTCCAATTCAGGCGTTCATCGATAGATTGAATGAAGATGCTGATTTGGAAACCAGTACTTCAGCTGCAAGCACCATTATCAAAGGTGAATACGAGCATGTAATGTCCGTATTGGGCCGAGAAATGAAGCGGACCTATAATGAAAATGGGCAAGCTATTTTTGTGTGTAAGTTTTTAAATGGCGATAAAATGGGCTCGGGTGAGTGATTACATTCTTTAGCGGTATAGTTGAACAATTCCAGCAGCAAAGCCTGCTGGAATTGATTGCGGTAGCGCTATCGGTGCTTTATGTTATCTTCGCTGCTAGGCAAAGTATTTTATGTTGGCCTTGCGCTTTTATCAGCACTTGCCTGTTTGTATACTTGTTTTGGGATGTGACGCTGTTATTCCAAATGCTGCTGAACTTTTATTACATTGTGATGGCGATTGTGGGCTACATATGTTGGCGCGGAGGTAAAGACAAAACAGCACTTAAAGTTTCTACTGTGCCGTTTAGGACTCACGCTATTGTAATTGTTTTAGGCTGCGCAATTACATTATTGCTAACTTTTCTAGGCAATCATTGGTTTGCGTCTGAATGGGTTTGGCTAGATGCTGGAACGGCTGTTTTTTCTGTGATTGCAACGGTCATGACTGCACGTAAAAAGATAGATAACTGGGTTTATTGGGTAATAATTAACCCAGCAAGCGGCTATTTGATGTTTCAAAGCGGCTTGTACCTAACTAGTGCTCTAATGTTGTTTTATACCGCCATGGCTATTTATGGTTTTTGGAATTGGCGAAAAGAGTTAACTTAATGGCTAAGCTTTGTGTGAGATGTTTTTGTGACGTGTTTTTCTGAGGTGCTTTTGTGAATACTGAAGAATTAATCAACTTACTTAAGACACCACTAGCGCTGAGTGACGACACGGTAGTTTCTTCGTTGTCTGGTGGCACTATAAATCATTCTTATTATATTAATGATGACCCTAATGAATTCCTACTTAAGCATTTTCAGGGTGAAGATTCACTAGCCATTGATAGACAAGAAAGGTTTGATTTGCAATTGCAATTGTCTAAAATTCGGCTGGCACCAAAGCCAATGTATTTATCCTCTGAGCGAGCTATTTATGTAGAGCAATGGGTAAAGCAATGCCAAGAACTTGAGTTATCGTCTTTCGAAAATTCGCACATTAACGAGCTAGCTATCGCACTTACTCGGGTTCATCATGTTGAAATTAAAACGAAAACAGTTAATTTAGCAAAAGACTGGCAAAGCTATCTGCTGTCTATTGCAAATCCATCAAGCATTTTAGTTGAGCAAGTAACAAAACTCAGCACGCAGTGGATACTGTCAAATGAAGACTCTGCTAGTTCCCATGTTTTTTGTCACAATGATTTAGCGTGGGCTCATTTGTGTTTGCCTACAGAAATTATATTAGACTGGGAATATGCAGCTATTGGTAATCGATATTTTGATATTCTTTCTTGTGCTAGGGTAAATGGCCTAGACTCTAAACAGCAAGATCATTTACTTGTTAGGTACGCAGAATTAAATAAAATTTCAATAGATGATGTTTACAAAGGTTGCGGTAAACAAGCGAGTTTTCTTGAGCTAACTTATCAATTGTGGCATGAAGCTGTCGGGCTAGAGCCTGAAAAATAAAGTTTAACAAGCTTCGCGTTATAAATTTCTTTCTTTTTCAATTCGTCAACGTATAATGCGCGTCACGTCAGGGGTGTAGTTCCAATTGGTAGAACAGCGGTCTCCAAAACCGATGGCTGGGGGTTCGAGTCCCTCCACCCCTGCCACTTTTCACGCATATTCTCCGCTTGATGAGGTTTTATCCTTAAAATCTGATGTTCGCTGTAATAAAGCTGTTATCGCACGATATTATTGTCTATTCTTAAAATGTTAATAATCTTAATTAGAATTAAAAGGGTCTTGCCTTGTCTTTATCTGCGTATCAAAAAGCAAGCTTACAGGCGATGGATATTCCATTGTTTGAACATCGCTTTTCTGCGACGGGGCAAACCGAACCCCAAAGCGATGAATCTAAGAGCGCCGCGGCCATTAGTGCCGTATTGAATTCAAGTGAATCTGCAGTGCCTGAGGTAATGCCTTCTCAGTCAGTAGACGAAAATCATATGCTAGTGCAACAAGTACTCGAGATATTTGATGTCAAAACTATAGGTGAACTTGGGATAAGCTGGCTTACTCATGATGAGCAAAGCGTTGCTCTGCAAGATTCCGTCTTGATATCTCCGCCCCCAGATAAACTAAACACACCTAACATGAAGAAGCAGCTTTGGTTGGCTGTTCAAGATATGTTGAAGGCAGAGGCGTGGTCATAGTATCTAAGTTTGCTAAAGCAGATGTGTCGATCGCATACAATATTTTTAAGAAAGACAGAATAAGCCCATGGTCATTCACTACCTTTGAAAAAAGTGCGCTGAATGGTATCTCTCTTGTTGCTAAGCAAGAATGCGACATTACAGGATATGTTCTGCTAACAAGTGTTTTAGATGAATTTACGATTGAAGATATAACAGTCAGCGATGATTATCGGGGCCAAGGGCTTGGTCGAAGAATCATGGAGGCCGGGTTCGAATTAGCCAATAAAATGCAGCAGAAAACCGTCTACTTAGAAGTACGCTGCAGTAATCAAACGGCAATAAAACTATATAGGTCTATGGGCTTTGAATTAGTTGGTGAACGCAAAAATTACTATGAAACTACGAGCAATGTTTTCAGTGCAGATAATAGCTCCCTAGCTAGCCCTTACTCAAAAATTTCCGCTCCCCGAGAAAATGCTTATGTTATGAAAAAAGTCTTATAAGCTTTATACGCATTTAGCATTCAAAAATGGTGTCGAAGAAGGTACAATTCGCGCCTTTGATTTTGTACCACATTAACGAGACATTATGAGTTACCAAAGTGAAATTGAGAAACGTCGTACTTTTGCGATTATCTCTCACCCCGATGCGGGTAAAACCACTATCACAGAAAAAGTATTACTATTCGGTAATGCCTTGCAAACGGCTGGTACCATAAAAGGTAAAAAATCTGGGCAGCATGCTAAATCTGACTGGATGGAAATGGAAAAGGAGCGCGGAATATCTGTCACCACGTCAGTTATGCAGTTCCCATACAAAAATCACTTAATTAACTTGTTAGACACACCTGGGCATGAAGATTTCTCTGAAGATACTTACAGAACATTGACGGCAGTGGATAGCTGCTTAATGGTTATCGATGCTGCAAAGGGTGTTGAAGCACGAACAATTAAATTGATGGAGGTAACACGCTTAAGAGATACTCCCATCATTACCTTCATAAATAAATTAGATCGTGATACTAGAGATCCAATTGACTTATTGGATGAAGTCGAAGATATCCTTAATATTAAGTGTGCACCCGTTACTTGGCCAATTGGCATGGGTAAAGAGTTCAAAGGCGTTTATCACTTATTGCGCGATGAGGCTGTACTTTATCAATCTGGTCAAGGTCACACTATTCAAGAAACGCGCACCATCAAAGGCTTACATAATCCCGAGCTCGATGAGGCTATTGGGATGTACGCTGAAGAATTGCGTGAGATGCTGGAGCTTGTAAAAGGAGCGTCACATGAATTTAATCTTGAAGCGTTTTTAGCCGGTAAACTTTCGCCAGTCTATTTTGGTACAGCACTAGGTAATTTTGGTGTTGACCATATGTTGGATGGCCTTATTGAATGGGCGCCAAAACCACAAGGTCGCGAACATAGTTCTGGCAATGTGAATAGCACTGATGAAAATTTTAGCGGTTTTGTTTTTAAGATCCAAGCGAATATGGATCCAAGGCATAGAGACAGAATTGCTTTTTGTCGCATCGTGTCAGGCAAATATGAAAAAGGCATGAAAATGCATCAAAGCCGCATAGGCAAAGATGTAAGAATTGCTGATGCTGTGACGTTTTTAGCGGGTGATCGAACCTTAATTGATGATGCTTATGCAGGAGACATCATTGGTTTGCACAATCATGGTTCGATTCGAATTGGTGATACATTCACTTCCGGCGAAAAGTATCGTTTCACGGGTATTCCTAATTTTGCACCTGAAATGTTTAAGCGTATTCGTCTTCGAGATCCACTTAGACAAAAACAATTGCTAAAAGGTTTAATTCAGTTATCTGAAGAAGGTGCGGTGCAGGTGTTCCGTCCATTACAAAACAACGATCTTATTGTTGGTGCTGTAGGGGTGCTGCAATTTGACGTGGTTGTTGCTCGACTCAAAGCTGAATACAACGTTGATGCTATATATGAAGGAGTGGGTGTTTCTACAGCACGCTGGGTTTACAGCGATGATGCACGCAAGTTAGACGAATTTAGACGCAAAGCAGAGGTGAACTTGGCTCTAGATGGCGGTAATAATTTAGCCTACATTGCACCAACAATGATTAATTTATCATTGTCTCAAGAGCGCTATCCCGATATCGAATTTAAAACCACCAGAGAACATTAGGCTTATTACTACATGAATATTCATCATTTACTCAGTGCTAGATTTTCCCAAGCTATTCAAGCAATGGGTATTCAAGATGCGCCAATCCCATTAAGTAGAAGCACAAGACCTGGCTTTGGCGAGTATCAGTTCAATGGTGCAATGGCACTGGCTAAGCAGTTGAAACAAAAACCGCGCGATATTGCTGAGGATATTGTCGCTAAGGTTGAATTAAGCGATATTGCCAGCAAACTCGAAGTAGCAGGTCCTGGTTTTATTAACATTCATCTGAAAGATGAGTGGTTGTCACAATGGTGCGACAAAGCTCTGATGGATGAAAAATTGACGATAGAAGCGCACGACACCGAGACTATTGTCGTTGACTACTCTTCACCTAATCTTGCAAAGGAAATGCACGTTGGCCACTTAAGAAGCACGATCATAGGTGACGCGGTCGTTAACGTGCTGGAATATTTGGGACACAATGTTATCCGCCAGAACCATATGGGCGATTGGGGAACTCAATTTGGCATGTTGCTGGCACATTTAAATGATCAGCTTAGCAGTTCATCTGTAGCTGAAACGGCACTATCCGACCTGGAAGATTTCTATCGAGAAGCAAAAGTGCGTTTCGATAACGAGGATGGCTTTGCTGATAGAGCTCGTGACTATGTGGTTAAACTACAAGGCGGCGACGCAGAGTGCTTAGGCCTATGGCAGCAATTTATTGATATCTCGATACAGCATAGTGAAGAAGTCTACAAAAAATTAAATGTGGGCCTTACTCGTGAGCATGTCATGGGGGAGAGTAGCTATAACCCTGATTTACCTAGCGTCATTGCGGACCTTACACAAAAGGAAATTTTAGTAGAAAGCCAAGGAGCAAGACTCGTTTTTATCCCGGAAATGTCCAATAAAGAAGGTGAACCAGCAGCCTATATTGTACAAAAATCAGGTGGTGGCTATTTATACGCAACCACTGATTTAGCCGCTATTCGTTATCGCGCCAATACACTTAAAGCGAAGCGTACATTGATTTTCACCGATGCTCGCCAGGCGCTACATTTTAAACAAACTGAAATAGTTGCTCGTAAGGCAGGGTATTTATCACTCGATGAGAGCTACGAGCATTGCCCGTTTGGCATGATGTTAGGCAAAGACGGCAAGCCATTTAAGACGCGTTCAGGTGCAGTAATTAAACTGTCTGATTTACTCGATGAAGCCATTGAGCGTGCCGCTGTGTTGATCAGTAAACGCGAATCAAGTTTAAACACACAAGAAAAACAGCAAGTCGCTAAAACGGTTGGTATTGGCGCGGTGAAATACGCTGATTTAAGTAAAAATCGTACGACCGATTATATATTTGATTGGGATACCATGCTTAGTTTTGAAGGCAATACAGCGCCTTATCTGCAATATGCTTACACTCGAGTAAAGAGTGTTTTTAGAAAAGCAGAACAAGATATGCAAACGTATCAAGCAAGGGTATCGGTTGAATCCGCTCAGGAGCATGATTTAGTTGTCAAGCTCATGCAATTTGATGAAGTGTTAGCTTCAGTATCTAAGGAAGCAACACCTCACCTCATGTGCACATATTTGTATGAAGTTGCCAGTTTATTCATGCGCTTTTATGAAGCTAATCCGATACTTAAACCAGGCATTAGTGACGAAGTAAAAAATAGCCGCTTAGGCTTGTGTGCGCTTAGTGCAAAAACGCTCAAAGCGGGTTTAGAAATACTCGGTATTGATACCTTAGAAGTAATGTAGGTTTCTTAGGCTGAGTGATGGCTCTAAACAGAATTAATTCGTTGTCATAATTACAATTTCATAATATTTGGGGAAACAAAATGCCAAAAATACTCGCGTTTTCTGGAAGTGGTCGTAAAAACTCATACAATTTTAGCATCGCTAAATGCGCAGCTAAAGGTGCCGATATTGAGGGTGTTGAGCTTACCATCATTGATATGTCTGAATTTGATATGCCAATTTTTAACGAAGATCTTGAAGCTGAAAGCGGAATGCCGTTAAATGCCAAGAAATTCAAGCAATTATTGATGGATCATGATGGCCTTATTATTGCCAGCCCAGAGTATAATAGTGGCTACAGTGCGCTATTAAAAAACGCGATTGATTGGGCATCTCGCATGGAAGACGGAGAAAAACCCTTGCAGGCATTTAAAGGCAAGCATGCTGTAATTATTTCTGCGTCGCCAGGAGGTTTAGGCGGAATTCGCGGTTTAGTGCCATTGCGCATGTTATTAGGGAACATTGGTATTACGGTGTTACCAAATCAACTTGCGGTCAGTGGTGTATTCAAACTGGTTGATGAGCAACATCAAGTGAGTGATGAAAAAACCCAGAAAAACTTGCATGCGGTTGGTAGAGTGTTGGCAGAAACCTTATTACAAGCTGCCAAATAGATCATAAACTCGTAAACCTGAGTCTGTATATAGCATAGAGTGCAGAAATCTATGCATTCTAGCTATTTACAGCTTCTTCTATCTATTAAATTCGTTCTAAATTCTGTAATATCCACGCACTTAATTATTTAGTATTTATATTGGTATATGTTAGAAACTAACCCCATTCAAACTGCTATTGCAGACGTTCGCCACAGAACCGAAACACTTCGGGGGTATCTTTGACTTAGATGTCAAAGTAGAGCGTTTAGAAGAAGTCTCACGAGAGCTAGAAAGTCCTGACATTTGGAATAACCCTGAACTTGCTCAAGCCTTAGGTAAAGAAAAAGTAGCGCTAGAACTTGTCGTGCTAACTATTGAGAAGCTTACCCAAGGTACTGAAGATGTTGAAGGTCTTTTAGAGCTTGCTGTTGAAGCAGAAGATGAAGAAACACTAAGTGACGCGCAACTTGAACTAGATGAGTTGTTATCTTCACTCGAAAAGCTTGAATTTAGACGTATGTTCTCAGGCCCGAACGATGCTAACGACGGCTATATTGACATTCAATCTGGCTCAGGTGGCACCGAAGCTCAAGACTGGGCCAATATGTTGTTGCGAATGTACTTGCGATGGGGCGAAGCTCATGGCTTTAAAACAGAACTTATAGAAGTTTCTGATGGTGATGTCGCAGGAATAAAAAGTGCAACTATTCGCTTCGGTGGAGAATATGCATTTGGATGGCTGCGCACTGAAACAGGCGTACACCGACTCGTGCGCAAGTCGCCATTTGATTCCGGAAGTCGTCGACATACCTCATTCGCTTCTGCTTTTGCTTACCCTGAAGTCAGTGATGACATTGAAATTGATATAAATCCAGCAGATATTCGAATTGATACATATCGAGCTTCTGGCGCGGGTGGACAGCACGTAAATAGAACTGATTCAGCTGTTCGGATAACGCATCTACCTACCAAGATAGTGGTTCAATGCCAGAATGACCGTTCGCAGCATAAAAATAAAGATCAAGCTTTCAAACAATTAAAAGCTAAACTATACGAATATGAACTGCAAAAACAAAATGCAGAAAAACAAATAATGGAAGACGGTAAATCGGACATTGGTTGGGGTAGTCAAATACGTTCTTATGTACTTGATGACTCTCGGATTAAAGATTTACGCACTGGCGTAGAAACCCGAAATACACAAGCCGTTTTAGACGGTGATTTAGACAAATTCATAGAAGCTAGCTTGAAGTCTGGCCTTTAGTAACAAAGCAATTAACAGGACTAAACATGAGTGACCATCAGCAAGACGAAAACAAATTGATAGCGGAACGTCGCGGCAAATTAGCACAAATACGTGAGAACTGCCCTTCGAACGGATTTCCAAATCAGTTTGATCGCAATAATTATGCGCAAGATCTGCAAGCCAGCTATGGTGATAGGGACAAAGAGCCTCTTGCAGCAGAAGCCAATATAGTCAGTATTGCGGGCCGTATAATGGCTAAACGTGGTCCATTTTTGTTGCTTCAAGATATGACTGGTCAAATTCAGTCTTATGCGTCAAAAGACACTCAAAAAGACATTAAAGAAAAGTATGGTTCACTAGATATAGGCGACATTGTTGGCGTTAGTGGTGTCCTGCACAAATCAGGTAAAGGCGATTTATATGTTGATATGGCTGAATATCAATTGTTAACGAAAGCTTTGCGTCCATTGCCTGAAAAATTTCATGGTTTAGCTGATCAAGAGACAAAATATCGTCAGCGCTATGTTGATTTGATTACCAACCCTGATACGCGCAAAACGTTCAAAATACGTAGTCAGATAGTTAACGGCATTCGGTCTTTCTTATTGGACCGTCAGTTCATGGAAGTTGAAACCCCTATGTTACAAGTCATTCCGGGTGGTGCGACCGCGAAACCTTTCACCACTCATCACAATGCCTTAGGTATTGATATGTATTTACGTATCGCGCCAGAACTATATTTAAAGCGTTTGGTCGTGGGTGGTTTTGAGCGTGTTTTCGAAATTAATCGTAACTTCCGTAATGAAGGATTATCAACTCGACATAATCCTGAGTTCACTATGCTTGAATTCTATCAGGCTTACGCTGATTACAATGATTTGATGAATTTAACCGAAGAAATGTTGCGTCATTTAGCCGACACAGTAATGGGCAGCAAGGTTATTACAAACACCGTCAAAAACGCTGACGGTGAAGTTGTCGAAACTAAAGAGTATGACTTTGACAAACCATTCGCACGTTTAAGCATGGGCGATGCAGTTTTAAAGTATTGGCCTGAAGCAAATGAGGCTGCTATCAAAGATCCTGAAAATCATCTTCCTGAGCTTAAAGCGATGGCAAAGCAGCTTCATATTAAAGAGCCTGCAGTAGATGGAATATGGGGTGCTGGTAAATATTTGTGCGAAATTTTTGAAGCCACAGCAGAAGAACAGTTGGATCAACCTACATTTATCACGGCATACCCATGGGAAGTATCTCCATTAGCGCGTCGCAACGATGAAAACCCTTTTGTTACAGACCGTTTTGAATTCTTTGTTGGTGGCAGAGAACTTGCGAATGGATTCTCTGAGTTAAATGATTCGGAAGATCAAGCTAGTAGATTCAAGAAGCAAGTCGAAGAGAAAGACGCCGGCGATGATGAAGCCATGCATTTTGATGACGACTATATTACTGCTTTAGAATATGGTTTGCCGCCTACAGCTGGAGAGGGTATTGGTATCGACAGGTTGGTAATGTTGTTTACTGACAGCCCTACAATTAAAGATGTTATCTTGTTTCCGCATATGAAACCTCAATCACAAGATAACTAAGCTGAGCTCAGATAAGAAAAAGCGCTCAGGTTAATCAAACACTACGGGTGTTAGTTAAATAAGGTCTAAGGAGATAATAACTATCTACTTAGGCCTTTTTCAGTTGTTGATAAAGCCCTTTTACAAAATCCATTTTCATTCCAGTTTCTTCTGCCTTAGCCACCAAAAAACCCAAAATACCTTCAACTTCGGTTTCTCGGCCGTTATGTAAGTCTTGATGCATTGATGAATAATTATGTTTAGTTAATTGAATAACGTCGTCTATTTGTTGCGAAAGTGCATGATTATCTATAGGTAAATTCATAAATTCATATAAATCAAAAACTTCTTCTTTAATTTTGCTTACTTCATTCGGATAATTAATAAGTTCGCCATTTTTACAGTTTTTCAATGCTGTTAAGGGGTTAATCACTGCATTTATCGCGAGTTTTTGATACAAAGCAAAAATAATGTCATCTCGCCATTGAAGGTTCGGATGAATAGCTGCAAACGGCTCACTAAGCTCTGACAATTCATATTCAATGCAACCGACTTCGAGTTTACCTACTGCAGTTTGAATATAAGTAGACGCAGATTCTTTATATATGCCGTCCGTAGTAATACCAGCAAGTAAGAGATTGTTTGGGCAGTATCTTTGCGCTAACTCAATGCCGCCCATTCCATTATGCAACAGCAATAATGTTGTGTTTGAATTAACTATTGGTGAAAGTAATGTGAGCAGTGCTTCAAGTTGATATTGCTTAACAGGAAGAATAAGTAAGTCTAACTGTGCCAACGAATGCTGATTTATGTATTTTTGTTTGCATAAAATAGCTTTCTGTTCACCCTTGACTGTCTTTATGCTGAGTTCTTGATTTAATTTATAGCTATCACGAATTAACAAAGTTGTTTCTATGTTTGTCGAATGTCTTAGATTGAATGCGATGTTGACGCCAACTGCGCCTTTACCAATAATTCCAATTTGTACTAAATTTTGCATGATGGCCACTTCATTGACCAAGGCTCTTGGTTCTCTTCTAGCCAGTATTCAAGATCTCCGTTGGTAAAGAACTCTCCACTTTGCGGCAAGCATGCTGCGTGAAATGCTTTACCTTGAAAGTCGAATTGTATTGCATAGCTATGCAGGTATAGTCGATCTGATGAGCTTCCTTTATAGCGCTCATCACCAATAATTGGAGAACCGAGTGACTTTAGTGCAACACGAATTTGATGCGTTTTGCCACTGGTAGGTTTGACCACACAAAGGCGTTTAGATGCTTGTTGTTGCGATGGTTTTTGCAATGGTTTTTGCAATGGAGGCACATTGCTTGACGCTTGTAAGGATAATGCCTCCATTTGCTGAGGTTTAGGCATTAGTGCATAACTAAAAAACTGTGTAATGGCTGGATTATCTGTTTTAGTGCTCAGTTTCCAATCACCATTTCTTGCCTTTTGCATATTACCTAAGATCAAGCCTTGTTTCTTTTTAGGTTTTCGGTCAATTAAGGCAAGGTAGTATTTCTGTATTTTTTTATTTGCAAATTGTGCGGATAATTCAGCTGCCGCAATTTTAGTTTTGGCTAAGATAATGCAACCAGACGTGCCCGTGTCTAAACGATGAACAAGCCAAAGCTTTGGATAATTAAAAGTTTCTTGCGCAAAAGGTATTATGGCACTTGATGAATCATGCATGGGCATGCCTGATGGCTTATTGAGCACCATGAAGTCGGGTGTGTCGAGCACAATATGTGTCATATTACGGAGAATAGCATTGAAAGCACTTATGTTATGACCAAAAAATTAGGTGTTTTGCTCAATCAATTCAATCGCCTGGTGATATTGAAGATCTTCAATTAATTGAAGTAGGTTTTTTGCATCGTTCTCCAAAAGCCCTAAACCAGAAATTAAACTCATTAGTTTTTGGTCGTCAATGAATTCGCTTTTTTTAAGCCGCTTGATGAGATCTATTTTACTTTTCTCAGGCGGCAATGTTGGTTCCCTGAATTGATATTCAGAGTCCTCTGCATTTTCCATTTGCTTGATTTCTAAGCAGGTTTGCGATACCAGCAGAGTAAATTGTTGCAATGTTTCTTGTGAGTATTCGCCGGATCTGAGCTCTGCATCAAATTTGCTAGTGCAGTCAAAAAGAGCTTGTAAGCCCAAATTTCCTGAAATCCCCTTGACTGTATGCACCTTCATTTTTGCTGCTTTTAGATCATTATTATCAATTAAATCAGTAACTTCCGCTGATGTTTCTTCAAATTCAGAGACGAATTTACCGAGCGTTTTTCTCAATAATACTTCGTTACCACCAAGCTGGTTTACAGCAAAGGCATAATTGAGAATGGGTAAATCTATTGGCATATTTTAGTCCAGTATTTTAACGATGCGATATGCAAATCATGTGATTGTGTAATATGCTGTAATGTAATTACGTGTTTGTAATATATTGCTTATGATACAAAATTACTAGTATGAAAAAGAAGAGTTTCTCAAATAGCTGTAAAAACCCACATCAATTGCTGGTTGGCGGGGTTGCTTAGGGTGAGAAGCTTAAGTTCTAAATAAAGAAATTGTAAGTTTAGAAGCATCATAGTAAATGATTCTTTGGTGTGAATTTATAATTTTCGCATTATACTAGCACTATCAGGTCTTATATAAAAAACACTAATACCTCGCATAAATTGCACTCAGGGGTATTTCAAACCAGAAACGGAATATTAATTTGGCTAATCACACGCTTCCATTTGCGACTCGCTTAGCGGCACTTTCACAATCTCAGTTCCAAACTTCCTTGCCTAACATTAAACACGGTGTGGAAAGAGAAGCGTTAAGAGTCGAGCCAGATGGCGGACTAGCGAAAACTCCGCATCCAGAGGCTCTGGGCTCTAATCTAACCCATGACACTATCACTACTGATTTTTCAGAAAGCTTAATGGAGTTTATTACCCCTCCGGAGACAGATCCGAAAATCACTTTGGCGCAATTGGCAGATATTCATAAATTTGTTTACAAAAACATTGGTGATGAGAGCTTGTGGCCAATCAGCATGCCTTGTTTTGTGGACAAGGAAACCGCAATACCGATTGCGCAATATGGCAGTTCAAATGTTGCAAAAATGAAAGAGGTATATCGCAAAGGGCTGCACAACCGCTACGGAAGTATGATGCAAGTAATAGCGGGAGTGCATTTTAATTTCTCTTTGCCGGATGAGTTTTGGCAGTCATGGTCTGATTTACACGAAGTGGAAAATAGCGTTAATAACCGCTCTTCATTCCATTTTGATTTAATTAGAAACTTTCGCAGTATCGCTTGGTTAATCCCCTATTTATATGGGTCTTCGCCTGCATTATGTCAGTCATTCATTGCAGGCAATGAAAATAAATTTCCATTTGAAAAACTTGGTAAAGGTACTTTATATTTACCTTATGCTACCTCGCTTAGAATGAGTGACTTGGGCTACACCAACTCAGAACAGTCATCCTTAAATATTTGTTATAATGACTTACCGTCTTACGTTAAGACAGTGCGCGAGGCAATTCATACACCCTCTGAGCATTATGCAAATTTCCCGTCAGGAGAGAATGGGGTCTGGGAACAGTTAAATAGCAATGTATTGCAAATAGAAAACGAACTTTATTCCCCAATTAGACCAAAGCAAGTGGCGGAATCTCTGGAAAAGCCTAGTGATGCATTGGAGAGTCGAGGCGTCAGCTATATCGAAGTTAGAGCATTGGATGTCAACCCATTCTCACCTTGGGGTATCGAAGAAAATCAATTTTACTTCCTAGATGTTTTCCTTTTGTATTGTCTGCTCGAACCTTCACCCAAGTTTACGCCGCAATCTTATAATGAAAGTGAAATAAATCTAGATACGACTGTCATTGAAGGGCGCAAGCCAGGACTACTGTTGTCAAAAAATGCGCAGCAAATTTCATTAAAAGATTGGTCTATTGAATTGTTTAATGAGTTTGAAAAGGTAGCTAAGACCTTAGATGAGGCTAATAACAG
This sequence comes from uncultured Glaciecola sp., assembly GCA_905479945.1. GTDB lineage: Bacteria > Pseudomonadota > Gammaproteobacteria > Enterobacterales > Alteromonadaceae > Glaciecola. The sequence continues at coordinate 15,575 of CAJQOP010000087.1, read as the reverse complement.
CACTAAGTATAGTGAAGCCGTGACCCTTGAGCTTGAAAAAATTAAAGATGCCGACAATACGCCGTCCGCAAAATGGCTGAATATGCTCAAAGAGCACGAAATTGACAATAGCAGGTTGGGCTTAGAGTTGGCATTTGAATATAAAAAATATGCGTCAGGCTTAAACTACATGCACCTGACCGAAGAAATGTTTCATCAACAAGCTAAAGACTCTATTGAGTCCAGAATTAAGATTGAAGGTTCGGATAACAAAGCTTTTGCTGAATTCATTCAAGATTATTTTGCACGGTAACGCTCATATCATTGCAAAATGTGCCAATGCCATACTACGCAACAAGCATTAAAAAAATGAAAAAAAAGCCCGAATATTCAAGTTGAAATTCGGGCAAATAGGGATTAAACAGGGAAACATGATAACTTTCATGTAACAGTATGAGTAACTCAATTTGGAAAAGTTCATTTTTTTTAAAATCAAATTTTATTTATTATTATTTCTCGCTGCGAGTATCGTTCTGATCTCCGGTTGCGTGACCCAGCCGCCGAAAGAAAAAGAAAATATTTGTGATATATTCTATGAAAAACGAGATTGGTTTAGTGCTGCTTCGAATATGCGTGAGAAATGGGGCGTTCCTATTCACGTTCCTATGGCGATGATGTATCAAGAGAGCTCATTTCGGCATGACGCATTGCCCCCTCGAGATTATGTTCTGTTTGGCCTAATACCGTGGGGAAGGGTCAGCAGCGCTTACGGTTACTCTCAAGCAAAAACCATGACGTGGGAAGATTATAAGAAAGAGTCTGGAGAACGGTTCGCCAGTCGTGAGGACTTTGATGATGCAATTGATTTCATGGGCTGGTTTATAAGCAAAACTCATAAAATTAATAAAATTTCAAAATGGGACGCTAACGCCCAGTATTTGAATTACCACGAAGGATGGGGTGGATATAAGCGTAAATCCTATCGAAAGAAAGGATGGCTAGTCAGCGTAGCGAATAAAGTAGATGCGCGCTCAAAACGCTATTCTCAGCAATTGAAAAAGTGTGAGTCAGACCTGAGCAAAGGTTGGTTTATGCGCTTAGTTTCTTGAACAACTCATGTTCCTGCTAATAAGTTGATCTCGATCATAATGAGCAATTCCAAATTCAACTAAAATCATGGCATAGACACAAAGCAACAGAGGTTATTTATGTTAAACATGATTTTCGGTGATCCAGTCGTTTGGGGTTCTCTACTAGGTATATTAATTATGTTAATTATGGGCGGCTATTTTACTTATATGTTTCTTCATAATAGCGATCCAAACGAACATAAATAAAACATCAACACAGTCTAGTCGTACTTGTTGTGCTCTTGATTTTGCTTGATGAGAACAAGCACGGCGCTGTTGCCCCCCCATTCCAAAGTAGCTTGATGGAAGCCAATCACATAAGGATGTTGCACAAGCCAACTAGGCACTTTGCGTTTAAGTGTCCCTGAGCCCATACCATGCATAATACACACGCAAGGGTAGTGCTTTCTATGAGCTTCAAATATTAACGCGGCTATTTCATTTTTGGCCGCTTGCGCGTTCATGCCATGCAAGTCTAGCAATAACTCAGGAGCAATATCTCCATTTCTCAATTGCTTGACTTTGTCAGTTCTCTCTCCGTCAGCAACATACTTCAGAGGCCCATTTGCGTTTAAATTGGCCTCAAACCCGTCCGAAAATTCAAACAATGCACTGGCTTTTTTATCCACAGCCGCACTTGAAAATTGGCGTTTCTTTAATTGACGTAACTTGTCCGCACGACTCATTTCATGGCGGTCGTGTTTTACTGGTTTTACACCGTCAAACAAGTTCGTAAACGAAATCTCATCTTGTTGAGCTTCATTGTTTGATAGATTTGAAGTTATTTTCTTCATAAGTGCAGATAACAAGCGAATTTCATTGAATTTTTGCGTATTATATCAGGATTAATTTGTTATTGAGTGAGTAAATATTGCTTTCTCAGCTGAGGATCCTGTGAATACAAAACAATCATCCCATCCGTCAGAGCTAAACTCCGTTCTCGATTGGATCCGATACTCTATTTCTTCATTTTATAAAGCAGGTGTCTTCTTCGGACATGGCACAGATAACGAATGGGATGAAGCTTGCAGTTTGGTTTTCCAAGCTTTGAATTTACCCTTAGATATGCCAATTGTGCGTCAAGAAGCTCTGTATCAAGCAAAAGTGACAGAAGCCGAGAAACTGACGATAGTGGACTGGTTGCAACAGCGTGTTGAATTGCAAAAGCCCTTGCCTTACATAACTAATCAAGCATGGTTTGCGGGTATGCCGTTTTATGTGGATGAGCGCGTGTTAATTCCACGCTCTCCATTTGCAGAGCTTATTAATAAGGGTTTTGCACCTTTTTTAAGCACCAAGCCCGACAATATATTAGATCTATGTACTGGTGGTGGTTGTATTGCGATTGCCTTAGCTAGTCAATTCCCCGACGCTTCGATTGATGCCTCAGATATCGATACTGATGCACTTGACGTTGCGTCGATGAACATTCATGAATACCAGTTGGAGCAACAGGTACTGCCTTTGCAATCTGACTTATTCAGCGCCTTAGAAGGCCAACGATATGATTTGATTGTGTCAAATCCACCTTATGTTGATGCTCAAGATATGGCTGATTTACCAGATGAGTTTCAGCATGAACCAGAGCATGCCCTAGCGGCGGGCGATGATGGCTTAGACTTTGTCGAAATAATGCTTAAGCAAGCACCGAACCATTTGCATGACGGTGCTTGGATGTTTGTTGAAGTTGGTAATAGTGAAGTTAACATGGCCTCACGTTTTCCAGGCTTACAAGTAACTTGGTGTGAGTTTGACTTGGGTGGCAGCGGTGTTTTTGCGGTTAGTAAAGAAACCTTAGTTGAATATTGGAATGAAAATCAACACTAATATGCTTTAGAATTTGCAGAATAAGTAAATTGAAGATATTGAGTTAAACATCAACATACAAATATTATTTAGTAGCGACTATCATTAAGTCACGACTATAAAGAAATAAAAAAGGAAAGAAACACATGTCTGGCAGCACGATTGGGAAACTATTTACTGTTACCACCTTTGGCGAGAGTCACGGCATCGCAATAGGTGGTGTTGTCGATGGTTGTCCTCCAGGACTTGTTCTAAGTGAAGACGATTTGCAAGGCGACTTAGATCGTCGTAAACCCGGAACATCAAGATATACCACAGCTCGACGTGAAGACGATGAAGTTCAAATTTTGAGTGGTGTGTTCGAGGGTATATCTACTGGAACCAGTATTGGTTTATTGATTAAGAACAAAGACCAACGTAGCCAAGATTATTCTAAGATCAAAGACTCTTTTCGTCCAGGCCATGCTGACTATACCTATCAACAGAAATTTGGATTTAGAGATTATCGCGGTGGCGGACGCTCATCAGCAAGGGAAACTGCAGTGCGGGTTGCTGCAGGTGGTATTGCAAAAAAATATTTGAAGCAAGAATTTGGCATTGAAATAAGAGGCTACCTTAGCCAATTAGGCCCTATTGCGATTGATACGGTTGATCACAGTGTGACCAATACAAATCCGTTCTTTTGCCCAGATGAAACTAAAGTGGAAGCACTAGGCCTCTACATGCGTAATTTGATCAAGGAAGGCAATTCTATCGGTGCTCAAGTCAGTGTTAGTGCCACAAATGTTCCCGTTGGTCTAGGCGAACCTGTTTTCGATAGATTAGATGCCGATATTGCGCACGCGATGATGGGCATAAACGCGGTAAAGGGGGTTGAGATTGGTGATGGTTTTAAGGTTGTCAATCAAAAAGGAACTGAGCATCGGGACGAGATGTCACCCGATGGATTTCACTCAAATCACGCTGGCGGTGTTTTAGGTGGTATTTCAAGTGGACAAGAAATATTAGTGCATATGGCGATAAAACCGACGTCGAGTATTAGTATATCAGGCGACTCAGTAGATATTCATGGGAAACCTTCAGCTGTTATTACAAAAGGTCGTCACGACCCTTGTGTTGGCATTAGAGCTGTGCCAATTGCAGAGGCAATGCTGGCAATTGTGTTAATGGATCACTTGTTGCGCCATCGGGCTCAGAATTATCAAGTTAAGTCGATTACGCCGGTTATACCTGCTCAGCGTTAATCATTTACTGTTTATTCCCTAAACAGTTTCAGCCTATTACTCTTTCTACTTTAGAAACTGTTATAAAAGGAATAAGTCTTGCTGTTGTCTAAACTGATTACGACGAAAAGTAAGGCCGCAATTTCAAGCCCCATAAATTTGGGGCTTATTTCTCTTACCTATTTTTTCTATTTTGGCCAACTTGGCGTAATAATACCTTATGCGGGTGTCTTTCTTGATGGACGAGGCTTTACATCAGAGCAAATAGGCAGCTTGTTAGCGATCATTACATTGACTCGCGTACTCGGACCAAATCTTTGGGCCGCTATCGCTGATAAGACAGGCAGAGGAGCCGACATCGTTCGTTTTGGATGTTTGCTTGCCGTCATTACATTTAGTGCTGTATATTTCTCGTTTAGCTTTTGGTCTCTGACCTTTAGTTTTGGCATTATGATGATGTTTTGGACCGCTGTCTTACCGCAACTTGAAGTGATTACTGTCAATGCAACTAAAGACAGTAAAGGTGGTTATGGTGCTGTGCGCTTATGGGGCAGCATTGGTTTTATCGTGTTAAGTTTAGCCGTTGGTTTTCTATTAGATTTTTTCTCCACAGAAGTTATTATATACACTGCTAGCTTTTGCCTCTTAGCTTTGTATTTTAGTTCACTTTTTATCGCATCCCCAAAAGTGATCGCAAAGCATGAGAGGGTTGTCGTAAACGAATGGTATAAAACCAAAAAGCTTGGTTTCATTGTATTCATGCTCTCAGCTGTATTTTTGCAAGTAAGCTTTGGTACCTACTATAGTTTCTTTGCTCTTTATATGGGAGACCTAGGCTATTCAGGTAAGCAAACAGGTTTGTTTATAGCTGTAGGTGTTGTGGCCGAAATTGGTATCTTTTTGGTTGCTTCACGCCTAATTGAAAAGTTTGGGATAAAGTGGATACTCGTTTATTCAATGCTGTTTACTGGCATTAGGTGGTTATGTTTAGCCTATATTCCGCAGTTTGCGAGTGCAATATTATTAAGCCAAACGCTGCACGCTTTTAGTTTTGGAATGACGCATGCGGCGTCAGTACATTTTTTGCATTCTTATTTTTCAAGTGGCTTTCAAAGCAGAGCGCAAGCGCTATATGTAAGCATTGCTTTTGGTATCGGTGGCGCAGCAGGCAGTTTTATTGCGGGTTATACATGGATGCAGGGAACCGGCGCTGAACTAAGCTTCATTATATCTGCTAGTTTTGCGTTTGCCGGTGCACTTGCTCTGCTTTTCGCAAGCCGTAAAGGACTTTCTAGTACTTAGTTAACAAGGCAGTTAATGACAGATAATGAGGTCAGAGTTAATAAAATAAGGTGTTGAGTTAATGCAAAGGACTCAGTTATTTCAAATATAAGCATCTAAAATTTGAGCATAAAAAAACCGCTTGTTAAAGCGGTTTTTGACTATGAGTGAGACTAACTAAGCAGAAATATCTTAAATTAGACTCTTTTAACTTTACGCGAAGTTGCTTGCAGCAAAATTCCAGTTAGCTAATGCCCAATATGCTTCCAAGTAGTTTGGACGCACATTGCGGTAATCAATGTAATATGCATGTTCCCAAAGATCACAAGTCAACAGTGGCGTTACGCCTTCATCTGTAATAGGTGTGCCAGCATTGCTAGTATTAACTATATCTAGTTCACCGCTTGCAGTCTTAACAAGCCAAGTCCAGCTAGAGCCGAAGTTGTTTACTGCTTTGTCATTGAAAGCTGCTTTAAAGTCGGCATATGAGCCCCACTTAGCATTAATTGCGTCAGCTAAGGCACCTGTTGGTTCGCCACCACCATTTGGGCTTAAGCTATTCCAATAAAAAGTATGGTTCCAGATTTGAGCTGCATTGTTGAATACGCCACCGTCTGAATTCTTTACGATCTCTTCAAGAGATTTGTTTGCTAAATCTGTACCTTCAACTAAACCATTCAATTTAGTCACATACGTAGCATGGTGTTTGCCATAATGAAACTCTAAAGTTTCAGCAGAAATATGTGGTTCTAGAGCATTCTTTTCATAGGGTAAAGCTGGTAATTCAAAAGCCATGGTGTTCTCCATTATGGGTTTTTATTTTAGATTCGAATTTGTAAGGTATTTTCGTTATACCTCTATTAAAAATTCTTTTAGTTACCGTTGGTTAAGATATAGGGATAATTATAGTAAACCCAACAATAAACACGATAATATTAGCTAATAAGTTATAACTTGTTCGAAAAAACTCGCAAAGAAGATCATTTTTTACTGATTTTTCGTACTAATCTCATTAATATGGCACTAGATAAATTTGTGGCTTGCTTTTTAAGAGTTTAGCCGCACTTATTACAGTTATTCCGCAAGCATTATAAAGACAAAGGTTATTCAATGGAAACTATAGATAAAATCAAAGAACAAATTGCCGAAAACCCAGTATTGTTATACATGAAAGGTTCTCCAAAATTACCAAGCTGCGGATTTTCAGCCCAAACAGTTCAGGCACTAATGAATTGCGGTGAACAATTCGCCTACGTTGATATTTTGCAAAATCCGGACATAAGATCTGAACTACCAAAATATGCTGATTGGCCAACATTCCCGCAGCTATGGGTTAAAGGTGAGTTAGTGGGTGGCTGTGACATCATTTTGGAAATGTTTCAGCAAGGCGAACTTCAGCCTTTGCTGCAAGAGGCTGCGCCTAAAGCCGACAGTTAATATACCAAGAGCAGCTGTCCTTAGCATCAAATAGAAAATCGCAGGGTAAAACGAAAAAAGCCTCTTCATTGAAAAGGCTTTTTTTTTGAATTTTTAGATGTTTTAAATACACGGGGTAGTTTGGTAATGTTTTGCTTTTACGGAGAAGCCCCAACTAAAACTATTGGCAATTTAGCCAACACATTTAAATAGCGATTCATCCATGATGGTGCTGTCTATGATGTCCTGAGCTAACTCAAGGCATTTACCGCACTGGCTGCCTAAAGCCATGACTTGTTTTAACTCACGCATATTACCCACGCCATGAGTTTCCACCGCGCTTTTAATTTGCTTATCAGTAATGCCATAACACATGCAAACGAACATTCACTACCACCTTTGTATCAACATGCAAATGATAATAGTTGGTATTTAGATTAATGGCAAGCTTTTTGATATTAATTCTCACTTAGATTTGAAAGTGGCCAACCACCCAAGTTTTTATATCGGTTAACAATAAAGCAAAATAATTCAGCTGTGCGCTCAGTATCGTAAAGTGCAGAGTGTGCTTCTGCTTGGTCGAAAGCTATATTCGCTGCTTGGCATGCTTTTATTAGCACAGTTTGACCTAAAGCTAGCGCAGCAAGGGATGTGGTATCAAATGAGACAAAAGGATGAAAGGGGGTGCGCTTGATATCATGCCGAGTAATTGCGGCATTAACAAAACTTTGATCAAAAGCCGCATTGTGAGCAACGATAACTGAGCGTTGGCAATCCGCTTCTTTTTGATGTTTACGAATATGATTACAAAGGTTTCTGAGTACAGTGTTTTCATCCAAAGCGCCACGCAGTGCGCAAAATGGATCTATTCCATTAAAGTCGATAGCAGCTTGTTCAATATTAGCACCTTCAAATGGTGCAACATGTTCGTGAAATGTTGTGTCTGGTTCAAGGTCGCCATCATCGTTTAGTTTTAATGTAACAGCGGCGATTTCTAAGAGCGCATCTGTTTGAGCATTAAAACCGGCAGTTTCAACATCAATAATTACTGGAAAATAACCTCTAAATCTGTCTTTTAGTAAGGGTTTAGTTGTTGTCATGAAAATACTGCGAGTCCCTTTAATTAGATGCTAAGATGTTGAAGACTATAGAAATATTATGAACCGAAATAATACTGGAGAATACGCGTTAATAGCACAGTTCAAGGCGTTTTCTTATCTCGTTCTTAACTTGTGTCTAAAGTATGCCGCAGGAGCGCGTTCAATGCTAAACATTTTATAGATTTTGTCGATAGCCTTTACAAGTTCTAAGAGATTATATTGACTATGAAAAAATACCTTATTGCCTTGAACAGCTTTATTCTAATTTTACCCTTGGCTGTTTCAGCAAATTTGCGAGAATATAATGCATCAGTCGAGAATTCACAATGGTCACTTGGTGAACAGACTCGCTTGACTTGCGAATTGAAACATCCTATTCCTAGCTATGGTACAGCTTCCTTTGTTACTGAAGCATCCAAGCAGTTGAATTTAGAATTTACCCTCGATATGCTTCGACTACCGAATCGATATGATACTGCAACAGTTTACTCGGTTCCGCCTAAATGGATGCCAGGTGCTGCCCAAAAAACGATCGGTAGGATGAATTTACGCAAGCAATACAATGCCGACTTGCCTTCAGAGTCAGCTTGGGAAATGCTGATAGAGTTGGAAAAAGGGTATTGGCCAACAATTCATTATCAAGATTGGAACAATCGACATGATTCAATTGCCGTAGCACTTAATTCAAGTAATTTTGACCCATCCTATCTCGCATTCTCGGAATGTGTGGCTAATTTACTGCCCTACAGTTTCGAAGATATTGCTTACACTGTGCTTAGTTACAAAAAGAGTAGCGTAGACCTCACTAACTATTCAAAGCGTCGTCTTGATATGATTGGGGATTACTTAAAAGAAGATACTGATTTAGAGCTTGTACTTTTAGATGGTTATTCAGATAGCTACGGTGGGGCTTGGAACAACGAACAACTATCGATACGTCGCGCTAACGAAATTCGCGATTATTTTGCAGCACAAGGTGTCGATTCAACTCGCATTGAAGTTACTGGACATGGCGAAAAACGACATGTTTCACCAAATGACAATGAGCTTTCAAGAGCCAAAAACAGACGCGTTATTATTCAACTTGCAAAACTTTAGGTGAAATTTGCCTGCTTATTTGAAATTTGTTTGCGAGCCAATATACTCTAAAACAATATCAGTATGGTCGGTAAAAACACCATCAACTTGTAGCTCATTCTTGAGCAAGTGAATAAGCTCAGCTGCATTCATTTCATACGCCAAATCGTCAGCTCTAAAGGTATACGGATGCACGACGAGCTGCAGCGACTTTGCGTGCTTCAATAGCTCAGTGGCTGTGCGTTTTTCAGTGTCATATATTTGCGGTAGCCAAGGACCAATGCCACTCGCATAAGATGCAACATCTTCTAAACCATTCAGGGTCATCATTGCTTCATAATCGGCGCTGGACTCTTCCCAATCATTCTCGGCAATCAGCTGCACCAATGGCACCTTGATAGAAAATTCGTTTTTTAAACGCTTGAGGGTTGGTGGATAAAAGGATTGAATCATAATATTCGTATCAGTTCGATTCAGATTATTTTTCTGAATAAACTCAAATACAATCTTTGTAATATCTTTGCCTTCTGACAAATGCCATTCCGGTGACTTTATTTCGGGGTAAAAGCCAATGTTTTTAGAATATACTTTATTGAGTCTTTTAATTAACTCAATATGTTGCTCAAAAGACGCCACTTTGAATGCTTCATGGCCTTTATAGCGGCTCGGATATACCAGACTGCCATCTAAATTTTCTCGTTCATGCACGTATAATTGCTGAATCTCATCCCATGTGAAATCAATAGCATAATATCTGCCATCGAGGCGCTTTCTTTCAGGGAATACGCTTTCTACATTGGTTACTGTCTCGATATGAATATCATGCAAAACAATAGGGACGTTGTCGGCAGTTAAAATAATGTCTTGTTCGATAAAGTCAGCGCCTTGCATAAAAGCAAGCGTTGCTGCATCTAATGTATGTTCAGGTAAATAGCCGGATGCGCCCCGGTGAGCAATTACAGTAAACATTACTGCGTTACTATCTTTACCAGATATCTTATTAATATTATTGCTTGAGTCGATACTTGGCTTAGATTTGTCGCCATATGCAGCGATCTGTATTGAAAACGTCAATAACAGGATTGAAAATATACTCTTCATTGTACTGTTTATCATTTCATTTCTGTTTCTTTTAATGTTCACAATATATGCTTATTGCACACTTTCTTGGATAAGCTCGATAGCATATCCGCTTGGGTCACGAACGAACGCAATAACGGTGTTTCCACCTTTTACTGGGCCGGGTTCACGGTAAACATCACCGCCTTTTTGCTTAATGTCATCGCAAACGGAATATATATCGTCCACACCGATAGCTAAATGGCCAAAAGCATTTCCGTGCTCATAATCAGATTCACCCCAATTGTAAGTAAGCTCTATGACAGTATTATTACTTTCATCACCATAGCCCAAAAAAGCCAAGGTATATTTATATTCTTCGTTATCGCTTTGACGCAAGAGCTTCATACCAAAGGATTCGGTATAAAATGCAATGGATTTTTCTAAGTCACCGACTCGCAGCATAGTATGCAGTAATCTCATGTGCTTTCCTTTCATGTTATAGCGAGTGTTATCACACGCTGGTCTGATGTTTTATCTTTAAACTCACATTATACATACCAAAATCATAATAAAACCAGTGAGTGAGTTAAAACCTTTGTATTACAATATTTTATGGCACCACTTTTAGCAACTTTTCCTCGAGTTTATCGACATTTTTAGCCATTGCTAGCTTAGTTAGATTCGATACGCGGTGCATCTGGGTATCAACGGCTATTGTCGGCCAGCCAAAAAAGGTATTATCGCAGTTGATAAAACTAAGCCTATAATTTCATTGCTTTCTATTATGTAAGTTCTTCAGGTCTCACTTTGTCTTTCAGAAAGTCGCTAAGATATTAATTTAACTATGGAAAATATTTTTTACATAGTTTCTAATAGGAAGCATAAAAGTGGCGTTAAATTCAAGTCTCCTTTTACGTTTTAGATCCCTTATTATTTTGAGGGTGTAAAAGTAAAAAATACTTAATTAAATCAAAAGGTAAGAATTGTAAATAACGACAATTAAAAATAAATCGGGCAATTGCATTTACGACATGCTCGATAATAAGCGTTATGGTTTGCCACGAGGTCTTCCACCCGTCACCAGCGCATGAATAAACCGTCAGCATAATCGATCTTGGAGATTTCACAGTGACAGAGTACGAGAGCGCCATATTGGCATTAGAAAGTGCGCAGGGAGTCCGCGAGCAGATAGCGTTGATTCAAACCCAGGCCGAGTTTTTGGGCGCAGGGTGGGCAATTGCTTTTACTTGCATATCGGGATATATCATCGTCGCGCACTATGCGGCGTCTAAACTGTCTCGGATCCAAGTCGTTGTATTGAACTTCCTCTTCGCTTGCGTCATGACTTTTACAGGACTTGGTATGTACACAGCGCATACTGGCGGAACAAAACTTGCTGCGACGCTACTTGAAATTATCCCAAATGCAACTGCGATACCTTATTGGTCTCCAGGTGTAACATTATTTTTGATCATATTTTTGGTTTTGTGCACGTTTGCATCGATTCTGTTTTTCTATGAGTCGAGGCGCAATACGCCAAACGAAGAGCTTATGTAAATGAAGCTCGCAGCTTATATATGCTTGCCTAAATAGCAGTGACTGTCCGCTTTCTCAGTTGTTAAGACAACTATTTTGAATGCTTTTATTCGGTTTTATCTTTGTACTCACACAAGTCTTCGATAATACAAGATCCACACCTTGGTTTGCGTGCAATACACGTATAGCGCCCATGCAAAATCAGCCAATGATGGACATCTACTTTAAACTCAGCAGGGATAACTTTAATAAGCTTATCTTCGACTTTTTCAACGGTTTTACCCATCGCTAGCTTAGTACGATTGCTAACGCGGTATATATGCGTGTCCACGGCAATCGTAGGCCAGCCAAAAGCGGTGTTTAAAACAACGTTTGCTGTTTTCCTTCCAACGCCTGGCAGTGCTTCTAGTGCTTCGCGATCTTCGGGCACAACTGAGCCATGAAGTTCAACTAGCATACGACAGGTTTCAATAACGTTCTTTGCCTTAGCATTAAATAGGCCGATGGTTTTAATGTACTCTTTTAAACCTTCAAGACCAAGCGCATGAATCGCTTCAGGCGTGTTGGCGACGGGGTAGAGTTTGTTAGTTGCTTTATTGACTCCAACATCTGTTGACTGCGCAGATAAGATCACGGCAATTAGCAACTCGAATGGGCTTGAAAAGTTTAATTCGGTAGTAGGGTGAGGGTTATTATCTCTCAATCGAGAGAGTATTTCAAAACGCTTTTGTTTGTTCATATATCAGTGCCCGTTACTCTAGCGCGTTGAACTGTTTTTGCTTTTTGAGAGCTTTCAGCGCGTTTCTCTAGGTACTTGTCGACCAAGTTCTTAAAGGCAATGAGTAAGCCCATTCCAAGAAATGCACCGGGTGGAAGAATTGCCAGTAGAAAGGGACTATCGGTAGTGAAAACAACAATTGTCAGATCTTTTGCCCATTCGCCAAGCAGTAAATCGGCGCCTGCAAGCAATGTTCCGTAACCAAGAAGTTCTCGCATAGCACCAAGGATTACGAGAATTAAGGTGAAACCAATCCCCATCATCAATCCATCAAATGCGGCAAGTGGTACTGGATTTTTTGATGCATAAGCTTCAGCACGCCCGATAATGGCGCAGTTTGTAACAATTAATGGAATGAAAATCCCAAGAGCTTGATACAACTCGAATGTAAACGCGTTCATCACAAGCTGCACAATAGTTACAAAGGCAGCAATTACCATAACAAAAATAGGTATTCTAATTTCATTAGGTACAAAATTGCGTACTAAAGAAACGGTGATATTAGAGCCTAGCAAAACTAGGGTGGTCGCTATACCCAGACCTAAACCGTTTATAACAGTTGCCGTTACTGCCAGCAAAGGGCACAGACCCAGAAGCTGAACTAGAGCAGGGTTGTTTTTCCAAACACCTTGAATTGTTAGGTTTCGATATTCATTCATCGCCCTTGGCCTCATTTGGTAATGAGTCGATACAGTTACTGGGTGTATCAAAAATCATTTCTTTGTTTGCAGCATAGTAAACCAATGCATTCTTAACCGCATTTACTACTGCTCTGGGTGTAATGGTAGCACCAGTAAATTGATCAAACTGGCCTCCATCTTTTTTTACTTTCCAGCGCTTGTCATTCTCACCATCGAAAGGCACATTAGCAAAGGATAAGATCCAATCACTAACTCGCAAATCAACTTTATCACCAAGCCCAGGGGTCTCTTTGTGTTCTACCACTCTGGCACCAAGAGATACTCCTTCAAAATTTACGGCGACAACCATCTTGATTTCACCACTGTATCCATTTGGAGCTGTAGTTTCGATCACGGCTGCAATACTCTCTTCATTTTGCCGAGCTCTAAAAATGCGTTGATCATTGCTACTGCCCAAAGAGGATTCATTGTTTACTATGATGCAGTCTAAATGAAGATCGTTAGTATGTTGGTCTTCTGCTACCAACTCATTTAGCACTGTTAATAACTGTTTTTCTTTCTCGAATTGAATGCGTTCTTTAGTGCCAGCAAAGGTGATAGCGATGAGACTTGTAGTAACGAGTGCAAAACCCGCCAAAATAGCACCATTTTTACCCATATAGTTCATCATCATGATTTCTTACTCGCCTTCTTTTTATGACCATAAGTTCGAGGCTGCGTGTAATAATCAATAAGAGGCACTGCCATATTCATAATCAAAACTGCAAATGCTACAGCGTCAGGATAACCTCCCCAATTGCGAATAATAATTATCCATAAACCAATTGCTGCGCCAAAAATTAGCCTACCTTTTACGGTAGTTGATGCTGATACAGGATCAGTTGCGATAAAAAATGCACCAACAATTATACTTCCGTTAAACAAGTGAAATAACGGCGAGGCATATTGATCACCATCAATCAAAAAGAATACAAAACTAAGAAATAATGCAGAAACTAACATGCTGCCTGGTATATGCCAGCTAATGACTTTTGATTTAACTAAGTACAAACCACCAATTAAGTAGCCAAATGCAACCCAAAGCCAACCCTTGCCGTATTGGCCATCAAATATCAAGTGAGTTTTTGCTTCAGTCACGGTGTAACCTTGCAGCAAAGATGTTTTTACTTGATCTAATGGCGTTGCCATCGTAGTACCGTCGATACCTACTTTTAATTGTTCAACGTTAAACCCAGTGCTGGTAAAACCGGTAAAAACGGTATGCAAGGCATCCCAAAAAGAGTAAGACTGCTCTGCAATCGATTGTGGAGGTAGCCAAGAAGTCATTTGAACTGGAAATGAGATAAGCAGCATGACATAAGCTGCCATGGCAGGGTTGAACATGTTGTAGCCTAAACCACCATACAGCTGTTTTACTATTGCGATGGCAAAAAAGGTACCTATTACAATAACCCACCAAGGCGCTAGCGGAGGAATTGAAAGTGCTAATAAAAGCGCTGCTAAAACAGCACTATAATCTTTAAGTACTCGCTCAGTTTTCTTTTTTCTAAGCTCCATAATAACGCCTTCGGTAACTAAAGCGGTTATTATTGCAAGAGAGATTTGAATAAGAATACCAAAGCCAAAAAACCAAACGTTAGCTAATATTCCGGGTATTGTTGCGAAACACACCAGTCGCATTACCTGCCCAGTGTCTCGCCGGTTATGTTGGTGCGGTGAGCTAGATAAACTCAACATTGTCATGATTCTTTATTCTCTATTTTTGCTTTTTCAGCAGTTTTTTCAGCAGCTTTCTCTGCAGCTTTTTTTTTCGCATTTGCAACGGCTGCTGCAACTCGTTTTTTCTTTAAGGCGGCGGCTGTTTCGCTAGCGTCTGCAAGTGATGTAATTTCAGAATTGGTGTCAGCATCTGCTTCCTTTGCAGAAAGTTGTGCCTTATCCGGCAATGCCTCTTCATCGGCTGTGTTCTCGTTGTCCGTTAAGGCCTCTTGATTCGCCAAAGCCTCTTTATTCGCTAAAGCTTCTTTATTCGCTAAAGCTTCTTGGTTTTTGGCTTCTTTTTTCGCTTTTGCTCTAGCTAGTGCAGCAGCAATTTTGTCTTTTGCAGCACCACCATCTTTACTTAATGACGCTTTACGTGCTTCTGCGGCCAGCCTATGTTTCTCTTCTCTTTCTTCTTTCTCTTTTTGTAGTCTGGTTTTACGCGTTTCAAATCGTATTTTTGCTTTGTCTGATTTTTCTTTTTCTTCTTTTTGATTGCGAATATCGGCTTTTGCTTGTCGGTAGTAGTGCACGAGAGGTATTTCACTCGGGCAAACATAAGCGCAAGCACCGCATTCTATGCAATCAAATAAATTATATTCTTCAGCTTTATCTAATTCTTTTGATTTGCTATACCAAAATAATTGTTGAGGTAAAAGTGAAGCAGGGCAAGCATCTGAGCATGCTGAGCAACGAATACATGCTCTTTCGTCCTCTGGGTGAGGTAACTCATCATCAGCTGGTACTAAAATACAATTCGAAAACTTTACAATTGGCGTTAATAA
>CAJQOP010000086.1 GCA_905479945.1 uncultured Glaciecola sp. | reverse complement strand
GCTGCCTAAGCCATTGTCAATTGCAGAGATCACGTTTTGATAAGATGCTCTAAAGTGTCGGTTAGACATTATGGGACCATTATTCAAGACACTTAGTCGGTGCGAAAGTACCTTATCTACTGCGTCGCTGGGCTGTTGTTGAAAGCCTTGATAGGCTAATCGAACGGCATGTTTCCCAAACGCTGTTCTTGCATTTATATCAAACCTAAACTCATCACCTGTGTCTGCAGATAAATCAAAGCCTAATAGGATACTGTCAGTTGCCCTATAATTACCCCCTGCCGACAAAATATTGAGATTATCATCATCCCCAAAAATGGAGGAATGCCCGAAGCGCACGCTCAAATCTTTTGATAAGCCTTTACTATATTCACCAGTTAGCGCGTAGCCGGTAAATTCGGGAGCGCCAATTGTACTTTGTGAAAATAATGTTTCGCCTAATTCAACTAAGGAAAGGTCGTATGTCCATTCTTTATCTAAACTTGTGCTGCTATCAATGAGTTTTTCATAAGTATTACTAAGAACTTGGCCTTGCGGGCCATATTGAATAATTTCAAAACTATTTTGCCCATAGTTTAAGGGTACATCATCAAATTCATATCGCCCGCTTACCACCGCTAGCCTTTGATCAAGGAGAATGCCATTACGATAAAGTTCTACGTCCCAGCCTTGCAATATTGGGCCTGAAAAGGAGGTAACTTCAATACCCTTAATTGTATTGAGACTGCCGTTGGTGATGTAGATGCCGCGTGATTGTGCTGAAATACTTCGACTACCCAATCGCACAGGTGTCACGTCACCAAATTGAAAGCGACTTGCATTTAACGGCCCCAGCAGGCCTTTCTGTTGAGAGGAGCGACCCGCAGTAAAGCGTGCATCTGTTAGCCCACCTTGATCATTACCCGCAACAAAAAACCGTGTTTCCAGTAATGCTACGTCTCTTGCTCCTAGTACGCTATATCCCGCCGAATTTTGGCTCTCTGAATGATTTGAGTTGATTTGAACATCAAGGGCTTGACCTGACAGAATTTCGACAGATGAGCGTCTATAAGGCATCACTGGGTAAGGGGAAGTGATGTCTCGCACCTCTCTGGCCTCGCGCGCTAATCTAGCTTCAAAAGGAAATTGATAATCGGCTGAAATAAGCAAACTCTGGTTTATTTCATCAACCTCAAAATAAATAGCAAACCACTTACCTACCTCAGCAATTTCGACCTGCAGCGAACCGTCAGCAATACTATAGTTTGCTTGGTCTAAACTAAAAGTTTTGTCGATTGCTTTGATCACAAAAGCATTGGAGTTTTCAGCTTCAATGAGGGAAAAATTATTTGCATCGTTAACAAACCAGCCTTGATAACCGAAACGACTGCCTTCTTGTTTGATTGGAAACTCTAAAACTTCGAATAATGCAACTAACTCAGTTTGATAACCGTTTTGACTTTTGGTGATCAGGATTTCAGAAAACTTATATTTTCCTATCCTTATTGTCACAATAAGTTCTTCACCATTCTCAAAGCGCGACGGCTCTAATTCAATGGGGTGAATAGGCGAGTTTAACTCTTGAGTTTGCGCAAACAAACTTAAGCTTAGAAAAACCAATAGGAAAGAATATCGAAACATGAAAACACCAATCAAGACTAATCGGTGTTAACACAGCAAGGATTATGCCAAAGAAGTCGTTCTGTCTAACACGAGGCTCTTGGGCACTGCAGGGGCATTAAGGCCCCACCAATGCCAACAATATCCCCGCGGCAACCGCCGAACCTAATACTCCGGCAACATTTGGCCCCATGGCGTGCATCAACAGGAAGTTGTGCGGATTAGCTTCTAGGCCGACTTTATTAACCACACGAGCAGCCATTGGTACGGCTGAAACACCTGCTGCGCCAATTAATGGATTAATATTATCTTTGCTGAACCTATTCATTATTTTGGCCATTATTACGCCAGAAGCTGTTCCTATTGAGAACGCAACCGCACCAAGCGCCAAAATTCCGAGGGTTTCCGCTGTCAAAAATTTATCGGCGCTGAGCCGTGAACCAACAGCAAGCCCTAAAAATATCGTAACGATATTAATCAGCTCGTTTTGTGCAGTGTTGCTTAAACGATCAACCACCCCACATTCTTTGAGTAAGTTACCGAAACAGAACATACCTACCAGTGGCGTTGCTGCTGGCAGAAGTATTAAGGTTAAGACCAGTACCGCCAGAGGGAATAGGATTTTTTCTTTCTTTGTTACAACTCTTAATTGAGCCATAGGCAGCTTGCGTTCTTCAGGCGTTGTTAAGGCTCTCATAATGGGCGGTTGAATGATGGGTACTAAGGCCATGTAAGAATATGCAGCGACTGCGATAGCGCCCAGTAAATCAGGTGCCAATTTTGACGCCAAAAATATGGCAGTTGGCCCATCGGCCCCGCCAATAATGGCTATTGCGGAGGCATCTTGCAGTGTAAACTCAAACCATGGCAAACCATTTAATAAAATGGCACCAAATAAGGTAGCGAAAATACCAAACTGAGCTGCAGCGCCTAATAACAGCATGCGTGGGTTTGCGATGAGAGCGCTAAAGTCAGTCATGGCGCCAACACCCATAAAAATGAGCAAAGGAAAAACGCCGGTACTAACACCAACTTCGTAGATATAATGTAATAGTCCACCGGCCTCACTAAAGCCCGCTAAAGGGATATTCGTGAGTATTGCGCCAAAGCCAATTGGAAGTAACAACAGCGGCTCAAACTTGCGCACGATGGCTAGATACAGTAAGCCGAAGCCAACAAACATCATTATAATTTGTTTATAGTCAAAATGCGGTAAAGAAGTGCTTTCCCAAAGAATTAATAATTGTTCCATGACTCTACCCAATAACCATCATTGTTTGCCCGGCTTGCACTGCATCGCCATCTTTAACATTAATTTGTTGCACAAAACCCGAAACAGCGCTGCGCATTTCAGTTTCCATCTTCATAGCTTCAAGTATCAAAATGACATCGCCTTCATTTACTTGTTCACCTTGAGCAACCACGATCTTAACTATATTACCTGATAGCGGCGCTGGAACATCTGTTCCTGCTCTAACGCTAGTTGGTGCGGCAGATAAGGGTTGACTAGCCGATGTTTCAGAAGATATATGACTAACTTCGCCATTTTGAGCAACTTCAACATGGTAAACCTGCCCTTCCACTCGCACTTGATAAGCGGCAGCGTCGCCAGCCAATGGCTCTGCACTGGTGGCATCAATAACCACAGTCTCTTGTGAAGGTGCGGGTTCAAATGCACTTGGATTGTCGCGATTTTCAATAAATTTCAAACCAACTTGCGGAAATAGCGCATAAGTAAGGACGTCATCTACTTTGTGCTCGGCAATACGCAATGATTTTTGCTCAGTTAGTGCATCTAATTCTTCTTCTAATTTTTCTAGTTCTGGCGCAATCACGTCAGCGGGTCTGCATGTAATGACCTCGCCGCCATCGAGCACGCGTTCTTGCAGTTCTTTATTAACCGGTGCGGCTGTCGCGCCATACTCTCCCTTCAATACGCCCGCAGTTTCTTTGGTGATACTTTTATATCGCTCACCTGTAAGTACGTTTAATACTGCTTGTGTACCTACAATTTGAGATGTAGGCGTTACTAATGGTATGAACCCGAGATCTTCTCTCACCTTAGGAATTTCTAATAACACCTCATCGAACTTATCTTCAGCGCCCTGCTCTCTTAATTGACTTTCCATGTTGGTTAGCATGCCGCCCGGCACCTGAGCAATAAGAATGCGCGGATCAACGCCTTTTAAAGAACCTTCAAACTGAGCATACTTTTTGCGCACACCACGAAAATAAGCCGATATGTCCGCTAACTTTTCAATATCTAAGCCGGTGTCTCGGTCGGTTCCTTCGACAATTGAAACCATGGTTTCTGTTGCTGTGTGGCCATAGGTCATGCTCATAGAAGAAATCGCGGTATCAAGCATATCAATGCCTGCATCAACGGCTTTTTGATATGTTGCGGTGCTTAAACCCGTTGTTGCATGGCACTGCATAGCAATTGGTACCTTAACCGTTTCCTTTAAACCGGTAATTAAAGCTTCACAATCATATGGCTTTAATAGGCCAGCCATGTCTTTAATACAGATTGAGTGCACGCCCATGTCTTCCAAGCGCTTTGCCATATCTAGCCAAAGTTGCAAATTATGTACTGGGCTAACTGTATAGGAAATAGTGCCTTGTGCATGCGCACCGACTTTAATTGCTGATTTAACGGCTGTTTCTAGGTTGCGCACATCATTCATTGCATCAAAAATTCGGAATACATCTACACCATTTGCATGAGCACGTTCAACAAACTTCTCGACAACGTCGTCGGCATAGTGGCGATAACCCAATAAGTTCTGACCACGTAACAGCATTTGCTGCGGCGTTTTTGGCATAGCGGCTTTCAGCGCTCTTATGCGTTCCCAAGGGTCTTCGCCTAAGTAACGAATGCAGGAGTCGAACGTTGCACCGCCCCATGACTCAATCGACCAATATCCTACGTCATCCAGTTTTGCTGCTATGGGAAGCATATCTTCCAGGCGCATACGCGTCGCAAGCAAAGATTGATGCGCGTCACGCAAAACCAGTTCCGTTATTTTTAATGGATTTGGCATAATGTGTTCCCTAGTTCCTTAACGTTGTGTGTCTGTGCGTATGCACCGCGGCTGTAATTGCGGCGGCGATTTGAGGCCTCACTGACGTCGATGATGTATTATTGCTAACTTTCTTTTGATGTGATTTTGGGGATTCAATTTCAGCCGAAGGAAATGCTCGACAAAACCATGCTATAGCGTGAATGGCAGCAATAAGTAAGGTTAAAAAAGCAAAAACAACTGACATACCTACGGCGAGTAAAACACCGGCTTCTATTAACTGGTCGGTCATTTGCGTATCCATAGTGATCCTTTATCTCTTTTTATCCAAAAATCTGGAGAGGATAGATAGCACGAGGCTAATAAAATTACAATCAAAACAAGGCTGCACATGCATAAAAACACAATATTATGCACAGCAATAGGTTAATAGTAAGTTTTTATGCATCATTTACGAATTTTTAACATTTTTACAATCTGAGTAACATACCGTGAATTCACGATCTTAAAGCGTCATTTGATTTACGCCTAATCAAAGTCATAACCAAACTTATTAACAAAATATCTTAAGTCATCAAAATAGGGGGCCAATTCGGTATTGTACTTTTTCCACTTATATCTTGAGGACTGATATAGAGGCTGACTCGTCTGGCCTTTAGATGCACTAGTGACATACTTTTCATTGGCATGCTTATGAAATTCCAAATAACTGCTGTTAGGTGCAAAGCCTATGTAATCGAATACTTTCTCCATCTCACCTTTTAAATCATCAACTAAATCTTCATACCTGACATACAAAAGGTCGATACTTAATTCACGTTCATATCGCTCTAACAGTTCAAACATTGAAACATAGCGGTTAACGATATCTTGAAATACCATTAGATGAGAGTTTTGTATGCCCTTAGAAAAGTTTTGCTGCAAGCAACTGAGGCAAACATCAAGAGGATGCCGAATATTGACAATTAACTTAGAGCCAGGAAATAAGGCCTTAATTAGTGGCAAGCGATCTGTGAAGTGCGGATTTTTTTCAATAATTATGCCTGACTCTGGAATCTTGAATCCTTGTTCATCCACTATGATTTCCAAATAACGCTTTCTCATAATGTCCAATTCATCCTGCGATAGATTCGGTATGTCTTTGGGATATTTTTTACCAAATTTTTTCATGAGACTGGTCGCAGCAGTAAGAATATTCCTTTCACTAAGCACTAATAAATCATCTTGTGTATCTAGTACATTATCCAACAGTGTCGTACCCGAGCGCGGAAACCCAAAAATAAAAACATGATTCCCCCCCTCCTCACCCTGGAATAAATCTGGTTTTTTTTGTAGCTTCGGTATTGTGCCTTTAAACTCTGCTAGCATGCGACGTTCATCGTTGAAATGCGTCGCGATCAAGGCATCTTCGGACTTTCGCAATGCCCCCTTTTTCTCGGCCGCTTTAAACGCGCCAGCGAAATCACCTTTGTTGTGTAAAATCTTACTTATAATATGTTGTATTCTAACTGCTTGATCCGAATGAGCATCTGCCTCCAGCAAACTTAGCGCTTCATCAACCTTTCCATTTTTGAGCAAGTGGTCGACTTTGTTGGACACCATGCTAATTTTGAACTTCTTTTCATACTTCTCACATGCTATGTCCCTTAGTTCCTCCATGCCCACTGCATTCAAATAATCTATAAACGTCGCAAACTGTTCTCCATCCAATA
Organism: uncultured Glaciecola sp.; assembly: GCA_905479945.1. Classification (GTDB taxonomy): domain Bacteria; phylum Pseudomonadota; class Gammaproteobacteria; order Enterobacterales; family Alteromonadaceae; genus Glaciecola. Next base: position 30,229 of record CAJQOP010000086.1, on the reverse strand, counting down.
ATTCCAGATCGCGAAAAAGTGCTTTAGAGCGCTCTTGCACTAGCACTTTTGAACCAAATTTAGAGGCATTTTCCAATAATAACATCTGGGCTTCAATTGAATGGTTCGCCCAACCAAGCGCTTTAGGCGCTAATTTCTCGATATTCACTAAATGATTTCGTATTGCATAAAGCGTGAGCAAGTGAATCAAGGATGCGCCATTTGCCACTGAGTCGTCGTGTGATAATGATAGTTCAAAATAGTATTCTGCATTTTCAGCGTCATCTAAATCAACATAACGTCGCGCCATGCTGTTGGCAATTTCTACAACTTCCTTGGGATCTTTGGTTTCAAGCAGAAGTTGCTTACCTAGAAAAAGGCTTTTTATGTATTTTCCTTCTTTAACTAAAATCGCAAATTCCAACTTCTTCTTAACGAAAGAGTTAGCTTTAATCTTTTTTAAACTTTTTTTAGCTTTAGATAGCTCATTACTGTTGAAATGCGCGATAGCTTGATTTAGTTCTTCTGACACCGTTTGATGTTCCCTTTCTAAATTTTCTATTAAAAAGTATAAACAAATAATTTATTCACGTCATAAAAAACAGAACTATTAGTAAAACCTATTTATTACTTGCCGGTACTGTCAACTTAACAGCACCCCTACCAATTATGGATAACCTACTGATGAAAAATTCAAACATCTTCGCTGGTTATCGTTATCCTGCACAAATTATTAGCCATGCAGTTTGGCTTAATCATCTTTCTATACTTAGCTTGCGAGATAGCAAAGAATTACTCACAGCACTCGGTATTGTTATAAGATAAGAAACTTGCCGTCAATGGTTTAGACAGCACGTATCAAGCTATTGTAAACAGATCAAAAAAATCGAGGGCAGCTTGGTGATGCATGGTATCTGGATGAGGTGTTCATTAAGATTCATGGTGTTTTACATTATCTGTGGCGAGCGGTTGATCAAAATGGTGATGAAATCGATGTTTTAGTTCAGCAACGAAAGAATAAAAAATGGCAATGCTGTTTTTCAAAAAACTGTTCAAAGGTCTGCAAGCTTGGCCATTAAAAGTTGTCACCGATAAACTTAAAAGCTACTCAGCTGCAAAAACAGCATTAATTTCAAGTGTTGAACACTCTACAATTTAATATGAAAATAACCGATGTGAGTTATCACATCAGCCTGCTCGGCTCAGCTGGATAAGTTGACAATACCTCCAACAGCCATCAACATGCCCGCTTCTATTAATTGCTCAGTCATTTGCGATGACATACAATGCTCCCTTTTACACACCGTCTAAAAATCTGGTTAGGATAAATAGCACGAGGTGCCCAAAATTACAATCGAAAATCGTTAGCAACATGCATAAAAAAAACAATATTATGCAGTTTAATGCAATTATTGTAAGTTATTATGCATTATTTACGAATTTTTAACATATCCATTCCGGCCAAAAACAATACGGACCTTTGTTTATGAAATCTTACTCGATGCCGATAAGCTTAGAATGAAATGAGTAGAGTGCGATCAAATATTTAAATATAAGGTTTACAGATGGTTAAATGGTTAGAAAAACATGTAGCAGGCCTAACGTTAGCACCGGCGATTGCTTTAATCGGATTTATTTTATTTTCCTTAAGTGTAAGTTGGTCTATCTACCTTACTGAAAGTCATACAGTAGAAAGAGTTGAGCTGGCAAGTCTGAGCAACAATTTGCTTGATAGTCTGCAAAAAGAAAGAGGAATGACTGCTATTTTCATTAAGTCGGAGGGTAAGCGTTATGCCTCGGATTTGAGCACACAGCGAAAACTTACTGATACATTTTTCACTAATGTTAGCAATGCATTTGATAATGCGCAAAAAACAGCTTATCTGCAGACGTTTAATGCTGACATGAAGCGTTACGATGCTGAAGTAAAGCAAATGCGAAAACAAATTGACGGTAATACAACAAGCGTTTTTGAAGCCATCAATTTCTATTCTGAGTTGAACAGTTTAATTGTTTCATTCAATTCAGGCTTAGTAAGTCACTCAAATAGCGCATTAGGAAAGCAGAAATTTAACTTACTGTATTTGATTAGTGCAGCAAAAGAGCTTTCTGGTATCGAGCGTGCACTGCTTTCAACCGCTATTACCAATCAGTCACTATCTGGTGAGCTTAAAACAAAGTTTGTGAAAAACATTGCACAACAAGAAGTCCTTTTTAATAGTCTAGAGTCCCTTTCAACGGATGAGTTTAGCCAGGTTTACGATAGCTTTAATCGCAGCTCTGATAACACTAAGGTTATGTCAATTCGTAAAAACGTGGTGGCATCGACTGAAAGCTTAGAGCAAATAACAACCAGAGAATGGTGGGCACTCTCTACGAAAAGGCTCGAACAGCTAAAGTCGAGTCAAGATCTTTTACTAGAGCAAGCAAGACAGCATTCTCTAGAGGAAAAGACCGTTAGCGTAGCCATTTTATTATTTGATCTTGCGCTTTTAATCGTAATACTATTCATATCAACGATTAGTTACCGCGTGTTAAAGCAGCGTAAAAATCAGTCTTTAGAATTAGCGAATAAACTAAGAGCCGTTGCTGAAAACTCAGATTTAACATTAGAAGTTAAAATATTGACCAATGACGACCTTGCGGATGTCGCTAAGTCTACGAATCTAACCTTGGCGCGATTAAGAAAAGACTTTCAACAATTCCAACTCTTTGCTGAAACAATCGCAGCAGCTAGTGATGAAACTTCTTCAGTGACCCAAGAGAGTCAGCGAAACATAGCCAAACAAAAAGCAAGTATTGGTGTCAATTTTGAATCAACAGAAAGGCTCAATGCTAGTATTGCTGAAGATATTCATAGCATAACCACGGTTAGTGAAAAAGCTCAATCATCAAAGCTTGCTGTTATTGAGGGTGGTAAAATAGTATCTGAGGCTGTGAAAGGCATTCGCTTAACAGCCGATGAAATGCGTAACGTTGGCGACACTATTGAGTTGCTGAACACACGGGTTGAAGATATTTTAAGTATGGTTGATGTTATTAAGAGTGTTGCTGATCAAACTAACTTACTGGCATTAAACGCAGCCATTGAAGCTGCGCGCGCAGGCGAGCAAGGCAGAGGTTTTGCGGTTGTTGCTGACGAAGTCAGGGCTCTTGCAAAGCGCACTAGAGAATCGACAGAAGAAATTGCAAGCGTGGTTGAAGATCTAAATGCAAGTTCGTCAACCGCTTCTAGCTCAGTAAAAGCCGGTAACGATAAAGCCAATGATGCTGTTAGACTTGCTGAGCAAATCAAGGAAACATTGGAAAAAGTAACTGAAAATATGATTGAACTCGATAGCAACTCACAAGTTGTTTACATAAGTGCTCAAAATCAACAAGGTGAAGTGACTCGAATAACTGGCGAAGTGCGCCTAATTGAATCAATGTCGAGCGAAAACGCTTTGAGTGCAACGCACATTATGGATGCATCAAAGTCGCTATCTGAAGTCGCAAACAACATGTTAGCGCAAGCTAGTCAATATCGAGTGTAAAAACACTTATAAGTTTGCAGACATAAAAAAACCTTAGTTCTCACTAAGGTTTTTTTTTGAGCCGCTAAGGCTCTGATATGGTGCGCATGGAAGGATTCGAACCTCCGACCGCCTGGTTCGTAGCCAGGTACTCTATCCAGCTGAGCTACATGCGCGTAAACTCATTATCAACGTTCTATGTATGGTGCGCGTGGAAGGATTCGAACCTCCGACCGCCTGGTTCGTAGCCAGGTACTCTATCCAGCTGAGCTACACGCGCAAAATCTTTCTGTTACTGCCTTTAACTTCTTCTTACTTTACCACTAATTTTAACATCAGCGGTAATCACATTTTACCATCAAAACAAATGGCGGAGAGGGAGGGATTCGAACCCTCGATAGAGCTATAAACTCTATACTCCCTTAGCAGGGGAGCGCCTTCAGCCACTCGGCCACCTCTCCTAAATGTGGAGCGCAAGTTTACTGAATCGAAGGTACAAGTCAATGCTTTTTAGCAACTTCTTTGTGTTTATTTATCGATTGCCAGTTTTTTGAGCAATTACATTCAGTTTAGTACTTTTAAAAAGCAAAAAACTCAGAATGACCTGAGTTTTTCTGTGCCAATTTTACTTAGCAATGATGCAAATAAAAACCTAACTCTCGTCTTCGACTGCAGCTTGGTTTCCCTTCTCGGCTTGGATTCTCATGTAAATCTCTTCCCTATGAACTGAAACTTCCTTTGGTGCATTTACACCAATTCTAACTTGATTTCCTTTAACGCCTAAAACAGTGACGGTAACATTGTCACCAACCATTAAAGTTTCTCCTACACGTCTAGTCAAGATAAGCATGTTGTCGCTCCTTTTGGTTTGTATCCATCTAATAGGTCTGTATCAGAGTTCTGATATTATCTTTGTACGACATTGACCATACATAAGTTTTAAATATACTTCAATTACTTGGTTTTATCCAAGATAAATGTCAAAATCTTGGAACAAAGTTTAAACAAAGGCAAAGTAATCAACTTTAATCGGCCCTTTTAACACACAATTATTTATATCTTACTTTCCAGCCAAGTTTTAACCGATGCTAAAGCACTATCTAAGTTTTCAGGTTCTGACCCGCCGGCTTGCGCCATATCTGGTCGACCGCCTCCTTTACCACCTACCTGACTGGCCATATGGTTAACTAACTCGCCCGCTTTGAACTTGCCAAGCAAATCTTTAGTAACACCAGCGATCAAGTTAACTTTTCCATCGTTGGCAAGACCAAGTGCAATAACACCAGACTGCAACTGATTCTTAAGTTCATCCATTATTCCGCGCAGCGCTTTGGACTCAACACCTTTCATATTGGCAACTAGGAGTTTAACGCCCTGAACTTCAATAACATTGGACATTATATCTTTGCTTTTTTGACCTGCCATTGACTGCTTAAATTGGTCGAGTTGTTTTTCTAACTGTTTTACTTGCTGTATTGCAGACGAAACTTTGTCAACAACCGATGCCTTGTCCGATTTTAACAAATTCGCTATAGCGTGCAGCTTATCCGATTCATCATTCACAAAATCTTGCGCCGCTTGACCACTTGTTGCCTCAATACGCCTAATACCTGAGGCAATTCCGCCTTCAGAAGTAATCTTTAATAAACCGATATCACCGGTACGCGCAACGTGTGTTCCACCGCATAATTCAGTTGAAAAATCACCCATTTGCACAACACGTACTTTTTCATCGTATTTTTCACCAAACAGCGCCATTGCGCCTGACGCTTTAGCTTCGTCCAAATCCATTAGAGTTGTGACTAAAGAATGATTCATACGAATTTCGGCATTTACTAAATTTTCGATTTCAATTAACTGTTCTGAAGAGATAGATTCAAAGTGAGAGAAATCAAAGCGCAGTTTTTCAGCATCAACCAATGAACCTTTCTGTGTCACATGCTCCCCCAGCAGCTGACGCAATGCCTCATGTAAAAGATGCGTTGCACTGTGATTAGCCTTGATGCGGTCGCGTCGGGCACGATCCACTACCAATTCAACTTCGTCACCTACTTTAAATATTCCATCAATCGTTACTTTATGGCCAAAGGCTTGACCCAGCTTAATGGTATCTAAAACGCGCGCTTGATTACTGTTTGAGCTTATTATGCCGGTATCACCAACCTGACCACCCGACTCTGCATAAAATGGTGTTTGCTTTAGCACTACAATGGCGCTTCCTGAGCCTTCAAGCACTGCTTTATTGTCTTTGATAATATCTACAATAGTTGACTTACCATTGACTTCATTATAACCAGTAAATTCGGTTTCATGGGCCACACTCAACACATTGGCATAGTCGGCTCCAAACTTACTTGCTGATTGTGACATTGACTTCTGTTGAGCCATTGCTGCTTGGAAGCCAGCTTCGTCAATAGTTAAGTTTTGCTCGCGTGCAACATCGTTGGTTAAATCCGCAGGAAAACCGTAAGTATCATAGAGTTTAAATACTAGTTCACCAGGCACTTGCTTACCTGTTAGTTCAGACAATGCATCGTTTAAAATAGTCATACCACGGGCCAAGGTTTTGGAGAATTGTTCTTCTTCGACCTTAAGTACTTTTTCAATAACCGCTTGTTGCTGTTTGAGTTCTGGGTATGCCTCACTCATCTCTGCTACTAGGGTCTTAACTAGCTTATAGAAGAAGGTATCATCAGCACCTAATTTGTAGCCATGTCGCACAGCGCGTCGAATAATACGACGTAATACGTAACCACGACCTTCGTTAGAAGGCATAATGCCATCGCATATTAAAAAGCTGCATGAGCGAATATGATCGGCAACTACGCGCAATGACTTATTTTCAAGTTCTTTGGTTCCTACAATCTTAGCCGCTGACTTGATTAAACTTTGGAATAAATCAATTTCATAGTTGCTGTGCACGTTTTGTAAAATAGCCGAAACGCGCTCTAGCCCCATACCAGTATCGATTGAAGGTTTAGGTAGCGGTAACATATCACCGTTTTTTTGACGGTTAAATTGCATGAATACCAAATTCCAAATTTCAATAAAACGGTCGCCGTCTTCTTCAGGCGCCCCAGGGCGTCCGCCCCATATATGTTCACCGTGATCATAGAAAATTTCAGAACATGGACCACAAGGTCCAGTATCGCCCATTGACCAAAAATTATCAGATGTTGCTATACGAATAATACGATCGGCGGGCACACCAATTTTATGTTCCCAAATATCAAACGCTTCATCATCTTCATGATATACAGTAACTAATAACTTATCTTTATCTAAGCCAAGCTCAAGAGTTAAAAATTGCCACGCAAATTTAATCGCTTCTTCTTTAAAATAATCGCCAAAACTAAAATTACCCAGCATTTCAAAAAATGTATGATGACGCGCAGTATAACCGACGTTTTCCAAGTCATTGTGCTTGCCACCCGCACGCACGCAGCGCTGCGAAGAAACTGCTCGTGAATAATTACGCTGCTCTGCTCCTAGAAACACGTCTTTAAATTGATTCATACCTGCATTAGTGAATAACAAGGTGGGATCATCTTGAGGTACTAAGGATGAACTTGAAACAATGTGGTGTTGCTGTTTTTGAAAATATTCCAAAAAGGCGCGTCGTATATCAGCTGTAGAGCGTGTCATTAATGTTCCTAAATCTTTCTTTATTGAGAATGTAGTTTCGTTTAGCCTGGTTCATGGCGAAAAATATTTCGGTGATTCTAACATTTCAGAAGCTCTTAGAGCATCAAAACATACAAATATAAAGAAATAATAGTCGCTGGATAAAGAGTCATAAAAGCTTAAGCAGAAGATATCATGTAATCGATGAGTTTGTTAAGCCTCTTAAACCCACTTTCCACTAAGAATAAAACAAAGTCATGTGCATTGTGCAAGTTGCCGTAGCGCTCTAAATATGCCAAGCCTCATTCAAATGCGAATTTAATTTGTTCGTGCACGAAACCTCGATATTGCAAAAATCGCATTTGTTTTTGTTTTTCTTCCCAGTCTACTGGCAAATCTTCACCAAATCGCTTTATTCTAACCGCCTTGGCTGACTCAAACCAATCAAAGGATCCATCTGTTACAAGCTCTTTTACCAAGTGATAATCAATTTCGTGCTCATTTAATTGGCGCTTGATAAATACGGTTCCCTTTCCTCTTCTGTAGGCACCTCGGACGACGGCTTCAGCATATCGTTGGTCACTTTGGATATCTTTTTCGGTAAACTTTGCTATCGTTTCATCCACTAGTTCCGAATCAAGCTCTAACTCAGCAAGTTTTTTACGCAATTCATGCTGACTTTGTTCTCGTCGAGACAACAATCGCGTTAATTTGTGTCTAATGATCTTTGCATCGTTATCTGACATAGTGACTAATATTCTTCCTAATGATGTATTTATATATGGTGTTAAATATATGGCGTTAAGCTGGCAACCCATTTTCAGCGTTGATGATATAACTCAACAGCAATGGGGACAACTGTCCAATCACAACGCTCAATTTTCAAGCCCTTTTTTGAGCTATCAGTATTTAAAAGGATTAGAGTCTAGTGCTTGCGTTAATGGTAAAACAGGCTGGCATAGTTATCACATTGGTATATTTTCCGACCATAATGAAGAGAGCAATGAAGAATACAATGAATTAATAGCGTTTATTCCCTGCTATTTAAAAACACATTCCTACGGTGAGTATATTTTCGACCATGCGTGGGCAAATGCGTATCAGCATCATCAAATACCCTACTATCCCAAATTAGTCGCCTGCATTCCATTTACACCAGTTACTGGAAGCAGAATACTTATAAAGACTGATTGTGAGCATTCATTTGAAGAAATAAATCGCTTTATTGTTGAAAACACTGATCTGATTTTAAGCGAAGCAAGAGCGTCATCTCTGCATATTTTATTTTTACCTGAGTATCAAAGCCGCTTGCTAATTGCAGACCCGCAGATAGTAGATTCGCCGATTGAAAACAAGCCAATTTCAGATAAGCCAACTGAAATAAAGTTACTGCAAAGACTAAGCGTTCAATTCGTTTGGCAAAATAGAGATTACGCTAGCTTTGATGACTTTATGCAGCAAATGACATCTCGGAAGCGCCGTTCTATTAGAAAAGAACGTGCAAATGCTGTGAAGGGAGTCATTGCAGCTAGCCTGCCTGTTGGTAGCGACGCGATGCCGATTGAGGTATTAGCGAATGAGGCTTTTGCTAATGAGGCTTTAGCTAATGAGGCTGTAACGAATAATCCGGTGGCCAAAAACATAGACGTCAAAAGGTTAGTCGGGGAGCAAATAACGCCTGAAGTAATGGCTGATTTTTATTTGTGTTACCAACAAACTTACTTAAAGCGAAGCGGTCATAAGGGTTACCTGACTGAGGCATTTTTTGAGTTTTTAAGAACCGAAATGCAAACTAACATCATGGTTGTGATAGCTTATGCTGAAGGGAAGTGTATCGCAGCAGCGTTATTTTTCTATAACGAAGAGCAGCTATTCGGTCGCTATTGGGGAGCATTACATGAGGTATCCGGTCTGCACTTTGAGTGCTGCTATTATCAGGGTATTGAATTCGCAATAGAGAAAAATCTGCGCCAATTTAACCCCGGTACACAAGGAGAGCACAAAATTCTACGCGGTTTTGAACCAACTTTTTGCTACTCGAATCATTATTTGCAGCACCCTGATTTTCAAAAAGCCGTTGCTGATTTTTTACATAACGAAAGAATAGGCATTGAACAATACAAAAAACAAGGCGATAGCGTCCTGCCGTTTAAAAAACAAGACGGTAAATAACGAGATTCAGCTGAATGCGGGCAGAGTTTTGGTCAAAATCGAATTAAAAACTATAAATAAATAGCAAAAGGGAAACAATGAAGAAGTCAATTTTAGCCGTGGCAATATTAAGTAGCTTTATGTTGGGTGCGTGCGATTCAACGGCACCACAAAAGAATAAAAATATAGAACAAGCAAAAACGGTAGTCGAACAGATCACTTCTGAACCGGAATTAGGGTCATTTGGGGTCGACTTGTCGGCTAGAAATCTGGCAATCAAACCCGGCGATGACTTTTTTATGCATGCCGGCGGCTCGTGGTACGACAACTTTGAAATGCCGTCAGATAAAACTCGGTTTGGTGCATTTAGCGCGCTAGCGGATAGAAGTGAAGAGCGTGTAAAACAAATAATTGATGACATCAGCAAAGCTGAAGATCTAAGTTCTGAAGAACAACTTATTGCTAACTTCTATAATGCTTATATGGACATTGATGCAATTAATGCGAAGGGTTTACAGCCGATTGAACCCACCTTACAAAAAATCAATGACATTGATTCCGTCATTGAACTAACCGCTGTTTTTGGTAACGCTTGGTTAACTGGCGTTTCAAGCCCTATTAATGCGGGTTTAGGATTTAATCGATTAGATCCCAACGCTTATCAAATGTCGATCGGTACTGGCGGTTTGGGCCTTCCTGACAGAAGTTACTATTTGATGGATACCGAGCGTTTTATAACAATTCGCGCAGCATATAAAGATAACATCGCTAAAGTTTTATCCTTTATTGGTACTAAAGATGCCAGCATAAAAGCCGAACAAATTGTCGCGCTGGAGACTAAAATAGCGAAGGCGCAATGGCCGCGCGAAAAACGCAGAAACCGTGATTTAACCTTAAATCAGCTTAAACGTGCTGACTTATTAAAAGAATATCCAGGCTTTGATTGGGATACTTATTTTGCGTCCACGGGCTACATCATTCCGCAGTTAAATATTACTCAGCCAGAGCCCGTAAAAGAAATGATAGAACTAGTTAATAACGAACCCTTATCGGTTTGGAAAGACTATTTAAGATATAGCGTAATTAGCAACAATGCGGGCATGTTATCAGAACAGGTTTACCTAACTAACTTTGAATTCTACGGTTCCGTTCTGAGCGGCCAAAAAGAACCAAGACCCCGTTGGAAAAGAGCAATCTCTCAAATGTCAGGCACGCAATCATTAGGTTTTGCAATTGGTAAAGTTTACGTTGATAAATACTTCCCTGAAAGTTCTAAAGAAAAAATGGCGACCTTGGTTGAAAACCTGCGCAAAGCTTTAGGTGAGCGTATCGAAAACTTAGATTGGATGGGGGCAGAAACTAAAGTAAATGCAAAGAAAAAACTCATGGCTTTTCGCCCCAAAATTGGCTACCCAGATGTTTGGCAGTCACTTGAAGGTGTAAGCATTTCTGCCGATGATTTACTTGGAAATGTGCAAAATTTGAGGCGTTTCTTTCAAGCTCAGAGCGTTGAGCGTGAATTGCAAACCACTGACAGAGAACGCTGGGGTATGGCTCCGCAAAGAGTAAATGCTTATTACAACAGTTCGTTTAATGAAATCGTATTTCCAGCAGCAATATTGCAAGCCCCTTTCTTTGACCCAAATGCTGACGATGCTGTGAACTATGGCGCAATTGGCGCTGTTATTGGCCATGAGATGGGACATGGTTTTGATGACCAAGGTTCAAAATCAGATGCTGACGGTGTTCAACGAAATTGGTGGACCGAACAAGATCGGGCTGCATTTGAAGTAAAAGCCGATATGTTAGCTGCTCAATATAGTGAATATGAACCTATTGAGGGTAACTTTGTTAATGGCAGAAATAGTCTTGGTGAAAATATTGGTGACGTTGGTGGCCTAGCAATGGCCTATCACGCCTACCAGCTCTCTTTGGATGGGAAATCAGCGCCACTGATTGAAGGCTTAACAGGTGATCAGCGCTTCTTTCTAGCTTGGGCACAGGTATGGCGTGAAAAGCGAACCGAACAAAGTATGTTGAACCAATTACGCGCTGGTACACATGCCCCAGGCAGATACAGAGCACAAGCACCGCGAAACCATGATGCTTGGTATGAAGCGTTCGATGTTCAGCCTGGTGATGCCCTATACCTTGCGCCAGAAGAGCGCGTGCGTATTTGGTAAATAAGTATTTAGCTGCGTTTACTAAATAAGCAAAAAAACTAGTAAAGTTAGTCATTCACAAGAAGGGCTAGCTTTTTTTAAATAAAAAATATTTTTTTTTAAAGTTTTTGTAAAGTTTTTAGACCGCGGAAAAAAACGTTACATAGTTGTTTTAACTGGTTTTTTTAAATTTCATAACTATATTCTAAAAAAAATACTTTAAATTGACCAAAAAACATACAGAAACACTACTGACAGAAGTTTGACTGTTCCAACCACATTGATTAAATTACGGTGTGCAGAAAAGCAACTGACTTGTCTGCCCGTTTTATGTGGTAAAACTTTTGATATTGGTTTTTGACAAATATCGTAGTTCCATTTAACGCATAAGACCTGTCGGCATAATAAAAAGTTGCACATTTTGACCAAAAAAATTCTTTTTGGATAAAACAATAAAATTAATCGCTCTAAAGCGGTAACAGGGAAACAATATGAAATTAAGCAACGAAACTAAGTTGCATAAAGTATCTTTAGCGGTTTTAGTCGCTCTTGGATGCTTAGCAGCCCCAAACTTGTACGCACAGGAAGTTGATGACCTTCTTGAAGAAGAAGAAGAAGAAGTCAAGGAAGTCGTAGAACGTGTTACCGTCACTGGTTCCCGTATAAAGCGTCAAGAATTTTCGAACGCATCACCTATTCAAGTTATCAGCGGTGATATCTCACGCGAACTTGGTTTGTTTGACACAAACGATATGCTTCAGAGCTCGACGCAAGCGTCGGGTCAACAAATCGATAGTACCTTCAACGGTTTCGTACTAGATAATGGCCCGGGCGCTGCTACAATTGGTTTCCGTGGTCTTGGTTCAGACAGAACATTAGTATTAGTAAACGGCCGCCGTGTTGCACCTGCCGGTGTGGGTGGCGCACCAACATCACCTGATTTGAACTTAATTCCATCTATATTGATTGACCGAATTGAGAACTTGTTCGATGGTGCTTCAACAGTTTATGGTTCTGATGCTATCGCCGGTGTTGCCAACGTAATTTTAAAATCTAACGTTGACGGCTTCGAACTAAATGCTTCAGGAAGCAAGCCTGGTGAAGGTGGTGAACAAACTGCTTTATCATTGATGTACGGCGCTACAGGTGATAACTGGTCAGTTACTGCAGCAGCTGAATACAATAACAGAGAAAGACAAACATTGGGCCAAAGTAGGTTCAATAGTTCATGCGACGAGCTAATTTACGAAGGTGATGATGGTGAAATTTACCGTGGTCGTCGTGGTGATGGTCCTTCTACAACGCCAATCTCCAAATGTGACATATTCCCGTTAACTAACCGTATGTCCATTCCGTTTTTCGGCAGTGTATATCGGACTGAAGGTTTCACAAACATCGGTGTTCCTAACTGGAGTGAGTCAACAACTTCATTAGGTAACGTTCCGTTCTTCCCTGGTCTAGCCATCGAAGCTGATAGTAACGGTGACGGCATTAACGATACAGGTATTTTCGACGGCAACGGCGATGGTCTGTTAGATTTCAACTTCGGTGACCCGTTTTATGCTTTCCTTAATTCAGATTACAGAAACACTCAAGATTTTGTAAGTCCTCTTGAGCGCTTCTCATTGTATGTAAATGGTGATTATCTTCTACAAGATGATAACGATACCCGTTTCTTTTATGAAGGATTATATGCACAACGTGATTCAAGTACATTTGCCGGAACCGGACAAATATTCCCACTTGTTTCTGCTGAAAACCCATTCAACCCATGCGGTACTGATGCTATAAACGCTATCGATTGCCGTGCTGGTGTTGGTTTCCCTTACGGCCCACAAGATGCGCGACCTATCCTTAATATTAAAGGCGATAGACAAAACAATGCAGTTGACGCTTATCAATATCGTCTAGTCGGCGGTGTTTCGGGTAACCTTGGCGCATTAGATAACTTTGGCCAAGGTGGATGGTCATATGAAGTAGCGGCAATTTATAGCGCTTCAAGAGGTGAGTCTAGTCAAGTCGGTATTAGCTCGACTAAATTCAATCTCTCATTAGACACATCTGTGCGTAATCCAGACGGTTCGATTACTTGCGGAGATGGTACTGATGGATGTGTGCCAGTTAATTTATTTTCATCTAATATATATCAAGAAGGTGGTGGTAATTTCACTGATGAAGAAGCTGCATACTTATTCACTGTTCGTAATATCGTAACTGAAGTTAAGCAAACAATGCTAACGGGCTTTATTACTGGTGATTTATTTACATTGCCGTGGAACGACGAAGTTGTGCCATTAGTTGTAGGTGCTGAATTCCGCAAAGATGAAATCATCACTGACGCTAACGCAGCTGCTGTTGACGGTCTTTATAATTCTTTCGCAGATCAAGGCGCTGATGGCTCAAAAATTCTTCGTGAGATATTTTTTGAAACTGAGTTTGCTATTTTACGCGGCAAGGAATGGGCTGAAGAATTAACGTTTACAGCTTCTGGTCGTGTAACTGAAGAAACATTCTATGCTCCGCAAAGAACCTTTAGTTTAAAAGGTATTTGGAGACCAACAGAATGGTTAACAGTTCGTGGTACTCGCGGAACGTCTTATCGCACACCTAACTTGCGTGAGCGTTTCTTAAACGGTACTTCTGGTTTTACTACTGTAACCGATCCTTGTGTTGTTCCAACTGATGCGAGAATTTCTGATCCATTAGATATTACTGCAGCTGAAACATATGACGCAGCAGAAGACGAGCGTCAACAACGCGTATTCGACTCATGCGCAGCAAATGGTCTTGACGCAACATCTTTAGGCTTAGAAGATGGAGCAGGTAATGGCTTTACATCATTCGTGTCTGCTGAAGTTACTACAGGTGGTTCAGAAACTTTAGTAGCAGAACGTTCAGTATCTGAAACCTACGGTTTCATATTTGAACAACCATTTACTGATGCATTTGACATGTCATTCTCTGCCACATGGTACGACATTCAGATCCGAGGCGCAGTTGCTGAACCTAGCCCTGGATTTATTGTTGGTAGTTGTTATAACAACGCCGAAGCTCCAAATGGCGAAAGCGAATTCTGTGGAAGCATTGTTCGCGATAGCAATCAACAAATGACAGATATTAACGCGTCTTTCGTTAACATCGGTTTTGAAGGTTCGAAAGGTATCGATTACAACCTTTTCTATCAGCAAGACTTTGTTGTTGGCGATAATGAGCTAGGTGTTAGCCTAGACTTACTTGCCACTAAACTTCAATCTCGTCCAATAGAATTTTTTGGTACGTTTGATGACAACCTTGGTGAAATCGCTAACCCTCAGTGGAGAGCGTCTGCATCATTGCGTTTAAGCTACATGGATTATAGATTTAACTGGTCTGCCCGTCACGTAGGCGGTGGTCAAAATGATAATTTGTTTGAGTTTGACGGCGATAACCCACCTTGCGATGGCTTAGATGTAACATGTCGTCCATTGGAAAAAACGGTAGGCTATACGATTCATACTATGTCTGCTAGCTACGGCCAAGATAATTGGGCTGTTACTGCAGGTCTTAGAAACGTGTTTGATAAGTCACCGCCTCTTATCGATGGTGCTGCTGGTGGTAACATCCGTAACGTTCCAATCGGTGTTGGTTATGACATATTTGGTCGAACTGTTTTCGCTTCAGTCAACTACTCGTTTTAATTAGTTACTTTAAGTAATACGAAGGACTCTCTGGGCATTAGTCCGAGAGTCCTTTTTTTTTTTAACAAATGTGAGGAAATATTATGTTTATGAAGCGAAAGTTAATTGCACTTCTAGCTGCAGTTATGCTGATTCCAAGTGCGATAGCTGCCAAGGACTATGAACATTCAGATTTAATAGAGTCTTTTTCTGTATTACCCGCTCTTCAACAAGTTACGGTATCTCCAGACGGTAAGCATGTGATCATTAGGCGTGCTACAAGTAAAGACGGCGATTATATACTAGAAGTAAGAAAAACAAATGACCTGAAAGCGGACCCTGTGTTATTCGGTTCTGAGCGCATGGAAATTCAAGGCGCTTACTGGCTAAATAACGATCTAATGGCCGTCAATTTTTCACAAAACATTCAAGACGGCACAAGAAACTACAACGCAAGCAAAGTGGGTATTGTAAGAGCCGACGGAAAAGGAAAATGGAAAATTCCATTTCCAAAGGAAGAAAGCGCGAGATTCAGTCTGGTAAGCTTGCTAAGAGACGATCCTAAAAATATATTAATAAGGTACGACATAAACAATGATCGTTTGCCTGATATTGTAAAATACAATATATACAATGGCAGAACGCGCACCGTATTTCGCGCTAATACTCTGTTGTCATCAGGATTAATTCCTGATACTGAAGGCGAAATTAGAGCTGCAAATGCTTACGATGCAAAAAATAATAGTTTAGACCAATACGTGCGCACATCGTCTGACGCTGAGTGGGAATTGATTTTTAAAAACCGTGCTGATAACAGAGAAAGGTTCGATTTTTTAAGCTTCTCTGTTGAAAATCCACAAGAAATTTACATAAGCGCAAACAGAGGTCAGGACACTACCGGTATATACACCTACAACATTGAAACGAAAGTATATTCTGAAAGATTATTTGGCTTAAAAAATGTGGATGTAGGTGGCGTTGTCACTAGCAGAAAGCAGGTTGACAATGGCCGTTTACTTGGTTATTCCTACACGGGAAAGAAACCTACAGTTTATTGGTTAGACGAGTATGAAGAAAATTTAAGGAATGCCGTTGAAGCTGCGTTTCCTGACAAACATGTGCGCCTTTCAAGTCGTTCAGACGACGACAGCCAAATCGTTGTTAACACCAGTGCTGATAATGACCCAGGTACTTTTTATTTATTAAGTAATATGAAAGACGTACAGCTTATTGGCGAACGCTTTCCATTAATTAATCGTGATTTATTAGGCGATGTTAAATACATCAAATACCCAGCTCGCGATGGTTTAAAAATACCGGCATACGTCACTATTCCTAAAATGGGCAAAAAGCCCTATCCAACTGTGGTCATGCCGCATGGCGGCCCGTGGGTAAGAGACACTGTCATTTATGAAGAATGGTCTCAGTTGCTAGCAAGTCATGGTTATATGGTTGTTCAACCTAACTACAGAGGCTCCACAGGTTATGGCTTAAATCACTGGAAGAAAGGTGATAATAATTGGGGGCAAACCATGCAAGATGACAAAGATGATGGCGTTAAATACCTTGTTGATAAAGGCCTAGCTGACCCTGATAAAGTCGCCATTTTCGGCTGGAGTTATGGTGGTTATGCAGCCTTCGCCGCTTCAGTTAGAGAAAACGGGCCATTTGCCTGTGCAATTGCTGGTGCCGGTGTTGCCGACCTAAGTCGTATTAGTGCAACCTTGTTTAACGGTGGTCGTTATGGACGTGTCTTCCAAGGTACTACTGTTAGTGGTTTGTCACCTATCGAACATGCAGAAAAACTAGCTATGCCTTTGTTTATTATCCATGGTGATATAGACCGACGTGTTCCTGTGGAACAAAGCAGACTGATGGTTGAGAAACTAGAGTCGCTTGGTAAACCACACAAGTATCTTGAATTGGAAGGTGCGGACCATTTCTATAACACACTATATTATAGACATAAGTCCAAATTCTATCCTGCGATGATAGATTGGTTAGAGAACGACTGCTTTACTAAATCGACTATTGCTAAGCAGTAGATCTATAAAGTAAATAAAAAGCCCTCAAAGTATTTTATATACAGTAACTTTGAGGGTTTTTTTATGTCTACAGATATAGCTATTTACGCTGCCAAATCAAGAGCATATTATTGGCGGGCATGTCAATTCGCTGTGTTAAGACTAGCTCAGGAGCCCAAGCAGCAAGTTCACTAATATCGCGATAACCACCCCGCCCTGCAGAAATTAAGCTTTCATGAAATTCAGCATTACTGTCACTGGTAAATTTACCATCAACAATAAAAGGCCCGTATTGGCAAAATACGCCATTTTTAGGTAAATGATAAGCAACTGACGCCATTAAGGCTTTAATCTCGTGCTTTAGCATTATGTGAGCTGTATTGGCGCTATAAATACCATCGAACATCTCCCCGGATGTTGACGAAGTACTTTTCCACTCATCTCTAGCTAGTTTTAATGTAAACGGCCTGTGTAAGTTTTTGCTGGGGAAGTCATCAATCCATTGATTAATACCTTGATGGTAATCTTCAAGGTCTGAACAATGCCAATGAAGGTGCTGCATTGCCGACGCAAAGTACACGGCATGCTGCCCAGTTCCAGATCCAACTTCCAATACGTGAGCAACGTTCGCAAAAGCCTTTTTCAAGTGGCTTAAAATGGGTTCTTTGTTATTTTCACATGCTTGACTAAAAGGTTTAGGGTCCATTTGTAGCTCTCATTGTTGGCTCACTTAATTTGCTCTTATTAGTAACTATTAACAAAGAATTTCACTAATAACCTTTATTAATAACGCCTACGAATAGTTTTTACTACTGACTTTATGAATAGCGTTCATTTAAAGCCACAAACCTTTAGTCATTTAAATTAGGCATCAGCCACTTCTCAGCTTTTTCTATCGTCCAGCCCTTTCGTTGAGCATAATCTTTTAACTGATCAGCCTGAATTTTAGCAACAGCAAAATAGCGTGATTCAGGGTGTGCAAAATAGAAACCAGAAACTGATGCGCCCGGCCACATCGCGTAACTCGAAGTAAGTTCCATACCTATGCTGGCTTCAACATCGAGTAAATCCCAAATCAATTGTTTTTCTGTATGTTCAGGACAGGCAGCATAGCCAGGTGCAGGGCGTATTCCCTGATACTTTTCACCAATTAAGGATTGATTGTCCAAGCTTTCATTTTTTGCATAGCCCCATATTTCCTTGCGAACCTGTTGATGCAAATATTCAGCGAAAGCTTCAGCTAGTCGGTCAGCAATGGCTTTACTCATTATCGAGTTATAGTCATCACCATCAGCTTCATAAGCTTTTGCCAATTCATCTTCGCCAATACCGGCTGTTACTGCAAACGCGCCCATATAATCTGTTCTGTTTTCAGATAATGGCATGACGAAATCGCTTAAACAATAATTGGGACCTTTAGGTTTATGCGTTTGCTGGCGTAAATGATGAGCAATTCCAATATTAGACTCAGGATCAGCTTTATTTGAATCATCAGCATTAGGGCTAAACACATAAACATCTTCATCAACTGAATTTGCGGGGAATATACCTACACGACCTTTTGCTTTTAATTTTTTATTTAAGCACAATGAGTCGAGCATATCATTCGCGTCTTTGAATAAGCTTTTTGCTTCTTCTCCCACAACGTCATCATTAAGAATACGTGGGTATTTTCCCGCCAAGGACCACGTAGTGAAAAATGGTGTCCAATCGATATAGGCGCGCAGCGTATCTAAATCGACTTCAACTGTTTTTGCACCTAAAAAGTTAGGTTTAACTGGCTCGTAGTTTGACCAGTCACAATTGAATTTATTCGTTTTTGCATCAGTAAAGTTGATCGCTTTTGTGCGCGGCGTTTTTTTAGCATGTTGAATGCGTACCTTTTCATACTCTGCAGATATTTGCTTCGCATATTCAGCGCGATTTTCTTCAGAAATGAGTTTTTGACAGACACCTACAGCACGACTTGCATTGGGTACATAAATAACAGGGTGGTCATAATTGGCTTCAATTTTTACCGCCGTATGAGCCTTGGATGTAGTTGCACCACCAATTAACAAAGGAAGATCCATTTTCAGGCGCTGCATCTCCTTTGCTACTTGCACCATTTCATCCAAAGAAGGGGTAATAAGCCCCGATAAACCAATCATGTCGGCATTCTCATCTTTTGCTACCTGCAGTATTTTAGCTGCTGGCACCATTACGCCTAAGTCGATAACTTCAAAGTTATTACATTGCAGCACAACGCCAACAATATTCTTACCTATATCATGCACATCGCCTTTTACAGTGGCCATAATTATCTTGCCATTTGAACTGCGTACGCCTGACTTTTCTGCTTCGATATAAGGCTGTAAATGAGATACCGCTTTTTTCATTACTCGTGCAGACTTGACCACTTGAGGCAAAAACATTTTACCTTCACCGAACAAATCGCCAACCACGTTCATCCCATCCATCAATGGGCCTTCAATAACGTGCAGCGGTCGCTCGGCGGATAGCCTAGCCTCTTCAGTATCATCAATAATATAATCGGTGATCCCTTTAACTAATGCATGTTCTAAGCGTTTAGTAACCGACCATTCACGCCACGCTGTATCTTGTTTGGCTGCAACTTTTCCACCACCTTGGTATTTGGGCGCAAGCTCTAAGAGTTTATCGGTTGCGTCAGGATGGCGATTTAAAATAACGTCTTCAACTGCGTCGCGAAGTTCTGCCGGAATTTCATCATAAACTTCAAGCTGACCCGCATTAACAATGCCCATATCCATACCAGCACGAATTGCATAATACAAAAATACACTGTGCATAGCTTCGCGCACCGGATTGTTTCCACGAAACGAAAATGAAATATTAGATAAGCCGCCAGAAACATGGCAGTGCGGAAGGTTTTCTCGAATTTGGCGAGTTGCTTCAATAAAATCAACGGCATAGTTGTTGTGTTCTTCAATGCCAGTGGCCACTGCAAAAATATTCGGATCGAAAATAATGTCTTCAGGCGGAAAGTCTAGTTTTTCGAGCAGCAAGTTATAGCTACGCTTACATATTTCGAATTTACGCACTTGTGTGTCGGCTTGACCTGTTTCATCAAACGCCATCACAACCGCAGCAGCGCCATATCGCTTAATCTTTTTAGCTTGAGCAAGGAAAGGCTCCTCGCCTTCTTTCAAACTAATCGAATTGACAATAGCCTTGCCTTGTACACACTTTAAACCTGCTTCGATAATCGACCATTTTGACGAATCGATCATAATCGGCACTCGCGAAATATCGGGCTCAGACGCGATTAAGTTAAGGAAGCGCACCATAGCAGCTTCAGAATCCAACATGGCTTCATCCATGTTGATATCAATAATTTGAGCACCATTGGCTACTTGCTGACGAGCTACATCCAACGCAGTTTCGAAATCATCTTCCAAAATTAAACGTTTAAACATAGCCGAACCGGTGACGTTTGTGCGCTCACCTACATTGATAAAATTTGAAAAATCAGAAGTCACAACTCATCCTAATGAACAAAAGGCTCAAGGCCTGATAAACGCATTTTCACCTCAATATCGGGTAATTGGCGAGGCGATATGCCCGAGACCGCATTAGCGAGCTGGCGAATATGCTCAGGCGTGCTGCCACAGCAGCCACCTAATATATTGACCAAGCCTGATTCGCCCCACTCCTTCAAGTGTTCAGCCAATTCCTCGGCTTCCATGTCGTATTCACCAAATTCGTTGGGTAAACCGGCATTCGGATGTGCAGACACATTACAATCTGCAATGCGCGCTATTTCAGCCACGTACTGACGCAATAAATCTGGCCCAAGGGCGCAATTTAAGCCAATAGAAAAAGGCTTAACGTGACGCATTGAATAATAGAATGCTTCTGATGTCTGACCGGAAAGTGTGCGCCCTGATGCATCAGTTATTGTACCTGAAATCATTACCGGCAACGTAATGCCGGTTTCTTCAAAGGCTTCTTCAATTGCATAAACCGCAGCCTTTGCATTCAAGGTATCGAAAATTGTCTCAACTAGAATCAAATCCACTTTACCGTCAATAAGAGCCTGAGTTGATTCTTTGTACGCTTCAACCAATTCATCAAAATGCACGTTACGCTTACCTGGATCATTCACATCAGGGGATATTGACGCTGTGCGACTTGTAGGTCCAATAACACCGGCAACAAAACGAGGTTTGTCTGGCGTTTGTGCGGTGAATTCATCTGCAGCTTCACGTGCTAGTTTAGCCGCGCTTAAATTTATCTGCCGCGCCTCATCTTGCATATCGTAGTCTGACATCGAAATTGTGGTGGCATTAAATGTATTGGTTTCAATAATATCTGCGCCAGCGGCTAAATACTCTCGATGAATGCCTTTGATAATTTTTGGCTGTGTTACGGCTAAAAGGTCATTGTTTCCTTTAACGTCACAATGCCAGTCTCTATATTTCTCTCCACGATAATCAGCTTCATCTAAGTGATAATTTTGAATCATCGTACCCATCGCGCCATCTAATATTAAGATACGCTGTTTGGCTAGGCTTTTTAAGCGGTTTAAGGTTGTGCTCACTCTGTCTCTCTTTCTCTTTCTAACTTATTGATTTTTTATTCTTTTGTTTACCAATGTTGCATAACTTGCGTTAGCTTGCATACCCGCACATTGTAATTGTAATTATATTTTTACTTGCGCCTCAATAAACTCAAATCGTATGGCGTATTTTGATAAACGTAGTGATTTAACCAATTAGTTAACAATAAATTTCCGTGTGATTTCCACCGTACCATTGGCTTTTTATCGGGATTATTTTCGGCGAAGTAATTATCCGGAACGCTAGGGCTTAAACCCGCTTCGAGATCACGCTCATATTCTAACGCAAGAGTGTTAGCATCATATTCAGGGTGGCCTGTTACAAACACCAGTCGACGATCATCAGTCGCACTTAAATAAGTGCCTGCAGCATCAGATTGCGCCAGCACCGTCAAGCCTTTTACCTTATTGTAATCTTCTAAGGTAACCTCGCCAATTCTGCTATGTGGCGCCCAAAAGTAAGGATCAAACCCGCGCATTAATTCGTCGTTCACTTCTGCCACTTTGTGTTCAAATACGCCTGACAGTTTACCTGGGCGCAATTGACGTTGCACACCATAAAAATGATACATAGCGGCATGTGCAGCCCAGCATAAAAACATAGTTGATTGCACGTTCTGCTTTGCCCAATCAAGAATTTCAGTCATCTTATTCCAATACTTTACGTCTTCATATTCTAGCAAGCCAAGCGGTGCACCCGTGACGATCAATCCATCGTAATTTTTGCCAGCCACATCACTAAATTCATGATAAAAAGCATCCATGTGAGATTTAGGCGTGTTTTTTGGGATCGTTTCGTCAATGCGAATAAGATCAACATTAATCTGAATAGGTGTGTTGGATAATAATCGCAAAATCTGAATTTCAGTTTCGATTTTATTCGGCATTAAATTTAAAATTCCAACTTCTAGCGGGCGTATATTTTGGCTAGCGGCGCGATTACTATCCATAGCAAAGATATTCTCTTGCAATAGAACATCGAGAGCTGGCAAGTCAGAGGGAATTTTAATAGGCATTAAAGATACCTGAATTAGGTGACGTATCTACATTGTGGCGATATCAATCAAAAAGTCAACATCTTTACGTCTAGACGTCTAAAATAAATTTACCAAGTGGATTGTAATGACGTACTGAATTACAGAAATGAAGTCTAGCTAATATACAAAGAGTTGAATGGTGCATATATGAATATCACGGCTAAATAATATTTTTTTGAAATCAATATTGAGAGATTATTTACGCGCCTTTTTTTGAAATTCAATTAAGATTTCAACTTCTGCTTTGGGTAAATCACATGCTTCAATTATCTCATCAATTGAGGCACCTGATTCCACCAAGCTATGTGCTTTGGCATACATCTTAGCAGCAGGATCTTGTTGTGACATATCCTCAACTTCAGCTTCAATTTTATCTATAATCTGCTTTATAGCTTCCATATCAGTCTGCTGCGAGGCAAAAATTGTTGATTTTAACTCTGCCAGTTGCTTTGCAATATGTTGCTGAAGGTCTTTTTCATGGTCTTGTTGAGCATTTAGCTGCTTCTTTTCTATCGCTTCAATCTTGTTTTGATGAACATCATGCAAGCGATGCAAACTATTAATTAGTTCTAAGGCTTTACTAAGTTTCAAACTGAGCTTTCGATTCGAATGAATAGCGATTATCGCAATACCTAGACCAACAAAGGAAATACAAAGCAGAAGCATATTAGTAACAGATATATCAGGCATGATTCAACATTCTAAAGAGTTTTTACTAGTATATTCAAATTCAATGCGCTATGACAAATTAAAAAGCGATGAAGATAAAAATACCGTACACAATATAAATCAAGCACGGTATTTTCAAGGCAGTTTTGAATAAGCAAGTAAGCTTAGAAGCCGCTTAACTCATCCCACTCATCTTCATTAAGCAATTTATTGAGGTCGACTAATATAAGTAAATGACCTTCCCTGTTACTTACGCCTTGAATGAACTTGGCGCTTTCCTCAGTCCCAACATTCGGTGCGCTTTCAATTTCCGAAGAACGCAAATATACAACTTCAGCAACGCTATCGACTAAGATACCAACAACTTGTTCATCAGATTCAATAATAACGATACGCGTGTTGTCTGAAATATCTGTTGGTGGCAAACCAAATCGTGACCTTGTATCAATAACCGTGACAACATTACCACGCAAGTTAATAATACCTAGTACGTAATCTGGTGCGCCGGGAACAGGTGCGATCTCCGTGTAACGCAAGACTTCCTGAACTTGCATAACATTGATCCCATAAGTTTCCTCATCTAACCGATAAGTTACCCATTGCAACACCTCATCACTTGGGTCGCCTGCGGCAATCGTTGTTCTATCTTCGCTCATTTACTTTACTCCGTCACACAACATATAAGGATATTGGTTACTTCTATTACTTGCTGCTCTCGCCTAATTGTAGCAGTTCAACAAGTTCTGAAACATTAATTAACGCACACATTTTTTCTTTTACCATGCCAGCCAACCAAGGCCGCTTACCAGAACTACTGCGCCACTTTACGTCGGATTTGTTTAATTCGACGGTATTGACTAACTTTTCGCAGGCTAAGCCCCAAGGCGTTTTACCGAGATTAATCATAAACTTGTAGTTCAGACTATCCGCTAAAGCAGTATCGTACTTTTCTGGCATTACCCAAAGAGCAGAATCAACAACATTAAATTTATCCTGATTCTTTAACATCACCCCCATGAACCAATCTGGCTTGCCTATTAAAGGCGAAATCTTGGTAATTTCATGGATGCCGCCGAGCTCTATTAATGGTACTGCCAATGTTAGCCCAGCAACTTCAAAAAACAAGGCTTGAAAACGCTCATCAAGCGAGTCTTGTAAACTCAAAGGCGCAGTAACTTTCAAACTACTTGTCTTTATTTCGACCTCAGACTGAATTTCTTTATCTACTTGTTCAATTATCTGCTGATCAGGCAACAATTCAGCTATTTTTTGCTCTATATCAGTCACTAATGCAGCTGCAGAGTCTGGCTTCTTCCCTTTGACGTTTCGGCTATATTCATTAGTATCAGACAGGTTCGCGCTGACTAAAGCTTTATCCAATAATTTTTGTGCGATTACTTTTTCGATACTTGGCTCTGTAACTGCTTCAGTTAGCAAATCAGTCAAGTAATCTTCTACTACGCTTTCCTTGGCAAACTCATGTTTATCCTTCACTTGCTATGTCCTTCAAAAATTTCTGATAGGCAAATACACCTCTGCATTTTGGTGCAAATATAGAAGCTGGCAGATGCGCTTGGCTAGCATCTCGGAATTTCGTGTCAATTGGAATGAAACCTCGCCATAAATTATCTGAATATTCTTGCGTGAGTCTTGTATAAGCTTGTATTGTTGCGTTAACACGTCTATCAAACATTGTTGCAACAATACTGATGGGAATATTCTCAGGCATTGTTTTACGCATGATTTTAAGTGTTCGCATCATTCGGTCTAATCCCTTCAGCGCTAAATGTTCAGTTTGCACCGGTACAATAATACGATTACTGCACGCCAATGCATTTACCATTGATACTCCGAGAATAGGTGGGCAATCAATCACCACATAATCAAATTGTCGTTTTACTGATGCTAAAGCCTTTTTTAAAATAAGTCCCTTACCACTCTCCATGCCCATTTTTCTATCCAAAGTAGCCAATGCCATAGTGGCAGGCAAGACAACTAAGCCTTTAACCTTGGTTAAACATAATGAGTCCAATAACATCTGTCCTCGGTATTTTTCAGGCTCGACAAAAACATCGTAAATACTAGTTTCTAGGGTTTCTGAATCAATATCAAAATAATAACTTAGGCTGGCGTGCGGATCAGTATCAACTAGCAAAACTCGTTTTCCTTGTTGAGCAAGCAGCCCACCGAGCGTAACTGCGGTGGTCGTTTTGCCGACCCCACCCTTTTGATTTGCTACTGTCCAAATATTCACTATCTTAAAAGCTCGCTGGTTACGCTGTGACGTTTAACCTCGCATCTCATTATCCCAGAACTTCATTGATAATGTGCTGTGCAATATCGTCTAATGGTATTACTCTATCACAACTTCCAGATTCAACGACGGCTTTTGGCATGCCATAGACTACGCTAGATTCTTCGTCTTGCGCCCAAATGGTTGCGCCCTTAGTCTTTAGCAACGAGCACCCTATAGCACCGTCAGAACCCATTCCGGTTAAGATGACGCTTAGCACATCACCAGAGTATGCAGAGTTAAAAGACTCCATAGTAAAATCAATACATGGCTGGTAGTGAATGGTCCTATCTTTTGGTGTCTCACATATTTTAATTTTGGCAAAAGCCCCCTTGCCGGTGACCTGCATTTGCTTGCCACCTTCTGCCAAGTAGACATTGCCTGATTCTATTCTGTCGTTGTCTTGTGCTAATTTAACGTTCAATGAGGCGTACTTATCAAGCCGCTGAGCAAAAGGGCCTGTGAAGCTACCAGGCATATGCTGTGCCACTAAAACTGGACAAGGAAAGTTCTTTGGAAGTTGACTGATTACTTTTTGCAGCGCCACAGGGCCGCCTGTGCTTGTTCCAATAAACAGCATTTTGTATCGCTTGCCAGTAGCTGGCATTGGCGACATTGATGTAGATATTTTTATTTTCGGTTTGGTTTGCAAACCACCAACACTAAGCTGAGCAGGTGGTCGCTGACTTGGTGCATTTACACTTGGCGTTGGCGTTGAACGCCTAATTGTCATTCCTCTTTGTCGAGCTATTGCCTTTATACGCCTTTGAATAAACAGAATTGCCTCTGGGCGCTCAGTGCTTATGTCATCGAATTTTTTCGGAATAAAATCTGCGGCACCTGCTTCGAGCGCGTCGAGTGTAGCCTGAGCACCATCTTTGGTTAACGAAGAAAACATAAGAATGGCAGTTGGCGCTTGTTTCATTATGCGAGACACAGCTGAAATGCCATCCATTATCGGCATCTCGACATCCATAGTGATAACATCGGGCTTTAATTCAATGGCTTTTTCTATTGCTTCGAGACCATTAGTAGCATGCCCAATAATTTTAATACTTGGATCTTTTTCCAACAAAGATGTTAAGCGTCTGCGGTAAAACGTCGAATCATCTACAATCAACACTCGATATAGCATCGTGTTTTAGAAGTCCTCTTTCTCTTATTTAAGATATTGTATAGTTTATTAGAATGCGAAACTACGCATACCTTTTTAATAAGTTTGGGATATCCAGAATAAGTGCGATACCACCGTCTGATGTAATGGTTGCTCCCGCCATTCCTGGCGTACCTTGCAGCAATGCATCAAGGGGTTTGATAACCACTTCCTCTTGACCAATTAATGAGTCAACCACGAAGCCAACTTGTTGGCTGCCTATTTGAACAACCACAACATGTCCATGTGAGCGGTCAACATCAACAGGTACTCTATTTAGCCAATCCCCTAAATAAAACAACGGAATTGCTTTAGATCGCACAATCATGGTCAATTGATTATCAACGGTATTGGTTTTTTTAATATCCATGTTAATAATTTCATTCACCGAGCCTAGAGGTAAGGCAAATGTTTGCTTACCAACCACAATCATTAAGGTCGGTAAAATGGCTAATGTGAGCGGCACTTTAATTTCTAGGGTTGTACCCTTTCCAAGTTCAGAATTAATATTTACTGAACCATTTAATTGATTGATTTTGGTTTTCACCACATCCATACCAACACCGCGGCCGGAAATATCACTGATATCTACTTTGGTAGAGAAACCTGGTGCAAATATAAGATTGAAAGCTTCTGAATCAGGCATTCTTGCAGCAGAATCGGCGTCAAGAACACCTCGAGTAATGGCTATTTCCTTAAGCTTTTCTGGATCCATACCTTTACCATCATCATCGATAGTTAGTAAGATATGATCACCCTCTTGAGAGGCAGACAGCTTCACTGTGCCCATTCTAGGTTTACCCTGCGCTTCCCGTTCGTCCGGCATTTCAATACCATGGTCGACAGAATTTCTAACCAAGTGAACTAATGGATCGGCTAGGGCCTCAACCAAGTTTTTATCTAAATCAGTTTCTTCACCCTCCAATTGTAGGGTGATTTCTTTTTTGAGTGTTCTCGCTAAATCACGCACAACTCTGGGGAACCTGCCAAACACTTTCTTAATTGGCTGCATACGCGTTTTCATTACCGCGCCTTGCAAGTCACCGGTTACTACGTCTAAATTAGCAATTGCTTTAGACATACTTTCGTCAGCGTTATTCGTATCTAAGCTTAATAAGCGGTTACGAACTAACACTAATTCGCCAACCATATTCATAATTTGATCAAGTCGTTTGGTATCTACGCGAACAGTAGTTTCTGCTTGAGGTGCCGCTGCGGATTTTTTATCATCTTTTTTCGCTACTGCTTTAGGCGCTGCTTTCGCTACTATTGCAGGCTTTTTATCTGGCTCTTTCTTAAGCTCAGCTTTTTTCGCGGCAGGTTTGGCTTCAGCGCTTTGGGCTGCAATTTTATCGCCAGTTGCTTTATTTTCGACTTTTGGATCATCAACCAACTTCGGCGCTTTGCCTTCACCGTGAAGTTGGTCTAGCAAAGCTTCAAATTCGTCGTCAGAAATTTCGTCTGAGTTATCATTATCAGTAACTATTTCTTCAACAACAGCTGTGCTTTTTTCTGCTTTGAATTGTCCTTTACCATGCAAGTCGTCTAGCAAAGATTCAAATTCATCATCGCTAATATCATTGCTGTCATCGCTCGGGCTTACTGGCGGAGGAGTAACTTTTGGCGTTGCTTGTGCAGAGCCTCCACTGCCATGCAATTCATCAAGTAAGGCTTCGAATTCGTCTTCCGTAAACTCATCTGTATCAGTGTCAGAATCGTCTAGTTCTAACACTAACTCATCCTCTTCTTCACTTAAGTTTGGGTTTGGCTCTACAGATTTAGTTGATTCAGCTTTATCTGAAGGGTCTTCAGCGAATATTTTTTCGTCGGCTGATTCAGGTTTACTGAGTTTATGAAGTAAAGATATCAGTTCGTCTGAAGCGGCTACTAGCGGCTCTTGGGATTTTACTTTTTCGAACATATCTACAACGACATCAGTTGCTTGTAGAATCACGTCCATCAGTTCAGGAGTCAATGTGCGCTGGCCGTTACGCATCAAATCAAATACGTTTTCCGCGCCATGACAAATATCGACGAGTTCCGTTAGTGCTAAAAATCCAGCTCCACCCTTAACCGTATGATAACCTCTAAAGATCGCATTAAGTAACTCGGCGTCTTCTGGATTATTTTCTAGATCAACAAGTTGTTCTTGGAGTTGTTCAAGAATTTCCCCAGCTTCTACCAAGAAATCTTGTAATATTTCCTCGTCAACTTCAAACGACATTCGTCGGCTCCCTTAAAACCCTAAACTTGACAGCAAATCATCAACGTCGTCTTGTCCACTTACAACGTCGTCGCGAGAATTTGCATCGATAATTGGCCCTTCGGCTTTTACTGTATCGGTCTCTTTCTTAGAAGTTTGAGCTTTATATTCACTTTGTTGATTGTCACCAGCGTCTCCGAATGCAGTAAGCATCGAAACCAAGCTATCTTCGACTTCTTTAACGAGCTCTATTACACGACGTATAACTTGCCCTGTAAGGTCTTGATAACCTTGTGCCATCAATATTTCAGTAAGGAGTAAATTAAGCGTTGCTGTATCCTTGCTCGCATCACAAAGAAGTGTATCGAGCTCCAGACATAAAGACTTGAACTCGCTTAATTCAATTTGCCGCCCCATCAATTTTTGCCATTCAGGCATAAGCTGAGTGAAGCGTTGATTTAAGCCTTCAGCAATTGGCATGCTCTTTTCAACAGCATCCATAGTTGTGTTAGCTGCTTTTTCTGTTTCTTCGATTACATATGCCAATCTAGAGCGAGCATCAGGCATCTCGTCCTGCGTCAGATTCGCTATACGCTCGTCGACTTGAAATGTATTGAGTGAATTATGTAATTGTCGAGTTAGTTTACCTACTGCAGAAAAAAGCTCGGTAGACTCTCGCATAGTAATGGTTTCTACAAGTAGGTTTGCTTGTTCACGCTCACCTTTTTCTAGATACTCTACTAGTAGTTTCGCTTCATCTAGCGAAACTATGTCTCTATCGGTCGTTGTCATTCAACGTAACCCCATTAAGAAATATCGTTGTTAGCCAAGACGTTCGAAAATCTTTTCTAATTTTTGTTTTAACGTAGCCGCTGTAAAAGGTTTTACAACATAACCGTTTACCCCAGCCTGCGCTGCTGCAACAATTTGTTCTTTCTTAGCTTCCGCCGTTACCATGAGTACAGGCAAATGCTTCAAATTATCGTCGGCCCTAATAGCACGCAATAAATCAATACCTTGCATTCCGGGCATATTCCAGTCGGTTACGACAAAATCAAAAGTCCCTTGTTGCAGCATAGGTAATGCTGTATTGCCGTCATCAGCTTCTTGGATACTAGTAAAGCCAAGATCCTTTAACAAATTCTTAATGATACGCCTCATTGTTGAAAAATCATCAACAACTAGGA
>CAJQOP010000085.1 GCA_905479945.1 uncultured Glaciecola sp. | reverse complement strand
ATCAAATATGAGCACTGAGCACCTTTCAAAGTTTCGATAGATATTTACCGCAGCAGAAGCACCTGACGAGGCGGGTGTGACGAATTTATCATCAATCTGCGAGAGGTTAGCTAACACCACGATGCGGCAATTTTTACCACTTCGGGATAGCATTCCTTTCATTTGAGCACGGGTCATATTTTGTGCCTCATCGACAATAATTAAGCCATGATCTACCGAGCGACCTCTAAAATAGGCCATCGAGGTGTACTCAATATTGGCTTTTTCGATGATATGTTCTATCGTTTCGGAGGTTGCTCCCTCTTGGTGACTTTCACCACTATGCATAGAAATAAGTGCATCCGTAATGCCTGCTAACAAGGGCATTGACTTCTCCTTCAGATCGCCCGGTAAAAACCCCGGATCATCATCCATAAAGTCACGGCTACGCACAACTATAATCTTATTGTACTTCTTCTGTTCAAGCACCTGATGCAATGCAGCTGCAACTGCCAAAAATGTCTTTCCAGACCCTGCTGGGCCAAGCAGGATATTTAGATCATAATGATCATCTGTCAGTTGGTGCAATGCGATAGCTTGACGAGGATTTTTTGGCAAAATCCCCCATACTTTTTCTTGCCTGCGAGGGAGTAATTTTGTGAAAACATGTTTATCTGTAACTTCCGTGACCAAGCCCATGTGACCAGCGTCATCGTACCAATACATGTTGTATTGGACATCGTTATTAAATAGGCTTTTATCTAATCGATAAACGTCACCTGAGAGTTTAAAATCTTTGTCACTCTTAACCTTATCAAATAAGTCGCCCTTAAAAGCCTGAACTCCACTGTAAAGTAAATCGATATCTGAAATTTGATTATCAACGGGCACATCTTCGGCATCTATACCTATTGTTCGTGCTTTCAGTCGCATGTTGATATCACGAGACACAATGCATGCCTCACGCCCAAGTTTCTTTTGGACGTGCAGAGCATAATTTATAATACGATTATCAGCGTCACTGCCAAAGCCATACTT
This sequence comes from uncultured Glaciecola sp., assembly GCA_905479945.1. Taxonomy (GTDB): domain Bacteria; phylum Pseudomonadota; class Gammaproteobacteria; order Enterobacterales; family Alteromonadaceae; genus Glaciecola. The sequence continues at coordinate 68,567 of CAJQOP010000085.1, read as the reverse complement.
TAATGCATCATCAATTTCGATATTAGTATCGATACCGATAAACAGCTTTCCTCTCTGAGCAGTTTCTGTGGATGTTAAATCAATACCTTGTTCCATCTCTTCAGCACTGTGACCAGCAATAATATCTTCCAGCATTCTTATGCATACTCTGGCATCAGCACTGACTGATTTATTCAAACGTTCTTTAAGATTGTCTAGCTCTTCAAGAACCGTGAGACAGACGTAAACATCGTCACTGTATGCTAAGAGTGATTTCGGATCATGGACAAGCGCACTTGTATCCAGTATGCGCGGTCGATTTGTTTTTTTTATCATAATTAGGCTACCTTTTTAAAGGATGATTTATAGCAGCCCTGAGCTGCCGCTAGAGGTAACAACTCATGTACATTTACATGGTCTCCTATTGTTATTGTTGTTGAATTTGTGATTTTTTTTGTTACCACGTCTTCAAGCCTTTGTTTACTTGTAAGTAACAACTTTTGAACTTGATCAATACTAGGGTGGATAATTACGATTGCATTTTGAATGCTGCGTCCACGCATAAAATTGACTGACTTAAACTGTATGTTGGCTTTTTCCATAATATAGCTCATTGAGCCTTTGGTGTTTTCATCATGCTTATGCAGTACTTCTAGTGAGTCAGTAATAGCAGCAAGCCACGGCGCCATCTTCTCTTCTTCAGTACCTGGCAGAAAGCCTATCGATTCGGCAATTTCTGGAGTCGAGCGCGTGACAATAATTTTGTCATACATGTTTTTCTCAACCACCATTTCAAGTGCAGCAGCTAGGGCTAGTAAGGTTTTACCGCTGCCTGCTGGGCCGGTAAGTATGCATAAATCAATATGCGGGTCGAGTAATGCATGTAGTGCCATCGCCTGACCAATATTCTTTGGTGATATACCCCAAGCTCGCCTAGACATTATGCGTTCATAGCCTAAATCTAGGACTTCCAGATTGTCGCTGTTTATCGATTCAACTATGCCCGCAAACTGACGTTTTTCATCAATTAAAAACTCGTTGACATAAGCTTCAGGTAATACACTTTTTGGAATGAGGTGAATAGTATCTCGACCTTCAGTATGGCTATCAACTAATTCCACATGCTCCCAAAAATCGCCTTCAAACTCATGGTAGCCTTTAGGCAGGTACTTGATGTCACTAATTAATTGGTCGGTACGATAGTCTTCAACTAAACCCATACCAGCGCCCTTAGCCTTTAGCCGCATGTTAATGTCTTTGGTCACTAAAACAACTTGACGTGGAGCCTGTTTTTCTTGTAAATACAGTGCAGCGTTGATAATACGATTGTCATTTTCGTTGCTAGTAAACACTTGTTGATTATTCGGCAAGGATAAATCAGAAAAGATTGAGAAAACACCTGTAGGTGCACTTTCTCCTGCTCCCAAATTTACCATACTTACGCCTTCGAGCATTTGTTCAGGTGTTGCGTTATGCAATAAGTCTTCCATGGCTCTGATTGAAATTCTGGCATCTCGAGCTACGTCTTTTTGACTGTCTTTTATGTAATCGAGTTCTTCCAATACTGTCATAGGAACAACGACATCGTTCTCTTTAAAAGAGGTGAATGCCAGCGGTTCGTGCAATAGAATATTGGTATCTAGTACATATAGTTTGTTACTGGATAGCGAGACGACGTTTTTTTCTGCTTTAAGGTCTGTTGTGTCGTTAGAGTTCTCGTCAGAATTGACGTCGTTGAGCTTTTTTGCATTGGCAGATGTAGCTTGTGATGTAACTTGATATTTTTCTGGCATCCTTGACTCCGATCATACTAAGAAACAGATACATAGCTGTAGTCTCAGTGGTGAGAAAACAATGTTTCTGCGCAGTCTTTGTAGGTGCATGTTTGCAGTGTTAGTCGGTTTTGCGTCAGAAAACATCGACGACAATCTCACTTTAAATGAGTTTGCTGTAATTATCACTACCTTTTTAGAGGTAATTTGTGCAGTTTTTAAGGTAATTTGAGTAGAAAGCTGACAGTCGAGCAGAGTACCAGTACAATGCGCTCCCTTTTTTAATTTTATCCTTGGATCTTTGATTATGAATGCAGCACAAGAGTTTACCGTTGGTCAACGTTGGTTAAGCAATACAGAAGCTGATTTAGGCTTGGGTGTTGTTATGGCAGCAGGCAACCGAACGATAAATATGTTGTTCCCTGCAGTAAAGGAAGACCGCACTTACGCTATTGCACATGCACCTATTACTCGCTTAATTTTAAGTGAGGGCGAGAAAGCTTTGCATAGTGACGGTTGGGAATTAAAAATAGACAATGTACAAATGCAAGATGGGCTCTACATGTATTCTGGCTTGCGCATAGACAACGGTGAACAAGCGACTATTATTGAAGTGTCACTTGATCATAACGTAAAGCTAAACCAACCCGAAAAGCGCTTATTTAGCGGCCAGCTCGATTCCCCTAAGTGGTTTGACATTCGCCATGAATGCCTTCAAAAGCAATATGAACATGCAACCTCAGGTGCCGTTGGCCTAGTAGGCGCGCGCGTAGAACTTATTCCGCATCAGTTACACATTGCTAATGAAGTTGGCAGTCGATATGCGCCAAGGGTGTTACTTGCCGACGAAGTAGGCTTGGGGAAAACCATTGAGGCTGGCTTGATCTTGCATCAGCAACTACTCACCGGAAAGGCGAAACGTGCTCTTATCGTGGTTCCTTCTAGCTTGTTGCATCAGTGGTTGGTTGAAATGTTACGTCGTGTAGATCTTGCATTCTCGGTATTTGACGAAGAGCGCATGGAAGCCATGGCTGAGGGTGGTGAAAATCCATTTGAGCAAGAACAACTTGTGCTTTGTAGTATTGACTTCATCAAGCAAGAAAAAGTTTTAGAAAAAGCAACGAGTGTTGACTGGGATATTATGATCGTTGATGAAGCGCATCATCTTCACTGGTCAAGTGAGCATGTTTCCGAGGAATATGCCGCCATAGAGCAACTCTGTAAAATAAGTAAAGGTGTTTTGTTGCTCACGGCAACACCCGATCAACTAGGTCATGAAAGCCATTTTGCCCGTTTGCGATTGCTTGACTCCGCTCGCTTCCATGACTATCAGCAATTTCTTGAAGAAGAATCGCATTATGGTCAACTTGCCGAAGCCGTCGCGCCATTAATCGATAATTCTCATATGGACCAATTGCAAATAGACAAGTTGAACGCAGTTGTCCCCGATGAGGAAATAAGCGACGAGATGCTAGCAAGCGGTGAAAAACGTCATGCCCTGCTTACTCAACTTATTGATCAGCACGGTACGGGTCGTTTGTTGTTTCGTAATAGCAGAGCTAGTATTGACGGCTTCCCAGATCGTATTGCTTTGCCAGCGCCACAGAAATTGCCAAAAGAGTACGCAGTATCCCTGTCGTTAGAAGAAGATGTTGTGCTTAGCTTACACCCAGAACGTGCACCATTGGTAAATGACAATTGGACTAAATATGACCCGCGCGTGACTTGGCTAGTAGACTTGTTAGAAACAAACAAAAATGAAAAAGTCTTGGTTATTTGTGCCTATGCATCCACGGCTCTTCAATTGGCCGAATATTTGCGTCAGAAAACCGCTATTAGGCATAGTGTATTTCACGAAGGGATGAGCATTGTTGAAAGAGACAAGGCTGCTCATTTTTTTGCCACTAATGAGCAAGGCGCTCAAGTATTGCTATGCAGTGAAATTGGTAGTGAAGGCCGAAACTTCCAATTTTCTCGCCATTTAGTATTGTTTGATTTACCCATGGTCCCTGATTTACTAGAACAACGTATAGGCCGCTTAGATCGTATAGGGCAAAAATTCGATATCAACTTACATATCCCATATTTTGAAAATACAGCACAAGAAGTTTTATTTGAGTGGTATCAAGATGGATTAGGCGCATTTGAGTCAACTTGCCCGGTGGGCAGCGATGTATTTAAACAGCTTGAATCCGACCTTTTTGCTGCTTTGAAAAACCCTGAGGATATCGAGTTAAAACTCGATGTTATAAGCCAGACGACTGCATTAACCAAAGAACTCAAACAAAAAATTGAGCAAGGTAGAGACAAGCTACTAGAGTTGAATGCCTCAGGTTTTGGGCGAATAGATGATTTACTAGATACCATTGTAGCTGCAGAAAACCCAGTTGGCTTATTGAAGTTCATGAGCCGTTTATTTGATGCTCTTGGCGTTAACCAAGAAGAAAAAGACGATTATAGTTTTATACTGCGTCCTACCGAACAATTGGTGCACCAGTTACCAGGCTTAACTGAAGATGGCCTGGAGGTTACTTATCAGCGCAATACCGCAACGAAATTTGAACAGCTACAATTTATCAGCTGGGATAGCGAAATTGTGAGTCATTGCTTAGAGTCAGTAACAACAGACGTCCTAGGAAAGAGCAGTATCGCCTTTGCTAAAGACCCGAACTTACCCACCGGCGCGTTTTGGATAGAAACCACCAGCGTATTGTCAGCAAGCGCAGAAACAAGTTTACAACTATATCGATTTTTGCCGCCAACGCCCGTGCGTATTTGCGTAGATTCAAAAAATCAACCAAGCGATATTGAGTTTGACCAGTTATTTAAAGTCAAACGCAAAGTAGCCTTGCAGTTATTGCAAGCATTAGCGGATCAGATTACCTCAGGTATAGAAAAAAGCTTGGCCTTAGGCCATGCCGATTTGGCAGAACAACAAGATATCGCATTGGCCAACATGCAGGCGGAACTAGGCGCTGAAATCAGTCGTTTACGTTCATTACAGAAAGCTAACCCTTCTATACGTGATGAAGAAATCCAATTTATAGAGACACAAAAAGCAACTCTAACTGACATAATTTCAAATGCAGAACCATATTTAGATAGCTTGCGGGTGGTAGTGAATAACCCTTAAATGGCAATTTTAAATTATTCACCGCCAGTAACGCCGTACTTTTCGATTCTATATCAAGATGATGATATTTTGGTACTCGACAAACAGCCAGGGCTGTTAACTGTGCCGGGAAAAGGCATCGAACTCCGTGATTGTCTGCAAGTTAGAGTGCAGCGCGTTTTTCCAACTGCAAGCATTGTGCATCGTTTAGATATGTCCACCTCTGGCATAATAATTATGGCCTTAAATAAACCTGCACACGTGCACATTTCTCTTCAATTCGAAAACCGCCAAACCTCAAAAACCTACTTTGCCAGAGTATTTGGCCACGTGCACGAAAACTCAGGTGAAATCGATTTACCCTTAATTTGTGATTGGCCAAATAGGCCAAAGCAAATGGTTGATCATGAGCACGGGAAGTCATCGCAAACGCATTGGTTGGTTGTACAGCGAGATACCTATTCAAGCTTAATGAAGTTAACTCCGATTACTGGGCGTTCACATCAACTAAGAGTGCATATGTTGGCGCTGGGTCACCCTATATTAGGTGACCGGTTATATGCGCATGAGCAAGCACAAAAGATGAGTTCTCGTTTATGCTTGCATGCGCAGATGCATGAGTTTACTCATCCTGTTTCCGGAGAGAAATTGCGATTCGAGTCAATTCATCCATTTCAACAAGAAAAAACAGACAGTTAAAAGACTCCCCTCGGCCCTCAGAATTGCTATTTTGTATAATTATTCAACTATAAATTAAATAAATATATAGTCCTTATTTTTTCCAAAACATTGAATTTTTGTTTGTATCCATTGAAAACTTTAAATTTAGTTACATATTTGTTATGTATTTGTTACTAACAACCCGACTTTCCAGTTGCCTAGAGCAGCAAATCCGTTTATTCTCTAGACGTTCTGCAACATTTATTTAACATCGATTAAAAAGTCTTCTAGTTAAGTAAATGGGTCAATGGCGATATGAGGTTGGATATATATGCAATTACTAACGGGTAGATTTTGCATCCCCCACCTTATGGTCAAATAAAAATAAAAAATTTCCCGTAATATGATGAGAACATTAATGATTCAATACTTACCGAAACAATTTAAAACCAAGCCCATCGCTTTGCTTGTAGCAATATCTTTAGGCTTTACTTCAAACGCCGTGCTTGCTCAAGAAGAGCCAGAAAACGAGCAAGAATTCGAAACCATCGTCATTACGGCATCAAAACGCTCCACTGGATTACAAGAGACTCCAATTGCTGTATCAGTGACTAGCGCTAAAGATATATTACAAACAAAAGTTCTAGATATAGGCGACTTGCAAAGCTTAGTTCCAACGCTGCGCGTGACACCCTTGCAACGTTCAACCAATACCAACTTCTCAATTCGTGGCTTTGGTAACGGTACTAATAACACCGGCATCGAGCCATCTGTAGGTGTATTTATAGATGGTGTTTACCGTTCAAGAGCCGCAGCTCAAATTGGCGACTTACCGCGCTTGCAACAAGTAGAAATTTTAAGTGGCCCACAAAGCACACTATTCGGTAAGAATGCTTCTGCAGGGGTTATCAACGTAAGAACCGAAGCGCCTTCATTTAACCTTGAAGGTAAAGCTGAAGCTACCATCGGTAATTACAATCAACGCATTTTAAAAGCTCACGTAACCGATGCAATTACTGATAACTTAGCTTATAGCTTATCAGGCGGTATGAATACGCGCGATGGCTACACTGAAAGCGTGGTTGGTTTAGGCGATATTAATAATAAAGATCGTTGGAACCTCAGAGGCCAAGCGCTGTATGAGCCAACAGATGATGTGAGCTTTCGCTTCATTGCTGATTACAGCGAAATTGACGAAGCTTGCTGTACAGTTGCCGATGTTATAAACGGCCCAACGACAGCAGCAGTTAGAGCTTTAGGCGGCACTGTATTAGATACAGATGACCCTTTCGCATTTGAGTCAGCGTTAAATGTCGACCCAGACAATAGTGTTGAAGATGGCGGCGTATCACTGCAAATTGATGTTGATTACGAAAACTTTTCTTTTATCTCTATTACTGCATTACGTAACAACAAATCAAACTATTTTAGTGACGTTGATTACACCTCTTTGGATATTTTGACCGAAGAAGGTCATACTGATATTGATACGTTTACACAAGAGTTTCGTTTGACGTCTAACGGTGATGAGGCCTTCGATTGGTTGATTGGTGGTTTCTATTTCGATGAGACTGTTGATACTGGCGATACCTTGTACTATGGTGCAGGATCACGACCATTCTTTGATATATTAGGCTTGGCGCCAATATTTGCTCCGGTTGAAGGCTTATTTGGACTAGCTCCAGGAACATTCTTTGGAGCGGATCAAACTCTGAATACCGAATTTGAGCAAGAAAACCAAGCTTACTCCTTATTCGTTAGTCTCGATTATGACCTAACTGAAGACCTTACCGCGACCTTTGGTGCCAGTTATACCAAAGATGAAAAAGAGGTCACCATTGAATCTAATAATACCGAAGTATTGTCTTCTATTGATTTAAATAACGACTTGACTGTGTTTGGTGCTCCACTTGCAGTTGTAGCGCCACCTTTGGCGCCATTTATACCTACATTGCAAGGTGTCCAATTTTTACCACCACAACTTGTGTTTCCAAACTCGGTTGAAGATGGTAAAACGTCCGACAGCAAAACCACTTGGAGCATGCGTTTAGCCTACAAAGTTAACAAAAACGTTAACCTATTTGCTACCGCTGCCACTGGCTTTAAAGGCACATCATGGAACTTATCTCGTGACACACGTCCGTTTCCTGCTTCAGCCGCAGCACTTGCAACAGCAGGCTTAACGCAGTCTAACCAAAGCTATGGTACGCGTTTTGCGGGCCCAGAAGAAACCACAGTTTACGAGTTAGGAATTAAAACGCGCTTCGAAAATGCAGCTATTAACGTAACTGCGTTCGACCAAACTATTGAAGGATTCCAATCTAGTACCTTCGTCGGTACAGGCTTTGTATTAGCAAACGCGGGGCAGCAATCCACTAAAGGGGTTGAGTTCGATGCAAAATTCAATGTGACTGATGATATCGACGTTACTTTTGCTGGTATGTTACTCGATCCTATCTACGATTCATTCGTGGGCGCTTCAGGCTTAACCGGCGTTGTCGATTTGTCTGGTGAGAAACCATTTGGTATACATGAGCGCACGTTCAATGCTGGTATCACGTATAATTTCGAGTTTGATAATGGCATGAGCGGTTACGCTCGTACCGATTACCAATATGAAAGTGAAGTTCAGTTAGTGTCTAACGTGCCACCGGAATTAACCAGAGCTGTTAGTACTTGGAATGCTAGTGCTGGTTTGAACATGGAAAATGGTATTGGCTTGCAAGTTTGGGTACGTAATTTGAATAATGATGAGTATTTCTTGTCTTCATTCCCACCACCAATCCAAAGTGGCAGTTTCAATGCCTATCCTAATCAGCCAAGAACCTTTGGTGCCTCAATTTCTTACGAATTCTAATATTCGCTAGAACTAAGTAAAAACGATATTAAAAGCAGCCAATTGGCTGCTTTTTTTGTTTATGCTCATATTGTATTTGGAATTGTATAAGCTGCCTTTGCTTATTCCCGCGCCAACTAAATTGACAGTCAACTTTATAAGTTCTCCTAATTTGATTCACTAAGCGCCGTAAATTGCCGATAAGTAGTAGTCTAGCGAAATCTATAATAAGAGTATTTTTTAGGATATGTTAAAAATAAAGAAAAGAGCAACTTTCACTCGGCTCGCATTCCTGCTTATGTTGACAGCACCATTACACGGCTTTGCGCAAAATATGTCTTTTAGTGAAGTTACTAGATATGACATGCGCAATCAATTGCACGAAGATGAATTCACACTCATTTCCTTAGGTGATCGTCAGGTTCCTATTCTTATAATGGAGTCCGAACAGGTCATTACAAAGGGCGTTGTATTTATTATTGGTGATGCAGATATGGCATTCGGTCGAACCAACTCGCTAACACAGGTAGCAGATGCACTTCCTGCCATTGGCTGGGCCACCGTCACCATGCCTTCCCTTGGGTTGAGCCAAGTGTCCAATGTTGTATTGCCTATACCAGAAAACAAAGATGAACAAACGGAAAACAAACAAGCTGAAGCTGATGTTCAAGACGACATACCAGTCAGTAACACAGAGACAGAGACAGAGACAGAGGCAGCACCAGCCCCTGACCTATTAGAGAGTAGTGTTAGTGAGATAACATCCGAGACTACTATCGCGAATAGTCGCTCGCAAGTTGGCGGTATAAGCGAAGCCGACTTAGTCATTTATTCTCTTGAAATAGCAGCATATTTAGAATCCGCATTTGAACATATGCAAGCTACGATGGGGCATCGTATAGTCATTAGCCAAGGCATAACTGCAGCGACTATTATGAAACTAAGTGCTGAAGGTAACGAAGCAGCTAAGAATATAGATGCAATTATCATCAACAACCCTTATTGGCCAATACGAAAGCTGAACAATAAAATACCCATGATTGTTGCGCAAACACCAATGCCACTGCTTGATCTCATTAGTGCTCAGGACAATAACTGGAGCAAGCAGACGCAAAGCAAACGCAAAACAAAGGCAATGACCGAGTTAAAAGAAATCTATCGACAGTCAGAAGTTGTGGGTCAAACATTAGACCAAGCTCAGATGGAGTATATAGCGCGGCTCCTTAAGGGCTGGACAACATATTTAGGTTGGTAGTATTTTCCAGCCTTCAATCGACTATATATTGAATAAATACAATAATTTAGGCAATATTTACGCCTGATATTGCATGAACCCACATTCACTACCTATACTTTAATGACCTCTTAGACTATTAATCGTTGGCAAACTACCTTGTTGGTTCAAAATTTCATTGATCGCAAAGCAGAACAACTCGCTTTTTATATGCGCTCATATTGGCAAAATGAACTGCCCTATACCGAGCTTGAATGTTTCTTGTGGGATACATTTGAGGAGTGGTCACAAGTAAAAAACCAAAGGTGCCAGCCTTATAGCCACAAGGAGAGAATTTTTTGGCATGTTTTACATCAAGCGCAATATTGGGAAGAACCACTTATTAGAAGTGACGAGTGTATTAAGAATCAGTTATCAATGTGCATTTTATACTTGGAAGGTGACGGAGTCTGCCCACTTGACGTGGTTGGTATTCGTCCTTAGAAAAATTTGTTAAATCTTGTCATTTTGCTCGTGTGCAAGCATTACTTTATTACGCCCACTTTCCTTAGCTAAATATAATGCCTTATCAGCATCTTCAAGCCACAAAACAGATTCTCGATATTCTTTGCTGAATTGCGCTACACCGATGCTGATAGTAACTTTTATTTTAATATCTTCATATTGAACCGCATCCATCTCAACCAACTTTCGTAGTCGTTCAGCCATTATTTTAGCCGTTTTTTCGGTCGTACTGGGCAAAATAATGCAAAATTCCTCACCACCATAGCGTCCGCAAATATCAGTTTCACGTGTTGCTAACTTAATTAATTTAGCTAGACGCTGAATAACCAAATCGCCAGCGTGATGACCATATGTATCATTCACTTTTTTAAAATGATCGATATCCAGCATAACCGCACAAATATCAGGCTCTGTCCGCATTGCCATTTTATATTCACGATCAAAACGTTCTTGCCAATAGCGTCTGTTATATAGGCCCGTTAAACCGTCAACTCGGCTCACTTCTTTCAAGCGATCGTTGAGTCCTTCGATGCTCTTCTTTGCAATTGCCTGATCAGTTACATCATATACCAGCACACAAATTCGGTCGATTTCACCCGTAGTTGATGCCAACGGAAATATGGTCACATTTTGGTACATGTTGTCAGATGTTGAGGTAATAGGTCGACTGGTGCCAAATTTAAAGACGTAAGGGCGCTGTTCCCAAATAATAAATGCTGGACTGCCCATATTAAATACAGGCTCACACTTCCTTCTGAACCACGTTTCATCGATTTCTGGGAAGAACTTGAATAAATTCTTACCCGAAATTTGGCTTGGTCTTACGCTGCTGTGATTTTCCATAAACTGGTTCCACACAGCAACAGTGAAATTTTTGTCTACTACCGTAATACCTACTTCAATAGAGCCTAAAAGGTCTTGTTGCCAATGCAATTCACTAAGTTCTTCTATCACGCTACTCATTTAGCCCTCCTTTTGAAAAACTAAACGATTAAACACCGTATCCACATCTTTATCAGGGATCAACAGTAAGAGCTCAAAATTAATATTGTGCTTTGAAATGGCATAGGCAATTTCAATTGCTAAGACTTTATTCCACCTTGACGTTTGACCTTGCATCAAGTCATATAAGTCACAATGCATACCGAGTATTATTGGTGAGTTATGCGTGAATTTAACATTTAACTGCGTAGATAGCGCATTTAAACAAGCACCAATAAGAATGTTCGAAATATCCATGAGTACTTCAATTTCGCCGCTATCATCCTCATTAGTAATATCATCCCCTAATAAATTAGCCATATTTTGTACGTTGCTGTCATTAAAAAGAATGATAGCTTCACCACTAATACCGCTACTAATGAAGCCTTTGGAAACCGCCGACATTTGAGAGTTTCGATGAACTTCATCAAGCGCCATGTGAAGTTCATTGCTATGCAACAAGCTCACATTTGGGATAGGCAGCTCTATAAATTCATTCAAAATGGACGCTAAATTTTCGCCCGCTTGGCCCATTGCAACATTAGCTAGTTCTCTAAATGCATCGAGCTTTTCTGCTTCATCAGCGTTTTCAGATAATAAATTGCTTTGTTCTCGCTTTTCAGAACTGGCATCACCATTATAAATACCATACTTCGCAAGGATTACGGTCAGCTTCTCATTATCTATAGGTTTTCGAATGAAATCGATAGCCCCTAGCGCTAGCATACGATTGCGAGCTTCTTGCTGGACATCACCAGAAACAACAATAACAAGTGTAGGGAGGTCTTCGTTACGTATAATTTGCATGGTCTGAAAACCATCCAATATGGGCATATTCAAATCAAGAAAGAGGATATCACCCTTGCCTTCTTTGACCATATCAATGGCCTGTTGCCCATGCTCTGCGAATGAAATATTAATGTTCCAACCATCAGGAAGCGATCTAGCCATAGCCTTTCGGGCGAAACTAGAATCATCGCAGATTAGAACAGACACTGGCATTATTAAGACCTTTAAATAAGATGAATATATAACTTTTGAAACCGTGCGCTGTTAAACCATACAAATCTAAATGGCTTATAAGCTGCAGACACATTCTCGTTATTCTTTATACACATTATATCGGCTAGGATACACTTGAACTTTATTACAAAAGCTTATATTTTTCAAAATACGTATCTGATTGAGTATGAATTTATATAAGTGGTCCAGAATGAATGTCATTCCCATAGAAATTATATAAATATCACGTTCGTACTTTTAACTTTCTCACTAAACAGAAAACGGATACGCAATAGGCTCATGGTGTTGATAGCCTTCAACGCTAAAATCGTCGGTAGTTACCCAAGTTTCGATGTCTTCAAGTGTTTTAATTTTGGGGTTGATCGTTAATGTTGGATTAGGAAATGCTTCACGTTTGAGCTGCACATCGCGCATTAGCTCAAATTGATTTCCATAAATGTGTGCGTTTATTATTTTATGATAAGCCTTCTTGGGCTTGTTTCCTGTAATTTGTGCGATCAATGCGAGTAAAACATACACTTGGATTTGATTGAAGTTCAAGCCTAACGGAACATCGCATGAACGCTGATAACTAGTAAGATATAAGTCCCTACCTAGCAATGAAAATGTATGTGTATGCATGCACGGGCGCAAGCACCCCATTTCAAACTCACCAGGGTTGTAGAAAGTAACTATTTCACCGCGATCATCTATACCATTTGATAGGTTATCAATAACCTTGGCTAGCTGATCTAAGCTTGAGCCATCTGGTTTCTGCCACGAACGCCCTTGAACCCCGTAAACTCTGCCCATGTCGTCTTCACCTTTACGGTGCGAGTTTGCTAACCAAGCCTTGTTCTCGTTCGCGTTGGCGTTCCATGTCTTGCAACCAATAGCTCGAAATTCAGCTGCGCTCTGATAGCCGCGTAAATAACCTAACAACTCTGCAATAGCGGCTTTGAAAAAGCTTTTACGGGTAGTTACTAGCGGAAACGATTTATTTTCGACGTCATATTCCAATTGCGCATTAATAACGGTTAAACACTTCTGCCCCGTGCGCTCGTTAGTCAACCACGTTCCTTCACTAACAATGCGCTGACATAATTGTTCATACTGACTCATAATGCTCGTTTCCTACTTTATATTTACTAGTCGTTGTTTGCTTATCTGTATGCATTTTATACGCATTCTAAATCAGGCTCTTTCACCTTTTTTAACCGCATAGGCAATGACACCAAACCCAGCTAAAATCATTGGAATACAAAGCATTTGGCCTTGAGACAATCCGAATGAATACAGTCCTAAATGTGCGTCTGGCTCACGGAAATATTCAACAATAAATCTAAATATTCCATAACCCACAAGGAACAAGCCGCCGACAGAACCTACTGGGCGCGGTTTAGCTGAGTACAACCAAAGAATAACAAACAGCACGACACCTTCAAGGGCAAATTCATATAGCTGCGAGGGATGACGAGGATAAACGCCGGCGCCTGGGAAAACGAATGCCCAAGGCACGTCAGTGGTGCGTCCCCATAATTCACCATTAATAAAGTTACCCACGCGACCCGCTCCTAAACCAATAGGAACTAATGGCGCAATAAAGTCACCTACACGTAAGAAGCTCCAACCTCTTTTTTTAGAGTACCAAAAAGCAGCGACAATAACGCCTAAGCAACCACCATGGAAAGACATACCGCCTTCCCAAATTCGGAAAAGATATAAAGGATTATCGAGGAACACGCTAAAATTATAAAACAATACATAGCCAATTCTGCCACCTAGTACGACCCCCATAAAACCCCAAAACAGCAAGTCACTGAGTTGGTCCTTATTCCAGTCGGTTCGAGATAGTCGTCGGTTGGCTAACCAAAATGCGGCGACAAAACCAATTAAGTACATAACGCCGTACCAACGCAGGGCAAGCGGGCCTAAATTTACGATAACTGCATCTATCTGGGGAAAGTCCAAATGCGCGGGGATATTTTGTACTGGGATGGTCATGTATTACTCAATTCCTATGATCATGCGGATACTAACTAAGACCAAGAAAGCAGCAAAAACTTTCTTTAACTTAGCCGTGTCTAGCTTTTGCCCTAGTTTAGCACCAATAGGGGCGGTAAGGACAGAGGTAGCAATAATGCCAAAGGTAGCTGGCAAATAAACGTAACCTATCGATAAGTCTGGTAGGTTAGGGTTCTTCCAGCCAGTAATAACAAAGTTTATAGTACCAAAAACAGCAATAATAATACCGCAAAATGCAGCACACCCTATAGCTTTGCGTATATTAACTTGAAACCAAACCAATACGGGAACAATTAGCGCTCCACCACCAATACCCATTAATGCAGCAATAAAACCACTGCCGATACCAATACTACCCAAACCTGTTTTTCCAATGCTGTTGTGTGAGGTTTTTCTACCTCCAAACACCATTTGCAGAGCAATTAAAATAACCAAAACAGCAAATATACGTTGTAATAAAACACCAGAAATATGACTCGCAAACTGCGCTCCAAGCGTTGCTCCAATTGCTATTCCAAAGCCACAGAACATGACAATCTGCTTGTCTAAGTTGCCAAATTTGTAATGACTTCTTGCAGAAGAAAGTCCTGTCATAATTACTGTTGATAAGGATGTCGCAATCGCAATTGGCATGCTCACTTCAATATCCAACTGTAAAAAATAATGCAGTAAAAACACTAAAGCAGGTACGATTATTAAGCCACCACCAATACCCAACAAGCCTGCTAACACGCCAACAACTGACCCTAAGATAGCGCACAGTAAAAATATTTCGAGATTAGGATCCATTTTATTTCCAATTGATGATTCACTAGGCCATAAATGCCGTAACAAAAAACGTGAGAGGTATTTACGAACCAGCCCGAACCAAACCACCTAGGCCTTTTAATTCTAAATATTTATCAGCGATATGCTTCACATCAGACGGCCCATCACATGATAGTACATCCGCTAGCAGTGATTCCAACTCAGCAATAGACACGTTGCGAATAACCCAGCTTATTTTTCGTAAACTATGAGCGTTCATACTAAGTTTTCGATAGCCCATTGCCATTAGAATTAATGCGCCGCTTGGCTCACCTGCTAACTCGCCACAAACAGTTACCGGAATATTGCATCGATTTGATATTCTAATAATGTGAGAAAGCGCAATGAGCACCGACGGATGATAACTCGAATAAAGTCCGGCAACACGCGAATTATTGCGGTCTACTGCCAAAAGGTATTGTGTTAAATCATTCGTACCTACTGAAAAGAAGTCAACTTTTTCAGCTAGCCGTTCTAACTGAAAGATAACCGCAGGAACTTCTAGCATTACTCCGATCGATGGTTTTACTAAGGTTTGTTGATTTTTTAATGCTTCTGCCCTTACTTCGTGAAACACCTGATTAATCAATCTATTTGCTTCGTCAACCTCATTAATGGTGCTTATCATCGGCAACAAAATGTGCAAATTTGTCAGACCAATACTCGCTCTTAACATAGCCCTAACCTGTACTAGAAAAATGTCTGGTTGATCGAGTGTTAAACGTATTCCGCGCCATCCCAAGAAAGGATTATCTTCCGAAATTGGAAAGTAAGACAAGGGCTTGTCACCACCAACATCCAGAGTTCGCATTGTCATTTCTTTATTCGGATGGGCGCTAAGCAAGCTGTGATAAAGCTCGTATTGTTCTTGCTCTGAAGGGAATCGTTCACGCAACATGAAAGGAATTTCAGTACGATAAAGTCCAACACCAGCACCCTGCTTGTTTTGCTCCATTTCTAATCCTGCAGACAAGCCCGCGTTGACTAATAGAGTCATATGACAACCATCTTGAGTTTTTGCCGGTTGCTCAGCTTCACTCTCGATGCGTTTTGACAGTGCTTCTTCTTCAGCAATTAACTGCAAAAATACAGCACGCGCTTGCAGTTCTGGTGCCAATACAACCTGGCCAGAATAACCATCAATAAACAATTCTTGATGATTAACTAAGCTTAACGGAACGCCGCCTAATCCCATTACTGCAGGCACCCCCATTGCTCTTGCTAGGATGGCTGCATGAGAGTTATTCGACCCTTGTATTGAAACGATACCCTTTAGCTTTTCAACAGGAAACTCTGCAAGCATCGATGCCGACACCTCACGAGCTACCAAAATCACATTATCAGGTAAATCTTGATCTGTATTTGTGGATGAACCCGAAGCTTCCATAATGTTATGCAAAATGCGGTTAGATAAGTCAATAATATCTATAGCCCTCTCCTGCATATAGGGATCTTCCATGGCAGCAAAGCGCGCAGCATAATTATCGACAACTAATTTCAAAGAGGAAGCAGCGTCCCAATTTTCTCTTATTTTTTGCTCAACTTCACGACCTAAGCTATTCGCATCTAAAAGGTGATGATAGAGCTGGAAAATCGCTTTAATATCTTCTGGTAAGCTGTCAGCTAAGTTGTCCGATAAGCTATCTACTTGGCCACGCGTAATCTCAACCGCTTTGCGATAATGCTCGATTTCTTTTTTCTGATTAGTCGTTTTTCGAACAACTAACTGACTCAATTCGTGCTTCATATTTATTACAAAAGCTTGCCCTAAGGCTAAGCCTGGCGAGCCTGGAACACCATTAATACTTTTGGGCGCGTCGAAAGCTCTTTCAGAATTAACGTCGAGTACGCCACGTATTTCTGCGTTAGCAATTTCCAAACCTATTTGGGTTGCTAAGGTAACCAAAAAGGCTTCCTCGTCTTCGCTAAAGCGACGGATAGACTTTTGCTGCATGGAAATAACGCCCAATACTTTGCGTTGATGAATAATGGGGGTGCCGATGAATGCGAAGAAGGCCTCTTCATTTACTTCTGGATAATTTTTATAACGGGGATGCAAAGGCGCGTTTTCAATATTGAGCGGTTCTTCTCGCTGACCAACTAGGCCAATTAAGCCTTCATTGAAGTTAATTCTCACTTTATTTATTGCGTTTTTTTCAAGGCCATCAGTCGCTTTTAAAACCAAAGCTTGATTTCTATAGTCTGCTAAATAGATCGAACAAGAGTCTACTTCCATGGTTTCTCGAACAAGCGTAGCCAGACGATCAAGCGAGGGTTCAAGCCCCGGAATTTGATTCACCTCTTGAACGATTCGTTTCAAGGTTGTTAGCATGCATTAGGCTCCATAGCATTTAATAGAAGGAGTAAAGCAAACTTAAAGCATTCGCTACTTTTAAGCTATGTTTGCGGCCTTGGTCGACGCCGTTTGTTTTTTCTGTTGTTGTGGGGTGAAGGAGGCTTATGCGCTGGCAGTACCAAGGGCAAAAACTCTTTCATGGCTTTTCGATAAACATCCCGTTTAAACGATACAACGTTACGAATAGGATACCAATAGCTGACCCAGCGCCAATCATCAAATTCAGGATGTCCTGACTGTAAAAGATCGACGTCTTTTTCATCACCGTTGAGAGTGAGCAAAAACCATTTCTGTTTTTGTCCAATACATACAGGGCTAGAACCCTTTCTAACAAGGCGTTTTGGCAATTTATAACGAAGCCAGTTGCGTGTAACCCCAACTATGCTTACATCTTTTTCGAGTAAACCCACTTCTTCGTGGAGTTCTCTATACATTGCCTGTTCAGCAGTTTCCCCTTGGTCAATTCCGCCTTGCGGGAATTGCCATGAATGTTGACCATAACGTCTGGCCCAAAATACTTGGCCCATTTTATTGCATATAATTATGCCAACATTCGCGCGGAATCCTTCGGCATCAATCACTTAGATTACCCAGCGCATTTATTCTTTTATATTTGTCCATTCTTCCATAAACTATGTCTTATGCAAAGCAATAGCGTTAATTATTTATAGAGTGTAGTCTTAATAACATGCAATACATACAACCACCGCTGTCATCCCCTAGTTCTGTAGACGAGCTAATGCGAAGAGCTAAAGATTTAGCAGGCTTAAGCCTAGGTGATTTAGCGCGTGGCGCAAATATAGAGATTCCACAAAACTTTAAGACGCAAAAAGGCTGGAGTGGGCAACTTATTGAACGTTGCTTGGGAGCAAGTGCTGGCTCGAAACCTGCACAAGACTTTCCTGAATTAGGCATCGAACTGAAAACATTACCGCTCTCATATGACTTCAAACCCTTAGAGACCACTTATGTTTGTTATGCACCATTGACCAACAACACTGGGGTTAATTGGACTAACTCTAACGTGCGCAACAAACTTCAACGCGTTTTATGGCTGCCTATTCAAGGAGAAAGAGAAATTCCGCCAGCAGAACGAACAATAGGTTCGCCTATTTTGTGGTGTCCCACTGAGCATGAGAGTTTGCAGTTGCAAACCGATTGGGAGGAACTTATGGATATGATTAGTTTGGGGCAAGTAGAGCGGATAGACGCAAGCGTTGGAAGTGTTTTGCAACTGCGCCCTAAAGCAGCTAATGGCTCAGTAGTGACAGACGCTATAGGTGAAAATGGCCAAGCTATCAAAACTCGGCCTCGAGGTTTTTACCTGCGTAAAAACTTTACCCAACAGATCCTCACTCGCGCTTTTGCTATTTGAGCCTCGCTTTTACCTTGCGCCCTAAACCCGCTTGCGCCCTAAACCCGCTTGCGCAATACGATAATTTACTTACCGCCAATCAATACCAAATCCTGTTGGGGTGGGATAAGATATTCAGCGCCATCTTCAGTAATCACGACCATTTCTTCAACCGAGATAGTCTTAGGCTCGCCAGATGGCAGCAACCAGCTGTGAAAACCATCAAACGCGAATGTCATTCCCGGCTTTAGCAGTTTCAAAGAAGCAAGGTTTGGCGGGTTCGCAGTTGCACCACCTAACTTGGGGCCCGAATCATGCGCCACGTAACCCACCGGGTGTCCTGTACTCCACATAACAGGGATCGAGTTTGTTTCTTTGAGCACTTTGCGCTGCGCGATATCAACATCTCTTCCTGTTGCACCAGGCCGCATTGCATCGAAAGCAGCTGCACGGCCCTTTTTGGCACTTTCCCAATAATACAAAATATCTGCTGGCGGTGCAGTTTCACCTGGTTTTAATACATACGCGAAACGTTGAATATCTGTCACCCAAGTATTATGGACCTTTATCCCAAAATCGGTTTGGATTACATCTCCAACTTGAATAACTCTGCTAGTGGCGTGGCTATGCCCACGATCAGTGCCTGACACAACATTAGGGTTTTGATCTGCAGCCCATGCATCTGTTACGCCATATTCAGCCATTTTGCGTTTAAGAAATAACGCGACGTCCTTATCAGTGGTTTTCCCAACTTCAATTTGATTGTAGGCTTCAAGCTGCCATTTCGCTGTTATTACTGCTGCTGCACGCATAATATCAACTTCAGCGGGGAGCTTAATCGCAAGATATTCGTAAACAAGATTTTCTGAACTTACAAGTTTTTGAATCGTGACATTGGATAAATTAGTGGCTAAAGCCTTATATTGAATATGGCTAAGTCCATCTGCTTGTGCGTTGTTTTGAGATGTATTAATAGCAATACGTGCAAATTTTTTCTTCTCAACAAACGCTGCAGCTAAGGACACCGCACTTTGTTCCCGAGGCACAGATACAACTTCATTCAGCAAATTGATATCTGCTAATGCTTTTGATTCACCTGCAGGTGAGTATGCTTTGGAATGAAAACCCTTCTCATCGAAGTAAAATAGGAAAACGGCTTGCTGCCCCGCATTTTCGCAGCCGACATGCTTGGCTAGAGGATCGTTATTATTTTCCCGACAAATAATTAACCAAGCGTCAACGTCTACCGTTTTCATAGCCTTTGGCAATAATGTTTGCAGTCGCTCTTTACGTATCTCTGGCCATGGATTAGTGTTGTCAATTGACCAACACGCGGGGCTGAAGATAAAAGCTGAAAAAAGAAACATAAAACGCATAAAGTAATCTCTGGGTAATTGGGTGGCTTCCAGATTACTCTATAGTTTTATTAAGACACATACTAGGGTCTAAGAACGTTAACACAAGAAGTTATTGGACAAATAGGGCTCGCTCAGTGGCCCTGCGCTTGACTTGATGACTATTGATTTGACCGTTAACCTTCCGCCACACAGCGAATTGATTAGCCGCTTCTTCAAAATCATCACTATTGAGTTTACGTAACAAAGTGGAACGAGCGAAACTTCCGCCTCCAATATTATATGCCAAACAAACTAATGCACTGAATTGATTGCGATTAAGCTCTACCTTAACTAAACGACTAACATCACCTTCAAATTTTACTAAATCAGCTTTGAGAATAATTTCTGCTTTCTCATGTGTAATAGTCATACCTTCAACAACGTTGGATTTGTGGCCGTAACCAATTAACCAATGTCCACTCGGTCCTTTATAGGCATTGAGTCTAACGCCTTCGAACTTTTTAATAATGTCGACGCACGCTTGATTGGTTCGATAGTTGTTTTGTGCAAATTGTTGAGGCGCTGAGGTATTAAGAATGGCTGTGGAATTGGCATTGGTTGTGGCGTTAGTTGTGGCGTTAGTTGTGGCAGCGCTTGTAACAGTGCTAGTTTTAGTTTGCTGCTGCGTATTCTTAGTCGCGCAACCACCCATCACGATTGCTGACAAGCCTACAATAGCTATACTGCGGAGCATAGTGTTCATAAAAATCCCTTATTGTTAACCCACTTAAAAATCCAAAGAAACCTACTTCAATGAACCTTAGCTAAATTGCAAAAACGATGACTTGATCTTTACATCGCTTTTTATAGCTAAACTTAAAGGACTGAAACAACAAGGTACTCTTTATATAAACATGAAAACATAGCTTAAACAAGACGGCATAGATTTGTATAGGCCAGCGCACTAATAGAATGCTATTACTGAGCCAACAAGGCTTGTAAAGATGATAATGAAGCGTACCCGTCTATAACGATGAAAAGCATACCAGAACCCCTCGTAATTACTGCAGGGCTTACTAGTCAGTGAGTATTAGTGCTGGCTTCTTCAGTCGGCATTTTTGGTTGTGGCCTCCCCATTGGTCTCCCCGTTCCTAACTTTTTGATTTTTCGCTTCCTCTGTCGCTGCTAATTCGTCCCGAGCATCACAAGTAACCGTTATGCTGTAAGTAAATACGGCACCTAGTAAAACCACGATCCAACTTAGATAAACCCAAACAAACAAAATTGGTATTACGGCAAGCGCGCCATAAATTATCTGATAAGACGGGAAACTGGTGACATACAACGCAAAACCTTTCTTCGAAAATTCGAATAATATGGTGGCTAATAGTGCACCACATAAGGCATATTTAGCTCTTACAGGCCGATTAGGTACAATCATGTAAAGTAGTAAAAACGCACCTGTTGCTGCAATACTAGGCACTAGCTTTAGAAAGAAGGTTCCCAAGCCGGGCGTATACTCTTCGGCAAAGTTAGCTAGTCCAGCTAAATATGAACTGACAACGATACTTGAGCCAATCAGTAAGGGGCCCAATGTAATTACCATCCAATAAATGGCGAAGGTGAAAATCAGTGGTCTTTGAACTTGAGTCCGCCAAATATGATTGAAGGTTTTATCAATATTGGATATTAGTAGAAGCGCAACAACAAGCAGTGAAATGATGCTCACGGCTCCCATACCAGAAGCATTTGAAACAAAGTCCGCCATATAGGTTTGCACAACATCGCCGGCAGTAGGCACAAAATTATTGAATATTAAATTCTCTAACTGACCTCTCACTTCAGCGAAAGCAGGAAACGCCGACATTATCATAAAGAAAACCATGATTACAGGCACAAGAGAGAGTAGTGAAACGTAAGCTAGATGACCAGCTGAGACGGTGATTCTCTCAGAACGAATATGATCAATAAAAGTTTTTGCTATATTTATCAACAAAGGCTTGTAGTGGGCGACGCGTTTATTAACTAACTCAGGTAAATTCAACTTAGCAAGCTCCGTTTTTGCTATTACGACAAAGTACGTTACTGCAATATCAGCGCACCTGTGATTGTGCTTAGTTTACCTCTATCAGCGCCGAACTTAAACCTATCTTCCTATACCTCTTTTCTTTGACGCTATCTTAGGGTTCCGGCTTATTACTTATCGCTTCGCAGACCTAACATATGGCATATTGCATAACTTAACTCGCAGCGATTCAAAGTGTAAAAGTGAAAGTGCTTTACTCCTTCTTTAGCCAACACTTTCACCATATCCATCGCAATATTAGCACCCATGAGGTTTCTGGTTGCTTGGTCATCTTGAGCGAGGCCGTCGTACATTTTATGTAACCAATTAGGCACGTGCACATTAGTAAAACCGGCAAATCTAGTAAGCGTTTGATAATTGGTGACTGGTAAAATACCTGGCACAATATCTAAGTCAATGCCTGCCGCAGCAGCTCTATCTCTAAAACGTAAAAACACACTTGTATCAAAAAAGAACTGCGTAATAGCTTCATTTGCGCCGGCTTCTGCTTTTCTTTTTAAGTTCAACAAGTCGAATTGAGCATTTGGCGCTTCTGGGTGTTTCTCTGGGTATGCAGCCACAGATATATCAAAATCCGCAACGTTTTTCAGCAAGCCTACTAGATCTGATGCGTACATATCGGTGTGATCGACACCTTGTGGTAAGTCTCCGCGCAGTGCAACTATTCTGCGAATACCAGAGTCCCAGTAATCTTTAGCTATTTGCTTTAATTCTTCAGCTGTAGCGTCAACGCATGTTAAGTGTGGTGCTGTCGGAATGCCAGTTTCTTTATGAATGCGTTTTACTACTGAATGCGTGCGGTCTCGTTCGCCGCTATTTGCGCCATAAGTTACCGACATATATTTGGGCTTGAGAGGCGCTAAACGCTCTACTGATTTCCATAACGTATTTTCCATTACTTCAGAATTTGGAGGAAAAAACTCAAAAGAAACATCAATATCTTTAAGCTCAGAAAGAGATTGATTAAGCGCATCGATGCCTTGTGCATATGAAACCATTGTTTTATTGCTTAATTTTGGACGTTTAGACGTCCAAACTACGATTTATACGCTTAGACGTCAAGAAGTTTACACTTCTAGATTGATATTTTTTCTATACCAGTTAGAATTTTGATATAACTAAAAAAAATAAGGATTCACATGGCAGAGTGGAACGGTAAATATATACACCCATATGCAGAGCACGGTAAGAAAAATGAACAAGTTAAAAAGGTCACTGTGTCGATTCCCATTAATGTCTTAAAGGTACTCACTGATGAGCGTACTCGGCGTCAAGTGAACAACTTACGACATGCGACAAATTCAGAATTGCTATGTGAAGCATTTTTACATGCGTTTACAGGGCAACCACTGCCAGATGATAGTGATATAAAGAAGGATAACCCTCATAGAATCCCAGCAACGGCAAGAGATATAATGCTAAAAATGGGCGTTGATATCGACGCTGAAGAGGCCTAATAGCCTCTGGTCGACTTATGCGAAGAGTAGCCCGTGTGGCTACCCTTTAATACTCTTAATAAAGTCGTCGGATTGTTTTATAGCGACGTTCATTTCTTTAATTAGACTACCGACATCTTGTTTAATACTATTAAACTCACCTTGTAAAGACCCAATCGCGTTCGCGTTTAAGTTATGTTTCAACGCAAGTACATTGTCTTGCAAGGCAATTAATACAGGGCTCATACTTTTTTCAACTTTTCTCATTGATTTAAGCAAAGAAGCATATTTTCTCTTTGTTTCGCTTAATTTTCTCTGGCTATCACGTTTCAGATTAGCACTAGAAATCAAATTAATCTCTGTTTGCCATTCATCAAACAGATCTTCTGCTACGGATTCAACTTTGTTGATTCTTTGAGTTACCGAAGCCGCACTTTCTTTGCTTACTTCAAGTTGATCATTTAAGTTGTTGTAAACAGTTTCGAGTTCGCCGCCATCAAAGTTGATCAGTGTACTGAATTCATCTAAAGCCGAAGAAAACTCTTGCTGTGCATCCTTTTGAGAGTCTTGGGCATCCTCCACCCTGTCGACTAAGATATCGCGTTTTTCTACTCCTACCTTTTCCCACATACCGTAATAAGCTTTATCTACAACTGATTCGCATCCAGTCAAGGCCAATAAACAAATACAAACTAATATTCGAAACATCATAACTTCCTTTCTTTAAACAGAGTGTTAATCAATATGCGCTGTAAGTGTAGCATAGCGAACAAAAGCGACAAAGAAGCGACAAAGAAGCGACAAAGAAGCGAAAAATAATCTCTGTTAATACATAAGGCTCATAAACCTGCTAGTCCAATCACTATTTCATGCCTCACTCAATTTTACCTCTCTGTTATTAAACCCAATACTATTTAATAGTTTTTTATATTCTATGCTCATATTTAAATACTATTATGTAGTTAATATTATTGAGAGAGTTAGAAAATGGCGAACAAAGAATCCTACCTTGGTGAGTTTGAACATGTCGTGATGTTAAGTGTTTTGAGTCTTAAGGATAACGCCTATGGCGTGACGATAAGGCAAAACCTTAAAGAAAAAATAGGCAGGGAAGTGGCAATTGGTGCACTGTATTCTACCGCCGAGCGTTTAGAATATAAGGGCTTACTCAGTTCAAAAAAAGGAGATGCAGTGCCAGAACGCGGAGGCAAAGCTAAACGCTATTTCAGTGTCACACCGCTTGGCATGTCGGCACTGAATGCGACTAAAAAACAATTGGAAACTTTATGGAGTCAAGCTTCGGTTAATTTTTCAATTCAAGTTGAGGCAATAATATGAAACCTATTAACAACAAACCTCCTTCATTGGCATTAGTGCTGCTGAATAAATTGCTACCCGATTCAGTAAACGATGATATTTCAGGCGATCTAATTGAAGAATTTAATCAATCAGATAGCTCAAATTTGGTTAATAACTTTTTATTTTGGAAGAGCACGTTTTCTGCTTGTTGGAGATATACAATGAATAAACAACTCTATTTATCGCTGGGGCTGGCGGTCATTTCTCTCACAATTTTTTATATGTTAATCAAAGCAGTGGTATTTCTTTCCGTCGCAGACGACCCGTTATTTTTGAAAGATTATTGGATGAACGGTGATATCCACCTGTTATTTGCCGAAGGGTTCTTCTGGTCAAATTCTTTCGGCTCAAATGCATATAAACTAGATTGGGGCATGTTAGTGCACGACTGGTCTATTGCTTGGTCAATTATCAGCTATACAGTTTTGCACCTGTTAGACAAGCGACATAAATTTCGTTTGTTTGGATACGCCTGTGCGGCTTTCATAGTCTGCTTCACTCCCTATTTGTATGGCGCACTCACACTAAGGTTTAGTGATCTTCCATTGACAGAAATAGGGCCACTAATTGCATTTATGTGGATATCCATTATCTATCTTGTTTTACCCTTAAGTTATGAGCTGATTCAGAAAATACGTCAGCAAAATTCAAGCATTCAGGCTTAAATAAAAGTTGCGACAGTGGGTTAGTTTTTCTGTCGCAATTTATCTTAACACTACTCTCTGTCCAAAATAACAGGCCCAGGCCCCTGCTCTTCAAGCACATCATCTGGGTTATAGATAGGACAGTTTTGCATAGACAAGCACCCACAACCAATGCAACCGTCTAGTGAATCTCTCAGCTTAGTTAATGAATGAATTTGTCGATCAAGTTGTTGTTGCCAACGTTTTGATAATTGCGCCCAGTCTTTTTTATCGGGGGTACGTTCATTTGGCATTCCTAAGAAAGTTTGATGAATGCTTAGTAGACTAATACCTAATCTTTGCGCCGCCTTAATCACAGATATTCTGCGCAGTACATCTCGCTTATAACGTCTTTGATTACCTTGATTACGCCAACTTCTAATCAAACCTTTTTGTTCATAAAAATGCAAAGTGGACACCTTCACTCCAGTCCGCTTAGCAACATAACCTACTGACAGATTTGCGTCTTCCATACTTTCAACCTCTTCTTAAACACTTTTTCAAATATAGTGAAAAAAAAGCTTTACCTCAAGTTAACGTGAGGTTTTATTATTTAACTATCGATAAGCAATTGCATTCATCAAACAAAGGAAATCACTATGAAAGATTTTTACAAAACACAAATAAACACAGTTAAGCAACATATTAAGAATATCGTCAGAAAAACCCTAGATACCTTTAATGGCATTATGCATTTTAAGTAAGGTAGCCACTCTCGACCTTATTGTGTATCAACAAAGCGATATTTATCGCCGCCTCATAAAAACCTTTTACGCCTATTCTTTTTGCATGGTATGAATCGCTGCGGCGGTTAGCTGCTGACCGCCCATGGCTCAATGACCCTAATTGGTTTCCATAATTCTTACCCAAGTTACACATCGCAGTGCTTCGCCTTCAATTTGCACCATTTTAACAATGGACCCAATTGTTTTCTCGCTGTCCCAGAAAATGGTGTATTGTGCAATTCGAATTATGCTTAAAATCAGTTTAGAAAATTTCATAAACCCTTCAGGTTAATAATTTTAGGTGTTTTTTAAACTATAATTAGCGAAACTATGCAACAATAATCATATGAATAAGGATTAATTCACCCGAAAAATATCGATTTCAAGGGATATGAATTACTACTAGTGCGCATATATGAACGGAATTTTCCATACTAACGCCGTGTACGATCGTCAAACTATTTCAGTTTCTGGTGAACACAAGGTATACGTGGAGCAAAGCGGGAATCCCAAGGGAATTCCTGTTATCTATATGCATGGTGGTCCTGGGGCTGGTCTTGGCGAAAACTACCAATGGCCTTTCAATCCACTTAAATACAGAGTCATCGGCGTTGAACAACGCGGGTGCGGTCGCTCAACTCCGTTCGGAGATACCGCAAACAATACAACTCAACTGTTAATTGAAGATTTTGAAGTAATACGCAAAGCGCTGTGTATAGATAAATGGATTCTGTTTGGCGGCTCATGGGGTTCAACCCTAGCGCTAATTTACAGTATTGAGCATCCTGAGCCAGTCATCTCGATGGTATTAAGAGGCGTTTTTCTCGCTCGAAAGGAAGATTTTGATTGGTTTTTGTTACCCACTGGTTGTGCTGCTCAAATATATCCCGAAACATACGAAAAATTTTCTAGCCACATTACAGACACAACTTCCTCTGACAAAGTGTGTCAACAATTCATAGGCTTGTTCAAGCACCCCGACACGCAAGTAAGCTTTTCAGCGCTAAAAGCTTGGTTCAATTGGGAAGGTAACATTTCGAGATTGATCGCTCCCAATATTGTGATGAGCGACCTAAACACAGACAAGCAAGTGAAGAGTCTTGCGCTATTGGAGTGTCATTACCTTCTTAACAGGTGCTTTATCGAGGAGAACTTCATACTTAACAACATACACAAAATTCCAGATATCCCCTGTCATATTGTTCACGGCAGATATGATATGGTTTGTAAATTAGAAGCGGCATATGCCGTTCATAAACGCTTGCCTCATTCGACTTTGAAAATCGTTAACAATGCTGGCCATAGCATGTCAGAACAGGGAACTGCCAATGAGCTAACCTCAATTATGAACGATATCTGTGAGTTAGGTGCTCACTTATGAAAGGGCTAATACAGCGCGTTTCAGCAGCATCAGTAACAGTAGATGATGCTGTTATTGGAGAGATAGGCGCAGGTGCCCTACTTTTTTTAGGCCTTGAGAAAGAAGACAGCATTCTGCAAATAGAAAAAATGGCTCGCAAGATTTTTAGTTATCGCATTTTTGCCGATAGCGACGGCAAGATGAATAAAAGTTTGATAGATACAGGAGGTGGCTTGCTTGTTGTATCGCAATTTACTTTGGTTGCTGACACTTCAAAAGGTAACCGACCTGGTTTCTCCAAAGGCGCTTCGCCCGAGCATGGAGCGCGATTATATCAGCAATTTATAAATCATATTGAGTCGCAGTATCGTGAATGCCAAACAGGCAGATTTGGCGCTGATATGAAGGTGTCCCTGGTTAATGATGGGCCTGTTACGTTTTTGCTTGAATCATAGCCACTATCTAATCAAAAAACCGTAGAATTTGTTAGCAATCATATTGTGCACTAGTTATTTACACACCATTCAAGCTAAACTTGTGGGCTCAGGCAAGACTAAGCCACTATTCATGGGCTATTCTATGCCATTCACATATTACACGAGGTCAGCTATTGTTTACCATATCAACGCCCAAGTCCGACGAAGAGCTTAAAAACTACTTCCATTTTAGATGGCAGTGGTTGCGTGAGCCATGGGGCTTTCCTGAAGGCTCTGAAAAAGACGAGTATGAAACAGTAAGCGAGCATAGGGTGATATTGAGTCCAACTGGCGCTATCGTAGCGTGCGGGCGCATCCATCTAAATACGGCTGAAGAGGCTCAAATTAGACACATTGCTGTTGAGCAAAAATACCGCCGAAAAGGCGTTGGACAAATTATATTATCTGCACTCGAAGCTGTTGCAAGAGATTTAGGCGCTCAAAGAGCCGTTACTAACTCTCGAGAAACATCAATGTCCTTTTTTGCCGCCTGCGGTTTTGAAATAGAAAAAGCCGCACCTAATGAGTTAGGAAAATTAAAACGTAAACACATGTTTAAGCCACTAGTGGACAACAATGTTCTAGTACTGCACCCAAAGTGGTGCAAAGAGCTGCAAGATACTTGGCATGAACAAATCCCAATTACTGAACACATGGGTATTAAGCTTTATCAATATACTGAACGAACAATTGAAACTAGAGCCTCACTTAATAAAAACATTAATTTACATGGCTCAATGTTTGCCGGGAGCATCTTTTCGCAGGCTACATTAACGGGCTGGGGAATGATTTTTTTACAGTTGAAACAAAAAGAGTTAACGGGAGAAATTGTCTTGGGGGACGGCAATATTCATTATCACAAGCCGATTACCATGCGCCCTCGTGCAGTTTGCAACATTGAGTCGGTGAAGGCACGTTTTGACTTAATACAAGCCAATAAAAAGTGCCCGATTGAACTAACCGTTGATATCCACGATAACGATATTGCGGTAGCAACCTTCACTGGAAAATATTGGGTCATTCCGACGTTGTAGGAAGTCGACGCGTTTTTGCTCAGAGGGCATGATGGCCTCGCGCGTGATGGTTTAGCAGGCACTGATTTAACATGTAATTATTTAGCGTATGTTGCCCCTCAAGGCATAAAAAAAGCGCTAGTGCTAAACACTAACGCTTTTTCTTAATCTCTCAAATGCAGCAAGAGTCTGCTATCCTAATGGCTTATGCCATAGCTGCTTGTAGCTTCTTCATTGCATTTTTTTCTATCTGACGAACGCGTTCTGCAGAAACTTGATATTCGTTAGCTAAGTCCTGCAAGGTGGTTTTGTCATCAGACAACCAACGAGTCTCGATAATATGTTGGCTTCTAGCATCTAAGGTTTTGATAGCCGAATACAAGCTGTTTGATGCATTTTTGTCATGGTCAGTGTTGATAACGTCCATTTCTACATCAGTAGTTTTGTCTTCTAGATACTGAGCAGGAGCAAAAGTACTAGACTCATCATCGTCAGCAGATAAGTCGAATGATGCGTCGTGGCTACTCATTCGAGCTTCCATTTGCAATACTTCTTTAGTGCTCACACCAAGCTCTTCTGCTACTTTTTGCACTTCAGCATGAGTAAACCACCCTAAACGCTTCTTCGCTTTACGAAGGTTGAAGAACAACTTCCGCTGCGCCTTAGTAGTTGCGACTTTCACGATGCGCCAGTTCTTCAGAACAAACTCGTGAATTTCAGCTTTAATCCAATGTACTGCGAACGAGACAAGACGAACACCTACATTTGGATCGAAGCGTTTTACCGCTTTCATTAAGCCTATATTGCCTTCTTGAATTAAATCCGCCTGCGGCAAACCATAACCTGCGTATGACTTGGCAACGTGAACAACAAAACGTAAATGCGACATGACTAACTTACGTGCCGATTCCAGGTCTTCGTTGTCGAATAACTTTACAGCCAGAGATTTCTCTTCTTCTGCTGTTAGCATGTTTATGCTGCTCACCGCTTGAATGTAGCTTTCTATACTGCCACTGCGCGGGATGCTTAATGCTAATGATTGCATCTTTCTAGTCATTTTTACCTCGTTACTTTGCCGATCATGTTTGTCTCAACTCAAAACACTTGAGTGGTCTATATAGTAAATAGACAAACTAAAAGACCGAAAGTTCGATTAGATCATTTCAATAAATATAGGGATTCTTCCTCAGAACTCAAGCCCTAAGAAAAAATAAATTCAATTTTACCTAAGTTTTATCTATTTAGGTGATAACTAATTAATATTATATGCTAAATTTACAAAAGGATCATAAAACAAATCGATTTTTTGAGTTTAAACCACTAATTTTTTATTTTTTCGAGCAATCCATTAATGTTTTCATATGTTGCAAGACAAGCGATTTATAATGTAGAAAAGCGTGTATTCGCTTACGAGTTATTATTCAGGGACGGAGAAAGCAACTGCTTTCCGGATATGTCACCAGATGAAGCGACTAGCAGCATGATAGCTAACAGTCATTTAACCGTTGGTATTGAAGATATTACTTTTAATAAACCGGCTTTTATAAATTTTCACAGAGACACTTTGTTATATCGCTTCCCTTCTACTCTGGATCCATCAAGTGTAGTCATAGAAATAGTTGAAACCGTCGAAGTTAATGATGAGCTCGTTCAAGCCTGTCAACATATTCGAAATCTAGGTTATCAGTTGGCGTTAGATGATTACGACTTTACGCCCAGGTGGGACGTATTTATGCCCTTCATTGACTATATTAAAGTTGAAGTGGAGGAGATAGAGAAACAGGGTCCTGCAGCAATTGCAAAAATTCAAGAACTAAGTAGTCGTGGCATCAAAATCATTGCTGAAAAAGTAGAAACTCACGAGCAATTCGAACGTTTCAAGGCAATGGGTGTGCAACTTTTTCAAGGCTACTTTTTAGCGCGACCAGAAATGATCCGCCACAGGGACTTAAATGCCTCATTACATTCTGTGACGGAACTTGTGAGCTTGAGCAATTCACCAAATTTTGATACCAAGGAAGTCACCAAAGTAATCGAAAAGGACGTAGGTCTAGCCTACAAATTAATGCGTTTTATTAATAACCCTTTGATTAACAAAAGACAAAAAATTGAATCTTTGCAACATGCCATCAATTATATGGGGCATATTGAAATTAAAAAATTCATCGCACTGCTTGCCTTGGCTAATATGCGCGGTGAAAAACCCACTGAATTAATTATTCAATCATTAGTTAGAGCGCGCTTTTGCTCCTTGATTTCTATTGAGCTAGAGCTGCCAGAAAATCCACCAACGAGTTTCTTGTTAGGCTTGTTTTCAATGTTAGATGCCCTACTTGATCAACCCATGGAGTCTTTGGTTAGCAAATTGCCTGTTGGCGAAGAACTAAGCGATGCGCTTTGCAAGAAGAACATTGATTCAACCATGGGTTTGCAAATGCGTGTTTGTTACGCATTTGAAGAAGCTAATTGGGATGAAATCGATTATGTTGCGCTCCAGTTTGATATCAGCGGTGAACGTTTATACACGCTTTATTATGAAGCAATGCATTGGGCACAGAACATGAACAGTTCAATCGTTTAGATAGTCAAACCAGGAATTATAGATGTTTGCATTTATTGCGCGCCAACCCATATTAGATAAAGAGCAGGACTTATTCGCTTACGAATTACTGTTTCGTGATGGCGCAAATGACAGCTATCCACAACACGACCCAAAAAAATCAGAATTGATTAATGCTCGATTTAATACCCTCGGTATTGATGACATTTCTGGCGATCAGCGCGCGTTCATTAATTTTTTGCCTGACACCATTATTAATAGGTTTCCTGAAGAGTTATCGCCTAACAATATGGTAGTAGAGCTCACTCAAAACCCTGCTGTAAATACGAGTTTTATGAACGCTTGTGAGTTCCTCAAAAATTCAGGCTACACCATCGCGTTAAACGACAATCGATTAGAATCTGCGGTATTATCACCCTATCCTTATATCGATATTATTAAAGTTGATATCAATAAAGTCAGCGAGCAAAAGCTAGAGGAGCATGTTCCAGCACTTGCTGCGTCAGGCATAAAATTAGTCGCTGAACAAGTTAGTACTTTGGATCAATTTGCGATGTGCCGCGATCTGGGTTTCGATTACTTTCAGGGCTACTTCTTCACTCAACCAGATATAAAGTCAGCAAAAGCGCTACCCTCATCAAAAGTCACATTATTAGAGTTAATGTCTGAGAGTGCCAAGGCTCAATTCAATATTGAGAAGGTTGCCAGTATTATTGAGCGAGACGCTGCGCTGTCATATTTATTGTTACGCTTTATCAATAATCCAATGATCAACAAGCGCGAAAAGATAAGCTCCCTTCGACATGCTTTAAACTATTTAGGCGAAGTTGAAGTTAAAAAATTCATTGCATTGTTATCGCTTGCCAGCCTCAACGACGCTAAACCTGTCGAACTGCTTCAAGTGTCTTTAATTAGGGCTAAATTTTGTGAACTTTTTGAACAGCATAAGAATGGCAAAACTAAGTTCATGTCGGCTTTTATTGTTGGCTTATTTTCCTTACTCGATGCGATCCTCGATGGTGATATGGCATCTATTCTAGAGAAGTTGCCTATTAGTAATGATATCAAGCAACCACTAATAGGAATTGACGGTGATTTTTCTCAATACCTTGAAACAGCAAGGGCGTTTGAAAGCGGACTGTGGTTAAAAATAGTCACCCAATCTGAAAAACTAGATATATCGCAAAAGGACCTGCATGGTATTTTTAACGATGCGATACGTTGGAGCAACGATATGCGTCAAGCCTTATCAGATTTCTTCCCTCGAGCTAAACCTCAAGGGTAAAACAGGCTTTTGATGCATAAAGCCTGCTTACACATTCCTGATCAAGAATCGAAAGTGTCATAATTTGATTGAATACTAGTTAACTTTTTTAGTTTAGTTGGTAACGCTTTACGCAATAAGAACAATATAGCAACTCAGGCATAGCAATATTGCATGAGGAAAGACTATAGTGGGCTTGGCCAAGTGCCTGAGGTATTCTGAAAGCAGCCTTACAATGCTTCTTGGCCGCTCTTCCCAAGCAATATTAAACGCTATATTGCCTGTATGCTTAGTTATTAGCTCTCGCTCGATATCTACTAGCCTCTCGGCGAATCTAGATTGAAACGTTTTCCAGATTGCGTCCTGAACCCAAAAGATGACGTTAAAAAACAATACTAATCCCGGATATTTAATATCAAACATCAGAGCAGCGCTTACAAAAATTGCGCATAGCTTAATCGTCAGTGACAACTTTTCAAAGGCATCATATTGATTCTGTAGGGTTGCCCATTCAATGATAAGTGGACTGCTTTGAGATTGTTGTAATATGCTTGTTGGCGCCGTGTTAGCTTGTATGTCTGTAGTTTGCATTATATTACTATCATTATCTTGGCTCGATGTCTTTTACATGTCGCTGAACAGACAGTAAGGACCCTGTAATACCTAAAGTCACAGACACGATCAACATGCCTAACAAAGTGCTGAGACCCATATCAGTTAAGTCAAAATCGACTTGGTACTTTTCCATAAAGTCTTGCAAACTATAATCGACCCACAGCAAAATGATTAGCACGGTTACCCATGCCATTATTCCACCTAAAAAGCCAAACCAAAATCCAGTGTATAAAAAAGGTCGTTGGATAAAAGCGTCTGTTGCTCCAACCAATTTCATGACAACAATTTCATCTCTTTTATTTAAAATATTAAGCCTGATAGTGTTTCCAATAATCAAGACAACAGCAAAAAATAGCAATACCGCTAGCAAGGTCACTAAATCTTTAGCAATGCCAATAAGTGCGTATAACCTTTCGAGCCATTCAATATCTAATTTCCCGACTTCCACTTCACGTTCTTTGCGCAATTTATCTAGTAAAATTCCGGCTGCTGTTGGGCTTGCATACTTGCTAGTTGGTGCCACTAAAACCACTACAGGTAAGGGGTTTTTCTCAAGGTAATTGAGGGCATCTCCTAAGCCTGAAAGAGTTTGAAATTCTTCCAGTGCACTATCTGAGCTAATATAAACTACATCAGCAATTTCAGGCCACAAACGCAATCGAGTAAGCAGTTGCTGCGCGCTGGCCTCTGTGACATCTTCTCGCAAAAAAAGCGATATTTCAGAAGCTTGTTCCCATTGTTGACTAATTTGTTCAGTGTTTTTAACTAGTACATAAAGTGTGCTTGGCAAAGTGATGCTAAAAGCCAAAACGCCAATTGTCATCAAAGAGGCAAATGGTGAACGCCATAATTCTCCTAAACTATTTACTGCTTGGCGAAGATGGTCAGTAAAAAACATGATAATTAGCTGAAAAAATCCGATTTTTACGGATTCTGCGCCCTGAGCACGCCCTTTAAATAGAAGGCTCATACATAAAGTCCTTCATCAGACTGCTCAGACAAACCATCGGTTATCATCTGACCATTTTTTAGTGTCAATGTGCGGTACTTCATTCGAGCAATCAGCCCGAGATCATGGGTAGCAATAAATACTGAAACACCTGCTTGATTGAAGTCTTCAAACAAACGAATAATTTCCATGGAAAGCTTTGGATCGAGGTTACCAGTTGGCTCATCAGCAAGCAGCAGTGGCGGACGATTAACCACTGCACGAGCAATACCGACTCTTTGTTGTTCGCCGCCTGACAGCATAATGGGTAAGTTCTTAGCTTTGTCACGCAAACCCACCATTTCTAGCGCAGCATCAACGCGTTTCGCGATATTTTTACGGGTGTGGCCTTCAATAACTAAGGGTAAGGATACATTATCGAACACGGTTTTATCCATCAACAAATGATGGCCCTGGAAAATCATGCCTATATCGCGTCGAATGTAAGCGATTTGTCTGCGCTTAATGGCACTCAAATCGTGTCCATTAATTAGCACACGACCAACGGTTGGACGTTCCATAATACTGATTAGCTTGAGCAGCGTACTTTTACCGGCACCTGAATGTCCAGTTAAAAAAGCCATTTCACCTTGTTCTACATGAAAGTCGACTTTACGCAGGGCTTGTTGCCCTCCTGGGTACGTTTTACTTACCTGCTCAAATTTTATCAAAAAAACATCCTTTAATTTTGTGCAGCAACATCCTGGCTAAATAGCGCTTCGACAAATTGTTCGGCTTCAAACTGGCGAAGATCATCAATACCTTCACCTATGCCAATATAACGAATAGGAATATTAAACTGGTCAGCCAATGAGAAAATAATACCACCTTTTGCTGTTCCGTCTAATTTTGTTAAATTGATCCCGCTGATACCAACTGCATCATTAAATATTTTAGTTTGGCTTACTGCATTCTGGCCAGTACTGGCGTCGAGCGTCAACATAATTTCATGCGGTGCGTTTGGATTGATTTTCTTCATCACACGCACGACTTTTTTGAGCTCTTCAATCAAGTGGTCTTTATTTTGTAATCGTCCTGCAGTATCAGCAATTAAGACGTCGACATTTTTGGCTTTTGCCGACGCTAAGGCATCGAAAATAACAGAGGCACTGTCCGAACCAGTTTGCTGTGCAACTACCGGAATATTGTTACGATCGCCCCATACTTGGAGCTGTTCTACAGCGGCAGCCCTGAAAGTATCACCAGCCGCTAACATGACTTTCTTGCCATCATTCTGAAACTGTTTCGCTAATTTACCAATGGTGGTGGTTTTACCAACACCATTAACACCTACCATTAAAATAACAAAAGGTTCTTTCTCACCAGTTTCATTAACTGGTGTGCTTAAATCGAGTGGCACAGAAACGGGTTCTAGCATTGCTTTCATTTGCTGTTTTAATAGGTCGTAAAGTGCTTCACCATCTTTTAATTGAGAAAGACGGGCATCTTCAGTTAATTTATCAATTATTTTATTAGTCGTTGAGATTCCAACATCAGCAATAAGTAGCTGTGTTTCTAGCTCTTCAAACAAGTCATCATCAATTTTTTTACCCGCAAAGAGCGCTACAAATCCAGTACCGATGCTTTCTTTGGTGCGTGATAAACTCTCCCGCAGTCTACCAAAGAATCTAGCCGATTTGGGCTTCTCTTTAGTTTCGGTGGGAGCTACAGTTGCAGGTGGCACCGGTGCTGCTGAAGAAGCTTCGTCTTCTAAACTGACCTCAGCCTCTAAAGTGATCGTAGCCTCTACCGCGACAATTTTTTCTGCATCGGTTTTGTTGGTATTTTCAACTTCGCTAAGTTCTTTACTAACATGACTTTCGGTTTGAGTATCAAGAGCCGGACTCTCGCTATGTTTATGCTCATAGGAACTGATTGCTTCAACCCTAATTGGCTGCTCTGAGGGTTTTTCAGACTCTATCTCTGAGTTTTGAGG
The DNA here is from genome assembly GCA_905479945.1 of uncultured Glaciecola sp. Classification (GTDB taxonomy): domain Bacteria; phylum Pseudomonadota; class Gammaproteobacteria; order Enterobacterales; family Alteromonadaceae; genus Glaciecola. The sequence continues at coordinate 32,107 of CAJQOP010000085.1, read as the reverse complement.
CGCAAGCGTTTCCGCTGATGAGTTTGTCGACTCATCCACTTCATCATTTTGCTGATATTCAGCGACTTCAGGTGGGTTTTTCGGTTGGTCTTTTTTAAACCAATTAAACAGATTTGACATGTTGTTTAAAAAATCCTTAACAGCAGATGGATAGATTCAGATATAATTTTAATATTCTGACGATACTAACACTTTCATGGCATATGACGCGAGCAAGAAAACAATCAAATTCGAGCCTAGGATCCATTCGTATAATTGGCGGTGTACATCGTGGGCGAAAGCTGCCGGTATTGAATGCCCAAGGTTTAAGACCCACTACTGATCGTATGAAAGAAACATTGTTCAACTGGCTCATGATGGATGTACATGACGCGACATGCTTAGATTGCTTTGCAGGCGCAGGTTCCCTTGGCTTTGAGGCACTTTCTAGAGGAGCGAAATCGGCAATATTTATGGAGATGGATAAATCGGTAGCGAAGCAACTTCAAAGCAATGCAAGCATACTTAAATACGACAGTAAGCAAGCTATTATTCAGCAAGGCAACTCACTGAACTTACTAAAAGAGCTCAATGATAGTTTTGATATCATATATATTGACCCGCCATTCAATCAGGATCTAGTCTCTCCCTGCGTAAAAACTATTGTGCAAGAAGAGTTAGCCCACTGCGGGACAAAAATTTATATTGAACGAGAAGCCAACGGCAGTGTGCTGCAAGTTCCAGAAAGCTGGCGTGTAATTAAGGAAAAATCGACACAACAAGTCATAGCGCAGCTTTTTATAAAAGATTAGTTATCAAGAACTAATCATCAAAGACTAATCAGCTAAAGAAATGCCTATGTTCGACATTGCCTGTGCTTTCATTTCTGCTCGCAGAACCTTGAAATCGATGGCTTTATTCTTACACATCGCCAACACTTCTAATTGGGTTTCAATTTCAAACTGCATTAGTGGGTCTTGCTTTATTTCTTCGTTACTGAGATCAACTTCTGACAACGCCAACAAATAAGCTTCAACTCCGCCTTGACTTAACTTTGCAACCATAACCGCGCCATTAGGTTCTTCATCGGAAATCAGCTGCAAAGTTGCGGTTAGTGCCATACAAAAATCGAGAGCAGGATATACACCGTAAGTATCAAAGTTTTCTATATCTGGTGTAACTTCTTCCCACTTCTCAAGTTGAACAGCGATATTAATTTTGGCTTTTGACGCTGATAACCACTCCCAAATAAGCTCCACGAGTTTTGCGGCTAACTCTTTATCACCGAATTCTTTTTGACCGGACTCTTTATCACCCAGCTCTATATCAAGGGCATCTTCATCATCAACCTCGTTTAGCTCACAGAATAGCTCGTAATTCGGCAGCATCCGCTGCAGTAGCGCTGCTGAAAACGCAACCGCAGGCTTTTTAGACAAATCCCTTACCTGTTGAAAGGTGTTCAGCTTATCGCCCGATAATTTAGCTTTGTTGCGTTTTGTATCTTTTGGATTTGACATTATTTAAGACTCAATTGGAAAATGTTAATTATCGATTTATCTAAAGCATACCCTGCTTACTCGAAAAACCGGCAAGGCAGTATTTTTAGGCTCTAGGCAGTATTTTTAGGCTCTAGGCAGTAATTTGGTGTTGTAAGTAGGCGCCTATGCCATTTAACAACATTTGAATTGCAATCATCACCAATATCATCCCCATTAAGCGCTCAATGGCGTTCAGCCCTTTCTCTCCAAGCAGGCGATGAAAAGTACTCGACATCGACAAAATAATAGCACTGACTAGCCACGCCGCAAATAGTGCGATGCTCCATTGCGTCATTTTGTTGGGTTCTTGATTTGCTAATAAGATAAGCGCTGCCATTGTTGAGGGGCCAGCAATCATAGGAATAGCTAGTGGAACGATAAATGGTTCCTCACCAGCAGGGAGACTCATAATGCCTCCGGGTTTAGGGAAAATCATTTTTATAGCAATAATAAATAAGATAATTCCACCGGCAATGCTGACGGTTTCTTGTTCTATTTTTAGGAACTCAAGTAGAGTTTGTCCACTATGCAAAAAGACCATCAAGATAATCAGAGCAAACAGCAATTCTCGGACAATAACGATTCGACGTCGTTTAGGATTAATTGTCTTGAGAACCGACATATAGATTGGCAAATTACCAAGTGGATCCATAATAAGAAAGAGCATTGTTGCTGCGGATAGTATCTCGATCAAAACGGTCCTCCTTAAAATTCGCAATTATGCTTTATTCGAGCTCAAAATGGCAGTAAAAACCCAGATTATTACTCTGATTAATTAAAAAATAACAATGCATAATAATTTTTTATAAAAAAGAATAAATTTACTGCTATGATAATTTAACTAATATTTCCGTCGTTTTTGTCGTTAACTATGAGCAGCACGGATAAGTTGAATAAACATCAACTAGCGTAATCATTTTCAAATAATTGGAGAAAAAAATGGCACTAATGACCGTTGGCGAAGTAGCAGAGTTTCTTGCTGTTAAAGTTCTTAGAGTGGAAAGGCTAGAGCGCGAGAGTCTTTTATTGGCAAAAGAGAAAGACGATAATGGTAGCCCACTTTTCGACAGTGATGATGTTGCAAAATACAAAGAGCTAGCGGAAAGATTAGGCGGCATTTAAACCGCCCGGAAATCATTTACCCAGTGCCAATAAGTTGGTCGGCTATTGTGCGAATGCCAATTGCGGTTGCCCCGTTTGGCATAATTTCTGTACCATTACGATTGTAAGCTGCAGCCAAATCAATATGCAACCATCCTTTTCCCTCGTTTTTGACAAAACGAGATAAAAATCCTGCTGCATTTGAGGCCCCGCCTGCGCCGCCTCCTTTTACTGGCCGACTATTCGCTGTATCAGCAAATGGCGAGCTGCATTGTTCTCTGTGCCATGCCATTAAAGGTAAACGCCAATGCGGTTCATTCACTTTGTGCGCACTTGCTAACACAGATGCTTGAAAATCTTCATCCATACTAAATATTGCATTAAACTCATGTCCGACGGCCATCACTGCCGCACCAGTCAGAGTGGCTGCATCAATAATTTTCTTAGCACCTGATTCAGTGGCTGCCATCAAGCCGTCTGCCAGCACTAAGCGTCCTTCAGCATCAGTATTCACAATTTCCACTGTCACGCCATTTTTATATGTAATAACATCGCCTAGCTTGTAGGCATGATCACTAATCAGGTTTTCTGCACAACACAAAAATAGTTTAGTACGCTTTTGCAAGCCCTGCATAATTGCTAAACCGAGTGCGCCAGTGACAGTTGCCGCGCCGCCCATATCACACTTCATGTCCAGCATCCCTTCGCTAGACTTGATACTGTAACCTCCACTGTCGAAAGTTATCCCCTTACCAACTAGTGCAAAATCAATTTCTGCATTCGGATTGCCTGTCGGGTTAAAGTCAAGTTCTAACAATACTGGAGGCCTAGAACTGCCGCGGCCCACTTCGTAAATTCCTTGCCATCCAGCGGCTACGAGTTCTTCACCGGTTAGCATTGTTGCGCTCACATGCTCGGGGGCTAGCGATTTTATCCACGTTGAGGCAGCGGTTGCTAGTGATTCTGGACTAAGCTCTTCAGGAGTCTCATTAACTAGTTTTCGAGTAAACTGCATCGCGGCATAACGGACAGTTAAATCTTGTTCTGAAGCGTCTTTACACCAGTATATTTGGCCGGCAAAGCCAGCGCCGCAATAGCTCATTGCAAATGCCCACTGTTGTTCAGCGTCCCATTCACCGATGAATTCAATATTATCTATACTCAAAGAAGCAATTTTACGCGCTGACTTTTGTATTTGGCGCAAGTGCAGAGCGGCATCAGGCAGATGCAAAACAGCGCCACTTTCATTGAACGAGAGTTTACTATTCACTCCCCAAGACACCGTAGCGGCTTCATAACTTAATGCAACTTTGAAATTTGACATTAACACTCCAACAGGGTTTTATGGCTAAAGGACTTATCGTAGTGGTGAAAAAGGCCAATCAATAAGAAGCGTTGAAAGAGCAATATTCGTCACGCAACAAACCCAAACCTACTAAAAATTTTATACTTAGGTGAAATATCAATTGGGTCTATTAATGATAAATCAACGGTAGAAGCATCAATTTGAATTCAATTTAGTTTAAGCTGTTGTGGGCAGAGCCTGATCATTAGAAGTCGCCGTCTTAAAAAATTTGTAGTTCACTAAATATAAAAAGGATAAAACCTGTTGATATTTCCATCAGCATTGGTCAAGGGTAAGTTAATTAAGCGATATAAACGCTTTTTAGCTGATGTAGAATTAAATGATGGTGAAGTAATCACGGTCCATTGTCCAAATACCGGAGCAATGACGAATTGCGCAACACCCGGTTGGACAGTGTATTTAAGTTTGGCTGAAAATAAAAAAAGGAAATATGCTCACACATGGGAACTTGCCGTAAATGACTTCGGTCAGTGGATTGGTATTAATGCCAACAATGCGAATAAAATTGTAAAAGAGGCATTGCAAGCTAACGCTATTGTTGAACTAGCAGAGTACAATCAAATAAGGTCTGAATTTAAAGTTGGCGAAAGCCGAATTGATTTTTTTCTGCAGGGTGATGACATGCCTGATTGCTATCTTGAAGTTAAATCGATGACGCTTTGCGAAAACAATATTGGTTATTTCCCCGATACTATTACGCAAAGAGGAACAAAGCATGCAAATGAATTGGCTCAGTTAGCGAATGCTGGTCACAGGGCTGTATTATTGTTCTGCGCTCAACATTCCGGAATTGAAAAGTTTAATATTGCCAAACACATTGACGAGGAATATGCGCTAGCAGTGCTCGAAGCGCAGAAATCAGGCCTTGAGGTAATTTGTTATGGATGTAATTTCTCCTGTGATTTTATTGAGTTAGCTCATTCAGTGACAATTGCTTAGTAAATAAAGATTGATTTTTGTGTAAAAATCACCATATTACCGTCCTCGGTTTAAAAAGTGAGTCGACGAATTATTGTATTTAGTGCGCACAAATGCACTGAGTAAACGAGTAACGACATTTATGTGCGATGTTATTTGCTAGCAAACATTGAGCAAAAGGATGCAAAATGTCGAAGTTTAGGAGAAATGGTAAATGCCAACAGGAAAAACATTAGGGTTACTTGCGTTAGCGGGCGTTACGCCGTACCAAGAAAAGCCAAACGAAGAATATATGAACGATGCTCAGATGAATCATTTCAAACTGATTCTGAAAGCATGGCGTAACCAGCTTCGTCAAGAAGTTGATCGCACCGTTAATCATATGAAAGACGAAGCTGCAAATTTTCCTGATCCGGTTGATAGAGCAGCCCAAGAAGAAGAATTCAGTCTCGAGTTGAGAGCTCGTGATCGCGAACGCAAGCTAATAAAGAAAATCGAGAAAACCTTAAAACGCATCGAAGAAGACGATTTTGGATTTTGTGATTCTTGTGGCATTGAAATTGGTGTCCGTCGTCTTGAAGCGCGCCCCACGGCAGACATGTGTATCGATTGCAAAACAATGGCAGAAATAAAAGAGAAGCAGTTGCAAGGCTAGCTTTTTAGTTGTTTTTGATATCTTGTTTTAAAACCGTGGTGGCTTTGCTTCCGCGGTTTTTTATGGCTCAAATAAATGTGAGCAGCAGGTCTAATTGATGCAAAGCTATGTTGGCAGATTCGCGCCATCTCCTAGCGGCCCTCTTCACTTTGGGTCACTCGTATGTGCGCTCGTTAGCTTTTTGCATGCGCGCCAAGCTCACGGGAAATGGCTAGTTAGAATAGAAGATGTAGATACGACAAGAATCCAAGATGGTGCCGCCGACATTATTCTGTCTCAATTACAAGCACACGGTATGCAATGGGATGACCAAATTGTATATCAGACTCAACGCCAGCGTGCTTATCAATCTGCCTTAGAGGAGCTAATACAGCAAAAGGCTGTTTACGCCTGTGAGTGCACTAGACAAGCCATAAAAGCAAAGGGAAAGTTTTATACTGGCACGTGCAGAGAGCTAGCACTTCCCTTTTTGGGCAATTCTATTCGCGTTATTAACAATGGTGAACAAGCAAGTTTTGAAGATTTACACTTAGGGAAAGTTCAGGTCGATATAGATTTTTGTACTGAAGACTTAAGCATTCGACGAAAAGATGGCTTATTCGCCTACAATTTTGCCGTAGTTATTGATGACATTTTTCAGCAAGTGACACACGTAGTTAGAGGTGCAGACCTCATTGATACGACAATGCAGCAAAACTATTTGTATAAATTATTCAAAATGCCCTGTGTGAGTTACTTTCACTTGCCCGTTATTTGCAACGAGACATTCAAAAAACTCAGTAAACAAAATCACGCTGAAGCGGTTGATAACCAGTTTGCTGCTCAAAATCTGCTCAAAGCCTTTGAATTGATCGGATTATTAAGCCCAGAGTTATCTGAAGAAATGAGTGTGAGTAGCCTTGTTGATTGGGCTGTGAAACATTGGTCGCCTAAATTACTAGCAAAGCAAAGAGAAATTCTGCTTTCTGGCACAAATGCAGTATAATTCGCATACTTAGAAACCAAATAGGTTTCATTTTTGTATAAACACAACAATAAAGATGACGATTTTATGAATCCATCGATAATAGGTTAAGGTGGCATGCCAAGCACCCCAGCGAAAAAACAGTCAATCATCAATCCGGTGACCATTCCAAAAGGTCAACATCCTGTCACATTTTCTGATATCAGTGACAATACACTTTCTGTATTGAGAAGGCTCAACGCAAAAGGATATGAAGCTTACTTGGTAGGCGGGTGTATCCGTGACAGATTGATGGGTAAAACACCCAAGGACTTCGATGTTGCGACTAATGCAACACCTGAACAAATAAAGGAGTGTTTCCGCAATTGCCGACTAATAGGCCGCCGTTTTCGACTTGCACATATTGTTTTTGGTAGAGATATTATTGAAGTTGCAACCTTTCGAGGACATCACGAGGAAGTTAACGCAAATGAAGAAGAAAACAAAACCCAAGTTAAAGGCCGCCGCGGCAATCAAGTAGACGATGTGTTGGCAAAGCAAGATCAACAAGGCCAACTATTACGTGACAACGTCTTTGGCACTATCGAAGAAGATGCTGAACGACGTGATTTTACGTTTAATGCCATGTATTTCAGTGCAAAAGACCAAAGTATTATCGATTTTGCCAACGGTATGGCATCAATTAACGAGAAAAAAATTGAATTAATTGGCGATCCAGCAACGCGCTTTCGCGAAGATCCCGTTCGTATGATTAGAGCAATTCGCTTTAGCGCTAAATTGGGCATGACAATACCGCCAGAAATGGGTGATCAGATTAAAGAACTGAGTCATTTACTTGCAAATATTCCACCTGCCAGGTTATTTGAAGAAGTATTGAAACTCTTGGTCACAGGAATTGGTTTGCGCACTTTCCATTTACTGCATGAATACGGCTTATTCGCCCCGTTGTTTCCGCAACTGGCACCACTATTAGTTGATAATAGCTGCCGAGAAATGAAACTAGTCGAGCAAGTACTCAAAAATACCGATGATCGTCTCAACAATGAGCAGCGAGTTACGCCCGCATTCCTGTATGCCGCATTTTTATGGTATCCCGTTGAAGAAAGCACCCAATTTATTATGGGCGAATCTGGTGTAGCACAAAACGATGCATTTAATATTGCTGTGGGCGAGGTTCTGCAAAAGCAAACTCAACGCATTATGATACCAAAGCGCTTTAGTATTCCCATAAGAGAAATGTGGCAATTGCAAATGCGTTTGCCTAGACGCTTCGGTCGGCGAGCCTATCAAACATTAAGTCATCCAAGGTTTAGAGCAGCTTACGATTTTCTATTGATTCGTGGTCAAATTGAAGGTGGTGATTTATTAGAGCTAGGTGAATGGTGGACAGAGTTCCAAGAAGTCACGCCAGAACAACGTAAAGATATGATTAGTGATTTACGCAAACAGCCTGGCGTTCCCAGAAAGAAAAAGATAATTAAAAAACGGAAAGCGACTTAAGATGCTATCGGATATTGCTTACATTGGTCTAGGAAGTAACCTAAGTGAGCCTGAGAAACAATTAGAACTTGCGTTAAAAGCGATTGACGCACACAGCCAAATGGTGCTCATTTCAAGCTCTCATTTATACTCTAGTGCACCTATGGGCCCGCAGGACCAGCCTGATTATGTGAACGCTGTATGTAAAGTCAAAACATCCCTGCAACCCCAAGAGTTGCTGGCTACGCTGCAACAAATTGAAAATCAGCAGGACCGCAAACGAGAAGGTGATCGTTGGGGGCCTCGCACACTCGATTTAGACATTTTGTTATACAATGATTTAGCCTTGACTACCAAAAAACTAACCCTACCTCACTGTGGTATGAAAGAGAGAGAGTTTGTTTTAGTCCCATTATTTGAAATTTCGCCAGATTTAATTATGCAAGATGGCCGCTCCTTAGCGACATGGGTTGCTAAATGCAATTTAGAAGGTTTATATCGTATAGAGCGCGACCCCCTAGCGGAAAAAATCGAAACAATTGCGATTTAACAAGAGATGAACTGATGAAAAAAGTAACCACATCTTCCTTACTAAAAATGAAAATCGAAGGCGAAAAAATAGCAGCTCTTACCGCCTATGATGCAAGTTTCGCTAAGATGTTTGACGAACAGCACATCGATGTCATGTTGATCGGTGATTCCTTAGGCATGGTCTTAAGAGGCGACGACGATACTTTGTCCGTCACGGTTGAAGACATTGCATATCACACATCATGCGTTCGCAAAGGGACTTCTCGCGCCTTTGTTGTCGCCGACATGCCATTTATGAGCTACGCAACTGCAGAGCAAGCATTCACTAATGCAGCTAAATTGATGGCTAGTGGCGCAAGCATGGTTAAAGTCGAAGGCGGAAACTGGTTATCCTCGACAATCAAAGGGCTTGTAGAACGTGGTATACCGGTGTGTGGTCATTTAGGCTTAACACCACAATCAGTTCACGTGTTTGGCGGCTTCAAAGTTCAAGGTCGGGAAACTAAACAGGCGCAAGAAATCCTAGATGCGGCCCTCTCGCTTGAAAAATCAGGTATTCAACTTTTGGTTTTAGAATGTGTACCAAATTCGGTGGCAAAAAGAGTTTCAGCCGCGCTAAGCATACCTGTTATAGGAATAGGCGCGGGCGCTGAAACTGACGGTCAAATTTTAGTTATGCATGATATGTTTGGTATCAGTGCTAACTATATGCCCAAATTTAGCAAAAACTATTTAGCTGAGCACAACGATATGCGTGCTGCAGTTACCGCCTATATTGATGACGTTAAAGCTCAGCGCTTTCCAAGTTCAGCGCATTCATTCGAGTAAGTTTTATGCATATTGTTAGTGATATTAAAACTCTAAGAGAAACCCGCCGCGAATGGCAAACTGAGAAACAAGCCATTGCGTTTGTGCCAACAATGGGCAATTTGCATGAAGGACATCTTAGATTAGTCAAAGAAGCAAAAAAACATTCCAGCAAGGTTGTTGTTTCAATTTTTGTTAACCCCCTGCAATTCGGCCCAGACGAAGATTTAGATGCCTACCCCAGAACGATGCAACAAGATAAGGCATCACTAGAGGCATTGGGTGTCGACTTGCTATTTATGCCAAAGGTAAGTGATATATACAGCAGAGGCTTGGAGCAACAAACCTTTGTAGAAGTGCCTGGCTTGTCTTACATGATATGCGGAGCAAGTCGTCCAGGTCATTTTAGAGGTGTTGCGACTATTGTTTGCAAACTATTCAATATGGTCCAGCCAAACATGGCTTTTTTTGGTGAGAAAGACTTTCAGCAATTACAGGTTATCAAGGCTATGGTAACTGACTTATCGATGAATCTGACCATTCACGGCGTTCCTACAGAACGAGAAAGCGATGGTTTGGCAATGAGCTCACGAAACAATTTTCTGAATGCGGAACAACGTTTAATTGCACCTACTCTCTATACTTTAATTTCAAACATGGCAACTGAGATTAAAACGGGACGCAGAGACTTCTCAGTGATGATCGCAGAAAACAGAGATAATTTGGCAGCCCTAGGGTTCAAAACTGACTATATTGATATTCGTTCAGCCAGCAGCCTTTTGCAACCGAGTCATGAAGACAAAGAGTTGGTCATTTTAGGTGCTGGATTTTTAGGTAAGACCAGAATTATTGATAATATCCAGGTTGAGATTTAATTCTCAACTGATAGCAGCGCGTTAAAGCTGCCTCGATTTTATACTGAACATGACAATTGAACTAAATTGACAATATTCAGTTTTGTTCACCTGAAACGCACTAAACCTTGGTGCGCAATAACTTAGCGGCTTCTTTAGCAAAGTAAGTTAATATACCATCAGCACCAGCACGCTTAAACGCAAGTAATGACTCTATTATCACCGCGTCTTTGTCTAACCAACCTTTAGCAAATGCTGCTTGATGCATAGCGTATTCACCACTCACTTGATACGCAAATGTCGGCACACCAAATTCTTCCTTGCAGCGCTGAACAATATCTAAATATGGCATTCCAGGTTTCACCATGACCATATCTGCACCTTCATTAATGTCTAACTCAATTTCTCTTAGGGCTTCATTAGAATTCGCAGGATCCATTTGATAATTTTTCTTATTTCCACCTTTGATATTGCCAGCAGAGCCTACCGCATCTCTAAATGGGCCATAATAGCTTGACGCATATTTGGCAGAGTAGGCCATAATACTTGTGTTTTTGAAGCCATGTATCTCTAGTGCTTCACGAATTGCCCAAATGCGCCCATCCATCATATCTGAAGGTGCCACAACATCAGCACCTGCTTCAGCATGTGAAATTGCCTGTTTAACCAAAATATCGGTTGTTTCGTCGTTCATCACATAACCAGTTTCATCTATTAGGCCGTCTTGTCCGTGAGTAGTAAAAGGATCAAGTGCGACATCAGTAATCACCGTTATATCGTTAAAGTTCGCCTTCAAAGCTCTCACAGCACGTTGCGCTAAACCATCAGGGTTAAACGCTTCACTGGCGCAATCGGTTTTTTTCTCTAAAGGTGTTACCGGAAACAATGCAAAAGCATGAACGCCTAGGTCAACTAGCTCCTGGACCTCGATCAAGAGCTTATCGATACTAAAACGATACACCTCAGGCATTGATTCAATTGATTTAATTTTAGCTTCGCCTTCACAGACAAACATCGGATAAATAAGATCATCAACCGAAAGTGATGACTCACTAACTAAGCGTCTAATTGAAGAAGTGTAACGCAGCCTGCGTGGGCGGTTGAGAGGAAATTGTGACATATCAGTCCTTTAAATAATTTAAAACTCAAGGGCCTTAACTTGATTCCGGCCACTCTCTTTTGCTTGATATAATAGCTTGTCAGCAAATGCATTAAGCAATTCATATTCAGTATCTGTAGCGATAACTCTAGTTGAAACACCGATACTGACGGTAAACTTGATTGTCTTACCAGCACATTGTATTTGACTATTTTCTGTAGTTGAGCGAACACTCTCCATCAGTAGTCTAGCACCTTCTATATCAGTATTGGGTAAGATAACAACGAACTCTTCACCGCCATATCTACATATAACGTCAGACGGGCGTTTTATGCAATCTTTTAGCACACTTGCAAAATGTTTTAGCGCCTCATCTCCGCACTGGTGCCCAAAGGTATCATTCACCGCCTTGAAATGGTCTATATCAAGCATAGCGATAGCAAGTGGTGTCTTCTCACGGCGGCTACGACGAGCTTCTGCTACCACTTTCTTGTCATATGACCTACGATTCGCTACACCGGTCAGCGCATCTATAGAGCTTTTCCTCTCTAACTCATGGTTCGCTTCATTCAATTCTCGTATCGCTATTTCTAATTCGTATGTTCTCTCATCTACTGCATACTCGAGCTTTTCTTTTGTTTCAAGCTGCAAGCTCATTAATGCTTCTTTTGCTTGAATCGTATTTTGTTTATTTTGCGCAGCCTTCATGCGGGCTTGTTTAGCTAATAGCCTCTGATCATTGAACCGCATGGCGATCCCTAAGGCCATAAACAAAGTTTCAATGACCGCACCCACCATTAATAGGTAGCTAGGATCAAGATGCAGGTTTATCCAACCAAAGCTGTCCGCTAAGCCCAACAAACCACTAAATAATAGTGAGAACCAAGCAGCACATAGATATTTGGCAATAGCATTACCCTTATAGGCGATGAATAGCGTTGATATGAATATGATAAGCATTGACATCACAATTACTAAGGTCGCAATCGAGGTTACTAGGCCATATGGAATAATGAAAATAAGCAGAATATAAATTAGAATAATGATCCGTAAAGCATTAAAAAGACGCAAAAAAAACGGATGATGTTGTTTTATATCTAACAGTGAAGCAGTAAATGAACTTGAGAAAAAAGCCATTAATGAAACAAAAAATAGCACTGCATACTGCTGGAAAGCAGGGCTATCTGGCCATAAAAAACGATAGCCTAAGCCCTGGCTGCCGGCCAAGGTAATAGATAGACAAATAACATAGCCGGCATAAAGTAATGTGATAGGGTTTCTGGAACTTATGTAAAGAAATAGATTGAGTAAGGCCATTGCACTCATGAAGCCATAAAAAATGCCAATAAATACGCGGTTTGACCCGATATATTGAATATATTCATCTTCTACCCATAATTTGATAGGTACTTTGAGACTGCTCTGCGATTCCACTCTCAAATAAAGCTGGTTGGGTAAGCCCGTCATTGGTACAGGAAAAATCAACTGATCATGTTTTACGTCACGTGCATTGAATTCAAGACTATCCCCTGTTTTATAGTGAGCTAAGATGGTTTTCTGCTGACCGCTAAGCTTGTCTAAAAACCAGGCATCGACTTTATCTAAATTTGAGAATGACACTTCAACTAATTGCGAACGGCCCAATTCATCTGGCGAAACTTCTACCGAAAACCAATGCGCCTTTTTAGAAAGAGCAAAATTCGAGTCATTTATAGCATCCCAATTAAGCTTATTAAGCTCCAATATTGCTGTAATGTTATCTGTGTCACTTGTAGCGATATGGAGTCGAGTAAATTCGTTAATCAGTGCCTTTTCACCTTTGCCGGATGTGGACACAACGACGCCAAATAACACTAATCCTAAGAGAATTATCATGCCAGCCACCCACAAACTTGTGAGTTGAAGCTTATTTCCCTCGACGGAAATTTTAGAGTTAGCGATCATAAGCGTTGTTCATTAGAGCTATTCATCAAAATTACCAGACTTAATGCAGTTTCTGCCGGCTTCTTTTGCCTTGTATAAAAGCTTATCGGCAAACGCCAACATGATGTCTGTGTCTCCATCATTGCAGACGACTCTAGCAGTTAAGCCGGCACTCACTGTAAAACTAATTTTATTTCCTTGAGTTTCAACAATCATAGCCTCTATTGCTAATCTAACCTTTTCGAGTAAAACCGTTGCGCCCTCAATCGTGGTATTGGGAAGCATAACAACAAACTCTTCACCACCAAAACGTGACAGCAAGTCACCTGGACGTTTAACTGTGCGTTTCAATGCATCTGCAAAAGCCACAAGACAGTCATCGCCGCATTGATGACCATAGTTATCGTTAACGGCTTTAAAATTGTCAATATCCAACAACGCGATAGCTAGCGGATTTCTTTCACGACGGCTACGGGCAGCTTCGGCTTTAATATTTTTGTTAAAAAGACGTCGATTAGTTAGCCCGGTTAAGGCATCCGTTTCACTTAGGTCTTTAAGCTCGGTATTTACTAATGACAAGCCTGATAACGCTTTCTCAAACTCTTGGGTGCGAGCCCTAACTTGCTCTTCCAAATCCAACTGTGCTTGTTTTTGAAGCTGCAGCAGTTCATCTTGCACTTGGATAGTGCGAACTTCGTTTTCATCTGCCTCTTGGTATGACAACCTCGCTTCATTGCGCTGCAAGCTGTAACTTGTCGCTAATGCCAGCGCCAGTAGAAGCGTTTCAGTGCTGGCACCGACCATAAGTAAATAGCTGGAGTCAATTGGCATATCAACCCAATGAAAGTTGTCAGCAGTCGCTGTTAACCCGGAAATCATCAACACGAGCCATGCAGCGCTGAAATACCTGGCTATTTTACTTCCTTTGAACGTTAAACTAAGACTTATAAATAAAATAGTTGGAATCGAAAATAGTGAAAGAATCAGGAAAAATTTGACCATCAAAGCATAAGACAGAACAAACGACGCAAAGGTTGAGGCGAGATAAATGGCAAAAAATACCTGCAGTGCTTTGTAGAAGTTTCTATTCAGTTTTTTCAAATCAAGTATTTGTGAAGAAAATATAAGCACAAAACTCATCATCAAAAATGCAAAAATGATTGTGGTTCGCTCCTGAAACCAAGGGCTATGAGGCCATATAAATCGAAAACCAATGCCGTGTAACGTTGCTATCAATAGTGCAAACGAGAATACGTAGCCAGCATAGGTGATAAACATCGTATTTTTGGTCGTCGTAAACAGAAATACGTTAATCAGACCCATTGCTAACATGTATCCAAAAAACAGCCCTAAAAACAGACGGTGTGACGCGGTATAAACAATATAATCTTGCGTAGCCCACAATTTAAGCGGCGCTTTGACTGCCCCTTTAGACTTTATCCGCAACAATACTTGAATACTGGATTGCTCAAGAGGCACCGGTATGAGGAATCTATCATGAATAATTGGACGCTGATTGAAATCAAAATTATCGCCTAATTGATAATCTTGTAAAACGACATAAGTACCATTCGCGTTCTTTCGAAACCACAACTGGACATCATCAAGCATGGGGTAATCAATCTCTAAAATTCGACCACCTGCGTTTGAGGGAAGCTCAAATTTAAGCCATTGAGGTGCGAGTGTAAATCCGAAATTTTGGCTATTTTCTTCGCTCCAAACGGAAGCTGGAAGCAAATCAATGTTGTCTATATTCTGTTGGCTTAGATCATCTGAATAGTGGTAAACCGCTTGCTGAATCAAGTACTTGTCATTATCACGGCTTAAACTTGTAACCATAAATAGTGTAAGCAAAGTAAATCCAGCGACTAATGCAGCAAGTAAAAACGTATTATAAGGCGCCTTTTGTTCATTTTTTAACATCGTGACTATTTATTCCAAACACACTAAATGCATTTTGTAAGCATGCTTTCGACAATATATCTAAGTCGATATTTTTCAATATTGACACTTTATTTGCCACATGGGGTAAAAAACATGGTTCATTATTTTTTGCTCTTGGCCTTAAGGTTTTCGGAAATAAATAAGGGGCATCTGATTCAAGTAATAGTCTGCCTAGCGGCACGTGCTTGACAGCTTCTTGCAAATCGCCACCTCGTTTATCATCACAAATCCAGCCTGTTACCCCTATGTAACAGTCCAGCGCTAAATAAGCTTCTAGTTGCGCTCTAGTGCCGGTAAAACAGTGGACTATTGCATTGGGTATACTTGGAAGATAATCTTTGAGTAATGCTATTTGCGTCTCAAACGCGTCTCTCTCATGCAAATAAATTGGCTTATTGTGCTCAGCAGCAAAAGCCAACTGAGCTTCAAACGCATGCAATTGGTTTTTTTTAGTAGAGAAATTACGGTTAAAATCCAAGCCGCACTCACCTATCGCTACCATATTGGTATCGGTCAATAATAGATTTAGTTGAGTTAAAGCGTCAGCTGAAAAGTTATCTGCATAATGAGGGTGAACACCAGCTGTATATACTAGTTGTTGATAACCTGCTTGCTGATTATGCGACTGCGTTAAGCGCTGTGCTTGCAACGATTCTTTAATGTCAGAGCTAATAACGCAGATATTGTTCACTGAGTTTTCAGACGCTCTGGCAATAACATCGGCTATTTCAAATCTTTTGTCTAAGAGATTAACGCCGATATCAAACCATGGCATTACTTGACTCTCTTAACTCTAACCTTGCCATTTCCGCCTACTTTAGATAAATAAAAGGCACTTAATGCGCCATCTTTAACCCGCACCTTATCACCCGCTCTCACGCGCAATTGCTTGGTTGTTTTATTTTCCCAAATTTGGCCATTAGTAAAATGAAAAACTTGTTTCTTGCTGAGCGTTTTAGTCACTTTATCAATGACTAAAGTGATCTGCTCTAGTTTAGATGATTGCACCTTATCAGATGTAAATTGCTCACCACCAAATTTGTCGATTAACAAGGCATTGCTGTCGTTCGATTTGGCTTCTTCAATCGATTTAGGTAACACAATATTTTTTCTGCTTGCAGCAGCGGAAGAAGCCGCTACCGCTGGGGTTTTCTCTGCTAAGCTATTGGTTTTTTCAGTTTTGCTTGTTGCAGGCACCGATTCGAGAGAGGCTGCGTTCTTTTGTGCCGTTTTTAAATCAGTACTAAAGATGCTATCGAAGCATACCAAGCGCTGTTCATCGTTGACTACAACACCACAATCTTGCGCTTTACTAAGTAAAGCCTGATCGAGCATATTTGACTGTTCTAAATTCGCTCCCTGAACTGCTGCAAGCAAGGAAATAGCACTAAAGAAAGAAATAATCATTAAGGTTTAGCCTCATTTTTAGAGTTGTCGTTTGCTTGTTGTTCGCTCTCTTGCGTATTCTTATGAATGCTGTTTTCAATATCTTCTTCAGCATCTTCTTCGCCTCGGCGAGGGGCATTTTTTGTATACCAACCGCCGACCACAATGCCGACTTCAAACAAAAACCACATAGGAATTGCTAGCAGTACTTGTGAAATAACGTCAGGTGGAGTCAATAACATACCAACAACAAAGGCAGCAACAATGACATGAGAGCGCTTTGCACGCAGTTGGTCCGGCGTTGTCATGCCGGTCCAGCACATTAATATGATGGCAACAGGAATCTCAAAAGCGACACCAAAAGCAAAAAATATTTTTAAAACAAAACTAAGGTATTCAGAAATATCAGGACTAATAAGAACATCGTCTGGCGCAACTGCAGCAAAAAAACTGAATGCGAGTGGAAACACAACAAAATAGGCAAATGCCATTCCGCTATAAAATAATAGGGTACTTGAAAGTAGTAAAGGAGCGACAAGCTTTTTCTCATTGCGATACAGGCCAGGCGCGATAAACCCCCAAATTTGATAGAGAACGTAGGGTATAGCAATAAAGAAAGACAGTACCATCGTTAACTTAAAGGGCGCAAAGAATGGCGATGCCACGCTCGTTGCGATCATTGAGGCTCCCTCAGGGATGGTGGCGACAAGCGGCGCAGCTAAAATTCCATACAAATCTTGAGCCCAATAAGCTAAAGCAAAAAAGATAACTAACACTGAGGCTAGTGCTTTAAGCACACGACTGCGTAGCTCTATTAAATGGCTTATAAAATTACTTTTCGTCGTCATCTTTCTTTTTCTTATAGGGTTCTTGAACTGATAAAGCTGCTTCTTTCAACTCTTTAACACTTTGCGCAACCTCGGGGCTCACATTATCCAAGCCCATATTCTCTGCTTTTTTTAGGTTTTCGTGCAATTCATGCACGCGCAATTGCTCTTCAATTTCTGTTCTGAAACCCGTGGCCATGCTTTTCAGACTTCGAATCGTCGTTACAGTTGAGCGGATAGCACTAGGCAAGCGTTCGGGACCCAGGATGAGCAGAGCCACAATACCAACGATGAAGAGTTCCCAAAAACTAATATCGAACATGATCTACTCTTTGGTAGTGGTCTTAGTTTCGGTCGGCTTTACCGTTTTTTCTGTCGCACGTTTGTCCTCAACAGTGTCAAAATCTGCATCTGACTTGTCAGCATCTTTTTTATCTGTAGCGGCATCGTCGTCACTCAAGGCTTTCTTGAAGCCTTTAAGCGCGGAGCCTAAATCACCACCAACATTGCGTAATTTCTTTGTGCCGAATAGTAAAACAACTATCAGCAGTATAACTACAATACTCCAAACACTAGGACCCATTGGTAATTCTCCATTGTTAAAACTATGTTTTTTTTGTTACCGTTTACTGTAAAGTGCATTCAATAGAGCACACAAATTTACGGCGCAATACAGGCTTATTAAATGCATTATACGTTGCTTTTAACAAATATCACTGGCTTTCACTAACTTGTTTTTATACATATGTTTCAAATCAAGCGTTTGCACTCTTTCTGCGCTCTTTCTGCGCTCTTTCTATGCTCGGTGAATAACGTGAAATTATACTTTTTAACTGCGGTAAATAAAAAATTACTAACGGTATCAAAGGGCTTCTTTGCAAGCTTTGCTTGCGTGCTCCTTACTGTGGCCTACTTATCAGTTAATATTGCACACGCCTCCACTGATAAAAATAAAGAAGCTAACCCGGCTGTAAAACATACTGTACAAGAAACACCTTTTAATTATTGCGGTGACCAACCTTGGCTAGATGATTGGTATTGCCATTTTAACTACGGCATCGAATCGACTGTTGTGGAGGTAAATCGCTGGTTTATTCATGAAGAAAAACCTACCTCAAAACCTGCCCGAGCTTCTGGCAAACTGCGCTTTGGGATTGAACCCCGTAGTCGGGCCTTAAATCAATTCGATTTCAGATTTAAAATAAGGGTAAAATTACCCGCATTAGAGGGTAGAGTTGAGCTATTACTTTCTGATGATGAAGATGATGTTAATCAACAAGCAGTAAAGGCAGCTCGAAATCCACAATTGGGGAACGACGATAAAGCGACTGTTGCACTCCAATTCCGCGATAAACCAGACTCAAAAATAGCTTACAGACTTGGTTTTGGTCGTGGCTCGCAGTTGTACACGAGAGCAAGGTATAGCGATGCGTTTAATATTAGTGAACGTAACAAGATAAGCTATTTTGTGGAAGCAAACTATTACTCCGACGATCAACTCGGTGCAGAGTTCAGAGCCTCGCTTAGTCACACAATTTCAAAAAATAAAGCAATTGAATTTGAAAACACATTTCGCTACCGTGACAAAACTGAAGACATGTTTTGGCGGCATGAATTACAATATCTTTATTTACACGATGGCAAAACTAGCTACTTGTTTACTGCAATGATTGATGGCTTGAATAAGCCCTCATATCGCAAAGAACAAGTATTAGTGAGTATGCGGTACAAACGTAACGTGCTCAGGCCCTGGTTATTTGTAGAGCTTGAACCGTTTCTTTTATGGCTACGCGAGGAAGACTTCAGGACGTCTATAGGTGTTGCAGTGAGATTAGAGATCCACTTTCCCCATAGTTAAATACTCAACGACCAATATAAGTCATTAACGCTCATTCAATTAACTCTATTATGGGTCAATCGAATGCTTATTGCCTTGCTATTCTTAAATACTGAAACTTGCACCACAACCACATGTAGTTGATGCATTTGGGTTGTTGACGAAAAATCTAGAGCCTTCAAGTCCTTCCGTATAATCAACAATGCCACCAACAAGATATTGCAAACTCATTGGGTCAATGACCAAAGTCACACTTTCTTTTACAATTGTCATGTCACCATCATTAACTTTCTCATCAAAAGTAAATCCGTACTGAAATCCCGAACAACCGCCACCAGTAACGTAAACACGCAGTTTTAGCTCTGGATTTTCTTCTTCTATTATTAAGGTTTTCACTTTTTTTGCCGCAGCTTCAGAAAACTCAATTGGCAATGCCATTTCTTCCGACATAATATTCCTCTAGTAAAAGCCTTGTGAGCTCAAAGTAATGACGCGGATTATCTAATACCTGAGTAATTTAATCAAGTATTCAATCAGATTCACTGTAAGCGTCTTTCCACGCGATGGTTCGGGCATAAGAACCGCGCTTTCTCTTGAACTTGTAAACGTCGGTATTAATCTCAATCTGCTCTGGAATGAAATAATCTGGCAAAGTGACGCGAAATTCAGTTACTTGAAAGTATTTAAACGAAAACGTTGTCTTTTGTTCTTTGTCATCCAAAAGCGTTTTCAAATCATATTGCATGGGAACTTGGTTTTGACTGCCGCGCAGCGTGATTTTTAACGTTCCTTTGATTATCGCCTTAATATTTTCTCGTTGCAGCATCATGACTTTTATTGCGAAATTATTGGTACTCTCAGTTGGCACTACTTCTACACTTTCAACAACGAATCCATCTTGCGTTAGTTCAGGCGCCATTACTTTTTGATAAAAACTAATTTGCTCGCGCAACTCAGCTTCTTGCTGCATAAAATTCTTAAATGAAATTTGCGCTTGCTCATTAGCAATACTCGCCACCTCAAGCTCTACTTTCTTAACATTGAGTTCTGAGTTAAGCGATTGATTCTCAGCCGAGACATTATCAATGCTGCTTTTCATCACATCTACTTCAAGTGAGAGTAAGTGGTTCCGTTTATTCGCAAATTCGTGTCCGGCATAAAAAACGCAAGACAAGATAAAAAGTGCGACTAAATAAAATCTTACGAAACCGAGTTGGCCCCGCAGTTCTTTAAATTTCAATGCAAACTCCACATTTTAAGACATTCTTGTTAATAACAAGCAATTAGGATAGCAATTTATTTTGGGATAGCTACCAATTCACAGGTAGTAAGCACCTGCACAAAACGCTATGATAGTCTTAATCTTAATTAGTATAAACCTATATACAATATGTTTTTGCACTCGCTAAGACGAGAAGTTTCACATCCAAGAACCTCAGTTCAACTATGCCTGCTGGGCATAGTGGCTGGTGCTTGTGCAGCTACGGTCATTATTATATTCAGGTTAAGTTGGGAATTTATACAAAAAGCGCTACTGGGAGGCGTCGCGCAGTACGCTGAAATTGAAAGTATGTTCCTACTATTCTTGCCCGTCGTCGCAATTGTTTTGATTCTTATTGTCGCCAAGATAACCGGTTTACAACATTACCGAATGGGCATTCCATTTGTTATTCATCGCGTTAAGACCCGTTACGGCCATATCCCACTAGGGACATCAATAAACCAATTTTTTGGTGGCATTTTCTCCTTAGCGGGCGGCTTTGTTGTCGGTAAAGAAGGCCCTACAGTTCACCTTGCAGCGGCTAGCAGTCATCTTTTAGGTCAATGGTTTAGACTCCCCTTCAATAGTTTACGCATTCTTACTGGTTGTGGCATTGCTGCCGGCATTTCAGCCGCTTTCAATACGCCCTTTGCCGCTGTTATTTTTGTAATGGAAGTGGTTTTGCGCCATTATCGAGTACATGTTTTTATCCCTATTATGCTGGCGGCTGCATGCGGCTCAGTATTAACCCGCATTGTTTTTGGCAATGAAAACGAACTTACTTTTCTTGATTTCCATTCACTTGATACAGCATTACTTCCGTACTTAGTGCTATGTGGAATTGTTTTAGGGCTACTCGCTGCATTGTTTAACCAGCAACTAATGTTGGTATTGAAGCTTTTTCGCGATGTAAATATGATTATTCGCTTACTACTAGCTGCAGCAATAACAGGCTTTGTAGGCTATTTCATACCCGAAGCACTGGGTGCTCAATTTGTAACAATGGAAATATTATTCGCCAACGACCCACAGTTAAGTATGTTGTTAATACTATTTGCATTAAAATTTATTTTGGCGATTGCAGCAATAGGTTTGGGCGTTCCGGGCGGGATTATTGGTGCGGTTATGGTTATCGGTATGTTGGCAGGCGTCATTTTACTTCAGCCGCTTTATAGCATCAGTGGCGATAGCGAAATGACATCTACATTTGCATTGCTTGGTTTAGCCGGAATGTTAGCCGCGGTGCTTCATGCTCCTATGGCGGCACTCTCCGCCGTAATGGAATTATCGGCTAGTTCACAGGTGATTTTACCAGCAATAATCGTTATTGTAAGTGCCTACGTAACTTCTAAACAGCTTTGTAATAACCGCTCCATATTTATCCAACAGTTGGAGTTTCAAAAGCTGGCATATACCACATCCTCTATTCGTGATGTACTGCAAGAGACTGGCGTAATGGCTACAATGCAAACTGAGTTTAAACATTTCATTGATGCCCCCAAGCAAGCACTATATGAATATTTGCAAGCAAATCCCAAGCACTTAGTCCTGCAAGAACGTATATTTGAAAATGACCGGCAGTATAAAATTGTTGCGATGGACGTTAGTCTGCAGGAAGGCGTACTGCCGCTTTCGATTCATCAAATAGAGGGGCTTAGTGATCAATCTACTATGGCCGAGGTTTATGAAACCTTGCATAAAAAGAGACAAGGCGCGGTTTATATATTTGAAGCATTAGCGCACGACGAGCATGTTTTTGAGCATGGAAAACCTAAAATAATCGGTATAATCACTTGGAATATGCTGCATAGTTACCTTCTTCGGCAGCAACACTAACAACTAAACTAGGGTAAGAAAAATGAGTATTTTGTGGCTAAAAGCCTTTCATGTGTTTTTTATGGTGGCGTGGATGGCGGGTATTTTTTATCTCCCTAGATTGTTTGTTTATCATGCTGAAAGTCAGCATCAAGAAACCAAAAACCAATTCAAGGTTATGGAGCGACGCTTATGGTTTTTCGTGACCCCTTTTGCATTGTTGACATTAATCTTGGGCGTATTGATTATGTATCAATACGGCACTGATTGGTTGAAAGCCTCAGCATGGCTCCACGCAAAGCTAGTATTAGTGGCTTTATTTTACGTTTATCACTTCTATCTATATTATTTAGTTAAGGTATTTGCCGAAGATAAAAACACCAAAAGCCCTCGCTTTTACAGAATGATCAACGAACTTCCTGTTTTAGTATTATTAGCAATTGTGGTTTTGGCTATTGTTAAACCGTTTTAATTAACCTTATTCGCAATTATAAGGCCTCAGCAAGGCATCAAGCAGTGGCCGACAGCCTCATTAGCACTTGCTATAGTCCGACTATTTTATGTCACGGGCTTTTGCACAAAAGTCTCAAACTGATTTGGCAAATACTCAGCTAGCTTTCCAGAAACTTCAACATAGGTATTTAGTGCGTCAGGGAGTGACTTTGCAATATTGGCGAGGTTTTTCTGAAAGTCATCCCCCTGCCCCCTTTTTAATGCCTGCTCTTTTGCCAAAGGTATATCAGCAAAAGTCGTAAACATACTCAGGCTATGCTTTAGTTTTTTAGCCAATGCTGGGGCTTTATCAGGCGCTTTATTTTGCATCAGCTTCCATGCGTTTAGCCACACCGACTCCATACTAGAATGTGCCATTAAAACACCTTGCAGCCACTGCGAAAGCGGCGAATCACTATTGCCGTTATCAGCGTCTTGTTCAAATTCACAATAGTCCGGCAAAGCCTGTTTGTTGTCTTTCATAAGCTGTAAACAATGTTTGAAATAATCAAATAGCGCATCCGTTATTTCATCTGCCTGACGATTGTTTTTGATTTTACCAGTATGCTTTATAGCCCAAGGCAACCAAACATCGGGCATCGGAATTTCGGGCGAAACACCGGCTCCAAATAACGCGCCCTCTACGTAGTACCGAGAATGGAGCAAAACCGCGTTGCTAGGTTTTTGATATATTTGAAGTAAATTCATAGATGATAGAAAGCTTAAAGTTGCGATTTCAAACAATGCGGTAGATGATAGAGGTAAATCAAAACGAATAACAACTATAAAAATCAGTTTTGGAGTTTATTCAACATGAAATCGGGTAAAACTGGACTTATCATCGCTGCTGCTTTTATCGGACCTGGGACCGTAACTACCGCTTCAATGGCAGGCGCCAACTTAGGTTACGCTTTAGTGTGGGCTCTTTTGTTTTCGATATTTGCCACTTACATTTTGCAAGAAATGGCCTCACGTTTAGGTTTAGTTACAGGAAGAGGATTGTCTGAAGCTATCGTTGGCATCAGTCAAAATAACTATATAAAGTGGTTTTTTATTATTTTGGTGTGCGCCGCGATCGGTATCGGGAATGCAGCGTACGAAGGAGGTAATTTGACCGGTGCAGCTTTAGGACTAGCTAATGTTATGCCTGGTGGCATTACTATTTGGGCTTTAAGTTTAGGTGCAATCTCCTTTTGTTTATTGATTAGTAACCGCTATCAATTAGTAGAAAAAGTACTGATTACCTTGGTCGCTCTAATGAGTGGTGTATTTATCACTATTATGTTGATAGCAGGCATTGATTCGCCAACATTAGCTAATGGACTAAAACAAGTTGGTTTGTCCAATACATCGCTTTTGCTAGCTATTATAGGCACCACTATTGTCCCGTATAACTTATTCCTGCATGCCGGGTTGAGCGCAAAACAAGCGACCGAGGAAAACCTTTCTGAAACTGACTTAGCTGCACAATTACCCTCACATAAAAAACAATTGTTCTCTTCTATTGGTTTAGGCGGCATCGTCACCTTTGCGATTATGTCATGTGCCGCAAATGCCTTTTACCTGACCGATACGATACTGTCACCTGGAAACATAGCTTCCCAACTTGAGCCGATATTGGGTGATTATGCCAATCTATTTTTTGCCTTGGGCTTATTTTCAGCAGGATTGACTAGCGCTATAACCGCTCCTCTTGCTGCAGGATACGCCATATGCGGTTTATTTGGCTGGGAAGTCAAACTCGATTCCAAAGAATTTAAAATTGTATGCACAACTATCTTAATTTGTGGTGTTTTGGTTGCTATATCGGGCTTCAAACCTTTAGCTGTGATTGTATTGGCACAAGCTTCAAATGCATTGTTGTTGCCGATTTCAGTCTTGTTTTTATTATATGTCATGAATCAAAAAAGTATCATGCGAAACCATACAAATACAGCCTTCAGTAATGTTATCGCAGGCATTGTTTTACTGGTAATCATTATTTTGGGCGCTTATAAGCTGCTTGGATTGTTTTAAAGAGATAGCTGCAGACCGGAGCCTAACATAAATGGCCCGAAAACCTATTGCCATTTCTTTTTTAGTAGGCCTTTGTCACCTGTGGTAAGTTGCAAAATACATAACTAAATTAGTAACATAAATTAAAATTCACAAGCATTAAAAGCTTATCATTAAGAACATTGATTGAAATATCATCCACGTCTATACTCAGGCGGACGTCAATCCAATAACGAGGCCGTAAAATTGAAAGGTGTTGTATTTGTAAAGCTAAGTGAGTTTGTAGAAGAAACTTGGGGTCTTGCGCTGTGGGATGAATTGTTGCAAGAAGCCGATTTAGCTAGTGATGGTATCTACACTACCGTCTGCGTATACGATGATCAGGAGTTTTTTTCACTAGTAAGTCTCATCGGAAATAAAAAAGGTATTACTGTCGCACAGGCTCAAAAAGCCTTTGGCGAATGGATATTCACAGAGCTGTATGCCATCGCTCCACCTGGTGCACATGACTTTGTTGACATATTTGAGTTTTTGCATGGTGTACAAAATGTTATCCATGTTGAAGTCAAAAAATTAAACCCTGATGGCTTATTGCCTGAATTTGATTTTTTATTTGAATCTGAAAAAACCTTAAGATTTCATTATAAATCGCCTCGTAAACTTTGCTACTTTTGCGAAGGCTTAATATATGGTTTGTCTAAGCATGTAAATCAAGAGGTGACAGTGTCGCATGTTGAATGCGAGCATAACAACGATGACAGATGCGTGCTTGAGGTGAGCAAAGTTGGATAAAAATCCTCCCCCAGAAGCTTTAGACATACAATTGCTCAAGCGTAAAATTGAACGAGAACAAAAAGCTCGTCAAATTGCCGAACAGCAACTAGAAGTGCACTCACGTGAAATTTATCAAACTAACCTATCCCTAAAAAAATCACTCGATTATGCAAAGAAGAAAAACGCTGAAATTGAATATCTTACTAAGGCCTCCTACGACGTCTCTTCAGAATTAACCTTATTTGATATACTTCAAAGCACCGTTGCGCTTACTGGCAGATTTTTTAATGCTGCACACGGTATAAACGCAATTTTTGATGGGCAAAAAGTACAACCTAACTCAAAGCCACTAATCTGGTCCTCTGGTGGCTTTTGGGATCAAAACATCGAACTTCAATCATTCTTTTTTAAACATTTTCCCTTAGAAAGAGCGGGTGCCCCCCCCGAGTGGCTTATCATGCCTATTGATGAAAATGATAGAATTGAGGGCCAAAGTTTTCGATGGATTGTTTGCATCAATTTTGAACTTGGAAACGATAGCTCGGTATGGATTGGTTTTCTATCAAAAAGTGAATTGATTGATGAAGAAGCTCTGAATGTGCTGGAAATCGCGAAAGGCCACTTGCGAAGTGGCATTAGACGACGTTTATCCGATGCAAGAACGGTTCGCCGAAATATTGAGCTTCAAGAGACCGCGACTCATCTTGAAGACGCGCGAAAACAATTAATTCAATCCGAGAGGATGGCATCACTAGGAGAGCTTGCCGCAGGTGTTGCCCATGAAATAAATAATCCTATTGGCTATATTCGTGCAAACTTACAGGTGCTTGATGACTATCTAAAAGAGTTTAAAAGCACCTTTAAATTGATTGAAGAAAAAGTAAACTTAACCGGCAGTTTGTCAAAACAAGAATTCACTGATACAGCCAATAAGCAAGATCTAAATTTTTTGTTGGAAGACGCAGAGAGCATTCTGAAGTCGAACCTAGAAGGTGTTGAGAGAGTTAAAGAAATTGTTGAAGGCCTTAAATCATTCTCACACGCTGGTGATGACAATCTCAAACAGATATCAATTTATGAGTGCGTAGGTACTGCCCTGCGTGTCGTCGCAAATGAGTTTAAATACCAACACCAAATCATTAATGAGTTGGAAAAGACACTTCCAAACATATTGAGTAATTACGGACAACTCCAGCAAGTATTTGTTAACTTACTCATAAATTCGGCACATTCTATGCCCGACGGAGGCACCCTTAAGATCTACAGCGAGCTCAGTGGAAAAAATTTATTAATTCATGTTGAAGACACTGGGGTCGGTATGGATGAGCAAACTAAGAATCAAATTTTCAATCCATTTTTTACAACCAAACCGGTAGGTAAAGGCACGGGCTTAGGATTGAGCGTAACGTATGCAATTTTGGAAGCACAGCACATTAGTATCGTTGTTGACTCAACCTTGGGCAAGGGTACCTGCTTTACGCTTGGGTTCACGGTAGACTAAGCCTCCAGTATGGGGGCAACAGAAATTTTAAGTTTGCTGTTTTGTACCTTTTCATATCTAACTAAGCCTTGAATGTTCTGGTGAGTAAGCACATGCCCTTCGCTTAGCAATAAAATATGCTTTTCCCCAAATACACTTCTACTCAGTGTCATACCTGGCTCCAAGTCAGGTGTGTTTAGAAAACTTCTCGGTTGCTCGTGTGAGGCCATTTCGAAATCTTTAATCAACATATCAACGAGGGCCGAATCGTAACGGGTGCCACTGTGCTTCTTAATTTCACGAAGTGCATTTTGATGGCTAAGTTTACTCTCTACAATTTTACCCATTCGATAACGCCAATAATCCCTTGCTATTGCCAATATTCTTGAGCCGATAGGTATATCAGCAAGTAATAACTCATTCGGAAAACCAGAACCATTTATATATTCGAATTGATTAATCAGTATCGTTTCAATGCTGCGCAATTCATCCGCAGGGGAAAGCACTAAGCTTACTTGATATATCTGACCCAAGTATTCCTGTTGATTAATAAATTTCATTGTTTCAAAGGGCCTTGAGAGCGCTTGCACATCCAGCCCTAACAACCCCATATCGCAATATATACCAGCCAACTCGATATCCTTAACTTCGGCTGCGCTTAACTCGCAATGTTTTGCGACCCGCCCCGCCATAAGGCTAACAGCATGTGCGAAGCCCCCATCCATATGTGGATTTATATTTATTACATTGTAAAGTAACTTTTGCATCGCGATTTCGTTTTTCTGCTGCTTAACTAAGACATTTCGAATCTGCTTTGTGCGCATCTCAACTTTACTTTCTAAACTAGCCTTGAGTGAAAATAGTGCTTTGTTTTGCTTTTTTAGCATTTTCTGCAAGTGAGTATTATGGCGTTCTAGTCTTATTTTTTCGGCAAAATCGGTTAAGGCGCTTGTTAACTCTTTATTCGACCAAGGTTTTTCAAAATAGCGATGAATATTACCTTTATTGACAGCATCTATCAGTGACTCCATTTGAGTGTAACCTGTCAACAGAATACGTAAGACACTTGGAAAGTGTTTCGTAACATTTTCAAAAAACTCGACCCCAGACATTTCTGGCATCTTCATATCTGAAATTACTATATCCACTTTTTCGGTATCAAGAATAGACAAACCCTCGGCACCACTTTGGGCCGTCAGCAGCTTAAAATCAAAGCTACGCAATTCTCTTTTTAATGAACTTAAAATATTTTGTTCATCGTCAATACACAATAACGTGATGTCACTATAAGAATTAGAGTACATATCCATAATTTGCCCTTCTTGATAATCGATGTTTGTCAAAGTTTACTACCAACGAGATAAATGTGCTTATTTATCCCTTAATTATTTTAGTAGCAATATAATCCATTCAAATAACGCTATGTTTTGTGATAACTTAGTGTCACTTTCTGAGTGCATGATTTTAAACAATCAAGAATTGTGCCATGCTGTAAAAATGACTCTTAACTAAGTGGAATGTAAAACATGAATAATGACTCGAAAGGCAGCGTTTTGTTTGTTGATGATGAAGTCAATATATTGGACGCGTTGACTCGGTCAGTAAGAGCGCTCAATTTAGATATCTATAGAGCTAATTCTGCTGAAGAGGGGCTCATTATTCTAGAAAAGCAAGATATCAGCATTGTGATATCTGATAAGAATATGCCAGGTATGGAAGGCAATGAATTTCTCCAACAAGTTGCGCAGCGTTGGCCTGAAACAGTTAGAATCATGCTCACAACTTATACCGAATTGGATGCGGTGATGAGCACAATCAATACTGGAAAGATATTTAGCTTCATGCAAAAGCCTTGGAACAACGATGAGTTAATAATTACCATCCAGCAGGCATTAAACTTCAGCGAAATATTGGCAGAGCGAAGTTTGTTGCGCCACACATTGGAGCAATGGCAATCCAAGCGAAAACATAACTTCATGAGTTTTATCGGGCAATCTACGCCAATGCAGTTTGTTTATGATTCAGTCGAACGTTGTGCGCAAAGTCATGCCTCAGTTTTTATCACTGGCCCAAGTGGTGCAGGTAAAGAACTGGTTGCCGATGCTATACATAAACTGAGCCCTCGCAAGAATATGTCCCTGGTAAGCTTAAACTGTGCTGCAATTCCCAGTGAGTTAATGGAGTCCGAAATTTTTGGCCACATTAAAGGAGCGTTTTCAGGGGCGGTATCTAATCGTGAAGGTGCGGCAACCAAAGCGCATAAAGGCACTCTCTTCTTAGACGAAATTGGTGAAATGGATATTGCCCTACAAGCTAAAATATTGCGATTCATTCAAACAGGTACCTTTCAAAAAGTAGGTAGCGATAAGTTAGAAAAAGTGGATGTTCGTTTTTTAAGCGCCACCAACCGAGAACCCTATGAAGCTATAGATAACGGCAAGTTACGAGAAGATCTTTACTATCGTCTGAATGTTATATCTATTGATTTACCTCCTTTAAAAGAGCGTGACCAAGACAGTGTTCAAATAGCTCGCTTCTTTTTGCAGCAATTTAGTGAGCTAGAAAACAAGATATTTGTTGGACTATCGACTGATGCACAAAAACTAATTCAAAATTATGACTGGCCTGGAAATGTCCGCCAACTTGAGAATACAATTCATAGTGCAATAGTGATGTCAGAAGGTCCTCTGCTCACCGATAAAAGTATTGTCCGCCAACTAAGATTGTCAGACAAACAAGTGCATGAGATAAACAACAAAAAAGGGCCAATGCAAATTACCCTAGGATCCAATACAAATATCTCCTCAGGCGCTCACACTAATGATGCCCTGCTTAACAGTACTTAAGGAATACGAAGCCTAGCTGAAGTTGAAAGGGCTGCGATTGAGCATGCAATTGCTGCATGCAACGACAACGTCGTCAAAGCGGCAGGATTACTAGAGGTCAGCCCTTCAACCTTGTACCGTAAAGTTCAGCAATGGCAAGACTGATAATATAGCATTTGATTGAGCGCTTTATTTAGCATAACAAGTCGGCATTCTACTTTAGTAATCATTCGCAAGTTGCAAATCAATTGCTTTGCAACTTGCAAAATTTCATTTGCAAATTAAAGAACTAAATATTTTTGATATAAATATCAATAGTTTAAAATAAAATTAAAAGTGGAAAAATTTTTAAATATAGCTCTTAACAAGTGAGTTTGTTAGGTGGCATAAATGAAATTTCCAGTACTACAATTTGAAAGTAAACGGTTGTTAAGCAACGCCAGTTGGTTATTAGGTACAGAGCTGGCTTCTAAATTCTCCCGAATTTTTGTCATCTTAGTTTTGGCAGCCCAGCTGGGCGCAGTCGAATATGGCACAGTCATGCTAGCGCTTGCTTGCCATGAAGTACTAAAACTAGTGTTGCGCTCAGGTGCAGGTTCTCAAATTGTACAATGCAGTGACCAGCAATTACCTGAATTCGCCAGAAATGGTGCGGTATTGCAATGGATCATATGTTTATCGCTAGCAGCATTTCAAGCATCGCTTGCCTTCCCCATCGCTAATTTTTATGAAAACTCGCAACTAACTGACTTACTAATATTAATGGCAGTCGCATACACGCTTTACCCTTTGGTAAGTGTTAAGGTATTTTTGCTGCACCGCGCTAGTAAAATGCGGTATTACAGCATCTGCAACGCTCTGTGTATTTTCGCGGAAAATCTAAGCATTGGTATTTTTGCATTATCTGATTTTGGCATTATGTCAGTCGTTTATGGCAAGTGGGTGTTTGTTGTTCTGTGGGTTGTTTTATTCTACTTCGCGCCAGTTCAAAATTTTGGTTTTGGATTTAGCAAACGCGTTTTTCTTTCACTTATTAAAAGCTCAGGACAACTGCTGTCCACCGAGTTAGTCCGTGCACTAAGACTCCAATTGGACGTTTTAGTTGGCGCGCGATTGTTGAGCCCCGAGTTATTTGGTATTTACAGTTTCGCGAAAAGTGCAGGAGTCGGTTTAAGCCAATCTTTGAACAATGCCTTCAATTCTGCTCTTTACCCCTATCTATGCGACAAACATAGACAAAAAAGCTTGTCCAATTTTATAGTGAGAATATATATTCTCACTTCGCTCATCGCATTCGCTTTTGTTTTGCAAGCGATAGCCGTGCCTTTTTATGTCCCTATTTTATTTGAACAGCAATGGCAGCAGAGTTATTCAACTGTCGCCTTTCTATGCTGCGCCGCTTTACCTGCTATTTTCATAGATACCCATTGCAATATTTTACGAGCGAAAGCCGAGTATCAATACGAGATGTACGTTCGCCTCTTTTGTCTAATAACAAGTGCCATTGGCCTGTTCATATTCAACGCAAACACACCGGTGGATTTCGCCCTTAGCGTGCTGCTAATGAGTGGAATATGCCTTTTAGCTTTGCTCATTCAGGGCTGTGCTTCGCGTCGGATTTCAATTATTAAATTTTTGTCTTTTAGGAGTCACACTAATGAATAAACTAAGCTTACCCATTGTTACTGTCGTTATCCCTATGTTTAATGTAGAAAAATATATAGAAAAATGCATCACTTCGGTGTTAGCGCAAACCTTTAGAAACCTTGAGATTATCTGCGTTGATGATGGATGTACCGACGACACTTTATATATTCTTAAAAAATTTACTGACCCTCGCATCAGACTTATATCACAGAAAAACCGAGGTTTGGCAGGCGCTCGAAATACAGGTATTCAAGCGGCAAAAGGTATTTATATTGCACTGCTTGATTCAGATGATTATTGGGCAAATGAAAAACTTGCTAAACACGTGCTTCACTTAAATAGCAATCCTGAGGTTGGCGTAAGTTATTGCCCTTCATTATTTATAGATGAAGCAGGAAACACCATGGGCATTGGTCAATTCCCAAAGTTAACAGACATAAAATTTAAAGATATTTTATGTCGTAACCCTGTTGGTAATGGTTCTGCTCCGGTTATTCGAAGAAGAGTTTTCGCGGATATTTCAACTACCAACGAAGAACAAAATAGAAAATATTATTTTGATGAAGCACTCAGACAATCGGAAGATATTGAGCTTTGGGTGCGCATCGCA
>CAJQOP010000084.1 GCA_905479945.1 uncultured Glaciecola sp. | reverse complement strand
TCGCGAGCCCAGCTCGCATGACACTTAGCTCCAATGGGTGGGCGCTCGGCTCCAGAGAACCACTGGGTGTGTCGTCGTCGCATGCAAAATCACAGAGCAAAGCGGAGACATCATCGTGAATGATGATATGACGGGTACGCGAGATGTTACTAATCATGCCATTGAATGGGTAATACAAAATAAGGGTGCGCCTGAGTTTTGTTGTGCCATATATGCAACCGCTCCTTTTTTGCAAGTTGAATATCTGCAACAAGGCTTACAAGCATTAGTCGAGCATTCGGATAAAAGTTTTGCATATTCTGTTACCAGCTTTGCGTTTCCAATACAAAGAGCACTATTGATGAAACAAGGCTATGCTCTGCCTGCATTTAAAGACGACATCGTTAAGCGCTCGCAAGACTTACCTGAAGCATATCACGATGCTGGACAGTTCTATTGGGGTAGGACAGAGGATTATCTCTCCTCCAAACACATTTTTTCTGAATACGGTATTCCAATCATATTGCCGCGACATCTAGTGCAAGATATTGATACGCAAGAGGATTGGTATCGAGCTGAGCTTATGTATCAAGCATATATGGCTAAACCACATGGGAACTCGAGGTGAGTAACTTGGTTAAAACAATTGATATCCATCCTCCAAAAGAAAAAATACTCATAATTCGTATGCTCGACTTAGGTGACGTCACGTGCATTGGTGTGCCGAGTGTAAGACATATTAAACGTAAACATCCTAATGCGCAGGTTCACTTTTTAACTTACGCTGCAGGTTTCGAAATCATGGCGTTAGCTGAGCCGCAAGTAAAAACCTTTGGATTGAAAGAGGGTGAGTGGCCAGAAGAAATAATAAATGCAATGGAAGTGTTTATAGGTCTTGCCCAGATCATTATCGGTGAAGCCTATACGAAAATAATTAACCTTGATACCGTGTTTATGCCTGGCTTTTTATCGCGTTTTTTAAAGGATGCCGGAGAACCTGTTGAAGGTAATTATATTGGATTGTCCATTTCTGACTTGATTGATCAATTTCAAAATCAAACACTTCAACCGGCTTTTGTAAATGACCCAAGTCATTACTTACAGAGTACCTGGTTTAGTATGATGAGATGGCATACTACGTGGTGGGAATCTGAATACTTGCCAGAGCGCGGTTATCCTGAGTTTTACTTACGAACCTGCTGCGGGTGGCAAGATATCAATTTGGATATGCAAATACAGGTTTCACAGGATAAACAGATTGCTAAAAAAGGCAAAAGCAAGAAAGTGATTGCATTAGCAACTGAAGCAAGCAAAACAGAGTTTAGCTATCAGCGAGCTGAGCAATTGCGAGAAGAACTGGAGGCTGCAGGTTTTGAGGTTTGGTCGAAATTTGACGGGAGTCAGTCGATGCGCCAAACACTAGCCATGTTGAAATCGAGTGATTTGCTCATATCTGTTCCATCAGCACCGCAATGGCTGGCAACGTCTGTTGGCTGCCCTGTTATGATTATCAGTGGGAATGTGGATCCTCGCACCTTAATGCCAGACTACGCAACCGATATGTCGGATCAGCCGGCAGAGGCGCAAAGTTTAGTCGAAGGTGTTCAGAGCATTTTTGATGGCAGCGTTGATGCGGGTCAAGCAAACAGCTTTTAGCGTTTACTTGCACAATTCATACTTTATTCAACCATTTTGAAAAGCGTAAAAGGCCAAATATATGTCTAGTAATAGCACAATTCGAATCGGTAATGACGACCTTTACTTCGATATCGGTCCCAATCAAAAGCCTTTTATTATCGCAGAGCTAAGTGGAAACCACGGGCAAAACCTTGCGCTAGCTAAAAAGATGATTGAAGAAGCGGCTAAAGCTGGAGCGCACGCTATTAAGCTGCAAACCTACACAGCTGAAAGTATGACACTTGACGTGGACTCTCCTGACTTTGTTATTAACGAAAGTGATAGTTTGTGGGCTGGTGAAAAACTATTTAATCTTTATGTTAAGGCAGCAACTCCTTATGAGTGGCATAGTGAATTATTTAGTCTTGCCAATCGCCTTGGGATGCTCGCTTTTAGTTCACCATTTGATGAGGATGCGGTCAACTTTTTGGCGCAATTAGATGTGCCATGCTATAAGATTGCTTCCTTTGAACTCACCGATATTCCTCTGATAAAGAAGGCAGCTGCACAAGGTAAACCGCTTATTATGTCAACCGGCATGGCTAGTATTAGCGAGATTGAAGATGCACTGAAAGCCGCTAGAGGGGAAGGTTGCGCTGATATTATATTACTCAAATGCACAAGTACTTATCCAGCGTTACCTAAAAACACAAACCTTGTTACCATCCCGAATATGCGCACTGCATTTAATTGCCAAGTCGGTTTGTCAGACCATACAACGGGAATTGGTGTGTCAGTTGCGAGCGTTGTCTACGGTGCCAGTGTGATTGAAAAGCACTTCGTTTTATCACGAGATGATGGCGGGGTTGATGCCGCGTTTTCGCTAGAACCAAGTGAGTTGGCGCAATTAGTTATTGAAACAGAACGAGTATCACAAGCCATCGGTACCGTAACTTATGGTGGTAGCCGAGATGAGGAAAAATCCAAACAATATCGTCGTTCAATATATATTTGTAAATATATTGAAGCTGGCGAAACAATTACCGCAGCGCATGTAAAAATAGTTCGGCCTGCTCATGGTTTGGCACCCAAGCATTTAGGCGCGGTCGTTGGCAGTGTTGCCAGTGTTTCTATGCCAAAAGGCACGCCATTGAGTTGGACGAATATTAATTCAGTACATTAAATTAAAATGATACAGCTATTTTTCAGAGTTGAAGGTAATGAGCACATAGGGTTGGGGCACCTAATGCGCTGCTTTGCGCTGTCACAAGCTGCACGGCACGCTCATATTGATGTTGTGTTTATTTGCAATCAAGCCAGTAAAAAATTTCTGTTAAGTAGACATCAATGGCAAGGTCAAATTGTTGTCATTAACGACAGCCGATGGAATGACACTATCGCAGTTGATGCTGTGAATGAACGAAACAATCGTGATATTGATTTTATTGCAAAATGTATGTTGGAATTTAGTTCAAAGGAGTCCCCTAAAAATCGGCAAATGCTTGTTCTCGATGGATATCAATTCGATCACTCGTACCAAAATTTACTATTCAAATCCAAAATTTTATTTGCCTACCTTGATGATATTAATACATTTTTACAAAACAATAAAAATCATAAAGCAGACATAATAATTAATGGCGCCGGAGCAGCAAAACAGCTTGGTTATGAAAAAAACGCTCCAAATAGTATCCAGTGCTTGGGACCACAATATTTGTTGCTGCGCCCGGAATTTATGAATTTGCCGTTAATACCGATTGCAGAGAGGCATGCATTACTCATTTGTTTTGGTGGCGCCGATGCTCAAAATCATACTGTTAAAATGCTTAGCGCCTTAAGTCAGTTGAAGTTTCAGCATCCGGTTACAGTAGTCACTGGGGCTGCCTATAAAGGGCAAAAAAATCTTATGGAATGCATTCAAGATGGTTGGCTAGCCTACGAAAATGTGAGGCAGCAAATAAGTATGCCAATACAATATATTCATGATGCTCAAGATATGTCTGACATCATGTTACACAGCCGGCTAAGCGTCAGTGCGGCGGGTGGAACGCAGTTTGAATTAATGCGATGCTATACACCGAGCTTCCTTGTTGTGGTTGCAGACAACCAAATGCCAGCAGCTTTGCAATCTTCACAGGAAGGCTGGTGCAGTGCCTCAGATTGGCGTCATAAGCCAGATTATATTGGATTAGCAAAACAAATTATTGTTGAATATGATGATACCGATTCATTAATCGATAAGCAGCAAAAAGCTTATAAATGCTTGCAGCTGGATGTTCATTCTGGCGCTAATAATGTGTTAGATGTATTCAAAGATTTGATTAACTCAAGATGTTAATCACGTTAGCTGCTGACCACGTTTTATCGGTCGAACAAGGATCTAGGTAAAATGGAAAATGATTCCGCCAATGAATTATATATAAGGCACGCGAAGTTAACTGACGTTGATTTGATTTTTGCATGGTCCAATGATGAAAAGGTTAGAGAGCAATCATTTAACTCTGATGCCATTCCTTATGAATCACATTGTGAATGGTTTAAAAATCAGTTGGATAATAAAAACGCTTTAACATATATCATTGAATTTGAAAATAAACCTGCGTCTTTGGTGCGAATCGATTTGAGTGCTAGTAATGCCAAAATAGGTGTTTTAATAGCTAAAGAATTTAGAGGAAAAGGTTTAGCAAGTATTTGCATTCGTATAGGAGTTGCCGAATATTTTAAGACCAACAGTTCTCCAATTTTCGCATCTATAAAAAAACAAAATATAGCATCAATAAAGTCGTTTGAAAAAGCAGGTTTTAGCTTTTTAAGAGATGAAAAAATCAACCAAATAGATAGTGTTACTTACAAAATTATTAAAGCCGCAAATTTATAAAGTAACATTTATTTGAAACATCAAATATTCCTTTATTAGAGTATGTTTTTTCTTAAGTTAGCCCAATCAATTGAGCAAATGCTGCAATGTACTGCTGTTAATATTTAGACTATGTGCAGGTAACTTGCAAAATAGCTGCGGCGCAAGTTCAAGCTTCATTGACGGTTCAAGTTCAAACGAATCAGCTATAAGGTCAAATTCTCGAGCTATTGAGGTAGTCTAGACGCATTTTGCGACATTACTCATTCATTTAATGATAAAAAGCTGCCTTTAAAGCTTTTTTTTATGGCATTACTTTAGTTATCAGATAACATGTATCAAAATTACGACGGTTTTTATATAACTCTCCGGTTATATACGTAAAAGTGAAATTCAACTGAGGTGGCAATGAACGAAATTCTGATTATCAGCGATAATGAAGTTCGTAAAAATAATCTGAATGTTATACTGACTTTTATGGGTGAGGCAGGCAGCCATAACGCTTATAGTCATTGCATTAAGACTATTGAGAGTAAACCAGAGTTAGTTGCTGTACTTATTGATGGTGAGCTTCCTGAGTTAGCGGAAGACGTCATCGAGAAGTATCCATCCATTCCTTTCGTTAATATTGGGTTTCAGCTGAACGGCGAGAAAAGTTTCAAAAACATGATGGGCTCATTGTTTGAGCCCGTGACGCAACCAGCGCTCACTGAACTGCTCAAAAAGTGCCAAGACTTTCATCGATTAAACACACCATCATTGGCCTCATCGACAGGTAAAACACGCTTATTTAGAAGTTTAGTGGGCAATAGCTCTGGTATCAAAGAGGTGCGGTCATTAATTGAACAAGTAGCACCTACTGAAGCTAACGTGCTCATTTTAGGTGAGTCAGGAACCGGTAAAGAAGTTATTGCACGTAATATTCATTACATGTCGAATCGTCAAAAAGGCCCTTTCATTCCCGTAAATTGCGGAGCAATACCTGGCGAATTGCTTGAAAGTGAATTATTCGGCCATGAGAAAGGAGCCTTTACGGGCGCTATAGGATCAAGAAAAGGTCGTTTTGAACTAGCCGAAGGCGGCACATTATTTTTAGATGAAATTGGCGACATGCCTCTACAAATGCAAGTGAAATTGCTCCGTGTACTACAAGAACGGATTTTTGAGCGCGTAGGTGGAACAAAAACAATTAACTGCGACGTTCGAATAGTCGCTGCAACACATCGCAATTTAGAAGTCATGATAGCCGAAGGTAAATTTCGAGAAGATTTATATTACCGCTTAAATGTTTTTCCGATTGAAACCCCCGCACTTCGAGAACGGGCTGCAGATATTCCTTTACTGTTGCAAGAGCTAGCTCATAGGCTAGAAAACAACAACGAAAATATTGTAAAATTCAATGATGAAGCTATGCGATCATTGATGTCTCACGCATGGGCAGGCAACGTCAGAGAACTATCTAACTTAGTTGAAAGACTCGCTATTTTGTATCCTAAAAAGTTGGTTGGAATTAACGATTTACCCGTTAAATATCAATATGGTGATACACCAGTGCCGGTAAGCACATTGTCAGAAGCGCAGCAAGAAAGGGACGCGCTTAATGAGCTGTTTTTAACGCAGACTGATGAGTCTAGTGAAGCAAGTCAGGTCGGGGTGCTCAGCACAGCGCTGCCCTCAGATGGTGTTAATTTGAAGGAGTATTTATCGGACTTGGAAATTAACTTGATTTCTCAAGCCCTAGAACAGCAAGATTGGGTGGTAGCAAGAGCTGCTGACCAACTTGGTATGCGCAGAACGACTTTGGTTGAAAAAATGCGTAAATACGAAATTAGCCGTCAATAAGCCCTCCAAATAAACAGCCTTAGTCATTTTATTGACAGTGATTAAGGTACCTCAGAAGTTAGAAAAGGTATTAATTTCAAATAGATAGCTTTTGGCATGCGTAATGCATTATCTCAGCACATCCAGCAGTTGAGGTAGTTATAGGATTATGTCGCAAGTAAGCAGTCAAATTTTCGTTCAAGAACCACAAAACCAATCTTCGAATGGTGCAAACCAAAGTTCCGTTTTTAAAGCTATTAGCTTTGAGAAAGGCTTAGATAAGCCGGTTTCGATTATTCGCGTCGGTTCACAAGCGTTTGCGCAAGCTAAGCTAGTTGAAAGTGACGACTCAGTAGAGGAACTCAACAACAAAGCGAAGCGACTTAATCATTTGTTAGAAGTTATGCCGGCTGGTGTCATTGTTCTCGATCAGAAAGGCCGGATCAAGCAAGCGAATAAGCAAGCAGTTGATTTACTTGGCGAGCCACTCGAAAAAGAGCTTTGGCGAGAAATTATTACTCGTTCATTTAAACCTCAGGCAGATGACGGTCATGAGGTGTCCTTGCGAGATGGGCGCAAAGTTAAAATCTCTATTTCTGCGCTTGTCGAAGAGAAGGGGCAGTTAATCTTATTAACCGATTTAACTGAAACACGCGAATTGCAAAGCAGGATTGGACATCTGCAGCGTCTGTCTTCCTTGGGTAAAATGGTAGCTTCATTAGCGCATCAAGTTAGAACACCATTATCCTCCGCTATTCTTTATGCTGCTAATTTACGTTCGCTGAATCTTAAAAACGCCACGGCTGATCGCTTCACGACGAATTTACAGAATCGCCTGAAAGATTTAGAAAGTCAGGTCAATGATATGTTGTTATTCGCTAAAAGTGGTGAACATCAAATAGTCGCTCCATTAACCTTATTGCAAATAATGGTAAACGGAGCTGGAGCGGTTGACGCGCTATTAGCAAATAAATCCATACATTTGAAGCTAGATAAAAAGCAATCAAAAGCACAACTCATGGGTAATGAAACAGCGTTGACAGGTGCAATTAGTAATTTGTTACATAACGCAATTGAAGTATCAAAAGAAGGCGATTTGATTGAGGTAAGAACCAGCATTGTCGAACAAGATGATGGTTCTTACATAAGTATAAAAGTAAAAGACCAAGGTTGTGGTTTGTCAGACGCTCAAATTGAGCGCATTTTTGAACCATTCTTCACCACTAAAACACAAGGTACTGGTTTGGGGCTCGCAGTCGTCAAATCGGTTGCAAAGTCACATCATGGCTCGGTAAAGGCCTGCAATAATGAATCAGGAAAAGGTGCCTGTTTCACATTGCTTCTGCCGTGTATGCAGTTGGCGACAAAAGAATCAAATTTTCATATGAACGCTGACGGCGTTTATCAAGGGGTAGCAATATGAGCAAAACCAAAATTCTAATAGTGGAAGACGATCATGGACTCAGAGAGGCTTTGGTTGACACTTTACTATTGGGTGGTTATCAAGTCACTCCTGTTGATTGCGCAGAAAATGCAATGATCAAACTCGCCGACAACGAGTTTGACTTGGTGGTTAGTGATATTCAAATGGGCGCAATGAGCGGACTTTCTTTGCTTAAAAGCGTCAAAGCGAAATATCCTAAACTACCTGTTGTATTAATGACCGCATTCGCCAACATTGATGATGCTATTCAGGCAATGCGTGATGGTGCAACGGACTACCTATCTAAACCATTTGCGCCAGAAGTATTATTAAATTTGGTTGGTCGATATGCACCAGCCCAAAAAGTAGAATCAAAAACACCTATCGTGGCTGATCCTTCAAGTATCAGAATGCTTGAGCTTGCTCGAAAAGTAGCGAAATCTGAAGCGACGGTTATGGTGTTGGGTCCAAGTGGCTCAGGTAAGGAAGTATTGTCTCGTTATATCCATGACCAGAGTAAACGCAGTAAATCTTGTTTTGTAGCTATCAACTGTGCAGCTATTCCTGAGAATATGCTGGAAGCGACCCTATTTGGTTATGAAAAAGGAGCATTTACAGGCGCAGTGCAAGCTTGTCCGGGTAAATTCGAACAGGCGCAAGGCGGCACTTTGTTACTGGATGAAATTACTGAAATGGATCTGGCATTGCAAGCTAAGATATTAAGGGTATTGCAGGAGCGAGAAGTTGAACGCTTAGGCGGACGCAAAACGATTTCGTTGAATGTAAGAGTCATTGCCACCAGTAATCGCGATTTAAAACTGGCTGTTGATGATGGAAAATTTAGAGAAGATTTATATTATCGCTTGAATGTTTTTCCAATTACTTGGCAGCCGCTTGCCCAGCGCATAGGAGACATTATTCCTTTAGCAAAGCACATGATTCAGCGCCATGCTAGTAGCCAAGGTATTTCTATCCCAAATATTACGATGGCCGCACAGCATAAATTAATGCAGCATACTTGGCCTGGAAATGTCAGAGAACTTGAAAACGTCATACAGCGAGCACTTATTTTAAGTGAGAATGGTCAGATAGATAATGACGATCTTATGATAGAGGCTGCGCATAATGTTGAGCGCACAACGTCAACAATGTTTGCAGCTGCATCATCTGATTTATCGAAAAGCACTTTAGAAAACGATGAGGGTGTCGATAAAAGTTTATTAGGTTCAGAACTGCGTTTCCAAGAACATCAGATTATTTTGGATGCACTACAAGTTTATAATGGTAAGCGTAAAGATGTTGCTGAAAAACTGGGTATAAGCCCAAGAACCTTACGCTATAAACTGGCACGCATGCGAGATTCAGGCATAGAAGTACCTAACTAAGTAACTATTAGTTTGGCAAGCATCGGTTGAGCGAAACTTTACCGGAGCGATATTTTACTAAAGAAAAACTCCCAACTTACATATTTGTAAGCAGTATAGACAGGATGTCATCCCTATTTGCCGCTATCCCTTAGCGGCATTTTTTTGTCACTTTAAAAGCCAACCCATATAAATAATGGTTAACTCCTTGTATTTGTTGAATTAAATAACTTGGCATTGTATTTGCAAAATCCATTCAAACAATTAGTTTTATTCAAAATAATGACACGAAGGGGGTTGTGATGGACATCAAAGCAAATTCTATTTATCAGGAAATGCAAGCCATGCTTGGAGACATTAAACCAATCAAGATGGATACACCTGGTATTCAGGGTATCCAAGGCAACACGTCTGCAAATCAATTCTCTGATATGTTGAGTCAAGCGGTTAACAACGTGAATGGTCTGCAAGCTGAATCTCGCACATTACAAAAATCATTTGATATGGGCGACCCTAACTTAAGTTTAGCAGACGTTATGATTGCAAAAGAGAAGTCTGGCATTGCTTTCGAAGCGACAATTCAAGTCCGTAATAAAGTACTTGAAGCCTATAAAACCATAATGAACATGCCAGTTTAAGGAATTAACTAGTGGCTGAAGCAGTAAGCACAGAATTAGCACTCTCCGATAACCTCGATAGTATGGATGGTTCAGGAGAAAGTAAATCAACACTCATGGATCAGTTGGGAACAACTGAAATGGTGCGTCAAATTACTTTGGTAGTGACCTTAGTCATTTGTATCGTCATCGCCATTTTTGTGTTTCTTTGGTCAAAAGAGCCAACATTTCGCCCCTTGGCGCAATTGCCGACTCAAGAGTTAATTGAAACCTTAGATTACTTAGATCAAAACGAAATACATTACAAATTAGAAGGTAATACGGTATACGTTGTTGAAACTCAGTTTCAAGACGCGAAATTTGGCATGGCGCGTCAAGGTATTAATAATGACGCTTCTCAAGGTACCGATATTATAATGCAAGACATGGGCTTTGGTGTCAGTCAACGTGTTGAAATGGAACGTTTGAAGCATGCGAGAGAGCAGCAAATTGCAAGAACTATAGAAGACATGAATGCGATTGGTAAAGCCCGAGTATTACTAGCATTACCAAAAGAAAACGTATTTGCTCGACGAGAGAAAAAAGGCAGCGCAACGGTCGTCGTGACTGCTAGAAGAGGGAATGTGATTTCGGCAGAGGAAGTTGATTCGATCGTGGATATCGTGGCCTCAGCGGTTCAAGGTATGGAACCTAGTAAAGTCACCGTGACTGACAATAATGGGCGCTTATTAAATTCAGGCTCACAGAATGCGGGTTCTTCTGCAGCTCGCAAAGAATATGAATTGGAGAAAAGACGTGAAGCCGAATATATGGAAAAAATCGATTCGATTTTAATCCCGGTTTTGGGTTTAGGCAATTACACTGCGCAAACAGATGTTAGCATGGACTTTACTTCACTTGAGCAAACCCAGCGTCGATTTAATCCAGATTTACCAGCGATTAGAAGTGAAATGATTTCTGAGCAAAATAATATTGGCAACATAATAGCGGGTATTCCAGGAGCGCTTTCAAATCAGCCTCCATTGGATTCAGATACTCCTGAAAATGCGCTGGGCGGCGGCAGTGGAGCTCCTTTGCCAGGCAGCAATAGCAAAGAACAAACGCGAAATTACGAACTAGATACAACCATCAGTCATACCAAGCAGCAAACGGGCGTTATTCGCAGGTTGAGTGTGTCGGTAGCAGTTGATTATACGTCAACAACAGCGACGGATGGCACAGTCAGTAGCTTACCCATGAGCCAAGAGAAATTGCTTAATATTCGTCGCTTACTGCAAGGTGGTATCGGATTCGATGTAACCCGAGGTGATTCATTGGAAGTGGTAACTATTCCGTTTAATCGTATTGAATTAGGTGAAGTTGAAGAAAAGCCACTTTGGGAACAAGAGCGCTTTATGCCTATATTAAAACTGGTATTAGGTGCCTTAGTTATCATTATTTTGATATTCTTTGTTGTGCGTCCAATGCTAATGAAACTTATCTTCCCAGAGAACGATGTTAGTGAAGACGAATTTGACGAATCAGATTTAGATCTAGGTGAAGACCCTCTCGCTATACTCAACGACGAGTTTGACGAAACCCAAGTTGGTTTTGCTGCGGATGGTTCACTTATGTTACCTAACTTACGTAAAGATGAAGATGTATTAAAAGCCGTACGCGCTCTTGTAGCCAACGAGCCTGAATTGTCAGCGCAAGTTGTCCGCGGTTGGTTGTTACAAGACGAATAAGGAATAGTAAAAATGGCTGAAGAAGAAGTTACAAAACCCGCATACGACATTAATAAGCTTGATGGAGTAGAAAAAGCATCTATTCTATTGTTGAGCTTGTCGGAAGATGATGCTGCCCAAATCCTTAAGTTTTTGGAGCCCAAACAAGTACAAACCTTGGGTTCGGCAATGGCGGCAATGGATGATATGACACAGGATAAAATTACTGCGGTTCATACTCATTTTATTGATGAAATTCAAAATTATTCGACAATTGGTTTCAAAAGCCAAGACTTTGTGCGCAGAGCTTTAATCTCTGCACTAGGTGAAGACAAAGCAGCGCATTTACTCGACCAAATATTGACAGGTAGCGGAGCTAAGGGCTTAGAGTCACTTAAATGGATGGACTCAAAACAAGTTGCAACGATTATTCGCAACGAGCACCCCCAAATTCAAACTATTGTAATGTCTTATTTAGAGCCTGAGCAGTCTGCTGAAATTTTGGCGCAGTTTCCTGAAAAAGTACGACTAGACCTATTAATGCGAGTGGCCAACTTAGAAGAAGTTCAGCCCGCGGCATTGCAAGAACTCAACGAGATTATGGAGAAACAGTTTGCAGGTCAAGCTGGTGCCCAAGCTGCTAAAATGGGCGGCCTGAAATCCGCTGCAAATATCATGAACTACCTCGATACCAATATTGAAGGCCAGTTGATGGATGCCATTCGTGAAACTGATGAAGAAATGAGTCAGCAAATCCAAGACTTGATGTTCGTATTTGACAATCTTATTGATGTTGATGACCGAGGCATACAGGCAATCCTTCGTGAGACGCAACAAGAAAGCTTAATGAAAGCAATTAAAGGCGCGGATGAAGAATTACGCAATAAAATTACAGGTAATATGTCCAAGCGTGCTGCAGAAATGCTGCTTGACGATCTAGAAGCCATGGGACCAGTGCGTTTAAGTGAAGTTGAAACCGCACAAAAAGAAATTCTTTCAATTGCACGACGATTAGCTGACGCAGGTGAAGTAAATCTGGGTGGTGGCGGTGGTGAAGAATTCGTCTAATGAGTATTTCTAGTTCTAAACCATCAATTCAATCCGAGAAAGCGGCCTCAAGGCAGTCTTTTGATGATGCTAAAACTTGGGATTTGCCAAACGTTGATCCTGAAATTAAAAACACTGCGACCAACGCTCTAAATAAGGCTAGAACTTGGAAGTACGAACCACCGGAACAGGAAGAAGAAATTAAACCTCTTACTGCAACAGATATCGAAGCAATTCGAGCTGCTGCTTATGATGATGGTTTGACTTCCGGCAGGAAAGAAGGTTATGAAGAGGGCCTTATTCAAGGCAAGCAAGAGGGTTTAGAGCTTGGTATTGCAGAAGGCAAAGAACAAGGCCTAGCTGATGGC
Source organism: uncultured Glaciecola sp. (assembly GCA_905479945.1). GTDB lineage: Bacteria > Pseudomonadota > Gammaproteobacteria > Enterobacterales > Alteromonadaceae > Glaciecola. The sequence continues at coordinate 19,307 of CAJQOP010000084.1, read as the reverse complement.
ATGCAAGCTGGCCAGGAGCAAATGGATGAGCTAGCAAGAAGCTGGCAAGCTATTATAGATCAGACCTCAAAGCCCTTAGCGCAAGTGAATGGCGAGCTTGAAAAGGAGTTAGTCATACTTTGCGTTAAACTCGCTAAGGCCGTTATTAACGTTGAAATTTCATGCCAAAATGACGTTCTAATTAAGGCCATTGGTGAGGGTATCAAAGCACTTCCTATTCAAGACAGTCAGTACCAATTTCAAATGAACCCAATTGATGTTGCTATGGTGAAAGGTCATTTCGGTGAACAAGCAATAACAGAAAATAAATGGAAGTTGATTGAGGATCCAACGATTACGCGTGGTGGTTGCGAAATTAATACCCAAAACAATTCTGTTGATATGTCAATTGAACGTCGCACTGATGATGTTTTTTCACAATTTTTAAACGCCCAAGGATTGACCCATGACCCTCGCAATAGCTGAAAAAATAAAGCAATTGCAGGATCAAGTTCCCGTTGCTCTTGCCATCTCCTCAGGTAAACTCATCCGCGGCGTTGGCCTCACATTAGAGGCTGTTGGCTGCAAAGTTCCCGTTGGTGGTCGTTGTTTAGTGCAAACAAGTGAAGGGCAAATTGAAGCCGAAGTTGTTGGGTTTTCTGGCGAAGTAACTTATTTAATGCCAACGGAATCAGTTAAAGGGATTGTTCCTGGTTCGCTTGTGCAGCCATTGTCACATGAAAATGGCTTGGCGGTTGGCGATGAACTGCTTGGGCGAGTGATTGACGCTAATGGCAACCCGCTTGACGACAAGGGGCCTATTGGCTGCAAACTTAAAGCTTCTTTAAGCCCTCCACCAATTAATCCGCTTACGCGAAAACCGGTCAATCAGCCGCTTGATGTAGGTGTAAGAGCGATCAATACCGTGTTGACTGTGGGTAAAGGACAGCGAATGGGATTGTTTGCCGGCAGTGGCGTAGGTAAAAGTGTTCTAATGGGCATGATGACTCGAGGCACAACGGCTGACGTTGTCGTTGTCGGCTTAATTGGTGAGCGAGGGCGTGAAGTTAAAGAATTCATTCAAGATATACTCACCGAAGAAGATCGCGAAAAAGCTGTTGTTGTTGCTGCTCCCGCGGATACCTCGCCTTTAATGCGACTTAAAGGCTGTGAAGCTGCTGTTACTATCGCTGAATATTTTCGCGACCAAGGCAAAGATGTTCTGCTATTAGTCGACTCATTAACTAGATATGCGATGGCGCAACGTGAAATTGCGCTAGCTGTAGGGGAACCGCCTGCCACCAAAGGTTATCCACCTTCGGTTTTTGCTAAGCTGCCAGCCTTAGTTGAGCGCGCAGGTAACGGAACTGAGCAGCAAGGTTCTATTACTGCGTTTTACACAGTATTGACAGAAGGAGATGATTTACAAGATCCTATTGCTGATTCTGCTCGTGCCATACTTGATGGACATGTTGTCCTGTCGCGTCGTTTGGCTGAATCTGGTCATTATCCGGCTATTGATATTGAAGCGTCTATTAGTCGTGTTATGCCGCAGGTAATAGATGAGGAACATGTATTACAAGCTCGCAATATCAAACAAGTTTACTCAAGCTATCAGCAAAATAAAGATCTGATTAGTATTGGTGCTTACGCAAAAGGCACAGATAATAGAATAGACTTAGCTATAGCAGCAGAACCGGCTATCAATGCTTTCTTGCAACAAAGCATGGGGCAAGTTATTTCTTTTGAACAATGTGTGGAATCAATGAATACACTCAGTAGCGGATTGAATGCAGCTTCTGCGCATGGCCAAAAAGCACAGCAGCCAAGATAATGCTGAATGACTATGGCAAGGTAAGATCATGAGTAATTTAAAACAATTACAAATGGTAGCTGATATAGAAACGAAGAAAGAACAGAAACTTGCACAAAACTTCCAGTTTGCGGCAAAAAATTTACAAGATAACAATCAAAAATTAGCAGGGCTAGAGCAATATCGGCTCGATTATCTTAAACTCATTCAACAAAAGGGGCAGCTTGGTGTGGACGCTCAAGAGTTGCATCAACACCTATCTTTCGTTGCAAAGTTAGATCGTGCCTGTCAACAACAAGTGCAGTTTGTTAGTCAAGCCGTATTAGTTGCCGATCAGCGTCAAAGACAGTGGCTTGAGCAGCAAAAGCATCGTAAAGCCATTGATATGCTCATTCACAAAAAAGTAAAAGAAGCAGCCGCAGTAGAATCCCGTCAAGAACAGCAGTTGTTTGATGAAATTGCGATCCAAAAATACGTACGCAGTGAGCCTCGTCTGCGCTAGTTGGTACAACCTTTGCAAAACATCCTATAACCACTAATTAAATTATTATAAGTTATTGAAAATAATGGAATTAGTCCGAATTAAACGGTTAGGATAAATTAGTATTATGCAACAATTTGCCACTACTCAAACAACTATTGCCGCCAATAAGCCACAATTTGAAGATACTTCGCTATCTTCTGTAGCCTTGCGGGATAGCAATAAAGCTTCATTTGGTTCTTCAGAAGAGAATAAGTCGCAGAAAAGCGCTTTTGAAAATGCATTGGCTCAGCACGAGCGCAGCAGTTCTCGACGCTCACAAGACTCAAGAGATGAAACAGAAAAAAGTCTACAAGCCAATAGCATTAGTGAACGCAACGCAAAGCAAACTGCCAAGGTGAGTGAGCAAAAAAATACCATATTAGAAGAGCGAGCTGAAAAAAAATCGCAAGCAGTTGCGGCTGATAGACAGCAAGGTTCTGACACCATCAGCAACGCTGAAGACACCACTCAAAGAACCAAAAATATGCAATTGAGGGCGGATAGCGCGCCAACTGAAACTGAACAAACCTTAGATAACCTGAGCGATGACTTTGATTGGGTAGCCTATGTGAATCAAGTTAAAGATCTCTCAGCTTCTTCAGATATTGTTCCTAATGACCTATACATTGAAGATAAAACTACTTCCATCGATATTTTTACGCAAACTATCGCATCGCTAAATAATGCATCGCTAAATAATGCCTCAACGGATAATGATGCTTCAACGGATAGTAAAGCTGATAGCGCAGAAAATAACATAAATACGATTAACGCTGATATTGTCGACGCTGAAACTGATCCTGAGTTTTTAGAAATTAGCTTGACAGAGAAAGAGCTGACGGCCCTTATTAATGCTGCAGGCGGCGATGCAGAAAAATTAAGTTTGAACAGTGACGATATGGCAGAACTGGATAAAGCTATTGCAAAGTTGTTAAATCAATTAATGTCAAAAGAAGATAGCGGCATTGCCAATAGCCCAGAAGAATTAAAAGACACAGTTACTGAGGTCAATTTAAACAAGGCTGCAGCAAAAAGTGACGCAGATTTGTTAAAAGATTTGTTACAAGCCTCTACTAATAGACACGACATTAAAGATGAGCAAAAAGTGCTTTTGGCTACTGATAAAGCTATAAATAGTGCTGAGCTTAAAGCCGATAAAAGTAATTTAGTAAATGAAGTTAAACAAAGCGATGTTTCAAAAGCTAATAGAGCCAAACCAGTAGGAGAAGTTTTACTATCTAAAACATCGGAAGCCAAACCAATAGAATCATCGAAGCAAACTGAAGAGCTATTAACTGATGTTGAGGAGATGGCAGCAGCTAGTAATGCGCAATTGACAAAAACAAATAAGAGCCTTGCTGAAAACCCAGATAAACTGGCTGTTTCACCACTTCTTGTATCTGTCGACAAATTATCAACTAAAAAGCACACAGCATTGTTAGCAAATTTGCCACCAGAAGCAGAGAGTAGAGCAATCGAGAATATTGCACAGCGCGTTGAATCAGTCATTTCTGAATTGAAAATGGAAGGTAAGTCGACTGAATTTATCGCTGCTTTACAATCTGGTATAAAAGAAATTAAAGAGCAATTGAAGCAAGGACGAGAGCCAGGTATCGATTTGAAAAGCTTAGTCTCGGACGCATTGGCACAAAGTGATGTGAAAGTAAGTGGTAATACTGAAGTAGCGCTTGAAAAGCAGCTCAATCAGCTTTCGACTATATTGGCGGCCGCCACGTCAGTAAATCAAAGCAATCAACAACAGAATTTCTTGAATACTGGTCTTACCGAAGTTCAAGGTATGAAAGAGTTATCACAGCAACAAATTGAAAGTACGAGGCTAGCGCAGCAAACTGGAGCGAGTGAAAAAGCGGTTAATATATTCAAACCTGAAGGTCAACAGCAGTTGACAGAAAAAGTACGTTGGATGGTTAATAGTCGTAATCTAAGTGCTGAAATAAGACTAGATCCAGCGGACCTAGGCGGAATGAATATCAAAGTGAATTTATCAGGCGATTCAGCCTCTGTTAGTTTTGTAGTGCAGTCCCAACACGCTAGAGACGCGCTCGATCAAGCGCTACCAAAATTACGTGAAATGTTAGATGAACAAGGGATAGAGTTAGGCCAATCATCTGTCGAGCAAGAAAGTCAGGGAAGTAATGAACAGCCCGCTGATTCTAGTTTTGCAAATAATTCGGACGCTTCGAGCAATTTGGCACAACAATCGCAAGAACAGGGTAAAGAAGACAATATTACTGGTAGTACCGTTATTGAACAGGCTATTAGTGGCGGCAGAATAGGTGGTATCGATTATTACGCATGATTATTATGCGCAGAGTGGCGTATACTCTGCAAATTATGACGGTTACAAGCTGCGTTCACAAGAATTGTTCGCATGCTGCGCTCACAAGCTACGTTTATAAATAACGTCGGAATTCTGACAGCAGCGTCATTAACTTGTTGAATAGCGGTGTTTATGACCAAATATATACACACCTAAAAATATAATTAAAAGAGACCAATGAAATGGCAGATGAAGAGTTAGAAATCGAAGAAGGCGGCAAAAAGAAAGGCAAATTAATGCTGATTATCATCATTCTGGTTGTTTTGCTTGGTGGCGGTGCCGGTGCTTATTTCTTTTTGTTTAGCGGTGGTGATGAGGCCGAGGCTGTTGAAGGAGCAGGTGACACTCAAGAAAGCGCATCTATAGACAATGTTCCAGATGCAGGTAAGGCGCTGTATGTTGCGATGCCAAGGCCATTTACTTTCAACGCACCTGGTGTGTCAAGAGAACGTATTGTTCAAATTGAAGCCCAATTGATGGTCCGCGGTGTGGTAAATGAAGAATTAGCAAAGCGTCATATTCCGATGATCGAAGGTACTCTTTTGCAAGTTTTTAGTGCATCAAATGCCGACGACCTCGTTACCGATGTCGGCAAAGTTGAGTTAAAGAAACGTGCTACAGCCCAAGTTCGCCAAGTGATGACCGAGCTCGAGCAGACTGCTGTAGTTGAGCAGGTGTTGTTCACTGGGTTTGTTATCCAGTAATGGTTAGTTAATTACGTTACTTTTATAGATATTGATATTGAATATTAAGTAACCAACAAGAGAATTAATGTGAGCGATTTATTATCACAAGACGAGATTGATGCGCTTCTCCATGGCGTTGACGATGTTGAGGAAGAAGAAGTCGAGGAGGTCGAAAATGACGGTTCGGCTATGGAATACGACTTCTCCTCACAAGATCGCATAGTTCGTGGACGCATGCCAACGCTGGAGATCGTGAATGAACGGTTTGCGCGGCATATGCGTGTGAGTCTATTCAATATGATGCGCCGCTCTGCGGAAGTCTCGATTAATGGCATTCAAATGATCAAGTTTGGCGAATATATTCATACCTTATTTGTGCCAACTAGTTTAAACATGGTTCGATTCCGGCCCCTAAAGGGCACAGGGCTAATCACCATGGAAGCACGACTCGTATTCATTATGGTTGACAATTTCTTCGGTGGTGATGGTCGCTACCATGCGAAAATTGAAGGCCGCGAGTTTACGCCAACAGAACGACGTATTATTCAAATGCTGCTTAAGTTGATTTTTGAGGATTATAAGGAAGCTTGGGGCCCGGTCATGGATGTTTCTTTTGAATATTTAGATTCAGAAGTGAATCCAGCAATGGCGAACATTGTGAGTCCAACCGAAGTTGTAGTCATCAGTTCCTTCCATATTGAATTGGACGGTGGAGGAGGAGACTTCCATATCTCATTACCTTATTCGATGTTGGAACCCATCAGAGACCTCCTTGATGCCGGCGTACAAAATGATAAAGAAGATACCGATTTCCGTTGGAGTAAAGCGCTTCGTGATGAGATCATGGATGTGCACGTTGGTTTAACTACGCACCTGCTTGATATGAATGTCTCGCTTGAAAAGCTTATGAACTTTGAGCCTGGTGATATTATTCCAATTGATATGCCTGAACATGTCACTATTCTAATTGAAGATTTACCCACATTTAGAGCAAAGTTAGGTAAGTCACGTGACAATGTTGCTCTAAAGATTACGCAAAAAATTCCAAGGCCAAATTCGGTTAAATCTGAGCTTCAGTTATTAACTCGAAACGGCAAAGTAATAGATAACGACGCTGAATTACAAGTGTTAGAAGAAGATTTATAAAAGACAGGAAAATATTATGAGTGAAGATGGCGAAGGTTTAGATGATTGGGAAGCAGCGATGGCTGAACAGGCTGAGGCAGAAGCTTCTGAAGGCGGCGGCGATCCGCAGGATGACATTGATGCCATCATGAATGCGCAGGCTGCTGGTGATAACGTTGCTGACGGCGCACAAGCTGCTGACGGCGCTCAACGTGCAGAACTTGATGAATTGCAAGAAGATGCGCCTATTACAGTGGCTGAAAAAAAGAAACTTGACACTATTTTAGATATTCCTGTGACTATTTCGATGGAAGTGGGTCGTAGTGAAATTAGTATCAGAAATTTACTTCAATTAAATCAAGGGTCTGTCGTCGAATTAGACAGAGTTGCGGGAGAACCGCTAGATGTTTTAGTAAATGGCACGTTGATTGCTCATGGAGAGGTAGTAGTCATCAACGATAAATTTGGGATTCGGTTAACGGATGTTATTAGTCAAGTCGAGAGAATCAAAAAACTCAGGTAGAAACCTCTATAAAATAGGGGCTTACGTCCTGTTCTTATTTTTATTTTGTAGCGTGGTCAACGCGGAGGCTTCGGCCTCCACCCCTCAAACTCTACAAAGCCCCACTTCAATACTGTCAATTTTTCTTAGTCTTTTACTGGTAGTCGCCATTATTTTTGCGCTCGCATACATCGTGCGTCGGTTTAATGTCACTCAGGCTGGAAATGGTCAATTAAAAGTAGTTGCTTCTATGGCCGCTGGTACCAAAGAAAAAATAATTGTAGTGGACGTAGGTGGCGAGCAATTCTTGTTAGGCATCACCGCGCACAATATAAGTCAATTGGGCAAACTTGATAATCCAATAGAGACTGCCAGCGCAATCAAGCTCAGTACCCAGTCGGCTAAACAACCCAACAACCTAGCATTCAAAGACAAATTAGTTAAAGCCATGGCTGAAACTATGGCCGGTTCAAAAAAGGACAGTGCAATAAACGGCGGAGCTATGAGAGACGGCGCTATAAGGGGTAAAGCATATGAATCTTAATTTGTTTTCCCTATCGACAATCGTCAAATTATTGGTAGTCGCTGCTATTGCTTTGTTATTTAGCGGCAATGCACTGGCTGAACAGGGTATCCAAGCCATCACAGTAACTAGCACTGACGATGGCAATCAAGAATACTCGATGACTTTGCAAGCATTATTCATTATGACTGCGCTGAGTTTAATTCCAGCTTTTATCATGATGATGACGTCTTTCACTCGCATTATCGTGGTGCTGTCAATTTTACGTCAAGCAATTGGTCTTCAACAATCCCCTTCAAATCAAATCCTGATCGGTGTCAGTTTGTTTCTGTCTATGTTCATTATGGCCCCTGTTTTTGAAGAGATAGATACAAAAGCATTACAGCCTTATTTGAGCGAAGAGATGACCTCGAAAGAAGCATTTAATATCGCCAAAGAGCCTATGCGAGCTTTTATGCTTTCGCAAACCCGAGTGAAAGACCTTGAAACGTTTGTTCAGATCGGTGGCTATGAAGGTTTATATGATGATCCCTCTGAAGTTCCGTTAACGGTATTAATCCCAGCTTTTGTTACCAGTGAATTAAAAACCGCTTTCCAAATAGGCTTTATGCTGTTTATTCCATTTTTGGTATTGGATTTAGTTGTTGCCTCGGTATTGATGGCGATGGGTATGATGATGCTATCACCCATGATTGTTTCATTACCCTTCAAGCTGATGTTATTCGTATTGGTCGATGGCTGGAACCTGATATTTGGCACATTAGCTACCAGTTTTGGGATGGGAGTGTGACGAAATGAGTCCAGAGGTTTTTGTTGAAATTTTACGCGAAGCAATGTTGGTGGTTATTATAATAGTCTCTGCGCTTATAGTGCCCGGCCTAATCGTAGGTTTGGTGGTTGCGGTTTTTCAAGCTGCGACTTCAATTAATGAACAAACCATGAGTTTCTTGCCACGCTTAATCATTACTTTACTTGCCATGAGTTGGCTCGGGGCTTGGTTAGTGTCCACGATGATGGACTTTACTTTAGAGATGGTCCACAACATCCCGTCGGCTGTGGGCTAGCGTCATGGAAATACTAGAATCGACCATCACCAATTTTCTTGCAGACTACTTGTTACCTTTTATGCGTATTACAGGTTTGTTTGCATCTATGGTCGGTATTAGTGCAAAAACAATCCCTGCGCCAATAAGGAGTTTATTGGCTGTGTTGTTAACTTTTATGATAGTACCTAATGTACCGCCGGTACCGGTTGACGATTTAGTCAATTTGGGCACATTCATATTAGGGATGAAACAACTAATGATAGGCATTGTTATTGGTTTTATTTCTATGATGGTGTTGAATACTTTTGTACTTGCAGGGCAAATTATTGCAATGCAAACAGGTCTAGGTTTTGCTTCTATCGTCGACCCTGTGAACGGCATTAGCGTGCCAGCCGTTGGCCAGTTTTATCTTATTTTGGCAACACTTTTGTTTTGGACTTTTGATGGTCATTTGGCCATGATCCAAATGATTGTAATGAGCTTCAAAGCCTTTCCAATAGATTCGCCATGGTGGACCGGAGAGCAGTTTAGACTTGTGGCGCATTGGGCAGGCTGGATGTTTGTTTCAGCGGTGACGATGTCATTAGCCCCAATAGTGTCACTTTTAATTGTTAATTTAGCTTTTGGTGTTATGACGAAAGCAGCCCCCCAGTTAAATATTTTCAGTTTGGGCTTCGCTATAGCACAAATTACCGGCATGGTTATTATATATATTACCTTGAGTAACCAGATTTTTCACTTTGAGCAACAATGGGAGCGGGCACAGCAACTGATGTGTAAGCTTCTGTTGACTTGTTAAGCTTATTTAGGACAATAAATAATGGCTGATGACTCATATGAAAAGACCGAGGAGCCCACACCCAAAAAGCTCGAGGATGCCCGAAAGAAAGGGCAGATCGCGCGATCGCGCGAGTTATCGACAGCTCTAGTCCTATTATTCAGCGCAGTCGCATTTTTTTTCGCGGGTAGTTACATTGCAACAGCAATGTACACGATTACAAAGCGCTCGTTTACTTTGTCGCGTGACGAAACCTTCGACACAGTGCACATGTTTCAAATTTTAGAGATGTCCGTTGAAGAGATTAGCTTGCCTGTATTAATGTTCATGGTTATTTCACTGATTGGCGGAGTCTACGGTAGCATTGCTTTGGGTGGGTACAATTTTTCGTGGAAATCGGCCGCGCCAAAAGGTAATCGATTAAGCCCCTTAGAAGGTTTTAAGCGCATGTTTGGCACCAATGCACTGGTTGAACTAGTAAAAGGTATTGCAAAGGTCTTAGTTATTGGAGGCATGGCCTATTTAGCTTTGTATATATATAAGGACGAAGCCTTGCATCTCGATATGGAGTTGTACCCACTAAGCTTATTTCATGCAATGGACATGATTCAATGGGCTTTTTTACTGCTTTGTTGCGGTATGATACCTATTGCATTAATTGATGTTCCTTACCAAAGTCACAAGCACAACGAAGAAATGAAAATGACGATGCAAGAGGTAAAGGATGAGCGCAAGAATGCTGAGGGTGATCCTGCAGTCAAAGGGCGTATCAGAAATATGCAATATCAAGCGTCAGCAAACCGGATGATGCAAGATGTTCCTACTGCAGACGTCATCGTTACTAACCCAACACACTTTTCGGTTGCATTAAAGTATGAACAAAATGGCGATCGCGCACCAGTCATGGTTGCTAAAGGCGCTGACGAATTAGCAATGCATATTCGTAAAATCGCCAATGCTCACGATGTACCTATTATTCAATCGCCAATGCTTGCGCGTGCAATCTTTTATAGCACTGAGCCTAACCACGAAATACCCGCAAAGTTATTTATGGCCGTAGCGCAAATATTGGCATATGTGTATCAGTTAAAAGCGTACAAGAAAGGTAAGGCAAAACGTCCGAAGGCACTGAAGAAAGATCTGCCAATACCAGCAGAGCTTAGACGTTAGAAATTAAATTCGAACGCCAAAGAATCTAGACAAAAAACATGCTATACGCGGTGTATGGTAGGCGCTAAAACTCACATCCATGTGAATTTGGATGTTTTTAACGTGCTTAGGTCACAATCTTATCGGAGGGTTGCCTTATGACTTTTGGTTTGGTTAGCGTATTTCTGTAAAGTAGGATTTTCAATCACTTGCTTAAAAGATAAAAGACAATATAATCAAAATTGTTAATGAAGCATATTTTAATTTTGAAGTAGTGTGGGTAAACCTTTGATGAGAGCGGTAAACAAGCATTTGCGATTTTGTCTTCTAGGTGTGCCGATTCTTTGGCTTATTATAAGCTTTAATGCATTTGCTTCGGCGTCTACCCAATATCAAATTCCTGAAAGTAAAAACTATAGCGTTGAAGATGGTCTCTCCCAAATTTCCGTTTACGATATAGCACAGGATAAAAATGGCTATATTTGGTTCGCTACTCAGGCCGGTATTGATCGCTTCGATGGCTATACATTCACTCATTTCGGACAACATGAAGATCCTCAAAAAGGACTGTCGGGCTCACTAGCTTTTAGTCTTGACGTTCATCCGCTTACTGGGGACATTTGGATAGCAACGATAAACGGCCTTGATGTCATGCGAGTGGCTACTCAAACGTTTGAACATATTCCGCTTTTTGACCATCATGGAGGCATAGACAAGTCACTGCGAAACGTCTTTATTGATGCGCAAGAAAATATTTTTGTTGGCTCAAAAAGAGCTCTATATATGAAAAAAGTAGGTGAAAAAAGTTTCTCACCTATTTCGCCACCTGATCAAAGCAATGCAGTCAATGAAGTCATTGCGTTAAATAAAAGCCGCATACTAGTTGCAACAAATAATGGTGTCATGAGTTATGACATAAGTACAAATGTTTGGCGCGATGAATTACTGTCAAAAATTGAAGTGACTGCTATTGAATTAGGCGACGCAGGGAAATTATGGATTGGAACCGTAGGGCAAGGTGTCTTTCGTGCTGATGTGCTCGGCAATAGTTTTTCCAATATCGTAAACATATCCTCCAAAGACGGATTTGCCAAGACTGTTGTCAATGAGATTCAACAAATGAACGATGGCTCAATATGGGTGGCCACTCTTAATGGCGCGTATATCTTTCCTGAGTCAGATAGTCTTGAGTTTGTTAATTTTTTAAATCGCTCGGATAGTGGTGACGACAATTTTTCTGACAGCATTCTTTCCTTATTTAATATCGATACGGGATTGGTTTTATTTGGCACAGATACTAGGGGATTTGGAGTTTTAGACCTAAATTCTACTATGTTTAAAAGAATCAATTTTGACAATAATCAAATCAATTATTTTGTTACTAAACAAGCCGATGACACGCTTTGGATAGCGTCAAAAAATGGAATTGTGAAAGTTAATCCAGATTTTTCGATTGAAGGACCTTGGCGCGCTGAAGGAGACACTGAATCAATAAAAAAAATGACCGTAGTGGCGTATGCTGACACTTCTAAAACACTCTGGATTGGCTCCCGCTTAGGCTTAAGTAAACTGGTTGACGGTGCGGATTTTGTTGATGATGTCGCATTGAGAAATATTTCGATTTATTCTTTAAGAGTTGGTCTAAATGACAATTTGTGGGTAGGAACACGTGACAATGGCTTGTATTTGTACGACACAACCAATAATGTTGTTTTGAAAAACTATGATGTGCCTTTGGTAACGAATATCTTACCAATATCGTCCGAACAACTCTGGGTTTCAACCATAAGCGGTATCTATTTAATTAACCCTAGTACTCAAGAAGTTCGCAGGTTTATCAATGAACCTGAGAACAAAAATAGTTTAATCCACGATGTTGTGACTTGGATTTCACAGCGTGATGAAACAAGTTTTTATGTTGGTACACAAGGCTACGGTTTAAGCTTGCTTGAGTTAGAAACTTTCAGCGGGGAAGCAACATTCTCACGGTTGTTTACCGATGCTGATTTCCCCCCATTTTCTGTTGGGGCAGTTGTAGAAGACGATATTGGAAATATTTGGATGTCGAGTGAAAAAAACATCTATCGCGCAAATAAAGAGACTGGCCTTGTTGATGTTTTTGACGCCAATGATGGAGCCAATGAGACAGGATATTATATTGGTGCGCATGCGATTAAAAGCGATGGCACAATCGTTTTTGCTGGGGACCAGGGTGTTACTTACTTTCACCCAGATGATATAAATAAACCTCAAAGCATGCCACAACTAATATTTACGCGCGTTGCAATACTTGACAGCGACGATAGCCAAGGGCTAGAGGATAAGTATGGTGCCATAACAAATGAGGCTAATGCGGTTACTCGAATATCATTATCACCAGATCACATATTAGTTAATATAGAGTTTTCAGCCTTAGAGTTTGGCAGCCCCAAAAGTATTGAATACGCCTACCGCCTTATTGGCTTTGACGATCGTTGGCAGTATTTAGATAGTAAGAATCGTACTGTGACCTACACCAATTTAGACCCAGGTGGTTATATTTTGGAGGTCAAGTCGACAAATCGATATGGTATTTGGAACGATAGCCCGCAAAGAATGCCAATTTTGGTTGCGCCACCCTGGTGGCAAACAACTTGGGCAATCATTTTGTTTGGTGTGTCATTCCTTGTTGTCGCTTTTCTGATAATTAGGTGGCGCACTTATGCCTTACACAAACGCTCAGTAATGCTTTATCAAACCGTGCAAGAGAAAACTGTCGAATTGCAGCTGGCAAATGAGCAGCTTACTTTATTGACTACGCTCGACCCACTAACTCAAGTTTACAATCGTCGCGGGTTTACAGATGCTGTTGGAAAAGAATTTTCGAAGTATAAAAGAAACAATGAACTGTTTTCTATTATTTTAATCGACATCGATTTTTTCAAACGTATCAATGATGACCATGGTCATGAGGCCGGCGATATGGTGCTGATAGAATTTGCGAACTTGTTGCAAAAAAGTACACGCGATTACGATATTTTGGCGCGCTGGGGCGGTGAAGAATTTATTGTCCTTTTACCCAACACACAATTAAAAGACGCCATCAATATAGCCAATAAATACCGTGAAACAGTGCGAAAAAATGAATTCAAATTTGAAGATAGAACGCTTCGAGTCTCTTTAACGGCGGGAGTTGCTAACATAGAAAGTTCGACAAGCATCGATGAATGTATTAAGCGAGCAGATAGCTTGTTATATGAAGGTAAAAGTCTTGGCCGTGACCAAGTTCTTCCTATGTTGTAAATATTTCCCTTAATTTTCGCGTCTTGGCACGTTAGTTGTAATAACTCCAATATTATTACTTAGCCGTCAAAATTCTGTTATATGCAACTAACTTCCGCTTTCCAACATGCAGATAGAACTCAACTAAAAAGCATTGTCGCTGGTTTAGGTGCGCCAATAGTGGTCATCGCGATCATGGGTATGGTTATTTTACCTATGCCAGCAGTGCTGCTAGATGTGTTGTTTAGCTTCAATATTGCCCTTTCTCTTGTCATTATTTTGGTCTCTGTATTTACTAAACGTCCAATCGATTTTGGTATATTTCCATTAGTCTTGTTAATCGCCACCGTATTGCGCCTTGCTTTGAATGTGGCCTCAACTCGAGTTGTATTGTTAGAAGGGCATGAAGGTGGCGACGCTGCCGGCAAGGTCATTCAAGCGTTTGGTGAAGTGGTTATTGGCGGCAACTACGTAGTTGGTGTCGTCGTTTTCGCAATCTTACTTATTATCAATTTTAAGGTAGTGACTGCAGGTGCAGGTCGTATCTCCGAGGTCAGCGCCCGCTTTACGTTAGATGCAATGCCTGGCAAGCAAATGGCTATTGATGCCGATTTGAATGCAGGTTACATCGATCAAGATCAAGCGCGCAAGCGTCGAGAAGAGATTACGTCGGAAGCTGACTTCTATGGTTCAATGGACGGTGCGTCAAAATTCGTGAAAGGTGATGCTATAGCCGGTCTATTCATCATGCTAATCAATATTGTTGGCGGCTTGTTTGTTGGCATGTTTCAACATGATCTAGATTTCTCTACTGCAATGGAAGTATATACCATCCTTACCATTGGTGATGGACTGGTTGCTCAGATTCCGTCGCTATTACTCTCGGTAGCTACCGCGATTATAGTAACGCGTGAAAATGACTCGCAGGAAATGGGTCATGAAATTCGTGAGCAACTAGCTAATCGTAAAGCACTTTATATTACGTCGGCAATTCTCTTCATTATGGGAGTTGTGCCCGGCATGCCGCATGTGGCTTTCCTTAGCTTCTCGGTATTAGTTGGCGGATACGCTCTCTTCAGAGATAAAATGAAAGCCAAAGAAGCCGAGGAAAAGGCTTTGGTTGAGGCTATGCCTGATAAAAGCAGTGGTTTAAACGAAATAAAAGACCTTGATTGGGATGATGTTCAGCATGTGGACACTATTGGTTTGGAAGTCGGCTATCGCCTGATCCCTTTAGTAGATAAATCTCAAGGTGGCGAATTACTTACTCGTATTAAAGGAGTTCGTAAGAAGCTATCACAAGAATTGGGCTTTCTTATTCCTCCAGTGCATATACGTGACAATCTTGATTTTTCACCTAATGCTTATTCGATTTCAATGATGGGTGTGTCGATTGGTGAGGCTGAAATTAGCCATGACAACGAATTGGCGATTAATCCAGGTCAAGTTTTTGGCGAGCTTTCAGGCACTAAAACAACCGATCCTGCATTTGGCCTTGAAGCTGTTTGGATAAAAGACAGTCAGCGCGAACACGCGCAAACATTAGGTTATACAGTTGTCGATTCGGCAACTGTTGTAGCTACTCATTTGAGTCAGTTGCTTACAACAAATGCATATCAATTGCTTGGACATGAAGAAGTGCAGCAATTGTTGGATATGCTAGAGAAAACAAACCCTAAGTTAGTTGAAGGCTTGGTACCAGATGTGTTGTCACTGAGTACTATCGTAAAAGTCTTGCAAACCTTGCTGTACGAAGGCGTACCTATCCGAGATATGCGCACGATTTGCCAAACACTTAGTGAATACGGACCTAAGAGTCAGGACCCGGATGTGTTGGTGTCTGCTTTACGTATCGCATTGAAGCGGTTGATTGTGCAGGATATTACTTCTGGCGGCGATGAAATTCCTGTTATTACTCTAGCACCAGACTTGGAACAGATGTTGCATCAGTCATTACAAGCAGGTGGTGAAGATGGTGCAGGAATAGAGCCTGGACTTGCAGAAAAGATTCAACAATCGTTAACTGAAGCTAGTCAGCAGCAAGAATTAGCAGGTGAGCCATCAGTATTACTAACATCTGGCATGTTACGTCCAGTGTTATCAAGATTCTTAAAGCACGCTGTTATAGGATTACATGTGTTGTCTTATCAAGAGATACCAGACGACAAACAAATAAAAATAGTGTCATCAGTCGGTCAATAAACTGACGCATTACAAACACTAAACGGGAACATCATGAAAATTAGACGTTTTTTTGGCAAGGACATGCGCGAAGCCCTAAAACAAGTTAAAGACGAACTTGGCGGCGATGCAGTTATTATGTCTAATAAAAAAGTAGCGGATGGCGTTGAACTAGTTGCTGCGGTAGATAAAGAAACTGAAATGACAAAGCCAGTACCGAAAATTAGTTTAGGTAAAAGGTCAAAAAATACGCCAACCTTGAGTGAAATCATTGGTGATGATGGCCCAGATAGTTTAAAAGCTCTATTAGAAAAACAGCAAGCAGGTCAATTAACTGACGACAGCAGCGACGGTTTTGATAGTGTCGCGCAAGCTAACGCAAATGTTGCAAAGCGCAGTGAAAAAGAACCGCATCGCTATCCAGCACAGCGCCTTGAACCTATAGTTAGTCAAACTTATGCAGATTCTGAACAAGCTGATAAGCGCCGTAAGGAAGCTGAGTTAACTAATCAATATGTTCGTACGCCAGTCAATAATCTGAATGATGACTTTGCCCAGCCTTTTAATTCCGCCCAGCATTCAAATTCCGCCCAGCAGTCAAATTTCGCCCAGCAGTCAGATTTCGCCGAAACCCAGGTGTCTGACTTGTTTAATCAAAACGGCAGTTTGCAGTCGAATGATGAACTTAACTCAATAAAGTCGGAGCTAGCTTCTATTCGCAATGTTTTGCAGTTCCAAGTTAATGGTTTGAGTGAAGAAAAAAACAAACGCAAAAACCCAACACATTATTTTCTAGGTAACAAACTTTTAGGTATGGGTATCAGTGAAAAGCTAACAGACCAATTAGTTAGCTTTCTGCCGCCTCAAACCACTGAAAATGAAGGCTGGGAGTATTTGCTAAATTTGATTTCCAATCGCTTGCATGTTGGCGGTAATGATATATTACAACAATCAGGCATCGTTGCTTTAGTCGGGCCGACAGGAACGGGTAAAACAACTACGGTTGCAAAACTTGCTGCTAAATATGCGCAAAAGCATGGTGCTAATGAAGTAGCCATGATTACCGTTGACACATATAGAATTGCGGCATTTGAACAACTCGCGACATATGGGAAAATTATTGGCTGTACTGTCAAAAAAGCACAGACTTCTGAGGAGTTAGCCCATATACTATATCAATTGAGACACAAAAAATTAGTCTTAATTGATACCGCAGGCTTTAGTCAAAGAGATGCTCGTTTAATCACGCAACTTAATGATTATGAAAAAGAAACTACAGCGAACATAAAGAAATATTTAGTGTTACCTGCAGGAGCACAGTACCAAGTGTTACACCAAACCATACAAGCGTATAATAATACACACCTAACAGGTTGTATTTTCAGTAAATTAGACGAATGTTATAGCTTGGGTGAAGCATTGAGCGTAGTGATTGAAAATGACCTCAGGCTAAGCTACGTAACGGATGGACAAAGAGTGCCCGAAGACATTAAACTCGCAGATGCGAAAAATCTAACAATGGTAGCGTCAAAACTTTATAAAAAGTATGGATTGGCGCATACTAAGCCATCAATTTCTGATGAAGGCATCAGAGCCGTATGATAGAAGATCAAGCGAGCAGTTTAAGAAAAATGAATCAAACCAAATTAATTAAAGTGATTGCCGTGACCGGCGGTAAAGGTGGCGTTGGTAAAACCAACATAACTTTGAACCTCGCTATTTCACTCGCTAAACAAGGCAAACGCGTCATGGTACTAGACGCTGATTTGGGCTTGGCTAATGTCGACGTCCTGCTAGGTTTGCGTGTTGATAAAAACTTATCTCATGTACTTCAAGGTGAATGCACCTTGGATGATATTTTAGTGACGGGCCCGCATGGCGTTAAGATCGCGCCAGCAACCTCGGGTTCTCAGTCTATGGCTGAGCTCGGCCCGACTGAGCATGCAGGCTTAATTAGAGCTTTTAGTGAGCTACGTACAGAAATCGATATTTTGCTAGTGGATACAGCTGCTGGCATTTCAGACATGGTGATGAGTTTTTCACGAGCAGCACAAGACGTTTTGGTTGTGGTGTGTGATGAGCCTACCTCGCTAACAGATGCATACGCATTGATAAAAATTCTGAACCGTGAACACGGAGTTTTTAAATTTAAAATTGCAGCCAATATGGTTCGCAGTGAAAAGGAAGGGAAAGAACTCTTTAGTAAGCTTTCCAAAGTGACAGGGCGATTTTTGGATGTTGCATTAGAGTTGGTGGGTATTATTCCATTCGACGAAAACATTCGTAAATCTGTACGCAAACAGGCTACCATCGTTGATGCATATCCATCATCGCCGGCAGCAGTGGCGATTACTAGCTTAGCTGAAAAAGCCATGATGTGGCCTATACCAGAACAACCTGGTGGGCATTTGGAATTTTTCATCGAACAGCTAGTGTCGAGAAACGAGTAGGTAAATAATCAGTGAGTAACAAAGTGGCAGTCTATCAACAACAAATTGATAAAAACCAATTGGTCGAACGACATGCACCTCTAGTTAAAAGAATTGCTCATCATTTAATGGCAAGGTTGCCAGCAAGCGTCTTAGTAGACGATTTGATTCAAGCAGGGATGATTGGCTTGCTCGAAGCAGCAAGAAACTTTGATGGCTCTAAAGGTGCAAGTTTTGAAACCTTTGCTGGTATTCGCATTCGCGGTTCAATGCTTGACGAAATTCGAAAAGGCGACTGGACCCCGCGTTCAGTGCACAAGAATAGTCGAGCAATTACACAAGCTATTTCAGAAGTTGAAAAAGCCACCGGTTCCGATGCGCGCGATATTGATGTAGCTGAAAGGCTGCAAGTATCAGTGCAGGATTATCATCGAATGTTAAACGAAGTTAACGCAGGTAAACTAGTTGGAATCGAAGACTTGGGCGTAAGTGAAGATGTTTTGACCACGGATGTTACAAAAGGGCAAGACAGTCCTTTTGAAAATATGGTGCAAGGATCATTTCAGAAAGCGCTTGCTCAGGCGATAACAACATTACCGGAGCGAGAAGCCATAGTTCTCTCGCTTTACTACGATGAAGAATTAAACTTGCGTGAAATTGGCGAAGCACTTGAGGTTAGTGAATCTCGAGTGAGTCAAATCCATAGCCAAGGTATGTTGAAATTAAAGTCGAAAATGCAGTCTTGGAAAACAGAAGGTTAAATTTTCTTCGATTTTCTTTGTAATTTATTAATACCTCAGCGGAGGCAGTTTTGGATAAAAATATGAAAATCCTAGTTGTTGATGATTTTTCAACAATGAGGCGTATCATTAAGAATTTGTTAAAGGATCTTGGCTTTACTAGTATCCAAGAAGCTGATGACGGCAATACAGCATTACCTATGCTGCAACAAGGGACTTTTGATTTTGTCG
>CAJQOP010000083.1 GCA_905479945.1 uncultured Glaciecola sp. | reverse complement strand
ATAATAGAAGTACGAAAACTCACAAAAGGTCTCACTCTTACCGCTAAAACGGTTAATGCAGTTGATCTACGTAATAAATATAAAAGAAAAATGTATAGTTATGTATTAGGTAAGAATAGGACAGATTTGATGCTACTTGATATAGAGACGATGGGTGACGATAGTTCATATGAAGTTTACCAGTATACGGTAGATGGTGATGGTAAAAAATATCCTCGCTCCTTTCAAAGTAGATTGTGGTTTGATATTGATTGCGGTGTTGCAGATTACCTTTCAAAAACTCTAAATGACAAAATATTTAAATCATCAACATATAACTTCAGTATTAATAAAAGACTCAGAGAGCGAATTCATCCTTTGATCAAATCTGCTATTGAATTGAATAAGAAATCTTAACTAAAAAGTAAAGTCCTATAAGATAGTGGATGCTTCGGTAGATACAGGCTTTAAAAAAAACATCTGCTCCTAAGAACACTTATACTTGTAATGGGGCGAAAAGCTTGAAGTCGGCGCAAGCTGAAGTACTTTTCTTAGTTTCGCTCTAATATTTGCTTAACCAGGTTAGATGAATAGTAGAATTGTGATTTTATGCTTGTGTAATGTAATAAGGATGGTACGTGCCTCGAAGTCATGACAGAAATTACTTTTATAACCGCCGATACCGCTAAACTTATAATCGACAACCTCAAATTGAGGTGGTCACTGCCGGCGGAGTATAATGACCCCTTCGATCATAAATTTTCCTTTTTCCCACAAATCAACCTTGATGAATTCAATAATAGGCTATTGAAAAGGATGGAGGAAAATATTTACGGATATAGGCACATTGACTTCGATACCACTAGAAAAAGTGGCCAGTTGTTCGAAATGCTTAAGGTTAATCGTGAAAAGATACCGAAAGAAAAATTTGTCGGATTGCTAAAAGGTTTGCATAGCTCTCTAGCTGAATCAACAAAAGATGCTTTAGAGATTGCCAATGCTCAAACGGATATGTTTGCAAAAAAGACTATGGTTCTATGTGTAACTGAAATGAAAGAGAACCTATTAATTTGGTCTCACTACAGCGCCGCTCATACCGAGTGGTATTCAAACTCAAATGTATTGATGAAATAGACAACACAATGCTCATAGCTCAGCCTGTTAGGTATCAAGAACATTCAGTAAATATTATGCAGCTATTAACATATTTTTCAATTGCTCCTGAAAAATATCATCTTGAGTTATGCTTTCATCATTGGCAGCAGATAAATACTTTTTATTTATCATCTCAATGATTCGACTTGTAAAGGGTGGAGTAACACTGCCAAGTTGTTTCAAGTCACCTTCAACACTTTCTTTTTTACCTTGTTCACAATAAACAAGAGTTCTTTGTATAGAAGCAACGGCACTCAGAGGCTTTTTAATTGGTTTTAGAGCGGCATTAGTTTGTCGCAACATTAAACTAGCTAAAGATAACCCCGAGTTAAACTTAATTTTAAGAGATTTGAATTCAGAGTTGTATGTTTGTAGAAGTAGCTTCTTACCTTCCTTGACTTCTCCTGTAGCTAATTTCAAAAGTCCAATATTCCCGATAGTTATATAATCCTCCATTGTTTTAGGTGCTAGGGTGTTAGCTGTAGCCCTAACACTATCAATATTAATATTCCGCTTAAAAATATAATTAATTGCTTGTAAACCAAAACTTGCTCTGCGGTCAAATCGGTTAATACTAAGAATTTCTCTATACTGCTGCTGAGCTTTACTAAATCTACCTTGGATTTTAAATATTGCGGCTCGCTCATTCATAGCAATCGTATGCCTAGGCTTCATAGCTCTTATTTTATCAATCACAATCAAAGCATCTTTAATTTTATTTTGTTTTCTTAATAATTGACTGTACATAATTTGAATTGAATCAGATTCTCTTATTTTAGTATTAGCACTATCATATAGACTTTCAGCCTTTTCCAACTCATTCGTTTGTAAGTACAACTCTAATAACTGTTCCATAACATCAATAAACTGAGGTCTACCATTTAGTAATGACATCAAAAGCGTCTCTGAATCCTTAAAACGTCCTTCCATTTGTAAAACTTTAGCTTTAGAGATGGCTGGAACAATATCTTCAAAGGTTGCTAAAGAAATACTTTCGTCGAGAAGCGTATGTGACTCTTTAAACCTGCCAAGTCTCGCAATTAAAAAAGCTAGTCCTGTTAGAATATAGCTCTTATCGTCTATCTTTGGATAGTTTTTTAAAGCTGATTTATACATAGCCTCCGCTTCATCAAATTTCTTTTGCTCCGCTAAAACCGCAGCTTTGCCACATTGAGGGATAACAAATTCAGGGTACTTTTGACATACAAAGTCGTAAACTTCTTCAGATTCGGAGTACTTATGTTGATCTCTTAACAATTCTGCCTTTAACAAATAAGGAACATGGTCATTTCCACACTCTTTAATTGCGTCTTCAATATAATCCAAAGCAGCCGCTAAGTTAGATCTTGAACGTTCAATTCTTGAAAGACCAGTCAATCCATAAATTCGGTTGTCATCATGAGAATTAAGGCATACTTTAAAGGTCTTTTCAGCATCCAAAATGTTTTCTAAATTAAGATATGCATCAGCGACATGGCCAAAAGTTCGATAATCAAGAGGAGCGACTTCAGTTGCGCGTAATGCCCATTCTAATTGAATTTCATACAGATTTAAATTTTTAGCATATTCAGATAGCTGGCATAAGGACTGCGCGGCGTATTCGTTATTCCCATCCTGAATTTGATGTGAGATTAATTCATCAGCCATCCGTTTAGCACTGCTTATGGATTGTTCTCTTAATTGCGTCTTTACTGATGCTAACTCTCTCTGAACTCGTTTATATGCTTCTCTATTACTACTGCCAAGTTTTTTTACCTTACTTTGATGCACATCTTCTTGATATTCATCTTCTTTATTTTTATAGATCTTATGATTAACAGTACCAGTTATTTTAGAATTAACTAGAGGCTTAAATTCAGTTTTCATACAAGATGAAAAATGAATGTAATCAGTTATATCGGTATTCTTAAGCTTAGATACTAGTAAAAAGTGAACCTTATTTAGAAAGCTAATATCAGCTTGTTGGGAAGACATGCGATAGAAGAATTCTTCGTTAACCAGTAAGCCTTCTACATAGCTAGATTGACTAGAATTCAACCCTCTTTTTGTGCAGATTGACCTAAAGGTATTACTATATTCCTTGATTTTCGGTTGGCAAAGAAACAACAAATTCAACAAACTTATTACTTTACTATTTTCTGGAATAGCACCTTCCGATACAAATTGAATGCTATTGTCTGGCAATGGCCGCGCAAACATTATATTGCATACATAATTGTAAGAATTAATATCTCTTAGAAATAAGTCTTCGAGGTGGAGAGCTAGGGCATTTCTGGATTCATCATCAACCGCTGAATCAAGAATTGTAAGAAAGACCATTAAAGATTTGGTTTTATTCGTTTCAGAGTTAAGCTTTTTTAGGGCGTCAGTTTTATTCGTATTGCCCAAGAAAATCACATCGTTGTTAGATAAAAGAATCTGATGAGCTACTTCTGACTTCATAGCAACAGAGTCACCTTTATCTGCTTGATAAAGTTCCGCGTTAGCACCCTTAATTATTGCTGCCATTCCAGCAGTTCCAGAAATATAAGCTTCCATTACGATTGCCTAACCTCTACTTTGATACCTTTCATCAAAAATGATTTCTTCTTTGCATCGAACAATACTTTAGTTGTATTACTAGCATCACTTAGCAAAGTAACGGCCTCAATACACTTCATATGAATACTTCCATAAATATGAGCTTCCATATAGTCAGGATTATCACGCTGAACTAATAAGATGTCTTGAAAATAATCACGGCCACTTTCATCTTCCTTAAGATTAGCATGATACTTACAGAGCGCCAACTTTCCTCTTTCAAGCCAACTAGATCTATAACCAGGAGGCAGAGGTTCTCCAGCCGAAAGTTTAAGCTTTTTCACTAGATTAAACGGATTTTCTTCAAAAAAGGTTGTTCTATTTTTAATATATTCATCGTGCAGCTTTATATGTGCTTCACCATAAGTATTTTTAACTCCAATCAAGTCAAGAGACAATGCTGCGTAATGAATTTTTTCGTAATATAGCGGATGTACTATCGATTCTATCGCGGCTCTCATAGGATCATACTTATTATTCTCAGCTAACCTTGCACCTCCAGCTACCTGTTGGTGAAAAGTTGATACTAATTTATTTTCATTTTCAATTAAAGAAATCAGATCTATAAAAGACCGAACCATAACAACGTTTGCTTTATCGACAGCATTCTCAAAGTTATGAGCTAAATTTTGAACGTTTCTAGCTTTTACGGACTCCATTTCCATCTGGTATCTACTACCTAATGCAGCACTTTCCTTGTTAGCTAATCTGACATTAGGGAAGCCGATTGACGTTTGACATACATCACAGTTAATCCCTGCTGGAGGGATAGCGGTGTTGCACACGCCACATTTTTCAATATTTTCCATTATTTACAGCTAAATTCCATTATTTACAGCTAGATCCCATTAAAAAAGACTCTACACGAATATCAGAGGCAACATACTATTTTAACACGGCTCACATAAAATTGAGTTACGAAAATTAACAACATTCATTAAATTTTTCAAGCTCAATTAAAAACCATTCAGCGTACAGTTTACAACCCAACAAAAGAGACTTGCAACGAAAATTGTTATAGACCTTTGTTTATGTATGGAGCTCAGGATTTTATTTCTAATCTGACTCTTGTTTAGCTTCTGAATCTGTTTTTAGAAACCATTGAATATAGCCATCATTTGCGTCAGCTATGCAGCACTTGCTGTCATTATGGATACTCGACTGTCCGCTATGATTCCACTGTGGTATTATTCAACACAACTAGGCTGGTTGCAATGGTGAAAAACAGAAGCCGTAAAACCAGTTTTTTCGATCTGCAGCTTCGGCCATAATTGACAAAATTTCTCACGCAATTTTGAACGGCGTATGGTGACTTTGAGGATGTGATGCATCAAAAACCGATATGGCGGCTTATCGCCGGCCTAGCAGTCATATTAGTTGGTATGCCGACCGTCGTCTAACTGCCCTTTGGAATCTTTAATTAGGGCTATCAAAAATATTGTCGATTGAAAGCTCTGGTCGTGCTTTTTAATTTAAATGTGTTAGACCTAGTATAGTTGATGAACTTGCGGTCAAGGTTAGTTAGCCACTTCGCTTTTTGTTTCTCTTTTCTAATAAAGATCTGCCTCTAAAATAGCGTCAAAGCAAACCTCAAGAGACGCCTTGCAATATGTTAATAAGGCCATGGCCTCGTCATTTAAAATGAGTCTGTATTGTTGTAGCTCGCGTGAGTCGTTAAGAGTCATTAATGTCTCTATGATTTGAGTCGCAGAACCTAATTCTTCAATCAACAACTCAACGCAATCAACTTTTCTCATAGCAATATCCTTTTTTCTGATATTTTAGCAAAGATTTAGTTGAAACTTGACTGTACCTTGGGCTAGTAATTTACTTAAGGAATTTTTTCCTTTTCTGAAATCGCAAGAAATTAACATGACTTAAATCTACCCCATGATCCATTTTATCCATGAACTGTTTGATTCTTTGAAGATCTATCCCTCCATGACTATATGTATTAAATCGCACTTCGGCTTGATTGTGTCCTGTAACAAAGCAACGCTCTGAATCGTTAAGCACATTGTCTGCAATTGTAGTTTTATCCAAATTAGTAGAAAAATTATGACGAAAAGAGTGAAACGCAACTGATGTTTGTTTTGCTACATCGAGTTTTTCTATTCCAACATATTTAAGAAACCGTTCATTGAACCATTTTGAAGCATAATCACCCAATCCTTTGTTTTTTCCAAACGTGATACTAGGAAATACGAGACCTGAGCTCTTCACAGAACGGATATAATTTAAGAAACCAGCGTCTAATAATGTCTGAGGTATTGGAATAATTCGTATTGATTGATCATTCTTTTTTTGTTTACTGTATCCATTCTTAGAGTGAATTTGACTGTGCCACTTATTGTTTATGTCTATTACGTCTATTCCATCCTTTGTGTATATATCTTGCGTTTCCAACCCAATAATTTCTGCAAGACGCGCGCCGGTGGTAAGAGCAATAAGGCTAAGCCAAAATTGATAGTCTTTCGGCTGCTCTCCAGAATTCCTTAGATCACTGTAGATATAAGAACTGAATATTACACCTAGTTGTTGATCTGAAAATGGCACACGTTTGATTGTATCTAAACTTGATATTTTTTTGGATATTTTTAAGCTACTAATTGAAGAGAAATCTTTCTCTATGGCATGTCGAGCATGACACCAAGCTAAAAATTGTCTGACGGGGTTAAAGTGCGATTCAAGACCACCACTGTGCATCTTTACAGACGAACTATGAAGTTTTTGCAGTTCTCGCCAATACGTTTTAAGTTCTTCACTCTTGGAAGGTCTAGTTTTTGATGGTTTGAATCGAGACATAATACTTTTTAGGACTGATACATAATCGTCAATCATGTCCGCGTCAATTTTAATGCTTTGTTGTTCAATACCGACTATTTCAATAAACCTGCCTAAATAGCTTGCTGTTTGTTCAAAGGTTCTAATCGCTAAAACTGGCTTCTTCTCCGTTAAGTAAGTATCAAGTAACTCATGAAGTGCTTTTGAATGTTTATGAACAGCAGCATCCTTTTCCGCTTGCTGAGCTTCCATCGTAGATACCAGCACATCTCTCATTGCAGCTCTTATCATGGACTCGTCAAATGGTGAATTAGCGCTCGGTTTAACAGGGGTCTTAGATTCCAATAGCAATGAGTTATCCGCCAAAGTCTGAATCATAAAAGATGAATATAATTTTTTCACTTTTCTTTTTTGTAATCTTGTCTCCCAATGCTTTGGTTTTTTAGAGGCTACGTCGATTAGAGCTTGTATCTCAATATCAAGCTCTTTTTTAATCTCGCTTTTCAAAAATTCGGAGGTAGCTATATCAATAGCAAGATCATGATTTAAATTCTTCATAGTTTCCATCTTCCTACATATTTTGTAGTGACACCTGTAATAAATATGAATCGCATCGCGCCAAAGTTTTGTTTGTAACGAAAAGCGATACTGTTTTATTGCTGGTTTATTCTCTTTACGTATTGATACCGAGTAGCGCAAATAATATGTGCGATTTCGATTAATCATCAGATTTGGCAGTTTTTGCTGCATGTGTGACACCTCAGTGTGACACACGCTATGCTCTAACAAAAAAGGCAACTCGATAACTATATGATAGTTAAGGAGTTACCTTTGTAATTGGTGGAGCTGGCGGGAATTGAACCCGCGTCCAGAAAGCGTCAACCTTTGGTACTACATGCTTAGTTTGTCATTTGTTTAATCCTACAGACCCCGACAAACAGGGTTCCTTCGGACTGGCCTAATACTATTTCGCGGTTCAACCTTAGACAAGTATCCCTCGCTATTTCACTAGTATGACCTCCCGAACCTCAGTTAGTGAAAAGAACTTGAGTGGGAGGGCCTATACAGGTTATTAAGCTGCTAGTGCGTAGTTTTCGTCGTTTGCGACTATTTTTTTGCGGCTTTTTAAAGAGGCCAGCCGCACCTCTGCATGCACCTCCAGCATCATTGAATCCTGTCGAATCCAGAGCAGCCCCGAGATAAGTTTAGATTATAGCATGCTTCAATTACGAGAACAGCCATATTTCTAGCCATTTTTTATTAGTTATATCAACAACAATCAGTCATTCAGTGGTTTATATATACATATTCAGGAATGTTACTTGATTTAACTTACCTTGATGCCATTGTATTTGTCATCTACAAAGCAAAAGAACTTAAAATAATGAAAGCATTTACGCCGCTAACGCTGCCCAATGGCAAGCAAATTAAAAATCGTTTTGTCAAAGCAGCTATGGAAGAAAACATGGCGGAAAATAATCAATTGCCGGGCACTGCGCTTAAAAACCTTTATGCCGCTTGGGCGAAGGGCGGTTCAGGTATGATAATTACCGGTAACGTTATGGTAGACAAAATGGCAATGACTGGACCCGGAGGCGTCGCATTAGAAGTCGACACGCCAATTGAGCCTTTTAAAGCTTGGGCGCAAATGGCCAAACAAAACAATACCACCGTGATTATGCAAATTAATCATCCTGGCCGACAAGTGTTTAAAAAGATGGGAGGGAAAGTACTTTCTCCTTCAAATATAGCCTTGAACCTTGGTAAACACAGTGGACTTTTCACGCAGCCGAAAGCCATGACTGATGACGAGATCAAAGATGTTATTGAGAGATTCACGACAACAGCAAAGAAAGCCCAAGAAGCTGGATTTGATGGTGTTGAAGTGCATGCGGCACATGGATATTTAATAAGTCAATTTTTGTCGCCGTTAACTAATACAAGAGAAGATGAGTGGGGCGGTAGCTTGGCATCACGAGCAAAAATCTTGAATCAGGTGCTAGTTGAAGTCAGAAAGGCTTGTGGGGATGACTTTATTCTTGCCGTCAAACTAAATTCAGCCGATTTTCAACGCGGAGGTTTTGATGTAGAAGATGCCATTGAAGTCGTGAAAAAATTGAATGGACTACATTTGGACTTTATTGAGCTTTCGGGCGGTTCATACGAGGCACCTGCAATGCAAGGTAATAGCGGTGATGATCGAACCTTAGCCAGAGAGGCTTATTTTTTAAGCTTTGCAAAACAAATAGCTCAACACAGCAGTATTCCTGTTATGACAACCGGAGGCATCAAGCGTTTAACTGTAGCGAATGAAGTATTGGATAGCAATATGGAATTAGTGGGCATGGCGTCAGCATTAGCTTATAACCCTGCGTTAATTAATCAATGGGTAGTTGATCAGGAAACACTGGGGTTTATTCCTGCTACTTCTTGGAAAGACAAGACATTAAGTGGGTTAGCAAATATGGCTTTGGTAAAAAGGCAACTAAGGAGGATCGGGAGCGGCAAATTACCCAAAATGAATTCATCAGCTTTACTAAGCTTAATTTTAGATCAGCTTAGAGCAGCAAAACTAACTAAGCGTTATCGCAAGCAATACGTGGATTAAGGCGACTATTGTGAGTTAGCATTATTTGAATACAACGAGTTACTAGAACTGGTCAACATTAATACAAATCACATAATTGGTCTCAATGGCCCCATTAACAAAATGGGGCGTGCTTTCATGGGGATGAATTTATAATACTGATTTTATGAGCTGTGCTTCATCATACGTTCTTTCTGACGAGCCCAATCGCGATCTTTCACAGTGTCACGTTTATCATGTTCTTGTTTACCTTTGGCTAGTTGAATTTCTAGTTTGATCCAGCAGGCTTTCCAATACATGGCAGTTGCAACAATCGTAAGACCTTGGCGATCTAAGCCACCCATCAATTCTTCAATTTCACGCTTCTGCAAAAGCAGTTTACGCACCCGTGTAGGGTCGCTAATAACGTGAGTAGATGCCTGATTTAAAGGCATAATATTTATATTACTTACGTAGGCCTCATTGTCTTTGATGAAGACATAACTATCAGTAATATTAGCTTTTCCGGCTCTAATGGCTTTAACTTCCCAGCCTTGCAATTGCAAGCCAGCTTCGAATTTATCAATTAAGTGATATTCATGGCGCGCTTTTTTATTTAGCGCAATGGTACCGATTGGATTTTTAGATTTTTTCATACCGTGCATTATACGGGGTGTTGTTAGGTTTGTCTTTAGGTCCTTGATTTTTCATCATGAAAATCTCAAATAACATGATAAACTATGGAAAATTGCTGAAGAGGTTACTTTAGAGTAATGCCTAGTATTCACAGAAGTGCACTGGTTGCTTATAGTGCAAGCCAGATGTATGACTTAGTTAATGATGTAGATTCCTATGACAGCTTTCTGCCTGGATGTGAGAAAAGTGACGTTATAGAATTTACCGAAACACATATGCTCGCTGCATTAGTGCTGTCAAAAGCTGGCGTAAAGCAAACATTAACAACTAAAAACACCTTAAATAAAGATAAATCAATAGGCATGAACTTATCGGACGGACCTTTCAAATCGCTGGAGGGAGGATGGTCATTTACACCTCTGTCTGATGAAGCCTGTAAAATTGAACTGAATCTTACGTTTGTCTTTTCAAGCACATTGATGGAACTTGCTTTTGGAAAGATATTCAATTCATTGGCCAATAATATGGTGAATGCCTTTAGTCAGCGTGCAAAGAAGGTATATAAATAATGCCTGATTCAATTGATATTGAAGTTGTCTATGGCTTGCCTAATAAACAGAGCCTATTGTCTTTGAAGGTAAGTAAAGATAGCACTGTCGAACAAGCAATAGAAATTTCTGGTATACAACAACTTTATGCCGATATCGATTTGCAAGTTAACAAAGTGGGTGTATGGAATAGAACATGCAAACTCACTGACCGTTTATCAGATGGCGCCAGAATTGAAATCTATCGTCCTCTTGTGGCTGACCCAAAAGAAGTCAGAAAACGCAGAGCTGAAAAAGCGAAAGATGAAGGCAGAGCCGACAAAGTTACAGGCGGCCGTCCAAATCCAATGAAAGCCGCCAAATTGACAAAAACTGACGAGGGCTAGTCGGCGCAAATTAGTATTTTCTGCGTTTTAATCCAGTATTTGCCAATATTTTCGCGGAAATTTCTTCAATTGAGAATTTGGTACTGTTTAAAAATGGTATCTTTTCTTTTCTATATAAATTTTCTACTTCTCTAAGCTCCATTCTGCACTGTTGCATAGATGCATAGCGACTGTTAGCTTTTCGTTCTGAGCGTATTTGATGCAGTCTGTTAGCTTCAATTGTCAAACCAAATAACTTGTTCTTAAACCTCTTCAATGAAGCAGGAAGCTTCAAAATATCGCCCATATCATCTTCGGTAAACGGGTAGTTTGCGGCCTTTATACCGTATTGCAACGCCAGATATAAACTGGTCGGTGTTTTACCAGACCTAGAGACACCTACAAGAATAATGTCCGCTTCATTATAATCCTTTAAATTAGAGCCATCATCGTTGGCTAAAGCATAGTTAACGGCCTCAATTCTAATATCATAGGTTTTTTCATGAATGCTGTGAGTACGATGCTTTTCTGGTTTGGATGGCACACCAATCACTTTTTCCAGCGGTGCAACAAATTGATCAAGAAAGTTGTAATTAATGCCAACAGATTGACTCATTAATTTCCTAACTTCGATATTTACCATCGTATAAAAAACCAGTGGTCGGACTCCAGTTTCTTCAAATCGCTCTTTTATTTGATCAAGCACAATTTTGGCATGTTGTTCTGTTTCAACAAAAGGGATCGTAATATGTTCAAATTCGACTGGGAATAAAGACAGTAAAGCGTGCCCAAAAACCTCTGCAGTAATGGCTGTACCATCAGATATATAAAAAGCAGCTCGCACAACATCTCCTTAACATTGTTGTAAATTAATTACGAAATAAAATTAAATTTTACTTTCATATTAGGGTCAACTTAGAATCCCCCCTGTGTATTGTAAACATGTATTTACTACTGTGTACTAATACTCGTAATTAATCATACCTTGTTACAACAAAACGTGACAAAACTTATCGGCAAATAAATGAGCTGGAGGCTTTAGCTGTGCAAGAATACGTACTTTGGTATCAAGAATTGGGCATGGGTGATGTTAGCCGTGTTGGTGGTAAAAACGCTTCATTAGGGGAAATGATATCAAACCTGTCAAACGCAGGTGTTCAAGTACCAGGTGGATTTGCAACAACGTCATATGCTTTTAATCAGTTTCTAGAGCAAAGCGGTGTTGAAGCAAAAATACATAATATATTAGATGCATTGGATGTTGATGATGTCAATGCTTTGGCTGAAGCGGGCAAAACTATTCGTCAGTGGATTTTGGACACTCCCTTTCAAAAAGTATTAGAAGAGCAAATTAAATCGGCTTTTGTTACTTTGCAAGGCGAAATGGGTGACCAAGCTTCTTTTGCAGTGAGATCTTCTGCAACTGCTGAAGATATGCCTGACGCCTCGTTTGCAGGACAACAAGAAACCTTCCTTAATGTGAAAGGTTATGATTCTGTCATGGTCGCCATTAAGCACGTGTTTGCTTCGTTGTTTAACGACCGAGCAATCTCATACCGCGTGCATCAAGGTTACGACCATAAAGGTGTTGCTCTGTCTGCTGGTATACAGCGAATGGTGCGCAGTGATATGTCATCTTCAGGCGTTATGTTTACTATTGACACAGAATCGGGTTTTGAAGACGTTGTTTTCATTACAAGTTCGTTCGGTTTGGGTGAAATGGTTGTGCAAGGCGCGGTTAATCCAGACGAGTTTTACGTACACAAGCCGACACTAAATAAGGGGAATCCTGCAATTGTGCGCAGGAACTTAGGTAGTAAGCTTATAAAAATGATTTATTCAGACGATCTTGAGCACGGTAAGCAAGTCGATATTGTCGATATTGATAAAGCCGACAGCATGCGCTTCTCACTTACCGACGACGAGGTAATGGAGTTAGCCAAGCAAGCGATAGTAATTGAAAAGCATTATGAGCGAGCTATGGACATTGAGTGGGCAAAAGACGGTGTGGATGGCAAGTTATATATTGTTCAAGCCCGTCCAGAGACCGTTCGAAGCCGCGAAGATATGCAAGTCATTGAACGATACCAGCTCAAAGGTGATACAACTAAAATCGTCTGTGAAGGCCGTGCTATCGGACACAAGATTGGTGCTGGTAAAGCAAAAGTACTAGCGTCAATAGCCGAAATGGACATGATAGAGCCAGGCGATGTTTTGGTAACTGATATGACTGATCCCGATTGGGAACCTATCATGAAAAAAGCATCAGCTATTGTCACTAATCGTGGCGGAAGAACTTGTCACGCCGCTATTATAGCGCGTGAAATGGGTATCCCAGCTGTTGTGGGTTGCGGCAACGCAACTGACAGCATAGAGCCAGGTGACTCGATTACGGTTAGTTGTGCCGAAGGTGATACGGGTTTCATCTATAGTCAGGAACTTGATTTTGAAGTGATTACATCACGAATTGATTCAATGCCTGACCTACCACTCAGTATTATGATGAACGTAGGCAACCCAGACAGAGCGTTTGATTTTGCTCGACTGCCACATGAAGGGGTTGGTTTAGCTCGTTTAGAATTTATTATTAATCGCATGATTGGTGTACATCCTAAGGCATTGCTTAATTTTGAAGCGCAGCCTGATGATCTGAAGGAAGAGATTACCGAAATGATTGCAGGCTATGCTTCGCCGGTTGAGTTTTATATCGAAAAGCTAGTTGAGGGTATCTCTACGATAGGCGCTGCATTTTCTCCTAAGAAAGTTATTGTGCGTATGTCAGACTTTAAGTCTAACGAGTACTTTAACTTAGTGGGTGGCTTTCAGTACGAGCCAGATGAAGAAAATCCAATGCTAGGTTTCCGCGGGGCGAGCCGCTATATTTCTGAAGACTTCAGGGATTGTTTTGCGCTTGAATGTGAAGCGATTAAACGTGTTCGCAACAAGATGGGCTTGACCAATGTAGAAGTTATGATCCCGTTTGTGC
>CAJQOP010000082.1 GCA_905479945.1 uncultured Glaciecola sp. | reverse complement strand
CAACAACAGCCCAGCGACGCAGTAGATAAGGTACTTTCGCACCGACTAAGTGTCTTGAATAATGGTCCCATAATGTCTAACCGACACTTTAGAGCATCTTATCAAAACGTGATCTCTGCAATTGACAATGGCTTAGGCAGCAACGTTTACGAACTTAGAAACTCATTAGGAATGAACTTTTTAGGTATGTCGCTTAATCATTCGATTACTTATACAAAGGAAGAGTTGGAAAGTAGCTCAACAGATTCATTAATCGGTACGCTTGCTATGCAGCGTAACTTGGGACCTGTTTTTGCTAGGCTGCAGGCCATTTATGATGCCACAGAAAGCTTCGAAGCAACCAACTATTCGGGACAGTTTAGTATGAATGTTGGTAGTAATATGCGAACTAAATTGACTCTGGATCACTCGGTAATTTCAGAAATAGATCGAGCAACCTTCGATTTTAACTGGTCAAAGAAGCAGTTTAATTTAGCTTCTAGAGTATCTTATGATTCTAATGAAAACTGGTTTGCTAGTTTGTCTGCACGTTTCAGTATTGGTGCGGTTCCCACTGCTTTGGATACGTTTAATTCAAATCGTAGCTTGGCTAATTCTGGCAGCTTTGTTATCAGAATTTTTGAAGATATGAATGCTAACTTAAAATATGACTATGGTGAGCCATTACTCGAAGGTGTTAAGGTAGACTCAATACAGTCTCGTTCAAGAGCAACTTCAGACATTAACGGCTTAGCCACATTAACCTCATTGCAAGACCAGAAGACCACCGACATTGTTATTAAACAAGACAGTCTACCTGACCCCTTCATGCTGCCAGCAATAGAAGGAATATCCATTACCCCTCGGGCCGGTTTTATCGATTCAATTGATTACCCCATACTGCATGGCAGTGAAATCGATGGCAGTGCCACTATGCTAACCGCAGAGGGAACGGATATACCAGGGAAATACATAGAGGTCGAACTTATCAATCAGTACGGTAGAGTGGTAAAGAAAACAAAAACTGAATTTGATGGGTATTTTCTTTTTACGGCGGTGAAACCTGGGAAATATAAACTCAAAGTATCCAAAGATTCTCTCATCGCCAACAATTTATCGGGTTTTAAAAGTAAAAATATCGATTTGAAATATGGTGGTGAAGTTGTTTCTGATGTTCGATTGAGCTTGCAAAAAAAGAAGGAAACGACGGGCTACCTTGTTTCAGCGGGATATTTTGACAACGATAAAATATTGCGTGTTTACGCAACAATACTCGCAAAAAAATATAGAGCAAAGTACTTGCAAAAATTAGCTCCATTCGTTATTGAAAATGACACTAAAAAAACCTTGGGCTTAGCCTATTTACCCAGTATCGATGTCGCGCAGAAACAGTGTGAAAAAATACAATCTTTGGGCATACAATGCGAAGTATCCCAATTAACTGTATACAAATAAATAATTGGCATTATAAATGCTTTACTTTCATCGTTAATACAATAGCGATAAAAAATTGGCGGTCAATTAATTGAGGAATTCAAAATGACACTTCGAAACATCATTTCTTTTTCAGGGATAGTATGTTCGTTTTTATTAATCTCAGGTTGCTCGTCTTTTCCGAATATGGCAAGTGGAAGTTCAACGACTGCCAATATTGAGCAAAGAGAATCTATGGGTGAGATGCTAAAGCATATGCAAGAGTGGGAAGACTTGAAGCCCGGCTTGGTTAGGTTAGTAAAAAAAGAGAGTGAATTAAGCTTTCTTCTCAGTGAATTAGAGGGGATGGCGAATGTGCAAACATTCGATAATGATTTCGTGGATATTAGTGGTAAAAATATGGTAAGCCAGCAGACTAATTTACCTGCTTCATCGGGTTTACAAGATATGGCAAGCGCACTGGATGCCAGCGCCCCGTTAACACAGATTGTAGAAGTGGCAAGTGCCTCACCAATCCGCAGAAACCTTGCTGAGAACAACAAATTCTCTAATTCATCGTTGGCACCACCCAAACTGGCCGCCGCATTCACCTCCGCATCAGCGGCAAGTCAAACTATACCAAAGAAGCCTAGATTTATCGGTCCGGCTGCACAGCAATCTTTTGCATCGCCATCACGAGAGCAAGCAGTCTCAGCGTCAAAGTTCCAAGAAAAAAATGTTGCCAACATTGTCGGTAGCATTGATGAGTGTGCAGCAAACCTGAATAATTCTGGCGACACAGCCATCCATTTAGTGTCTTACAAAAGCAGTAATTATGTCGAGAAGGGCTGGCAAGAATTATCGGCGAAGCATAAAGCGGTCCTTTGCGGTAAGCAGCCAATCGTCGCCAATGTTACTGTGAAGGGGGTTGACTATCATAGCTTACGCGTTGGACCCTATAGCACTGTTTCTGAAGCGCAAAACGCTTGTAAAAA
Source organism: uncultured Glaciecola sp. (assembly GCA_905479945.1). Classification (GTDB taxonomy): domain Bacteria; phylum Pseudomonadota; class Gammaproteobacteria; order Enterobacterales; family Alteromonadaceae; genus Glaciecola. The sequence goes on along the minus strand of CAJQOP010000082.1, from coordinate 1,763 downwards.
ACTGCGCGACTCAGGGCAGTATTGTGCCGTTACCGAGTTCTCTGGTAAAAGGATTGAGCAACTATAATGAAAGTTATTACTTTCGCTATGATAACAGTAGGCTTAGCACTATTCAGTGGGCAAGTGAGATCTGATGCTGTAGTAACGCAAACGCTTAATTTTGGTGTTGTTGTTGTATCTGACAACTCTGCCGCACATACCTACAGCATAGATGAAAGCGGTAACTTCTCAATTTCAGGTGGATTTAGAATTATTACACCGGGTAATCCCGGCGCCATACTACTAACAAATTATCCGGGCAATATCGAAGTATTTGTGACTGGCAACGTGATAACAACGGTGTTGAATCCAGGCCAGATATCGCAAGAGTATTTTGATTTCGTATCGGTAAATGTACCGGCAACTGTAAGAACCAGCAGTTTAGGTGAAGAGGAGTTTACGTTTGGCGGCACAATACAAACGTCTGGTTCGGGAAGTATACAGTTTACAGATGCTCAATATTCTGGACAGTTAAGAATTGATTTAAACTTTTAAGAGGTAAGAAAAGATGTTGAACAAAGCAGCGCAGGCGGCGATTATTATTTTGTTGTTGTTTCCCTTTGCGCAGGTAAATGCGGATTTATTGATTTCACCCACTCGAATTGCATTCGGCGAAAGAGAGCGCATAAAGGAAGTTCAATTAATTAATACGAGTACTCAGCGTAGAACGTATCGTGTGGAGTTTGTAGAACAAAAAGCATCAGTTGATGGGGGCTACATAAAACTGACTGACAATGAAAAATCTTCTTTTGACATTGCGAGTCCATTTATACGTTTTTCGCCAAGACAAGTTTCCTTAGAGTCAGGGCAGCGGCAATCGATCAAACTGCTTGTTCGTCGCAAATCAGGAATGAATGCACCGGAGTATCGCTCACATCTAAAGTTCACCGTGCTGCCGAAAGCCGATGAAATCGAGTCTGCACAGGAAGGGATGTCGCTAAAGTTAGACGTGTTTCTTAGCTATACCATTCCAGTTTTTCTGCGAAACTCAATGGAAGAGCCAAGTGTGGCGCTCAACATCCTTGAAAAAAGGGTGCTAAAGAATGGCAGATCCATGTTAGACGTATCGATAACTAAACGAAGTAAGCAAAGCGTTGCCGGGCGGCTAGTCGCATATCAGCTAGATGATGAGGGTAAACAGGTAGAAGTAGGTATTTTAAACGGCGTTAATATTTTCCATGAATTAAATGAAAGAAAATTGAGTATAGAATTGCAGGAGAATAAATACATGGCGAATAAAGCCCTGAAGATTAAGTTTTTAGGGATACAGGAATACGTTGGCAAAACGCTGGCGGAACGAGACGGGTAACTCATTACTTAGCAAAGACGCAATCGACCAGCCTAAAAGGCTGGTTTTTTTTGTCAAAATTAGAGCGGTTTCTAATGAAATACGCGCTCTGCAATCAATATTTAAACCTTAAATGCATTAACCTGCTGCTACTTAGCGCTTTAAATACAGCGTTTTTCCTCACTAAGGGGCTTTATTTTAAGTTTTTTATAAAAAACATTATAGAAAATATTCGGATCGCCGATACATCTTTTGAAGGGCAATAACACCCTAATACAAAACGGCAATTGATAGCTGTGAATCGCCACTAGTTTACTAGACACCTCTTAGTTAGATAAACTAACTAAAAATAAGGTGAAAGTATATGAGCGGACAACGCTATCCAGAAGAATTTAAAATAGAAGCTGTTAAGCAAGTTACTGATCGCGGTCATTCG
>CAJQOP010000081.1 GCA_905479945.1 uncultured Glaciecola sp. | reverse complement strand
ACCTACTTAGTTATCTCTTTGTTTTTCGGCGGCATGGCATTGGGTCAAATATTTTTCGGCCCTTTTTCGGATGCCCGTGGCCGACGTTTAACCATACTAGTCGGTCTGATTATCTTTATTATCGGCACATTTGTTTGCTATTTTGCAAAATCCATAGAAATATTATTGTTAGGCAGGCTGATACAAGCTTTTGGTGTTTCTGGACCGCGTGTTGCGTCAATGGCGGTAATTCGCGATCAATATTCCGGTGACGCGATGGCGCGAGTTATGTCATTTATTACGGTCATTTTTATACTCGTACCAATGGTTGCGCCTTTAGTCGGACAAGCGGTAATGCAGTATTTTCATTGGCGTGAAATATTTACTGTGTTTTGGATTGTTGCAGTTATCGCAGGGGCGTGGTTTTTCTTGCGTCAGCCTGAAACCTTAGTTAGAGGCGCTCGGCGCAAGTTTGCATGGCATCACTTTTTTCGATCATGCTTATGGCTATTAAAAGAGCCACGAGTAATGGGTTACTCTATCGCTATGGGATTTATTTTTGGCGCATTCCTAGCCTATTTGAGCGGCTCTCAAACCATCTTTCAGGAAATATATGATACCGGAGAATGGTTCCCTCTGGTGTTTGCAACCTTGGCATTTGCAATTGGTTTAGCATCATTAGTGAATGGTATAATGGTAATGAAGTGGGGCATGCAAGCGATTTGCGACAAAGCCTTATTTTTCTCAATGATATTTGGCGTAGTATTAACCGCAATAACGCTTTATTTTGATGGCATTCCGCCATTGTGGCTATTTATTACTACGATGTTTTTTGGTTTCTTTTTTATTGGCATGTTGTTTGGGAATTTAAACGCACTTGCTATGTTACCAGTTGGACATATCGCAGGCTTAGGGGCAGCCTTCATCGGCTCATTTACCAGCCTGCTAGCCGTGCCGATAGCAACCGCTATCAGCAGCTTCCTAACAACTGACTTAACGCCCATTGCGTTTGGATTTCTTTTGTTTTCAGTATTGTCTTTCTTTGCTGTGCAATATGCTAAGAAAGAAAAAGCCCGACCATAAGGCCGGGCAAAAGGAGCTTAGGAACAGCACCTAACGACAGAAAAAGGTATGGAACCAATGTCGTGCATGGTTTAAGCTTATGAATAGTATTGCCAACAAAACTGAAAGATTTGGCAATACTAAGGTTACTTAAACGGTCTCTACAATTGCTTTCATGTCGATCATGTATCCGCGAAGTTGCTCGCCAACACTTTCTACGCCATGAGAACGAATTGCTTTGTTCACATTCACTAGTTCCATATTATCCACGCCCATGGATTGCTCAGCTAGACCACCACCAATATGTTCAGCAGTGATTCTTGGCATTAGCTTCTCTTGCAAAAGAGGTACCGCCGCATTTGCAAATAAGTAGTTTCCGTATTCAGCGGTATCAGAAATAACCACGTTCATTTCGTACAAACGCTTTCTGGCGATCGTATTAGAAATTAGAGGTGTCTCGTGCAGTGACTCGTAATAAGCTGATTCTGGCAAGATACCGGCTTCAACCATAACGTCAAAAGCTAGCTCGACACCTGCCTTGATCATTGCAACTAACAAAATACCTTTATCGAAGAATTCTTGGTCTGAAATTTTACCGGTATATACAGGTGCATTTTCAAAGCCCGATTGACCCGTTTCTTCGCGCCATTTCAGTAAGTTGGCATCGCCATTTGCCCAATCTTCCATCATGGTTGTAGAGAAATGACCGCTAATAATATCGTCCTGATGCTTCTCAAATAGTGGACGCATCAATTCAGTTAATTCAACTGACAATTTATGAGTAACTATTTTTGCAGGATTGGAGAGTCGGTCCATCATATTGGTGACGCCACCAATTTTCAGTGCTTCAGTAATGGCTTCCAAACCGAATTGAACCAGTGCGCCCGCATATGCTGGGTCAACACCATCAGCCACCATTTTATCAAAAGCTAATATCGCGCCAGCTTGTTGCATGCCGCATAAGATAGTTTGTTCACCCATCAAATCAGATTTCACTTCAGCTACGAATGAGCTTTCTAATACGCCAGCCCGATCACCACCTGTCGCACTTGCTAATGCTTTGGCGCTTGCCCAACCTTTACTTTCTGGATCGTTTTCTGGGTGCACCGCAATTAAGGTTGGAACACCAAAACCACGCTTGTATTCTTCTCTTACTTCAGTGCCTGGGCACTTTGGAGCACACATCACAACTGTTATGTCAGAGCGAATTTTTTGGCCTTCTTCGACAATGTTGAAACCATGTGAATAACCAAGCGTTGCGCCTTTTCTCATGAGCGGCATTACGGCTTCAACAACACTAGAGTGCTGTTTGTCAGGTGTTAAGTTATAAACTAAGTCAGCACCCGGAATTAAGTCTTGGTAAGTTCCAACCGTAAATCCATTAGATGACGCTCTTACAAATGAATCACGCTTATCATCGATTGCTGCTTGGCGTAACGCGTAGCTGATGTTTAAACCAGAGTCGCGCATGTTTAAACCTTGGTTCAAACCTTGAGCACCACAACCAACAATAACAATGTTCCAGTCTTTGATGAAGTTACAGCCATCGCTGAATTCATCACGTTGCATAAAACGACACTTGCCTAATTGGCCCAATTTTTCACGTAAACTTAAAGTATTAAAATAGTTGCTCATGTTCTTTCCTCGTTATCCCACATCTTGGTCAAGTAGTATTCTGACTAGGCGATAAATTAAATATGCTTGTCGGTAATTCCGACGATGGAAGCATCATAGCGCAAGACTAACGTTGCTTAAAATGATATATTCGCAAGGTGGCGTTGCAAAAAATGCAACGTAGGTTTTGATAACAAACAAAAAATGAGTGAGTGATGGATTTTAAATCGATGAAAATGTTTGTGCATCTTACACAGACTCTCCACTTCGGGAAAACAGCTGAAGCTAATCATGTCAGTACTTCTACGTTAAGTCGTGTTGTTCAAAGGCTTGAAGACGAGGTGGGATGCTCACTCCTACATCGCGATAATCGATCGGTTGTACTCACTGAGGCTGGATTTCTCTTACAAAAATATGCGGAACAGCAAATTGAACAGTGGCAGTTATTACAGTTATCATTGAATCAAAAGCAGGCAGAACTGCAAGGTAAACTGCATATATACTGTTCTGTAACAGCGGCTTACAGTCACTTACCCGCATTGCTTGAAAGTTTTCGACACCAACATCCTCTGGTTGAAATAGTATTAACCACTGGAGATGCAGCTGATGCTTTTGATCAAGTTCAGCAGCAAGCTGTAGATTTTGCTATTGGTGTAAAACCAGAAAGTTTGTCACGCATGTTTTATTTTCAGCACATTGCCAATGTACCTTTGGCTGTGATCGCGCCAACAATGGCCTGTAGAGTTCATCAACAACTGCAAGAAAATATCGTTCCTTGGTCAAAAATACCGATTATATTGCCCGAGCATGGTGCAGCGCGAAAACGTTTTGAATATTGGTATCGAAAAAAACAACAAGGAAAACCAAATATTTACGCCACCGTTTCAGGGCATGAAGCATTGGTCAGCATGGTTGCTTTAGGTTGTGGTGTTGGCATTGCACCTAAAGTG